>NZ_CP139094.1:112500-685000 GCF_050817245.1 Lysinibacillus sp. FW12 | reverse complement strand
TTAATGTTCACATTCTAAAAAATCATCGCCAGAAAAGCAAAAGTACTGAACAATTATTAACCGATAGAAAGTAAAAAATCCCCCAGAATTCTTTCGAATTTTAGAGGATGCCCATCTCTTATGTCTGTCCTAATTCAACACTTTACTTTGCAAGAGCTGAATTCTTTTTTCTAATTTTTCTTTCCAATCTTCCGCTAATGCATCTACTGCTTGTATTTGTTGCATGGCAATAGCATCTTTGTTTTTAAAATATACTTCATTGCAATACAAAACGGATATACGTGCAGGGTGCTTTTCTACTAATTCAACTTTTGAGTCTGCACAGATTGTTCCTTCTTCTAGTACGCGCGCAAGGAAGCCTGTATAGCCTGTCTCAATTAAACGTTTAAGTAATATGTTGGCCTCAGTATATCGATCAATCGTGCTACATGGAATACGCCCTTGTGTAATTTGGATGACAGCATCCCCAATTTTATAAATATCACCAATACAAACTTCTGCTTCCAACATATTCGTTACAGTTAAGTTTTCACCAAATGCAGCAGTAGGCAATGTTTTACCAAGTTCCTGTTCCCACTGTATGTAATGCTCCGCTGGATATAAACAAACAGCACGATCAGGGCCACCATGATGTTTTTTATCTGCCACATCATCCCCCTCGAAACCACGAGATGATAAATAAACTTCTTGTACTCGTTGCTTTTCAATCCCTGTAATCATCGAACGCCCTTTACTATCAAGTAATTCTTTCGGCATTCCAACTGCAAGTGTGTGAATCATCGGCATCTTTTGCTTCATTTAAATCACCCCTAATCTAAATAGTATCATTTCTTCCATTCATTTAGTTTACTACATACAGCGCTTTATCAGCAATTATTGCTTTATTTTACACTTTGAAGTTTTTGACTGAAGTTTCACTTTATAAACGAAAAAAACCCTAAAAACCTTTTATCAAGGTCTTTAGGGCATTTGTTTCTATTCCCACTCAATCGTTGCAGGTGGCTTAGATGTAATGTCATACACTACACGGTTAACATGTTTTACTTCGTTTACTAGGCGAACTGAGATTTTCTCTAGCACATCCCATGGAATACGTGCCCAGTCAGAAGTCATACCGTCGATAGATGTAACGGCACGGATACCGATTGCATAGTCATACGTACGAGCATCGCCCATTACGCCAACTGAACGGATATCAGGTAATACCGTGAAGTATTGCCAGATGTCACGATCAAGACCAGCATTTGCAATCTCTTCACGTAGGATATAATCAGATTCGCGAACGATTTCTAATTTTTCTTCTGTTACTTCCCCTAGTACACGGATACCTAATCCAGGACCAGGGAATGGTTGACGCCAAACGATTTTTTCGTCAAGACCAAGTTCTAAACCTAGCGCACGTACTTCATCTTTAAATAAAGTTTTCAGTGGCTCGATTAATTGGAATTGCATATCTTCTGGAAGACCACCAACGTTATGGTGTGATTTGATTGTTTGTGCAGTAGAAGTACCCGATTCAATAATATCCGTGTAAAGAGTTCCTTGTGCTAAGAAATCCATACCTTCAAGTTTTGATGCTTCTTCATCAAATACATAAATGAATTCATTACCGATAATTTTACGTTTTTTCTCAGGATCAGAAACACCAGCAAGTTTGTCCATGAAACGTTTACGTGCATCAATTTTAATAACATTCATGTCGAAGTCTTCTGTGAATGTTTTCATTACCTGTTCAACTTCACCTTTACGGTTTAAGTTATGGTCTACAAACATACATGTTAATTGATCGCCGATTGCTTTATGGATTAACACTGCCACAACTGAAGAGTCTACTCCACCAGAAAGTGCACATAATACTTTTTTATCGCCAACTGTTTCGCGAATTTTAGCGATTTCAATCTCAATGAAGTTTGCCATTGACCAATCGCCTTTTGCTTCACAAATATCGAATACGAATTGTCGTAATAAGTCATTACCATAAACAGAGTGACGTACTTCTGGATGGAATTGTACAGCATATAATTTACGTTCTACATTTGCCATTGCAGCAATTGGGCAAGATGCGCTTGTTGCGATAACTTCAAATCCAGCTGGAACTTCAGTTACATGGTCCCCATGACTCATCCATACGATTTGTTCAGCAGGTAACTCACCAAATAACTTGTTTGAAGTCGTTACTTGAATTTCAGCTTTACCATATTCACGCGTTTCAGCACCTTCAACTTTACCACCGTTTGTATGCGCCATTAGTTGCATACCGTAGCAAATACCTAAGATTGGTAAGCCTAAATCGAAAATAGCTGGATCCACATGGAAAGCATTCTCATCATAAACAGAGTTAGGGCCACCAGAAAAAATAATACCCGTTGCATTCATATCTTTAATTTCTTCCGCAGTTACCGTATGTGGATGTAATTCACTGAAAACACCAAATTCACGGATACGACGCGTAATTAATTGGTTAAATTGGCTACCGAAGTCCAGTACAACGATTTTTTCTTGCTCTTTTAATAAAGGGCTAGCTGTCAAAATTTCCACCTCTTCTACTATTTTTAAAGGATATTTTCATTTGTTCAAAGAAAAACGCGAAGAAAGTAAAATAACTTTCTACGCGTTCAAAAGCTCTAGAATCGTGATAAAGGCGAATGCGTAGCAAAGTAAAGTGATTTACTATACTTTTCACCTAACGAAAACATCCGCCTTCATAGAGAAACCATTTATGGTGATTTCGTAGAAACATCCGAACCCTATTATCGAACTTATATGAAAGCAATCCTTGCATTTAATTTTTTTCATTTTACTCTTTGTCTACGTTAAAATCAACTGATAGTGCGATTGATTAAATATTCCCAACTTTCTTTCAGCTTTATAAAATCAACGTCTTCTTTATCTTTCCCATAAACATGTTGCTCATATACTACTGTTAACTTTTGCATTTCATCTGTCTCAAGTGCTAAATCTACACGCTCTGCGAAAGCACGTAATGTTTCCCCATCTCTCCTGCGCAAGCCAATACGAGATAATTGCTTTAATAACACTTGATAAGAAGAATCAAAGTTTGACCAATCAGCTGCCTTTTTGCGATATGACCTTACATGCATTTTCGGGATCCACGTTTTCCTTTTCAAATATAAGGAAATACCAGTAATGATTAATAAAACAATGATGCCAATCCACACATAAGTATACTTTTTCAACCACGTCCACACAGCATCTAAGCTAAATGTTGCCGGAGACTGTACCTTTTCAGTTACCTCTTTTTGCTGTTTCTTCTGCTCAGGTTTTTGTTCTGGCTGTATTACTTCTTCCTGGTCAGATGTATCTAATGGCACATCATAATCTATGTTCACATTACCGGAAAATCCAATGGTAGGTTCAAATTCCATCCAACCAGCCCCTGGTATATATGCTTCAACCCAAGAGTGTGCATTGTCATTTGTGACTTGATATTCACGTAGTCCGTCTGTCATTGGTCCTGCTGTTCCAGGCGCAAAACCTTTAACCCATCTTGCCGGAATTCCTACAGAACGTAAGAGCACAACCATTGAAGTAGAGAAATTATCACAATACCCTACTTTTGTATCAAATAAAAATTGATCGACATAATCTTGATTTTCAGCAGGAATTGCAGCTTCCTTTTTATCATATCTAAAGCCATTTGTTCTAAAGTAACTTTCTACAGCTTTAATTTGATCGTATACCGAAGCTTTACCTTGCGTTATTTCAGACGCCAAGTCTCTTACACGCTGCGGAAGCTGATTTGGTAATTGTAAAAAACGATTAAACGAAGAATCTAATGTTTCAAGTGTAGAGGGATAGGACAATTGGAGCTGTTCCATACTATAAACTGGTTCACTATAAGATAATGAGTAGTTTGATAATGATTTTGATTCATCTACCTGCTGCTCTATCATCATCTTTTCAGTCTGCTCATCTTGAATAAATAACGTGGAGCCTTGTGCTGAAACAGATATCAAACCATATGTTTGAATTAAAAACGGCATTGGAATAGCAATATCTAGTTGGATGTGGCGTTCATTTTCAGATGGTCCTACTTGTAAAGAGGTTAAAATCGGTGTATCTGTCTCATAGACATTTTTCCCAAAGTTCCCCTCTGAAACAACCCAGCCTTTAGATGTATAGGTATCTTTCGTTTCGATGCGCCAATAATGACGATCACGAGAAGAGGCAGTAAAAATTAATGTATTATCTCCTTGAAAGGGACCACCCAACTGACTATCGTCTTGGCTATAACCAACTGATTTTTCACCAGCTCCATTTCCATCTTGTCCAGTAACTCCCTGGATAAATGGAACAGGATCTGCCCATGTTGGTCCAGTCTTTGGTAAAAAGAATGCAACAGAACTAACAAGTAATACTGACACAAGCATAGGAATAACAATTTTCCACTTCTCTATTGCAGTACTTGTTGTTTCCATTTGAAGCCATAGACGTTTAACAAAAAGTACACCTGTCATGATTAATCCAAGAACAACAACTTTTACAATTGCAGCTTTACCATCGTAGTCACTAAACGTATCTAAAGTGGCAATAAAGAATACTGTCATGGCAAAAAAGTAAAATATATTTTTTCGTACTGATACCCAATGGTGAATTAAATATACGAGCATCCAGATTAAAACAAGAAAGAGCACTGTCCTAAAAGCATCTGAAACTTGTCCAAAATCTCCTGATAGTATCGTTGCCATATTCCCTTTCCATTCAGACAATAAGAATGGTACAGTTTCTCGAGAAAGAACAGGACTTTTGCTATAAACAAAAACGATAAACCAAGTTATATAGCTAAACTTTACGAATCCCGATAACAACGGATGTACACGGAGTAAACTTAGCGCTAAGGACATCCCAATAAAAACAAGGAAGAGATTCATCCCACCAGTATTAGTTAATTGCATAATAGGAATGAGCCATTCTCGTAAAATGAAGAATACAATTATATACGCAATGGCCAATTCTATAAATTCCCCTAACGATTGCTTCACGGTTTTATCACCTCCGTGAATAAATGATAAAAATCTGTTGGGTCTACAAAGACAACTTGAATATGTTTATAACGCATCGTGTGCTCTGATTGCACAGGCGGCTGTTTTGCCACTACAAAACAAATACAGCTTTTTACTATATTCGCAAGAGTATGTAGCAACTCGTCAGAGACATCACTTGTCACATAAAGCAATGTTGCTACTTGCTTAAAGGCTTGTTGATCATAGAATCGGAATTTAACATTCTCAGCAGGTTTGATAGCAGCTAAATGATACATGACCTGATCTAACTGCTTTTCACCCTGTATAACCGGAAAAACTTTCGTCATTTCCCCAGCTGTAATAAAAGATAAATCACCACGCTCTTGTATAATCATCTGGAGCATCGATGCAACTAATTCCACTTTTTCTTCAAACATTGAAGACCTTTTAGCGTCAAGCACTAACATTAACTCAGATGATTGCCGATCCTCGAATTCCTTAGATTGTAAGGTTTGTGTTCTCGCAAACGATTTCCAATGAATCCATGAAAATCGATCACCCGGAACATACTCTCTTAACCCAACAGCCATAGAAGTGTCCTTTACAATGGAATAAGGAGACATCATTGGACCAACATCATATTTCGTCTGAAGTGCTGCGTATTTCATCTCTCGTATTCTCGGATAAACTAAAATAGTTTGTTCCTTTTCCGCTACGACAACTTTTTTTGCCCAGCCAAAGAAATCATAGAAGATAACTGTAACTCCTAAGTAGCGATGCTCTCCACGAGGAACATTATCCAAATCATAATGCCAGCTAAACTTTTTTCTAAATCCAACAAACTTAATGGCATTTGAATTTTCTTTTTTAGCTTGTACCAACCCTTTACTATCGACAAGTTCCTCCATCATAATATAAGCAAAAGGGAAACTTGTTTTTCGTTCTATCGTAATATGCACCTTTGCTGATTGCCCACGTTCTATATGCGCTGGTTCAATTTTGCGTTCTACTAATAGAATATCTTCTCGAACAACAAAGAACATGAGTGCGTACACTAAAAATGGACTAACTGTAAAAAAAACAAACCAGCTAACAAATCCACCTTGGAACATAGCATAACAAAATGTTACGACCATCAAGAAAGTAATTAATAGGAAATGTTTACTTTTTTCTAATAAAGCTTTCCATCGCTTCATTGTTCTGCAAACCTTTTTGTTGGTACTGGTGTTTTAGCAATAATACGCTGGATAATTTCATCTGCTGTCACATTATCGTAGCGAGCATCTGGCTTTAGAACTAAACGATGGCTGAAAACAAACGGCACTAGGTATTGAACATCGTCAGGAGTAACATAGCTTCTTCCTTTCATAAATGCGTAAGCTTGAGAAGCTTTCATTAGCGCGATTGTTGCCCGTGGGCTCACCCCTAAATGTACATAGTTATTTTCCCTAGTTTGGGTAGCAAGTTCCACCATATAATTTTTTACTGAGTCTTCTACATACACACCTTGGACGAGCTCCTGTAGTTCTATTAATTGCGCTACGGATAACACCGCTTCAATTTTTTCAATTGGTTTACCATTCTCAGCTCTTCGCAAAATTTCAATTTCCTGTCCCCTAGATGGATAACCCATTTTTATCTTCAATAGAAATCGATCTAATTGCGCTTCTGGCAAAGGATAGGTACCTTCATGTTCAATCGGATTTTGTGTGGCCATAACAAAAAACGGCTGATTTATCATCAATGTTGTTCCGTCAATTGTAACAGAGGCCTCCTCCATACCCTCTAACAAGGCGGACTGTGTTTTTGGCGACGTACGGTTTATTTCATCCGCTAAGACAACATCCCCCATAATTGGTCCAGGACGAAATTCAAACTCCATAGTCTTTGGATTATAAATAGAAACACCAACTACATCTGATGGCAATAAATCTGGCGTAAATTGAATTCGCTTAAATTGTACATCAAAAGATTTTGCAAGTGCTCGCACCATCATTGTCTTTCCGACCCCAGGAACATCTTCCAATAATACATGGCCCCTCGCTAATAATGCGACAATACCGAGCTCAGCAACCTCTCTTTTACCAATCATTACTTTTTCTATATTTTCCAAAACATCTTGTATTTGAGAATTCATAAATCAAAAAACCTCCCATTCCGTCAGACAATTGCGAGAATTGTACGATAACTTATCTAAGCATATCGAAATTTGGCTAGTAAAACAATTATCTGAAACTTCTACCTATAGCTATTAAAGAAGGCTTGTTTGAATGTCATCAAACAAGCCTAGTTCTTATTATATAACGTTCTTCACAATTAGAATGTTACAATTTTAATCTTTTTAACCATATTTTTCACAATTAGATTACAAAAAAACTCCCCACATCAGAAAATGTAGGGAGAGCCATTTTTAAATAGATGAGCGGTAACTATTGAGTCTCTTCTTTTGCTTACTTAAACGACTTAGTTTTAAGGCTGTTTCATTTAATTCGTGACGTATTTGCAAATCACACGCGCTATCCATTTGAATGGGCGCAACATGTTGAAGTTGTCTCTGTTGAGTTGGTGTAGCCATTGTATTGTGCTTCTTCTCTTTATTTCTTTGCAAACTATGTCTAAATTGCTTTTGTGGATTCCCTCCAAAATTGTGGCTTAAATCACCAGCATGTAAATATTGAGTTTCCTGTCGAAAAACACTACTTGTCGTTGCACTTATTCTAGAAGTCCTCATAAAAAGTTACCCTCCTCTACATTTTATTATCCTTATAGGTAATTATATCGACATTATATGCTGTTAATGAACAGTATAGAACCAAATTAAATAAAAAAAGAGAGAAAAGAGCTATTTTTAAAAGTGATAACCACTTTTTCATAACCCTTTTCTCTCATCTTACTTCCAAAAATCATCAAATATCGTAATTGGCATATGACGTTTATGTTGAGAACGTAAATAATAGCCCTCTAATAGCTTGCGCGATTCTTCTGGAATTTCTTTACCCTCTAAATAATCATCAATTTGATCATACGTTACACCAAGCGCCACTTCATCTGGTAATGATGGTCGATTTTCCTCTAAATCTGCTGTTGGTACCTTTTTATAAAGATGCTCTGGACAATTTAGTTCTGCTAACAACTGTTTTCCTTGGCGTTTATTCAATCGAAAGATTGGCATTAAGTCTGCTCCGCCATCACCAAACTTTGTGTAAAAGCCTGTGATAGCTTCGGCAGCATGATCCGTCCCTAAGACAACTGCCCCATTCATTGCAGCAATTGAATACTGCACCTTCATACGTTCACGAGCTTTTTCGTTCCCTTTTACAAAGTCATTTAGCTCAACACCTGCATTTGCTAGGGCGATCACACTTGCATCTACAGCCTCTTTTATATTCACTGTGTACGTTTTCGTTGGTTTTATATAATCAATGGCATCTTGGCAATCTTGTTCATCTGCTTGCACGCCATATGGTAAACGAACGGCAAAAAATGAATACTTCATTTCTCCTGCCTCTGCATTTAATTCATCAATCGCCAACTGCGCTAGCTTCCCAGTTAAAGTTGAGTCTTGACCGCCAGAAATACCAAGAACAAACCCTTTCACAAAGTTATAACGTTTTGCATATTCCTTTAAAAAATCAATGGATTTACGTATTTCCTCCTGAACATTAATAGTAGGTAATACACGCAGCTCCTCAATAATTTTTTGCTGTAAAGTCATCGTACCGTTCACTCCTTCTTTTACATTCGCTTTACCATATTGTGTACTTCTTCAATATTTCGCATCTTATTATCCCAACATTTTTGACTGAGATCGACTGGATATTCTTCAGGATTCATCGCACGTTTATATTCATCCCACAGCAATTCTAAATTTTCAGCAGCATAGTCACGCATTGCCTCTAAAGTAGGATTTTGATAGTGGATTGTCCCATTTTCAATGACATGCTGATGAAGATTTTTCGCTTCAAAATTTGTGACAAACTTTGATACAAATGTATGGATTGGATGGAACATTTTAATGCGTTCCTCTGCTTGAGGATTTTCATCTTGCATCGTGATGTAATCCCCTTCTGCCTTCCCATTCTTTTTATCAATAATTCGGTAAACATTTTTTAGTCCAGGCGTTGATACTTTTTCAGCATTGGCCGAGATTTTAATTGTATCCTCTAGCTGCCCTTCACTATTTTCAATAGCAACCATTTTATAAACCGCACCTAATGCAGGTTGATCGTAAGCCGTAATAAGTTTTGTACCTATTCCCCAGACATCTACTTTTGCACCTTGAGCTTTTAAATTTAAGATTGTATATTCATCTAAATCGTTTGAAACAATGATTTTAGCATCTTGGAAGCCAGCAGCATCCAACATCCGACGAGCTTCTTTTGATAAAAACGCAATATCTCCACTATCTAAACGTATGCCAATAAAATTAATTTTGTCTCCTAGTTCTTTCGCAACTTTTATAGCGGTTGGCACCCCAGATTTCAACGTATTGTAAGTATCTACCAAAAATACACAATCTCGATGACGTTTAGCATACGCATGGAATGCATCATAGTCATTTTTATAAGCTTGTACTAATGCATGCGCATGTGTACCTGAGACAGGAATATTAAAAAGTTTACCCGCTCGAACATTACTAGTGGAAGCAAAACCTCCGATAAACGCTGCACGCGTTCCCCAAATGGCCGCATCCATTTCCTGTGCACGCCTTGTTCCAAATTCCATAGCCACTTCATTTTTGATAATTTGCTTAATTCGACTCGCCTTTGTTGCAATTAATGTTTGGTAGTTAACAATATTAAGCAATGCTGTTTCAATTAGTTGAGCTTCCACTAACGGAGCTTCAATTCGAACAATTGGTTCATTAGCAAAAACAAGCTCTCCTTCTACCATGGAATACATATCCCCTGTGAATCGAACATTCTTCAAATAGTCAATAAAGTCCTCTTTATAGCCTACTTCCTCACGTAAATACGCAATATCGGATTCACTAAAATGAAAATCACGAAGATAATCAAGCATTCGCTCTAATCCAGCAAATACGGCATAACCATTACCAAAAGGTAATTTCCTAAAATATAATTCAAAAACCGCTTTCTTATTATGTATGCCATCCGCCCAGTAGGATTCTGCCATATTTATTTGATATAAGTCTGTGTGTAGCGCTAAGCTATCATCTGCATAGTTTGATCTCACATAAACCCCTTCTTCCGCTTTGATAATTAGTCCTAGTATACACTATATACCCAAATTCTTGCGCCTTACATTTCTTCTACCCGATGTCAGCTTTCCTAACATAAATAGTCAGAAAATTTAGAACTGTACACATTTTAGACACAAATTTTAGTACCGCTTTCATTCCCTTTATAAAAACCTTTTTTGAAAAATAGTTCGATACCAGAAATATATCATGTTATATAACATTACATGTATTCTAAAAAAACAATTGCACTGTTTTTCATACCGTTTTAACATGTAAATTAAATTTACGCAAGGAGCTGGTAGACATGAAAAAAATTGAAGCAATCATTCGGCCTGAAGTTTTTGGGGCAGTTCGGGACGGACTTGCACAGGAAGGAATTGCTGGTTTAAGTGTTTCTGAAATCGCTGGCTGCGGTCGTCAGCTCGGTAGAACAGGGCTATTTCGCGGCAATACGTATGAAATAGAATTTTCACCTAAATTAAAGTTAGAAATGATTGTAGACGATGGAAAAGTTGATGCCATCGTAGAGATTTTGTTGCATGAGGCAGCAACTGGCAAGGTTGGCGATGGAAAAATTTTCATTTATCCTGTAGAACAAGCAATTCGCATCCGAACAAAAGAAGTCGGTTCGGTTGCAGTAGAATAAAGGGGGCGATTAGATGGATGAAGTACTCTTATCTGTTAATTTAATTTGGGTGATGCTAGGCACAATTTTAGTATTCTTTATGCATGCAGGCTTTGCCATGGTTGAGGCAGGATTTACTCGTTCTAAAAATGCAGTCAATATTATCATGAAGAATTTCCTTACTATTTCAATCGGCGGCATCGTCTATTTTTTATGTGGCTACGCCATAATGTTTGGCGACACATTAGGTGGTATTTTCGGCACTAGCGGCTTCGCCTTAAATGGGGTCGACGATCTTTCTTTCTTTATTTTCCAAACTATGTTTGCCGCAACAGGAGCGACTATATTATCTGGTGCTGTTGCAGAACGTACGAATATTTTCGCTTATATCGGAGTTATTATACTCATGTCTTTATTTGTCTACCCTGTTGTAGGTCACTGGGTTTGGAGTGGTCAAGGCTGGTTAACAGATTTAGGCTTTATTGATTTTGCCGGATCTACGGTTGTTCACTTAACAGGGGCTGTCGCAGCATTTGTCGCAGCCGTTATGGTAGGACCACGACTTGGTAAATATGAAAATGGTCGGGTAAATGTTATTACAGGGCACAGTATTCCTTTAGGCGCTTTAGGCGTATTTCTACTTTGGTTTGGTTGGTTTGGTTTTAATGGGGCATCTACTTTAGCCGCAGATCCTGAACTAGTTCCCAATGTCATTGCCAATACATTCTTTGCCGCAGCAGCTGGCGTAGCTGCTACCGCATTCTATACGAAATTTCGTTACGGACATATTGATGGTTCCCTTACATTAAACGGTGCATTAGCAGGTCTTGTAGGGATTACAGCTGGTGCTGCAAATGTTAGTATTATAGGTTCCCTTATTATTGGCCTTGTAGCAGCTCCATTCCTTGTTGAAGGTGTACGGTTCCTAGAGTGGAAGCTAAAAGTAGATGATCCCGTTGGAGCAATTGCTGTTCATGGGATATGTGGGATTTGGGGAACACTAGCCGTTGGATTATTTGACATCGATGGTCAAGGCCTATTTTATGGTGGTGGATTTGGTCTGCTAGGTATCCAAGCAATCGGTATCATCGCAACCATTGCCTGGGTTAGCGTATCTGTGGCAGTTGGCCTTTTAATTATCAAAGCATTTATTCCATTACGCGTAACGGCTGAAGAAGAAATTGCTGGCTTAGATGTAATGGAACACGGTGCTCCAGCTTACGAATTCCAGGATATATTTAAAAGCTCCGCGGTTCGAGGGGAAACCTTCGCCCACCGTTTAACACACTTTGGTAAAACACAGCAAAACCATGTAAAAGAAGAACAACACGTATAACTAGGGAAATCTGCCGCCTTTTCTTAAAGTAATGGGGGCAGATTTCTATATATATTTGTCTATCGAAAGTTATCTCTTTTTTTGCTCGAGGTAGAGAGATGTGATCATACTTTTGCCGAAAGTGCTCTTAACCACTGTTAAAGTGATCATTTCTTTGCCGAAAGCGCTCCTAACCTCGATCCAAGTGATCATTTCTTTGCCGAAAGCGCTCCTAACCTCGATCCAAGTGATCATTTCTTTGCCGAAAGCGCTCCTAACCTCGATCCAAGTGATCATTTCTTTGCCGAAAGCGCTCCTAACCTCGATCCAAGTGATCATTCCCACTATCGATTCACTTAAGCTTTCTCTAAATCAAGTAAAAACTTCTTCATCTCTAGGCCACTGCGAAAACCAGTTAATTGACCATTTTTGCCAATGACACGATGACACGGAATAATAGCTAGAATTGGATTTGCTCCAATTGCACTGCCTACAGCTCTCACCGCTTTCGGATTACCAATACGCTGTGCGATATTCCCATACGATGTCGTTGTTCCATAGGGTAATTCTTTAAGAGCATCCCAAACCGCTAATTGAAAAGGCGTTCCTTTTACATGAATGGGTAGGTCAAATTCAGTTAGTTCCTTGTTAAAAAAAGCTATTAGTTGTTCTTTATACGGTTGTAATTTTTCTCGGTTCTCTTCAAAATTGTATCCTTTAAATCGTTTTTTTGCCCACTCTTCAACCTCTTCAAATGAAGCATTGGGCGTTCCTATATAAACAATACCTATATCTGAAGCTACAATATACATTTCTCCTTGTGCATACGTCACTGTATCAAAATACAATATTCCCATTTCCTAATCTCCCCAACTTTCTTTATTTAAACTGCAACTTCAGTCATTTCATGCTACAGTTATTTTACTGACTATAGCAAAGGAGTTTAATTGATGAACACGCTATACGAGCCTGCCATTCATTTTCAACAAGTTCACTTTTCAGTAAATGACAAATTGATATTAAAGTCAATTACTGGGTCTTTTCCTAAAGGCCAAATTACTACCCTTGTCGGTCCCTCTGGGGCGGGTAAAACAACTTTATTAAAATTATGTAATGGCCTTCTTTCTCCAACAAATGGACACATACTAATTGAAAATCAGCCCATCTCTACCTATGAGCCTACATCCTTAAGAAGACATGTAGGTATTGCTTTACAGGCAGCTCCTATGATAACGGGCACTGTACTAGAAAATCTTGCAATCCCACGAACATTGCAAGGACAAAAACTATCACAACAGGAGGCCATCCAATTTTTAGAGGATGTCGGTTTAGATGAAAGCTTCCTCCACCAATCAGCCAGCGAATTATCGGGAGGCCAACGTCAAAAGGTCTCGATCGCAAGAACACTAATCAATCAGTCCTCTATTTTGTTATTAGATGAAATAACATCTGCATTGGATCGTCAATCAGTACAGGAAATTGAAAAGCTGATTGCTACAATAAATAAAAAATACAATGTTACGATGATTTGGATTACACATAATTTACAACAAGCATTAACAATTGGGCATTACACATGGGTTATGATGGATGGAGAATTAATCGAAACCGGTAAAAGTGCTTTACTCAATGCCCCGACAAATCCACGCGTAGCAGAATTTGTACAGGGGGTAAGCAAATGACCTATACAGCTTTATTACTATCTTTGATTTTTGTATGTATCCCCCTTCTATTATCCAAAACATTAAAATTAGGACTTGAAAGAGATACACTTATCGCAACATTTCGCTCTATCGTTCAATTGCTTGCGGTCGGTTATATTTTAAAGTTTATCTTCGAGGCCAACAGCTATATCTATATTTTACTCATGGTAGCTTTAATGATTATAGTCGCTACGTTAAATGCACGAAAAAAAGGAGCAGGCATAAAGGGGATCACCTGGAAAATAGCACTTACACTAGTGATGATCGAAATAGTGACACAAGGCGTTTTGCTTGGCTTTAAAATTGTTCCGGCAACTGCCCAATATATAATCCCTATTAGTGGCATGTTAATTGGTAATTCAATGGTGTTATCCATATTATTTTTAAATCGATTCACTGCTGAAATTACTAGTCATAAGGAACAAATGGAATTGATTTTATCATTAGGAGGGGCACCAAAGCAGGCCATACATCGACAGCTGATCAATGCTATTAAGGCTAGTATGATTCCTACTATTGAAAGCCAAAAAACTATCGGTTTAGTACAGTTGCCAGGAATGATGAGCGGTCAAATTATTGGCGGAGCAGATCCAATCCAAGCCGTCCAATTTCAACTTTTAATTATTTTCGCTCTACTAACAACAGCTACATTATCCAGCATCATGATTGGCTTTTTAAGCTATCCTGCGTTATTTAATGAACGAATGCAATTACTTGAAATGAAATAATTGTTAGGCTGAATGTAATATAGTTTAAATAATTTATGTTATACTAAGAAGAAAATGCAGTTAGGAGAATGACCATGTTATTACGCGATTTTTTCATCCATTTATCTGAAAACCAACTATTAAATAGTGCTGCAAAGAAATATGGCCTAAAATTAGGAGCACAAAGTGTAGTAGCTGGTACAAATATTGAAGAAACCATTGCAAGCATCAAAGAACTAAATGCACATCATATTTCTTGTACAGTAGATAACCTAGGTGAATTTGTTGCAAATAAAGAAGAAGCTACTGCTGCAAAAGAAAAAATCCTTGCTGTAATTGAAGCTATTCACGAGAATGGTGTTGATGCACATATTTCATTAAAACCATCCCAATTAGGTTTAGATATTGATGTTGATTTTTGTTATGACAACCTGTATGAAATTGTAGAAAAAGCCGCTTCTTATGATATATTTGTTAACTTTGATATGGAAGACTATGGACGTCTGCAAACATCTTTTGATATGGTAGAAGAATTATCAAAAACATTTAATAATGTTGGAACAGTAATCCAGTCTTACTTTTACCGTGCAAAAGACGATATCGAAAAATTCAAAGACTACCGTTTACGCATTGTAAAAGGAGCTTATAAAGAGCCAGTAGAAGTAGCTTACCAAGATAAATTAGATATTGATTTAAACTTTATTGAGTTGATTGAATACCATTTACTTCATGGTAAATTTACATCTATTGCAACACATGATCATAATATCATTGCTCATGTTAAACGATTTGTTGCGGATCACAATATTCCGCTCGATAAATTTGAATTCCAAATGCTATACGGTTTCCGTACAGATATGCAAAAAGAGCTTGCAAAAGAAGGCTATAACTTCTGTGTATACGTTCCATTCGGCGAAGATTGGTACGGCTACTTTATGCGCCGTTTAGCTGAACGACCTCAAAACCTTAACCTTGTAACAAAGCAAGTGTTTACGAAAAAAACGAATACAGTTCTTGCTGTAGCAGCAGGTGCATTCGTTCTTGGTCGTTTAACAAAACGCAAAAAATAATATAGAAAAAGAACCTTGCCGCACCATGCGATAAGGTTCCTTTTTTATTTGTTCCATCCTTTTTCTTTAAAGCGTGCAATAGCCTCAATACGATTACCGACATTTAGTTTTTCTAAAATCGTTGAAATATAATTACGAACCGTACCAGCGGATAAAAACAGCTCTGCGGCAATTTCCTTAGTAGTCTTGCCCTCCGCCACAAGTGTCAGTACCTGGCTTTCCCGTTCTGTTAAAGGATTTTCACTATCATCCTCATAGACAAAATCAACAAGTTCTGGCGCATAAATGCGTTTGCCGTCCATGATGGTACGGATTGCAGTAACTAGTTCCTCAATAGGACTATCCTTTAATAAGTAGCCCCTTACGCCCGCCTTTCTAGCACGCTCAAAGTATCCTGGCCTTGCAAATGTAGTTAAAATAATGACTTTACAATTTGATCCAGTGCTATGCATTTCTTCTGCTGCGTCTAGTCCAGTTTTAACTGGCATTTCAATATCCATAATACAAATATCAGGCTGATGCTCTTCCACAAGCATCAATGCTTCCTCACCATTTTTTGCTAAGCCAACGACCTCCATATCCTCCTCCATACTAAGTAAAGAGCGAAGAGCGCCTAATAGCATCCCCTGATCTTCAGCAATTACAATTCGTATCATGTCACATGCCTCTTTTCTATATGTTCTTCAAATTTTCTTTGACATTTTGATGTGTAATCGTCACTGGAATCGTAACCGTTAATGTAGTACCTTCAACACTTTCAATTTTAAAGGACCCATTAATAAACTCTAAGCGTTCCCGCATCCCATTTAATCCATTACCAGTTTTCCATGCTTGTTTTTTCGTTATTCCTTGTCCATTATCTCGGACTACTAAGTAAACTTCCTTAAAGTTTTGATGAAAAGCAATTTCGCATTTGGTTGCTCCACTATGTTTGACAACATTATTGACTGCCTCTTTTAAGCACATAGATAAAACGTTTTCTACAAGCGGTGGAACTTGCAATGCATTTTTATCGCCCTCAAAGATAAACTCCATTTCTGCCGCCTTTAATATTTGGGAAATACGCATGAGCTCATCTTCAAATTTCGCCGTGCGCATGTCCGAAACCAATTCACGTACCTCTTTTAAGGCGATACTAGCCGTCTGGCGTATATCCTTAATCTCAACTAAAGCTTGCTGTGGGTCACGTTCTATCAGCCTAGAGGCAAGATCACTTTTTAAACCAATCATAGACAATTTTTGACCCAGCGTATCATGTAAATCACGAGCTATCCGTTGACGTTCTTCAAAAACAATTAACTCAGCAATACGTTCATTCGCAGTCTCTAATTGACCTTCCAAGTTTTCACGCTTATTTTTGGAATAAATCGTTAATGGCAATAAGACAACAGCTAAAATGGTCAACACTACAAAGGGTAGCTGTGATAAAAATAAGTGGAGCTCAACAAAAAAGCCTGCTCCTGTAGAAATAACTGTAAACCCTATATGTAGACCATACATAATATAAAAGCCGACCGGTCTTCTTATGTTGCCAATAAAAAAGGCTGTGAAAATAGATAGATATACATAACCATATAGAATGGTCATGACTATATTAATGACCATCTCGAAGCTAATCCACATATAAACTAAGCCGCTTTTCGAATTCATGGAAAATCGATAGAAAATAAAATAGAGCATTAAAAATGTAATACCTATTGATATTTCAATGTATGATGATTTTCTAAAAATAAAGAAAAACGGTAGGAAACAAAAAATAATCCATAAATATACGCTGAGCATTGGACTATTCGGAATAATACTATGCCATTTCCTCAACATAATCTCACGCTCTTTCCTACTTTTCCCTTATTATAACAAGAAAATTAATTTTATGCCTGTGCTTTGGATAAGACTCTTCCCTTTACATAAAACAGCCATCTCCCTTGCAGAGATGGCTGTTATCAACTAAGCGGCAATGCTGCCTCTTTCTTTGCGTTTTATAATTTCATTTACTTCTTTAAACGTAACAAATTTACCTTGATCTTCATCATATAGCTTGTAACGTAATGATTCTAAGCTTGTAGCTAAAGTAATCGTTGTCGCCATATGTAATGGCGGTGTTTCATTGTGTGCTTTTTCAAGATTATAGTTAGGTACACGAGGGGCTAAGTGATGGACATGATGGAATCCGATATTCCCTGTAACCCATTGTAAAATTTTCGGTAATTTATAATACGAGCTACCCTCAACTGCGGCTTTCACATAATCCCACTCTGAGTTATGTTCAAAGTATGAATCTTCATATGTGTGCTGGATATAAAATAACCAAATTCCTAATGATCCGGCAATAAATAATGTAACACCTTGGACTAATAGAAATGCTTGCCAGCCCATAAAGAAAATTAAAGAGGCACACAATCCGACAATGACAATATTCGTTAACACCGTGTTGAAACGTTCCTTTTTCTTTGCATCCTTACGATTAAAGCGATTTAAGACAAGTACCATATATAAAGGCCCTAACCCAAACATAACAAATGGGTTTCGATAAAAACGATACCATAATCGTTGACCTTTTGAAGCTTGTAAATATTCCTCCACTGTCATCATATCAATATCACCAATACCACGCTTGTCTAGATTCGAGCTTGTTGCATGGTGAATTGTATGTTCACGTTTCCACTTTTCATATGGGAATGATGTTAGTACTCCCGTAAAAAATCCAACCCAGTCGTTTGCCTTTTTACTTTTGAAAAATGAACCATGTGTGCAATCGTGAAAGATAATAAAAGTTCTTACGACGAACCCAGCTGAAATGACACTTAAACCGACAGTTAGCCAAGGTGAAACATCCACTAACAAGTAACCTGCTACCCACAATGCAATTAACGGTACAATTGTATTTATCATTTGAAAAACACTTTTACGCGTATCTGATTTAGCAAATGGCGCTACATCTTGGCGTAACTTTTTCGTTTTTTCTTTAATTGTTGCCATCTTTTACTCCCTCGTTTCCTTTTCCTTATGACCTCATAATAAAATAAGAGTACAAGTGAGAACAGATGCAATCATCATAAAAAGGATATGACATTTGTCATACCCTTTATCATTTTGGTCCAACCAAATGGAGTTGATAAAACACAAGGTCTAGCCATTGTTCAAACTTATAACCTGCATTTCTGATTGTTCCTGCATATTCAAAGCCTAATTTTTCATGTGCCTTTATACTACCAATATTTTCACCATCTATACCTGCTACAAGCGTTTTCACACCATTCTCTTGTGCAAATGCTATGAGCCTGTGCATAAGCTTTGTGGCAATCCCTTTTTGATAATGCTCTTTATGCACGTAAACAGAGTGCTCCATTGTATATTGGTAACCGGGATATGGACGGAATTGACTGTAGGTAGCAAAGCCAGCGATCATCCCATTTTCCTCGAAAACAAGCAAAGGATTTCCTAGTGCCTGCTGCTCCTTAAACCACTGTATTTTTTCATCCAAAGATTGTATTTCATATCGATAGACTGCCTTGCTTGTTAAAATAATATCATTATAGATGTCCAAAACTTCAGGTATATCTTGTTCTTCCATGAATCGAATCATGTTGCTCACTTCCTTAACGAAATTGGTCACACATTCAATGTTTAAAAATAATCATCAGCAGAATGTTATTATATTACACCCTTAAACATTAAAATAGCGAGCATCAGGATGAGCAAAAACAATCGCAGATACAGATGCTTCCGGCTCCATCATAAAGCCTTCAGTTAAATGAACACCAATATCTTCAGGCTTTAATAAGCCAAACAGCTTCTCTTGATCTTCCAAGTTAGGGCAAGCAGGGTAACCGAATGAAAAACGTTGCCCTTGATATTTTGCTGCAAACCGATCTCTCATCGTGAAATCTGTCGCGTCAGGGAAGCCCCATTGGTCACGAATTTCTTGATGCATACGTTCAGCAAAGCCCTCTGCTAATTCTAGTGCAGTCGATTGTAGTGCATGGCTTTCGAGGAATTTACCGTCCTCTTTTAACTGGCGTGCTGTAGCCATCACTCCTTTTCCTGCAGTTACTACCATGAGTGCAATATAGTCCATTTCACCGCTTTCTACTGTTTTTAAGAAGTCAGCAAGACATAAAAATGGTTCTACCTGCTGGCGCGGGAAAGTAAAACGTTCAATTTCTGTTTTACTATCAGCAGGATCATAAACAACGACATCATCCCCATCCGCTTGGGCAGGGAAAAATTGATACAAACCTGAAGGCTTTAATAAATCACTTTTCAAATAATCATCTACTAATTCTTTTAGCTCTGTAGCTCTAGAATCTCCCGCTTCAAGCAGTTGATGAACTTGCCCTTTCAAGCCTAAATGATGTCCTAGCAATGTCCGCATATTAACATATGGATATAAATGTGATACAGCATATTCTTTTTTTACATGGCGACGTAAATCTGCTGGTAAATATACAGCTGCTTCTTTGACTGTTCGTGCAGGTTTTATCGTTACCTCTTTTACAGGTCGAGCAGCTCGTTTTTCATCTGCCTCTAAACGTTTTTGGCGAGATTCTGCGATTTCAGCTAAGAAATTGGCACGCGTCCCCTCTCCCATTAAAAGATTGGCCTGCTCTAGGCCTTGCATTGCATCTTTTGAATAAATTACAGGACCATCATATTCATCTGCTATTTTTGTTTCAGTAAAGCGTCGAGAAAGTGCCGCTCCACCCACTAAAATAGGTACATCAATACCTGCCTCTTTGAAATCTTGAGCAGTAATGACCATCTGTTGCGCTGATTTTACTAACAAACCCGATAATCCGATAAAGTCTGGTTTTTCCTTGCGAATTGCTTCAATTAATTGGGCAGGGGTTACTTTAATGCCTAGATCTACAACCTTATAGCCATTATTACTTAATATAATATCCACAAGGTTCTTCCCAATATCGTGAACATCTCCTTTGACGGTAGCAAGTACCATTTTCCCTTTCCCAGCACTCTCTTCATTCTTCTCCATGAATTGCTCTAAATGGGCAACGGCAGCCTTCATCACACCCGCTGATTGTAAAACCTCTGCTACAATGAGTTGATTATCATTAAATAATCGACCTACCTCAGCCATACCTTCCATTAAAGGACCATTAATGATATCAAGAGGTGTCTCAAAGATTTCACGGGCTGCATCTAAATCCTCTATTAGTCCTTCCTTCGTACCCTCTAGAATATAGTAAGCTAAACGACCCTCAACCGTTTTTGGTATATCGGCTTCCGTTTTTTCCTTCTTTTTGTCACGATAGAAGTCTGTGAATACGGCTAAGGTTTCATCATTTGTATTAAACAGCAAGTCATTAGCTAGCTTTATTTCCTCTTCAGGAATGGAAGCATATCGCTCTAGCTTCTCTGTATTAACAATAGCGTAATCCAAACCAGCAATTGTACAATGATAGAGATACACAGCATTCAGTACTTCTCGGCCCACTGGCGGTAAGCCAAACGAGATATTACTTACACCTAGAACTGTTAATGTTTGCGGCATTTTTTCTTTGATTAGTCGAATCCCTTCAATGGTTTCGAGAGCAGATCCAATATACTGCTCATCTCCAGTTCCTACTGGGAACATCAATGGGTCAAAAATAATATCTTCTGGTGCAATACCCCATTTTTCAGTTAAAAGTTGATAGGAACGTTCAGCAATTTCAAGCTTACGATGACGATCAACCGCCATACCTTTTTCATCAATTGTACCAACAACTAATGACGCACCGTATTTTTTCACAAGTGGTAATACGGCATCAAATCGCTCCTCGCCATCTTCCAGATTAATAGAGTTAATGATGGCTTTCCCTTGCGAAAATTTTAGCGCCTCCTCGATGACTTTTTCATCTGTTGAGTCAATCACAAGAGGAACCTTCACTTTTTTCACAACCTCCTGCATAAAGCCACGCATATCTTCTAATTCATCACGATCTGGGTTTGCTAAACAAATATCAATAACATGGGCACCATTTTTAACTTGCGCACGTGCAATCTCTGCTGCTTCCTCAAACTTTCCATCAATGATTAAATTTTTAAATTTTCGGGAGCCGATAACATTCGTTCTTTCTCCAATAAATAATGGACGCATGGAATCGTCATACAATAATGGTTCGATACCAGATACCGCATGACCATGCGTTTTTTCTGGTAATTGTCGTGGTTTTTCACCTTTTAAAACTTCACGAATAGCTGCAATATGTGCTGGAGTTGTTCCACAGCAACCACCTACAATATTAAGCCAACCCTTTTCTGCAAAGCCTTTTAATTTTTGCGATAAAGATTCTGGCGATTCATGGTAACAGCCTTCTTCATCAGGTAAGCCAGCATTGGGATAACAACTTATATAGCCTGTTGAAAGCTCTGCTAATGAACGAATATGATCCGTCATAAACTCTGGTCCTGTCGCACAGTTTAAGCCAACTGATAATGGTTTAATATGCTCAATAGATATATAAAAGGCATCAATCGTTTGTCCTGCGAGTGTCGTACCCATCGGTTCAATTGTTCCTGAAATCATAACGGGAAGTTC
The DNA here is from genome assembly GCF_050817245.1 of Lysinibacillus sp. FW12. Classification (NCBI taxonomy): domain Bacteria; kingdom Bacillati; phylum Bacillota; class Bacilli; order Caryophanales; family Bacillaceae; genus Lysinibacillus; species Lysinibacillus sp. FW12. The sequence continues at coordinate 662,851 of NZ_CP139094.1, read as the reverse complement.
CTTGCCAGTTGCCGCGAAAGCACGTGTTACCCCTAATGTGCCGGCTTTAACATTCAGCATATCCTGACTTGTTTCCAATAACAGCACATCTGCTCCTGCCTCAATTAAGGCCTTCGCTTGGATAAAGAAATTTTCCTCGAGCTCATCAAATGTAATACCGCCAGTTACGGATAATGTTTTTGTTGTTGGTCCCATAGCTCCAGCTACAAATCGCGGCCAATCCGATGTTGTAAATTTATCCACCGCTTGGCGAGCAATTTCAACTGCACGTTTATTAATCTCTTCCGCTTTTGCACCCAGATCGTATTCATTTAACACAAGAGGAGTTCCACCAAATGTATTCGTACAAATGATATCTGCGCCAGCCTCTAAATATTTAAGATGAATTTTCTCTATAACATCAGGTCTAGTAAGCACAAGATTTTCATTACACCCATCGAGCTCCTCTCCACCAAAATCATCTGCCGATAAGTTTTCATTTTGTAGCATTGTTCCCATTGCGCCATCAAGAATTAAAATACGTTTCTCTAATTGCTCTTCAATCAAGTGCTTAGCCATGTATACTTACTCCTTTTTTTTGTTCATCCAATTGCTCAATATATTTCATCAACTCTAGTGTCACATCATAGCGTAAAAAAGGTGTAATAAGGTAAATACCATTAAAATATTGCGCAGCCACCTCTACTAATTCCCTTGCAATGGCAATACCCTCAGCTGTTGCACGTTCTTTATCTTCACCACAAGCCTTCATTCTTGCTAAGGCATCTTCTGATAATTTGATGCCAGGCACCTCGTGGTGTAAAAACTCTGCACTTTTATAACTCGTAACGGGCATAATCCCAATATATATCGGTGCTTGTAGATGCTTTGTTGCCTCGTAAATTTCCACAATTTTTTCCTTCGTATACACGGGCTGTGAAATAAAATAATCTGCACCATGTTCGATTTTCTTTTCTAAACGTGCCACAGCACGGTCTAACACACGAACGTTTGGATTAAATGCAGCAGCCACTGAAAAATTTGCTTTTTTTCGAAGGGGTTTACCAGAGAAAGAGACCCCTTCATTTAACTGCTTAATTAATTGGATTAGCTCCATCGAGGATACATCATAAACGCTTGTCGCACCTGGGAAGTCCCCAACTTTTGTTGGATCACCCGTAACAGCTAAGACATCATGAATTCCTAAAGCATTTAATCCCATTAAATGTGATTGCAGACCGATTAAATTACGATCTCGACATGTAATATGTGTTAGAGGACGTACGCCATGTGTATTCTTCAACAATGCTCCCATTGCAATATTGCTAATACGAGGAGAGGCTAGAGAATTGTCTGCCATCATGACTACATCTGCGCCAGCATCATACAATTGTTTTGCTCCTACAAGGAATCCATCAATTTCTAAATGTCTAGGTGTATCCAGTTCTACAATGACAGATCGTTCACGTTTTACTTTTTCATGAAGAGGCTCATACTTAGGAGGCTCTGCTTCTCGAACGATCTCAATCTTTTCAGGTTTCGCATGCTTTTCATGAACGGGTGATAACTCCTCTAAATATTTTTTTGCTGCCGCTATATGCTTTGGTGTCGTACCACAGCAGCCCCCAATCAAGCGTACCCCTTGATCACGTAGTTCTACTGCTGCTCGACCAAAATAATCAGCCTCCGATTCATAAACGACACGCCCATCTTCTAAGTCAAGAAGTGAAGCGTTCGGATAAGCTGACATAAATGCCTTTTCAGGAAGTTCTACGCCTTCAAATGCTTGTATTGTATGATGTGGGCCTAGCCGGCAATTGACACCAACGATATCTGCACCAAGTGTTTCTAGCTCATGCAAAGCATTATTTAAAGACATTCCATTTTGTAAAACACCAGGCTCATGCATAGATACTTGTGCAATAATTGGTAACATTGTTTTTGCACGTAACATTTTTAATGTTGCAGTTAATTCTTCAAAATCATAATAGGTTTCAAGTAAGAGGCCATCTGGATTTCCTGCAAGTAAAACACTTGCTTGTTCCTCTACAGTCGCTAATATTTCCTCTAGTGTTGCATCACTTTTTCGGATACCACGAATACCTCCTATTGTCCCTAAAACAAATTGACCTCCATCTGCAGCTGCTCGCTTAGCAATTGTAATAGCTGCTTCATTAAATTGTTGAACGCGTGATTCTAATCCATAGCGAGCTAATTTGATGGCATTTGCACCGTACGTATTCGTTTGAATGATGTCAGCACCAGCCGCAATATATTCTCTATGAATCTTTTCAATTAACTCTGGTCTCTGCACATTCATTTCCTCATGGCAATATTCCAATCCATAGCCATAAAGAACTGTGCCTATTGCACCATCCGCCGTCAATACATGCGTGTTTAACTTCTCAAGCAATCCCATAAAACTAGCCTCTCTTCCTATGTCTCTGTATAATAAAAAGCCTTCTTTCATAAAAAAGAAGGCTTTAACGATTCAGCATTGTTGTTCCTTCTCATCTTCGACTCAACGGTCTTCTGGATTTAGCACCTGACAATAAGTTGGTTGCTGAAGCTTCAATGGGCCAGTCCCTCTGCTTCTCTTGATAAGAATTAAGTATGAATTTTTTAAATAATTAAAAGAATCATATCGTTTACTGACGAATGAGTCAAGAGTATTTCACGTAACAAAGTAATTTTTAACTTAAAATCTTAGAAACTGGATAGTTCCTCTGCAAGCTCCTCACCAATTTTTTTCCCATTTTGAATGCAAGCTCCGATACCTACACCAAAATATGAACAGCCTGCTATAGCTAAATTTGGATAGTTTTTGTTCAGTTCCTGAAGCAACCCTTGTAACGCTTCTCTGTGAGCTAAGTCGTATTTAGGCATTTGATCAATCCATTTTGTTACATTTACTACGGTTGGATCCTCTTCTATTCCCAAGCTCTTTCGAACATCCTCTAAAGCAACGGTTACCAATTCTTCATCAGTCATGGTACGTAGTTGTTCATACGCTGGGTTAATACTCTTATAGAAGAGTCGTACAAGTAATTTATTGTCTCTCGATGTATGCTTCCATTTACGACTTGTCCAAGTTGCTGCATTACAAGTAACGTTAGAATTATGAGAGACAATATAGCCCGTTCCATCTGCTGGCAATTTCGCGTCTGGTACATCGAAGCCTAAGTATATGGTAATGGCTGACGCAGTAGTAAATTGATTAAAATAACGGTTTAATGATTCATCCTTCATGAGGCTTTGAACAGCTTCATTCGGTAGTGCAAGCACAACATAATCTGCTCCGATATTTTCACCATTTGCTAATGAAATTGTATAGCGGTCTTCCTGTTTTTGAACATGTAAAGTAGCGACACCCTTGATAATTTCAACATTGGTTAATGTTTGCTCAAGTCGATCGATTAAAGAAGTTAAACCATTTTTAAATGATATAAATTTTTTATTGGCAGCTTTAACAAATTGCTCACGGTTCGCATCAAAACCTTTAATGATACTTCCATAATCATTCTTATAATCAATTAAATACGGTAAAGTAGAAGCAATTGAAAGCTGATGTAAATCACCTGAATACACACCTGCTAGAACTGGTGCAATTTGGTTTTTTACTAGTTCCTCTCCTAAATAGTAGGTTAAGAACTCGCCAATTGAACTTTCCTTTGTAAAGCCTTTGTTTGGTAATGTCAAATCCTTTAATGCTTCCTGCTTTCCTTGCTCTGATATTAATGTGCTTTCCTCTAAGGATGCCAAGCTCATTGGAATACCAAATGTAGAATCAGCTGGAATAGCATGTAGTTCATTATTTGTGTAAATATAAGAAATGCCGGTTTCGTTATAAACTAGATTATCTTCAAAATCAAGCTCCTGCACTAGCTCCATAACACCTTTATGGCGAGCGACAATAGAATCAGCACCTGTTTCCATAATAAATCCTTCTTCATATGCCGAATGTAACTTACCACCTAGATATGTATTTTTCTCTACAAGTACTAGACGAACATCTAGATTATTCTCCTTCACTTGACGTTGTAAGTAATGCATTGTGCATAATCCTGTAATTCCGCCACCTAATACAACAACTGTTTTCATATAAACCGCCCCTATTATTAGTTCTTTCTACAGTATAAACCTATTTTCATTGAAAATTGCATTCAACCCTTTACAAATTTAGCAAAAATAGAGCTATCCCTTTAGGAGATAGCTCTAGCCAACATATATATTAATAGGTACTATAGTGTTAATTACGCCTAATACATTGTAGTAAATACTAACCGTCTATACTTTTAAATTTTGCGCAAAGGTCGCTAATTTTTCTGCCGAATTCGTTACTTCTGTAAATGATGTCCCTAACTCACCTAATATACCTACGATTGCTTGTATTTTTGTTGCCATGCAATCATTTTGTTCTTTTGCTTCAGTCATGGCATCTAGTATACTCGTAAACTGGCCTTCTGTTTGCAACATATTTTCCTCACCAGACGCTACTTCTCCTTGAATATTCGTCAAAGAATACTCTAGTTTCTCAGTCCGTTCGCTTGTTTTTTTCAATAACAAAGCAACCGCTGTTACCGATTCTTTTGTTTGAATAGATAACTTTCGAACTTCGTCTGCTACTACACTAAATCCTTTTCCCGCCTCTCCAGCTCGAGCCGCTTCAATAGCTGCATTCAAAGCTAACAGATTAGTTTGATTCGCAATAGTAGTAACAACACTCATGATTGTCTCCATTTCTCTAGACATACCTGATAATTGTTCTATATTTTCTTCAATATCATAAAGTGAATGAATAATATTATGCATATTTTGTGATTGATTTTTTAAACGTTCCCGTCCTGCAAGTGCTTCATTTTCAGCTAAAGTCGATACATCAAGCGATTTTTTGGCCAATTTTTTAATCTCATCAGACTGCTTGCTGAGACAGCAAAAAGAATGATTGGTTTCCTGAGAGATTGTGGCAAGCTCTTCAGAAGAACGTACAATTTGTTGTTCAATTGCGACTCTCTCATGCTCCATGCTTTCTTTCATTTCTTCAACAGTATTTTCAAAAGCTTCTAAGACGAGCTGTTGCTCAAAGTTACAAATTTTCGATATAGCTCTTATTGTATTGAACTGATCATAAGGATACTCTATATTTTTTTCAACTAAATCAATAAATGAAATAGATAAATCTTGGAATGCGCAAATATACCATTGTGTTCTTAGTCCAATGTGGACATGTACCTTCGCAATTTTTACACGCCTTAGATAGAACTCCTCATCAATTATTCCATTAAACATTTCGATAATATGCTTCCGTAACGTTACTTTAAGCTTTTCTACAGAACTATGTTGACTAATAATATCTACCAAATGATGCTCTGTTCCTATCATGTTATAAAAGCGGTTTACGATGTGATCTACATTGTCCATAACATATGGCTGGAAAGCCTTTAAATATTGTAAGTCTTGCTCCGTTAAGTTCAGCATTTCAATTTGCTTCGCCATTGATTGGCGATTAGACAAATCCATTTTCACTGTGTATTGCTGTAGATCCAATACCTTCGTCTTTCTCTGTTTTTGAAAAATCACACAACTTCCCTCTTTCATTCTGTTTACTTTCAGCAGGCCGAGAAACATCAAATACCTTTTAACATATTGATAGATTAATGAAAAAATACCTATCCATAACGTCTTGGCATAACCATATACATTTTTCCAAGTTTATTGAAAAAAACTTCCCTTTCAAACACTATGAATGACAAACAGTAGATTTTTGCATATGTACCTTTTCAAAATCACTCATATACCTTAATCATTTTATAATTTGCTGTCAATTTTTAACCACCCAATATTTTACATAAAATGTATAAAAAGTCCCTACAGTAAATTCACTTTAAAAAACAATTAAAAAGCTACCACACTATTAATTGGTAGCTTTTTTTACCCGATTTCTTGATTATTATGCTTATTTTTTTAAAATTTCTTCTGGCACCCTATAAATTTCACTATATTAATAATTTTTACCCTTATAACAACTAAAACTATATACTTACTAAAAGGTTTATTCATATACCAAAAGTTTCATGTTAATCAGATGTATAAATAATTCAAAGACACTATATTTTTTAACACAAAATTTACAAACTTTTAAGTTCCTGTAATATTTCCGAAGCTTCTTTAATGCCTGCATCTGCTGCAAGTCCATACCACTTGATGGCCTCTTTCAGATTTCTAGCTATCCCTTCACCTTTATTGTACATATGCCCTAGCTGTAACTTGGCCTCTGCATCCCCTTGAAGGGCAGCCTGTTTAAACCAATGAATGCCTTTTTCAATATTTCGTATACCTGCAAGCCCATTACTCCATATATACCCCAAATCATAAAAAGCATCTACATGATATTGTTCTGCAGCTCGTTCATACCAAAATAGTGCGCGGTTTACCTCCTTCGTTTGGCCTAGGCGTCCCTCTAAATAAATTCCACCAAGAAGATATTGTGCTTCTACATAACCGGCCTCTGCAGATTGTTTATAGGCATTGAATGCTGCCTCCATATCTACAGTCACGCCTAACCCCTGCTCATATATAATCCCTAGCGTAAACATGGCCTCTGGTACATTCTTTTTAGCAGCATAGTCAAACCATTTTTTTGCTAATGTATAATCTTTCGTTACTCCTTCACCATTAAAGTACATATCCGCTAAATTATTGGCAGCATCCGCATGTCCCTGCATTGACGCCTTTTCATAGTATAAAAAGGCCATCGAATGACTTTCTTCTACTCCAATTCCTTCAAAGTAAAAATTACCTAACATATATTGTGCATCGGCATTCCCTTGAGTCGCAGCTAACTCAAACCATTTCAATGATTTTTCGATCTGAAAATGATTACCTTCCCTAGCATTGTAATATTCACCTAGTTGATACTGTGCATCCGCGTCCTGTTCTTCAACCGCCTCTTTATATAGATCAATCATGACCTCATGATCCAAATCCTCTTCCTCTGAAATAGCAACTTGTTCATTATTTTGGTGGTGGAAGTACCATTCTATAATATCAAGCACATCATCCACTACTTCTATACGATTTGCTAGCTTTTCTAGCGAGGAAATTTGCCAAACAAGTATATAGATTGACTGTGGTATGGCCTCACGCAACACATCGTCATACTCCGCTAACAATGTTAATACATTCTCCTGCACTGATTGGTATTGTTCTGATTGGACAATTTGTAAATGGCGTTGCTGCTGTTCTTTTAATAGCCTCCTCACTATTTGATACAATATTTTTTGCAAGGCTGCTAGGTTAACTTCAGCGAATGTAAGTAATTTTATATTTTGAGCAAACCATGAATTTTCTGTTTGTATCAGATTTTGTAGAGAATCAATTCGTTCTTTGTTTCGCTTAACTAACATTTGCTCGTACATTATTTTCCTCCCTTGCACGCTCTATCAATTACGTCCAAATTTTTTCGAACTTGCTCGAAAAGCTCACCTTCACAACTACCGCTTCACAATCAGAATAAAAATTGCTGAATCAAGCTAAAAAACTGCCTTACCACTATTATATGGAAGACAGTTGAATTTTGGTTACACATACGCTCTCAATAGCAAGCCTACGAATAGGGTGATGATTAAAAAGACTGTAATGTGTGCCCATTTATACATTTCTAATAAGCCAATAAATTCTCTTGTGAATGCGTTTGGAACATAGTAAAAGGCTGTCTTAGAACCAATTCCTTCCGCATCTAATTTTGCCTTTTTCGCATAAATACTTGCACGAAACACATGAAAATTATTCGTAACAAAAATAGAGCGATATTTTTCACCTTGTGCATGATGGTCCATTACCTTTTTCGAAAAGGACATATTTTGTTCTGTATTAGAGGATTGATCCTCTTTTAGAATCTTGTCAGGGGGAATTTGGTGAATATTAATTAAGTATTGTTTCATAGCAAATGCTTCCGATATCCTTTCATCATTCCCTTGCCCACCTGACACAATGATAAAAGGCCTTTCCCCATACTTTTTATATTGCTTCACCGCCTCATCTAAACGACTTGCTAAAAGAGGGGGCACTCTATCACCAATTAACCCTGAGCCCAGAGCAATTATATAGTTAGGTTCATAGCGTATCGGCGTATAATGATACAATATGGCATATGCTAGGACACTTGTGTATAAAAACATTGTATAGCCAAAAATCAAAAATGCATAGAAGAAAAGAATATGCCAAAGGACATTTTCAATTTCAATAAAAATGACAAAAACATACCATATCATCATCATAACAAAACTTAGCCCCAGAATGGCTAACATTAAATTACGTACTTTACGTCCTTCCTTTTCCAATAATACTTTACTATTGAAAAACATGGCGATTGATAAAATAAACATAATGCTAGGAAAGCTTGCTAATATAATAAATATCCCCATTTCTGAAATAATCCCCTGATCATTTGGCAGCAATAACGGATAATGGATCATAAGTAATCGAATAACATATACACCTATCAAACCAAGAGCTACCACATTGAGAAAGCGCCTTTTTTCTGTTAGGTACAACAGGAAAAATATTGAAATTAATATTATGAATGTTAGTAGCATCACTTCACCCCTTCCTATTACTTCATTTTTACAATCATTGTATCTGTCACTACTTGTTCAATTTTTTTGATAGAGCCCAATTATCTGAAGCGTTTGTTTTATTTTTTAATAAAGTTCATGTAATATTACTATATAAGAAATAGTTTATGACCAAACTCAAAATTATATTGGAGGAATGTAAGTAATGAAAAAAATTCTTGCCGCTCTTTTTGCAGCGACACTGATATTTTCAACGGTTGGTGCAACATTATTCATTTCAGATACACCAACGGCAGAAGCTAAATCCTATAAATCAGGTAAAAAAGGCTTCTCTAACAATAATAATAGCTCGAATATCCAGAAATCACAGGATACTTCTAAAGATCAAAACAATGCAACAACAAATAAATCTAATTCAACATCTACTAATAAAGTGGATACTACTAAAAAAGGTGGCTTTTTCTCAGGAGGTCTGATGAAAGGCTTAATGCTTGGGGGACTTGCTGGTTTATTATTCGGTAGTCTATTTAGTGGTATGGGGTTACTCGGAAATATTTTAGGTTTATTAATTAACGTAGCTGCAATTGTCGTTATTGTGATGCTTGTCATAAAAATTGTGAATATGTTTAAAGATAAAAAGCGTAAAGAGGAAGCACAATGGCACAAATAATTAATGAGCAAGATATTATTAATGCGATTTGTTTATCTCAGGCATATTATAAAAACATCCGCCCAGAAGATGTGCTAGTTGAATTAACATACGATGATGATACAGGCTTCGGTGCTGAGGTTGAAGTAAACGGTCAAATTGAGATGCTCAATACGGCAGCCATGATTGGCGCATTACGTGTTTGGATTAAAGACGTTCTACATGGTGACCCTTTCTCAACAGGAATTGAGCTAGTTTTAGACGATGAAGAAGGCATTATTGCCAAATTATCATAATAAAAATAGCAGTACAATGAATCCTTCATAAGATTCATCGTACTGCTATTTTACTTTTTCATCCGTTTCTTCACCTCTTCTTTTTCTTCTTCATTAAGAGAAAAATCGACTATTGAACGGCCAAGCATTAATAGCATGATAAACATGACTCCCGTACCAACAATTAAATAGATCATTGTGAAAACTTTAGAATATGCCGTAGTTGGATAGAGCCCTGTTTCTACGCCTGTTGGAATCAAACTGACAACTGCAAAATACATAGCGTCCAGCCAATACCATCCTTCAGTCCCCTTGTAAAACAATGTTCCTGAAAGAATGATTAAAAACAGTGTAGTAAATAATGAGATAAACTGTGGTCGCTTAAATGACCTCCACAATCCTTTCGCTAATCTTTTAGCAGATAATATAAATGAGAGCATCCCTAACCTCCTTTTTTCTGAACGTTCTATAACATAGTTAGACTATACGTTGTTTTTAACAAAAACGTCAAAAGGTAGAGGCAAATTACCTCTACCTTGTAAACTTTATTTAATCAATACATGACTAAGGTTTGTAAATATTTTCGCTGCTTGACCTCTCGTTGTGGCAGATTCCGGAGAGTATTTCCCCTGATTCCCTGTCACAATCCCTAATTCATATAACATAGAGACTGCACGTTTTGTTTCAGCATTATAGGAGGCTACATCTGAAAATGGCGATTCAGCTTTTGCAATATATGGCTGATTAAATTGTTGCTCATAGGCACGTTGAATCATTAATGCTAATTGGGCACGTGTAACAGACTGTCCAGGATTAAATTTCCCATCCGTTCCCTTTACGAGACCATGTACATATGCTGCTGCAATTTCAGACTGCATTGTAGCATCATAGTTTGCAATGTCCGTAAATGGTGCTTTTTCCGTTGTAGTTAAGCCCAAGCTTCTTACAAGAATAGCAGCAGCTTGAGCACGAGTTAGACTACTCTCAGGTCGAAATGTACCATCGGGATAACCATTCATAATACCGGTTTCTGCTACATTTTGAATATACTCTTTCGCCCAATGATTCTCTGTATCTGTGAAACTTATTGCTCCCCTTGTAGTAAACGTAACTGTAGGGTTTTGAACACTCTCATTTCCAGCTGCATCTATTGCTTTGATTGAAACACTGTAGGCAGTATTTTCTGTTAAATTTTCGAGCGTCATCTTAGTAGTATTCGCATTCAATGTACTGGCTAACTTACCATTCACATAAACATTGTAATTTGTCACACCTACATTATCCATTGCTTCTTGCCAGCTCACCTCTACCGTTGTCTTATCCTTCATATCTATTTGGATTGCCTTCGTTACATCCCATAGAGAACTTGTTTTAATGATTGGTAAAAATGCTTCATTGGCTACCGCAAAGTAACCCGCTTCGCTTAAATGAATGTTTTCTGGATTTGGTAGGTAGTTAGGAACATCCTTTGCCACAACATCATGTGTTGGTACAAAAATGGCCCCTGCTTTTTCAGCTGTTGTTTTGATTGTTGCATTTACTGTAGTCAATAACAGCTTAAATTGCTTTTGTAAGTTCTCACTATAGTAAGGGAAAGAATTATAATAGCCCATCACATATACTTCCGCATGTGGATTTAACTTTTTAATTTCAGCTAGAATCGAAGCTATATTAGATACAGCTTCTTTAGTTGCTTTTACGATAGCTACAGTATCAATCCCTGTAGTTTGCGACTCCTTTAAAAGAGGCAATAAATCATTTGCCCCAGCAGTTAATGTAATAATCTCTGCTTCTTTTATAGAAGCTCTTAATTTTACCTGCTCCTTTGTATAACCAAAACCTGTTACTGTCTTTTCTACATCGTTTTGTAGATCAGCTAAAACATTTTTGGTTGTGTAGCCAGACATAGCAAAGCCTTTATTATATGAAGCAAGAAAGCCATTTTGCTGTAGAGCCTGTGCAATAAAATCTGTGTAACCTAAACCTATTACACCTACCTCATTCATTCCATGTGCTAATGAGTCCCCCAGTGCTAAATAATCAGTCTGTATAACCCAACTCGGGGCTATGTAATCACTTTGTTCTTCTGCATTAGCTACTGCCGGTATGGTTAATTGCAAAGCTAGTATACTTGCGGCCACATAACGAAATTTTTTTGATAATCGCATATACGCTCTCCTCCATTTAGAAAATAGTCATTGTTTTCACTATTTTACTAGAGGAGGGTTAAAAAAAGGTTAAAATATAACAATCTTTTTAAATTTTTTCATCTTGTATCTAATCTGTCTGAATCTTTCCATAGACACCACCACCACCAACCTCTATTGCTAGTTGGCCTGTTCTTGCTAAATCAATTAAATGAGCAATTTTATGAGGTACTATTCGTTCAAGCTCTTCAATCGTTACATTATGCAGAATATCCATTTCTGTACCAAATGCTTCTATCAAACGTTCCATCATTTTCGGCCCAATACCTGGGATAAAATCAAGGGGGACCTGATGAATATAAGGTGGTCGATATCTTTCTTTCAAAAAATCCTCAGATAGCTCATGTATGCGTGTAGCGACCCCTTTTATGATTTGAGTACTTCCACAGACAGTACAAACCGTTACTTCGTTACTTAGCTGTTCACCACATTTGGCACAGACTGTCTGATGATATTTGCCAAGCAATGGGTTTAGGCCATAATTGGCAATTACTGCTCGACCTTGTTGTTCATGAAGGGCCATTTTTAGTTCTGTAAAATTAGCTTCCTCTAAGCGTAACTTTTGATACTCACGTGCCAATTTCCCAAGTGAATGGGCATCCGAATTACTAACAAACGTGTACGCCTGAAGTTCTTTAATGTGGCTCACCATGTCTGTATCTGAACTTAAGCCTAATTCAATCGCATCTATTAGTTGAGGATCAAAAACTTCCGTTAAACTGCGAAGAACCCCTTTGCCAAACAAACTTTTAAAAGGAGTAAATACATGTGCAGGTATAAAAAGCCCTCCCAATTCATGCACCCTTTGCTGCAAAGTTCGTCCATCACAATATATACGCTGTGAACTTAAGTGAATATTTTTCATATATTGGGACATCCATGTTGAAAAATGCTTCATGAGCTTAAGAGTAGGAAAGTAAGCAAGCACATGAATAGGACCATGGCAATATTGATCATAGATTTCTATTTCCGATCCCGGTATCAAAGTTGTTTCTTGAAAGCGTAATCCTCCTTCCTTCAGTTCCTTTAATTCACCTCGTTCGATCATGTCCATCATTTCTTCAATGACCTCAGGTGAATGACAATCAATAATACCAATCATATCTAACCCTTTTCTTGCACTCGCCATCTCTAAAATCCTAGCTAATGTTAATGTTTTACTGCCAGTAATTTTCACAGCACGCCCCTTATAAGTACGCCCAATATGAATATGTAAATCTGCATAGAATTCTTTCATTTTCATGACTCCTTTAGCTTTTTTAAAACGAAAATACCTTACATCACTGCAAGGCATTTTCATTTATTATGATGGATGATTGTTGGTCGTGCTATTATTAGTCTCGTAAGCACCAGAACCAGGTGTTGGCATAGAAGAAGAATCATAAGCCACTAATGTCACACCAATCTTTTTTTCAAGTTCATTAATTTTTGCAAGTTGTTGTGGATCTAATTGAGCAAATTTTATATTATCCATTATCATCATCCTTTCAATCATAAAGTTCCCTGAAATCATGATAACTATGCAAATAATAATACATCCACTTGATTGCCATAAATCTTCGCTTTCACGCTAATAAACAATCGTCCCAAACTAATCTTTTAAGCTGACGAGTAGGAATGTTAATCCAAAGACTCATGTCCTGCAACAACTGAAGTCGTATTGTCTTTTTTAAGGTCTAGAGGAAAATGACTGACTATCAGTCATTTTTTGTTGACATTCATTTTCTTCTCCTGTAACATACTAATCAAGTAAGGCAAAAGTGAGGGATTGCATGTCAAAGGAAGAAAAGATTATTCAAGCTGCTATTGAAGTTTTTCGTGAAAAAGGAATTGAAAAAACAAAGGTTTCGGATATCGTCAAAGCTGCAGGGATTGCCCAAGGAACTTTTTATCTCTATTTCCCGTCTCGCCTTTCTGTTATGCCTGCTATTGCAAAACATATGGTTGAAAGAATTATTGTAACCTTAGAAGAAGGTATTTCTATTGATAAACCTTTTGACCAACAACTAGAAGAGGTTGTTGAGATGATTTTCTTAATTACGAAAGAATATGGCGATATCGTTGCACTCATTTATGCGGGTATTGCTCAAACAGAGCATTTAAAAGAATGGGAAAATATTTACGCCCCTTATTATGCTTGGATGGGTAATTTTTTATTATCTGCTCAGCAACAAGGAATGATTCGTGATTCTATCGATCCATCACGTTCAGCAAAGCTTATTATTGGTCTCATAGAATCTGCTGCAGAACAAATTTATTTGTTTGATGATAGCAAAGATGAAACGATGAAGCTACTAAAGCTTGAGCTTCTAGACTTTTTATATCATGCACTTGGCCTACGTCACACATAAGTGGCGTTCTTCTTTACCTCGAAAATGACTGAATGTCAGTCATTAATATACTATATGAAAGGAAATTTTTTATGCAAAAAGAATGGGTTTATGTTGGACTAACAAGTTTATTTGAGTTGTTTTGGATATTTGGTTTTAATGTAGCTAACTCTTGGTGGCATTGGGTTATTATTGTGTCTATGATTGCTCTTGATTTTCACTTTTTATCAAAAGCATGTGAAAACTTACCTACTGGCACAGTCTACGCTATTTTTGCTGGAGCAGGTGCAATCGGTACTACATTAATGGATATTTTTATTTTCGATGGAGAGTTTAATGCCATTAAAGGTATTTTTATGTTGATTTTAGTATCAGGCGTTATCGGGTTAAAACTTGCAGATAGCTCATCAGCAGAGCATGAAGAACAGAAAGAGGTGAATGCATAATGGGTTGGATATATATAGTATTAGCAGCAATGTCAGAAATTATAGGTGTTGTAGGTTTACGCTTTTATAGTCAAAATAAAACCGTACGAAATTTATTAATATATATCGGTGGCTTTGGATTATCATTCGCCCTTTTATATGCATCATTCAATTATTTACAGTTAAGCATTGCCTATGTTGTTTGGGTTGGTATTGGTACTGTTGGCGCTGTGCTTGTAAATATCATTTTCTTTGGAGAATCAAAAAACCTAACACGTATTATAAGTATTATTGCTATTATCATTGGTGTTGCAGGTTTAAAAGCAGTCTCTTAATCGGACAATATTACAGGACGCCCCTCAGAGGCGTCCTTTTTAATCCACTTCTTGCTGTATCCAACCTTTTCCTTCTATTGTTCTTGTTACAATCATACTTGCCACAGTATCACCTGTAGCATTTACCATTGTAGCAGGAGGGTCTACTACTACTCCTATAGCAGAGATCATCGGTAAAGCTTGAACTGGTAGACCGTACAATGTGACTATAAGCATTTCTCCAATGAAACCTCCACCTGGAATACCACTCATCACAATACCTGATAGTAAGGCGACGCCAATTGCGGTTACAAAAGTACTGAATCCTGTAAAATCCATATTAAACACACCGAAAACAAACGCTATTTTCAATATGGCGGACAAGCATGAGCCATCCATATGAATGGTGGCACCAAGCGGTAATACGGTTTCACGAATATCCTTTGGCACTCCAATCTGTTTGGCAGCTGTTAGATTAACAGGCAGTGTTGCAAAGCTACTTCCTGTACCTAATGCTGTCACAGCAGGCGTTAAAATATTTTGCCAGAACTTTATAACTCCTACTTTTCCACCTGCAATAAAAGCGTATAAAGTAAAGCCGATTAAAAAATAAAGGATAGCAACAGGATAGTAGAGAATGATGGCTTTAGCATAATCCCCAAGCAATGCCGCTCCAAAATCCCCTATTAATGTTGCAAAATAAGCCATTAATCCAATTGGTGCATAGTACATCACTAGCTTGATGACCTTCATAAATACTTCCGAACCACTTATTAAAAAACGCGCAAACGGCTTACCTGCTTCTCCTGCTAATCCTGTGCCAAGCCCGATTAAGACAGCAAATAAAATAAGTGCTAGCATATTACTTCTGGATAATAAATTCATAAAATCAGGCACAGTGAAGGTGTTAACTAATTGTTCAGCAAAGCTTAAATCCTCTGTTGTTTCAGGGGATACAATCTGAACGGATACCTCAGCCCCAGGGGGATAAATAGTAACAGCAATTAACATGATAATGGCGGCAATAATGCCTGTTGCTATAAATACGAGCATCATTGAGCCCATAATTTTACCTAAACGTTTGAGGCTTTCCATACTAGCAACGGAGGATGCAATGGAGAAAAACACTAATGGCACAACAATCATAAATAATAAATTAATAAAAATATCACCAAAAGGCTTTAACACCGTAGCCTTCTCACCAAAAAGCAAGCCAATAATAACACCTAGAAGAATGGCAATTAATAAAAACATAGAAAACCGATAAGCCCTCAGTTTTCCCATCTTCACATCCCTTCAAGGATCATTTACACTTCAGTGATATTGCTTGTAAATTTTTTAAGCATGCTCCGAAGAACAATGTGACTTGCTAGACGCTATAAAAATTCGTATATCCCCTCTGCAATAAACTCCGCTGGGCCTCGCATCCAAACATGGTCATCGTCAGCCCATCGTATGTTTAAGTCACCTCCACTCAGATGAACAGTTATCTCTTCTCCCCTCTGACAAAAACCATTTAAAATAGCAGCTACTACTGCAGCACAAGCACCTGTTCCACACGCCTCCGTAACACCAGAACCTCGCTCCCAAACTCTAAATTGTAAGGCTTTTGAATGGATGACCTGTACAAATTCAACATTAACACGATTAGGAAATCTCACATCATTTTCTATAATGCCTCCTAGTGTTCTTAACGGCGCTTTTTCTATATCATCGATAAAAAATACCGCGTTTGGATTTCCTAAAAACAACGCTGTTAGGAACAAATTATGTGGAGGCACTGTAAATAATTCATTGATGACGAGCTTATTAGGGGTACCTAACATCGGTATATCTTTACGATACAATAAAGGTTTACCCATATCGACAATCACATCTATGACTGTATTATCCTGAACCACTACCTCTACGTACATAATGCCTGCTTTTGTTTCAATTGTAAAAAACTTTGGTCGCACAATATGGCGTTCAAAAATATATTTTGCAACACAGCGAAGTCCGTTTCCACAGTTAGATCCCTCTGTACCATCCTTATTAAAAATGCGCATACCACAGTCAGCAATTTTAGAAGGTTGAATAATAATTAATCCATCCGAGCCAATGCCTGTATGGACATTTGCTATCTTTTTAGCTAATTCACAAAAGATATTGTCATTATAATCATACCTGAAAAGATCAAGATAAATATAGCTGTTGCCAATACCATGCATTTTCGTAAAGGCTATTTTCATACATTCACTCCTTGTAAAGGATGGTAGATGTATAGACTTTTAACTTTCTTATGATTGGTTAACCTTTTTGGCAAATTGCTCTGGAACATATGTAAGATAAGGCTTACCAGTTAGTGGATGTATTTGAATATCAGCAAAAACATGAAATACTTCCCGTAACAACGTTGGAGTAAGTACTTCTTCTGGCGTCCCATGACAAACTATTCGTCCATTCTGTAAAACGTAAATTTGATCACAGTACATTGCTGCGATATTTAAGTCATGTAAAGCCGCGACTACAGTTAAATGTAGAGTTTGAATTAAGTCCATAAGCTGGAGTTGATGCTGTATATCTAAATGATTCGTCGGCTCATCTAATATCAATACCTTAGCTTGTTGTGCCAGAGCACGTGCAACCATTACGCGCTTTTTCTCTCCACCGGAAAGAGAGCTAAAGCTTCGTTTCTCCAAATGTGAAATACCAGTTTGTAGAAGAGCATCTGCCACAATTCGGAAATCTTGTTCTTGATCAAGCTCCAATAGTTTTTTATGTGGCGTTCTTCCCATACTGACTAAATCATGTACGGTGAAGTCAAATAAAACAGGTGTTTCTTGACTAACAACGGCTAAATTTTTAGCAATCGATTTACTTGATTGCTTTAAAATATCTTGTTCGTTTAATAATACCGTACCACTTTCCGGTTTTAGCAGACGATACATATTTTTTAGCAATGTGGATTTGCCGCTACCATTAGGGCCAATGAGTCCAACAAGTTGTTTTTCTTTTATTTGAATACTTACTTCATGTAGTATACGCTCATCGTAAATGGAGAATGATAGCTGCTTTGCTTCTAATGTCATATAAGTTAGTCTCCTTCACCGAAAGAATAATTGTTACGACGGAGTAGCCAAATAAAAAATGGTCCTCCACAAAAGGCCGTTATAATACCAATTGGCATTTCTTGAGGTGCGATGATTATTCGGGCAAAAGCATCTGCCCACACTAAAAAGATTCCTCCAATTAAAGCACTAATAGGTATCACATATTTATAGTTTGACCCCACAATTAACCGAACGATATGTGGAATGATTAATCCCACAAATCCAATAGAGCCACTGACTGCGACAAGTACACCAGTTAACAACGAAACAAGTAAAATGAGCTGAATACGAAATTGCTGTAAATTAACCCCTAACGTTACAGCTGCCTCTTCCCCTAGTAATAATAAATTTAAATTTCGATAGTGTAGCCATAGTAGCCCAAATACGAGGAAGAATATGAAAGCCGGGATTACAATATTATTCCACTTGGCTCCAGCTAGACTCCCTAGCATCCAAAACATAACAGCCTTTAAAGCCCCTTCTTGTTTCGACATCATCAAAATGAAATTGGAAACGGCCGTTAAAATAAAGGACACAGCCATCCCCGCCAATAACAAGCGAAAAATTGAGACACGACCACCAACTCGTGATAAGAAAAATACGAGCGCAATGGCAAGTAATGACCCTAAAAATGCAGATACAGAAAGAGCATAGATTCCTAAAAATGAAAAGGCACCTAAAATAATTACTGAGGTCGCTCCAACAGCTGCACCTGACGAAATCCCTAATATATAAGGGTCAGCAATGGAATTTCTCACAAGTGCCTGAATTGCTGCCCCAGCAATAGCTAGACCAGCTCCAACAATAGCTGCGAGTAAAACACGTGGTGCTCTTATTTGCCAAATAATGATTTCCTGTGAGCGACTCCAGTCTTGCTCTATGCCATTTTGTATAATGGGGATTTTAGAAAGAATAACTTTCCATACATAGAAGGGTGTAACTGATACAGACCCAACCATAACGGCTATTGTCATAGAAACGATTAATACGAAGAAAAGTATTAAGGAAAAAAACATAAATTTTTTATTCATCCGTTTAAAGCTCCTACTAAGTATTGATGGATGAAGCAATAAAAAAAGGTATTCCATACGAAAATACGCATAGAAATACCCTAGATTAAACAAAGTCAGAAAATATCCAGCTATTGTCCGTAATTGCTTGCATCCTCGTGGGCATTACAGGTATTACTAATGGCAGGTCTCCTGGCTTCGAATCAGCATCCTATAATGGCCTTCCCATACTAACACAGTGGCAAAAAATATTATAAGACTCCTCGTTACAGTTGCGGGACAGCGTCGGACTTCCACCGACTTCCCTTTTAAGTGACATTCAAAAAATATCACACCAATAGTACTTAAAGTTATAAAATTGTGACGATTCTATCATACATTTTTATAATTAGTTAGTCTACACTATAATTGAGTTAACTTAAAATTAAAATAAGGTTGACACAATTATATTCGTTTTTTACACTAGCAGTAAGAAGGTTTATAACGAGGTGAAATTTATGGCTACTGCTACACAACAGAGTCATCATAAATTAAGAACTATTGACATTACCTATATTGGGTTATTCTCAACACTTATGATGATAGGGGCTAATATTACCTCCTTTGCCCCATTTATGATGGTGGGTGGTGTACCGATTACACTACAAACGTTTTTTGCTATTTTAGCAGGACTGGTTCTTGGTAGCAGAAAGGGTGCGCTCGCCTGTACAGTTTATATGTGCATAGGATTAGCAGGAGCGCCTGTTTTTGCTCGTTTTGGTGGGGGAGTTGGACAAATTTTAAGCCCTACCTTTGGGTTTATTATTACATTTATTGGAGCAGCATTTGTTGCAGGACTAATTGTAGAACGAAGTGCAACAAAGAAAAGCTATATTGCGGCAGCGTTAATCGCAACTGCGCTTAATTATTTCCTAGGGACAAATTGGATGTATTTTGCCTACAAACTATGGGCAAGTGCACCAGAGGTCTTTTCATATAAACTAGCTTGGCTCTGGATGATCCCCCCACTACCAAAAGATTTTATCTTAGCGATTTTCGCTGGCATCCTCGCCTATCGATTACAAAAAACATTGAAAATCATGCCCATTCAATAAATAATTCCTCACATCTTTCTTGTTAGATGAAAGATGTGATTTGATTTTTGGTAGTAGATCATGTCCATTATTTCTGCACATTTATTTGCTACAGTATTAGCAAATAGTGAGGAGGATATGACATGATATTCAAACAAAAATGGTCAATGGCACTACTATCAGTATTAGCTTTACTTACTTTATCTGCTTGTACGGAGGATCAAACGAAGCCTGCGTCTACATCTAATCATACGACTGAAGAAATGGATCATTCGACAATGAACCATTCAAGTTCAGGCGAAGTACCAGCTACATTAAAAATTGCTGAAAATCCGAAGTTTCCTGTAGGAAGTACAGCTATTATTACGAACGGGCATATGGACGGTATGAAAGGTGCAGAAGCAGAAATAGTCGGGGCCTATGATACGACTGCTTATGTTATTTCCTATGAACCAACTACAGGTGAAGAACCTGTTAAAAATCATAAGTGGGTCATTCACGAAGAATTAATTGATCCCGAAGAAGCACCTCTGGCTCCTGGTACAGAAGTAAAAACGGATGCAGCGCATATGGAAGGTATGGAAAATGCGCTTGTCCATATTGAAGAGGCTGTACAAACAACTGTTTATATGGTGGATTACACTTCCACTTTAAATGGTGAGGCAGTAAAAAATCATAAATGGGTAACAGAAGAAGAGTTAACTTCAAAATAATTTAAACAACCTCTCCCAGTAGGTATGGTAGAGGTTGTTTTCTAGTTTTTATGTTCAAGTGCTGCGGACTTATGCCATTTATAACCGATACCCCATACTGTTTGTAAATAATCATCCGCAGGGAAGCCGCTTTTTCTTAATTTTTCTCGTAAATTACGCACATGTGAATCAATCGTACGATCTTCAATCATTACATTATATCCCCAAACTGTGTTGATAAGATGTTCTCTGGAAAATACTTTATTTTGATGATTTAAAAATAAGGCTAGCATGGAAAATTCCTTTGGTGTTAATGAGATTGCCTTTTGTTGAAAATAAAGTTCAAACGCTTCCTTATCTAATCGTAGCCCCTCAAAGCATATAACTTTTTCATCTATTTTCGCCCTTCTTAATACCGCATGTATACGCGCTAATAACTCTTCCTCATCAAAAGGCTTTAAAATATAATCATCAGCACCCATGTTTAAGCCTTTTACAATATCAGCATGCTCTCCTTTTGCCGTAAGCATAATAATAGGCACATCCCAAAACTTCCTAATTTCCTGGCAAGCTTGCCACCCATCCATCTCCGGCATCATAATATCCAACAGAACTAAATCCACATGCTCTTCTTCTAAATAATCGAGTCCTTCTAGAACGGACGACATGGCTCTACAATGAAAAGTAGGCTCTAAGTAAAGGGTCAATAGATCTAACATTCTTGGCTCATCGTCTATGCATAAAATAGTCTTCATTCGCTTCTACTCCCTTAAACAATAATTCAAAAGTAGTTCCTTTATTGATTTCACTGCTAACCTTCACTTTCCCCCCATGTGCCTCTACCAATTCCTTAACAATAGCAAGTCCTAGACCAGAGCCACCTAGAGCACGACTACGGGATTTTTCCACTCGATAAAACCGTTCGAAAATATAAGGTACATCCTCCGCTGGAATCCCTTTTCCTGTATCTTTCACAATAATGCTTATCACATCTTTGTTTTTTTTAACAGTGACTGAGGTGGTTTCTCCAGGTGCACAGTAGATTAACGCGTTATTTAATAGATTAAGGAGGATTTGCTCTAGTCTTGCTTCATCTGCCCATAGAAGTAAGCCTTTTTCACAATGTACATCGAAATATATACCTTTCTCTTGAAAAGCAGGATGTAATTTTTCTTCCATGCTTGTAATAAATGAATGTAGCTGGATACATTGTTTTTCAATTACAAATGAGTTTTCATCCATTTTCGCTAAATCAAATAAATCCTTGATGAGTCGAGAAAGTCTATTGGTTTCTTCTATTATAATGGCTAAATACTTTTGACGATCTTGCTCTATCAAATCCCGTTTGGCAAGAATGTCGGTATAGCCTTTAATAAATGTTAGTGGGGTGCGGAGCTCATGTGCAATGCTTGACAAAAACTCCTTACGCTCTTGCCTTAAATGATTTAAGTCATTAGACAACAGTTGGATGGCATTCGCTAAATCACCAAGTTCGTCTTTTGAATTCGTAGAAAGGTCGACTGTAAAATCACCTTTACTCATGTTCAATGTAGCCTCTTTCATCTGGATTAATGGTTTTGCAAGCTTTTTAGATAGCACGATAATCACCGCTATAGTGACAAGACCAGAAACAATGCCAACTATAAGAAAATGCTTATTTAAACGTTTCATTAAGGCGTGGATGGAATCTGTAT
The DNA here is from genome assembly GCF_050817245.1 of Lysinibacillus sp. FW12. Classification (NCBI taxonomy): domain Bacteria; kingdom Bacillati; phylum Bacillota; class Bacilli; order Caryophanales; family Bacillaceae; genus Lysinibacillus; species Lysinibacillus sp. FW12. Next base: position 640,535 of record NZ_CP139094.1, on the reverse strand, counting down.
GTTGAAACATAAAAACGTAGCCAATCGTTGTTTGCTGTTCTTTAATAGGACTGATAGTGGCAATAGCCTTAGCCTCTTGCCAGTTAGCTTGCAATACTCTTCCCTTATAAGGTATTTCCCCGTCTATCTTACTGAACATATCTCTAATTTCTGGATGGGGTTGCGATGAAGCTAGTATTTCTCCCTGATGATTAGTAACCACTACATCCGTACTTTCATCCGATTCCATAAGTACTATATGGGCCAAGGTTTCGTTATTAAAGTTCTGTTCTAATATTGTACGATGGGAGTTTCCCCTTGCTTGTAAGCTTGCTAATTCCTCTTCAACACGAGAATTAGTCAAGGAGGCATGTAAAAAAAACATCATAAATGTTTCGATACAAAATAATGTGATGAAAAAAATGATACCTAACTTCAGTGATAACTTTCTCATCTATAACCACCATTTTTCTTTTTCTTAAAAGTATAACGTGTAAATGTGAAAAATCCATGCAGAAGTAAAAAAAGCCCATAAGTATATTGAATACCTATGGGTCAGATTAATTTAAATGTATTTTTTTGCCCAGTTTAAGAAGTTATCAATGACAACGTCAAGGAATTTCACAGTGCCTTCATCTGTTAAATTGCCTTCTGCATCGAATTTAGTGTGAACAGCACCAATATAAACATCATTGCCACTTAGTAATGGTGAGTTAATACCAGGAGAGAATAAAATATCACGTAAATGTAATTGAGCTTTTACAGTACCTAAGTTCCCCATAGATGCGCCCATAATGATAGATGGCTTACCAATCATTACTTTATCTACACGAGACAACCAGTCAATGGCATTAACCATCACACCTGGAACTGTACCATTATATTCTGGTGTAACCCATAGCACAGCATCTGCTGCTTTTACTTTTGCTTTAAAATCAAGAACTTCTTGTGGTGCTTCATTTTCGATATCTTGATTGTACATTGGTAAATCCTTTAAGCTTAAAACTTCAAGCTCTAATTTTTCTGTATAACGCTTTTGAATAAAGTGAGCTAATTGCATGTTATAAGATTCTTTACGAATACTACCAACGATGGCTACTACTTTCATGATGTTTCCTCCTAAATGTACATTAAACTTAGTATTTGTATAGCTATTGTATTTTATACCACTTTAATAGTAAGTGGCAAATTCTTCAACTGGCTTTCGATAACCACGAAGACGACGACTACTTTCTTTTTCTTTCCCAATTGTGATCATTAGAGCTATTTCATGTGTTTCTGGTACATTAAATAGTTCACGCATTTTTTGATCATCAAAACCAATCATTGGACAAGTGTCCCAGCCGCGATTTTTTGCAGCTAGCATAAATAACATAGCAGACAAAGATGCATTACGAATTGCTTCATCTTTCATAAATGCATCCCCACGTTCTTCATAAAAGTTTGTATTTTCAGCTACTAGCTCATCTAATTCACAAGCTGTAATAATACCTAAATCAACCATACCTTGACTTAATTCAGCAGTATTTTTATACGCCTCTTTATCACCTAATACAAGTATTACCGCTGAAGCTGAATGTACTTTATATTGTCCATAGGCTGCTTCTCGAACCTTTTCTTTCATATCTTCATCCAACACCACTATATAATTAGCATGTTGTAAGTTAAATGCTGATGGAGCGAGCTTAACATCCTCCAAAATAGGACGTATGTCTTCCACAGTCAATTTGACGTCCTTGAGAAAATTATTAGCAGAGCGACGCTTATCAATCAGCTTGGAAAATTCCATTTTTAAACCCCCAATACAGTTATGTATTCATTCAGTAGAGAAACATCTCTCTACTGAATGGAATAGTATTACTCATATTCTTTATCGAACGTAATAGAGCTTCTTACAGTGTCAATTGGACGTACAAGTCCTTCAATCTGTGCGCGTTTAGGTTCTAAAAATGGTGGTAATGATAATTTTTCTCCTAGTGTTTCATATGGCTCGTCTCCCATAAATCCAGGACCGTCAGTAGCTAATTCAAATAAAATTTGCGGTGCAACTCGTGCGTACAATGATTCAAAGAAATGACGATTTACATAGCCAGATGTGTGGAAACCAAAGCTTTCAAAGCGTGCAGTCCATTCATCTAATACCGCACGATCTTCTACACGGAAGGCTGCATGGTGAACTGTGCCAAAACCTTGACGAGCAACTGGTAACACAGTGTTATGCTCAACAATTATTTGAGCGCCATTCCCTCCCTCACCTACTTCAAATAGGTGGAAGTCGCCTTCTTCAGCAATTTCTTTAAAGAGCATTACTTTTTCTAACATATCTTTAAAGTATTTAAAATTAGCCACACGGACGAATACTGGACCTAGTCCTGTAATCGCATATTCAAGTGGAATAGGGCCATCTTGCCAAGGCGTACCAGAAGCAACACCTGTATTATGTTCATCAGAAATAAGCTGATAGTGCTGATCGTCAAAATCAACGAACGACAGAGTTTTCGCACCAAATTGTTCCTTAATACCAGTATGTTTTACATTTAAACGATCAAAGCGTTTAACCCAATAATCTAAAGCTGCATCCGTTGGTACACGGAAAGAAGTTTTTGAAATTTCATTTGTACCATGCACTCCTTTTGGAATGTTCGGGAAATCAAAGAATGTCATATCAGTTCCTGCACTACCTTTATCATCCGCAAAGAATAGATGATATGTTTGAATATCATCCTGATTCACTGTTTTCTTCACTAAACGCATTCCTAAAACAAATGTAAAGAATTTGTAATTCTCTTCAGCACTACTTGTGATAGCCGTTACATGGTGTACACCTTTTAAATGATTCATTTTCTATTCCTCCTATTTATCTCGATATCGAGATATATGTGTAAAAATTTTTTTATTGTTTTAAAGCATTTTTGCCAACCTTTTTAAGAGACAAAATCATTGTGTCCAGCTCTTGAGATTCCAATACTTCAAAAATCTCATTTATTTTTTGTTCATGCTTAGGGAAAATCTCTTCCATCAATGTCTGTCCCTCATACGTTAATAATACGTAAGTAACACGACGATCTTTTGGACACGCCTTTCGATATACAAAGCCTTTTTGTTCGAGCTTATCAATCACATAGGTAATACTACTACTTGCAATTAATATTTTTTTACCAATTACTTGAATAGGTTGTTCTCCACGATGGTACAAAAATTCAAGAACCGAAAACTCGGTTTGATTTAAATCATATTGAAGTAAATCTCTTTTAGTTGCATCCTGAATCGTTTGATATGCTCGGAACAAGACCGTAAATGCTTTTAAGTTACGATTGTTATCCTTCATACGACTCCCTCTTTTACTTCGAATTCAATTATCTTTAATTCGAGATAATAATAACACATTCATTTTTAATCGGCAACTATTTTCTTTCTTCATGTTTGTTATCTTCTTGTACGGGTAGAAGGTAGTTGTAACTTATAAAGGAGGATTCTAAATGAAAAAAGATGTAAATCAAAAACAACAGCAGCTAGAAGCATTCCGAGTAAGTGATAAAGGTCAACCTCTCACAACCAATCAAGGCTTGAAAATATCAGAAGATGAACATTCATTAAAAGCAGGTGAACGAGGACCTACTTTAATGGAAGATTTTCATTTTCGTGAAAAGATGACGCATTTTGATCATGAACGAATTCCTGAAAGAGTAGTACACGCACGTGGATCTGCAGCACACGGAATTTTTGAAACATATGAATGTGCAAGTGACATTACAAAGGCACAATTTTTAAACGGAAAAGGAACCAAAACACCTGTCTTTGTTCGTTTTTCTACTGTTGCAGGCTCAAGAGGCTCAGCAGATACTGTCCGTGATGCACGTGGCTTCGCTACAAAATTTTATACACAGGAAGGTAATTACGATTTAGTCGGCAATAATATTCCTGTATTTTTTATTCAGGACGCTATTAAATTCCCCGATTTTGTACACGCAGTAAAGCCTGAACCGAATAACGAAATTCCTCAAGCTCAAAGTGCCCATGATACATTTTGGGATTTCATTGCAAACAATCAGGAATCTGCTCATATGGTGATGTGGCATATGTCGGATAGATCCATTCCACGAAGTTACCGAATGATGGAGGGCTTTGGTGTGAATACCTACCGCTTCGTCAATAAAGAAGGAAAAGCGCATTTTGTTAAATTTCATTGGAAACCTAAACTTGGCGTTAAATCACTTGTCTGGGATGAGGCACAAATCATTGCCGGAAAAGATCCCGATTTCCATCGTAGAGATTTATGGGAATCAATAGAGCGTGGTCATTTTCCAGAGTGGGAGTTGGGTGTGCAGCTAATTCCTGTTGAAGATGAGTTTAAATTTAGTTTTGATATTCTCGATGCCACAAAAATATGGCCAGAAGAGGAAGTTCCAGTACGCATTCTTGGTAAGATGACATTAAATAAAAACGTTGATAATTTCTTTGCTGAAACAGAGCAAGCTGCATTCCATGTCGGACATGTTGTACCTGGTATTGATTTTTCAAACGACCCTTTATTACAAGGTCGCTTATTCTCTTATACAGATACGCAGTTAATAAGACTTGGAGGACCAAACTTCCATGAAATCCCTATTAATAAACCGATCTGTCCTTTCCATAATAATCAGCGTGATGGCTATGGCCGACAAACAATCAATGTTGGGCAGGTTAGCTATCATAAAAATTCCTTAGCTAGTAATACACCAAGCCCTGTCTCTGAAGCAGATGGAGGATACACACATTATCAGGAAAAAGTGGAAGGCCATAAATTACGTGCACGTAGCGATAGTTTTAAAGACCATTTTTCACAAGCGAGATTATTCTGGCTTAGTATGACAGAAATTGAGAAAAAGCATATCATCAATGCCTTTAGCTTTGAATTAGGAAAAGTAAAGAATAAATCGATTCGAAAACAGGTTGTAGATATGTTTGCTCATGTCAGTTATACACTCGCAGCGTCTATCGCAGATAATATTGGTATTATTCCGCCAGTACAAAAAGAGGTACCCCCTATTACACAAACTTCACCTGCTGTTAGCCAGATCATCAATGCTGTTGAAAGTGCCCAAACTTCTAAAGTAGCGGTAATCGTTTCAGAAAACACGAATGAAAAATTAAATGATCTGATTGCTACTCTATTAAGTGAAAATATAGTAGTTGAACTTGTGAGTACTAAACAGGGCATAATAAATGGTTATGAAGTTCACGAAACATTTTCTACTACTTCTTCAGTGCTCTATGATGGTGTTTATGTTACGGGGACATTCCAAGATTCCTCACTACAAGTAAAATCAGAACAGTTCATTGAAGAGGCCTATCAACATTGTAAAACGATAGGCTTTACAGAAAATATTTCGTTTTTACAGCATATTGCCAATCAAAATGGTGTGACAAACAATCTAAACTCTTTTATTCATTTACTTGCAAAACATCGACATTGGGTACGCTAATCAAAAAGCCAGCTAACGTTTGTTAGCTGGCTCATATTATTTAATTCGTTTAAATTCCTTTTCATTGCCGTCAACAAACTCTACATCCACCTCAATGGATTGGAAGCTATCATCAATATTAAATACTTTGATTACTTGATCAATCACTTCATCATTAGGCGTTGTCGAATCAAAATTCAACTGCTTAAATAACGGCTCTAATTTTGTATAAGCCTCATCACCCTGCAGTTTTTCATTTTTTCGATCATCTTGTAACTTTGCCTCTATCCCTGTTTTCTTATCCTCATACTCTACCTCATAAGACTCCGTTGCAGAGTAATCAACATCTAACGAAAACTCAATAAAATTAAATGTCATTTGGTCTGTAGGCGTTTCACCAGTTTGTTGACTAGCATTCTGATCTGCTGGTGCATTAGCAGGTACATCCTTAACTTCATCCTTATTACAACCATAAAGAATGACAGTGACTAAAGAAACTGCTAATAAAAGTTTACATTTCATATAGACACTCCTTTCTTACATATTCTTCCCCGTTTCCTTTCAAACTAACCTAAAAAAGACATCCCCTTCAATTGATCTGACCCAAAAAAGTTAGACATATTTAGTTAAGCTACTTCTAAGACCTGAGTTCGGTACTCCACCGGGCTTAGGTCTTTTAATTTTGCCTTCATTCGTTTGTGATTGTAATAGTGAATATAGTCATGAAGTTCCTGTTCGAAATGTGCCATGGATTCAAATTCTTGTAGATACAGGAGTTCAGATTTTAATAAGCCAAAGAAATTTTCTATGACTGCGTTATCTAAACAATTGCCCTTACGGGACATACTTTGCGTAATCCCATGTTGTTTTAAGGTTCGTTGATACTTTTTCATTTGATAGTGCCAACCTTGATCCGAATGAAGAACGACTTGATCACCTGATTGAATGCGCTCCAATGCTTGTTCTAGCATATCATGGACGAGGTTATACACTGGACGATTCATTACCGTGTATGCAATAATTTCGCCATTACATAAATCAAGGACTGGTGATAAATAGCGTTTCTCACCAAATAGATGGAACTCTGTCACGTCTGTTACCCATTTCTCGTTCATTTTTTTCGCTGTAAAATCACGTTGTAATATGTTTGGGGCAATTTTTCCGACTTTTCCTTTATACGAACGATATTTCCTCATGCGGACTTCACATTTTATGCCAATGGCATTCATCAAACCGTTAATCGTTTTGGGATCATGAACAATGCCGTATTTTTTAAGTTCTTTAGCAATCCGACGATAGCCATAACGTCCCTTATGTTCATGATAAATGGACTGAATTGCGACTTTCACATCAGCGTATTTATCAGTACGATTCAAACGCTTTTCCCAGTAATAATACGTACTACGTGGAATATCAGCGACTTTGATTAATTCCACCACTTCATAGATTTCCTTTAGTTCGTAAATTACTTGCGCTTTGATTTGGTTGGTAATTTTTCTTTCATTTGAACTAAAGTATTCAACTTTTTTAAGTATGCATTCTCCATTTCTAATTGTTTAATACGTGCTGTTAACGCCTCAACAGACCCTTCAGCTGGTATTGATTTCGTTGTTCTTTTTGTGTCTTTTTTCATGGATGGACGCCCCTTTTTCTTGGAAACAAGAGCATCATAACCACCAACTTCAAACTTTAATTTCCAACCCCGAATTAAGCCAGAAGATGAAATATTAAAGAGAGCAGCTGTATCAACTGAAGATGTACCTGTCTCGTTCATATAATTTAGTACATTCATTTTATAGTCAGCTGAATAGTTTGTATAGGACTTTAAGAAAGTCTCTACACCATTTTTTTGATATCGGCGAACCCATTCACTTACAACCCTTTTTGTCACTCCGATGTCTTCTGCGATTTCAATCATAGATTCATCTCCATTTAAGTATCGCTGGACTGCTTGAATACGTTGTTCAGCCTTTACTTTTGCCATAAAAAAACCCCCGTAAAAGTTAGATTGGTGTCTAACTTTTACGGGGCAGTTCAAATTGAGGAGATGTCTTTGGATTTATTAATAGTAGAAGTTGCGATCACTTGTATTTTCTTGAATTGCTTTTGCTAAACGGACAGTTGAAACAGCAAGGTCTGCATAAGACACATTCTTAGTGGCATTAAAGTTATTTTGCTGTAAATCAATTAGTCCCATACCATTTGCTATGGCAATATGACCTGCATACGCTGGATCAATAGATGCCGCATCAGCAAAGTTTAGTTTGTAAATCTCCTTTAATTTCGCAACATTTTCTAATTGTAAAATTTTAACTGACCAAACTGCTAGCTCTTGGCGTGTTAACGTTTCATCAATTGCGAATTGATTTGCTGGTTGTAAAATTCCCATTCTTACTGCTTGTTCAACAGTTCCATATAATGGATGATTTTTATCGATATTGTTGAACGATTGCTTCTCTCCATCTCCGCCACCGTAATAGCCATATGTTAACGATTTCAGTAAAATCTTTAATGCCTCACCCTTTGTTATAGCAGCATCCGCGTTAAAGTTTGCTAAATCTTTAACTTCTAACACATTTTGATTTAAAAGATAATTTAATTCATTGGCTGCTGTAGGGTGTGAAATCGTAGGCTTCTCTTTTGAGCTATCTACCTGATATAACCACTCACCAGTAATTGCATCAATTTGATTAACTACACTACCATTGAAGATAGGAGCATACACTAAATCATACTGTTGTTTATCTTCTGTATTTTGTTTTACATATTGTAGCTGTAATGTAAGTGCATTACTATATGCCTCTTTTGCTTTTTCATTTGGTATTGCTTGGCTAATAGACGGCCAGTTATTTATCTTTTGTTTATTAACATTCAATGAAAGTAGTGATCCATCAGAGTCAATACCTACACTTATTTCATCTCCAACAACTGCAATACCATTCACTATGCGTGGGAAGGAGAAGTAATATGTTTTACTATATTCATCAATTGCGGGCTCATCGATCGGCATTGAATACTCATGTAAATAAGAAGGAGACCATTGCTTTAAGTATTCAATCGCCTTCGATAATGCAGCATCCTTAGAAATGACATTTGTTTTATCAGAATTTGTAAAGTCTCTCTTTAGATCGTGATACTGTACAATGTCGCCTGTGGCCTTATTAATTTCAAAAGTGGTACCAGAACCACCATTACTGTACATATACATATAATTTATTGAATAAATTGTCTCACCATTTTCATTTTCTCTTTCATCAACCATTTCAATATTGAGCTTTGCCTTGTCATCGTCAACTTTTAAGAAAGTTTTAGCAAATTCTTCAGCGTCTGCTACTGTCATACCACTTTTTCTTGGTGGTAACTGCTGTGAAGATATTTTTATGGCACTCTTCGTTTTTGGAACTTGTGTAGAAAAGCCATTCGTTGTTTGCCATTGCCCCGTTAAAGCATGTACACCATTAAATCCTGAAGCTGGCATATAGACAAGCTTCACATTACGTGTATCTGAAGAATAATCAACATAATAACGAAGTTCAACCGCTAAATTATCACGTACTTGTGAAACCATTTCTTCCTCATTCTTTTTCTCACTTACATTATCAAAGGATGCTTTATTTATAGATTCTGTATTACGATACATTCCTGTTATTTCTCCATTAGCAAGAACATCAATAGTAATACTTTGATCACCAATCAGCACATCATTATAAGTTGGTGAATAAGAGAATGAATACGTAATTGGTTGGGATAATGGTCGATTGAATCCCATGTTAATATAGTTTAATCCATCATTACGGAGTTTATAGTTCTCTGTATTTGCAAATTTTTTCAGGAAATCTTCTGCAATTTTTTTTGCTTCATTCTCTGAATATTTTGCGGGATACATTGCTTCTGTAATATTAGCTGGCTGGTAATAGAAATGCTCTAACTCTAAATCTTCTCCTTTAAATGTAAAGCCACCATAAATATCTTTACCATTCACTGTTTTATGGAAGTTTAAATCATAACGGACAGTTGTATCATCTCTATAGAAATGACCTCCCCCAGAATTAAAGTCGTTATCCGTTACAAAACTGAACTCATTAGGGAATAGTGCACGTAATTTTTTAATCAGCATGCTTTTTGTAACCTTTGTCTCTGATGCTGCAAGCTGAATTTCAATGCGCTCTGATGGTTCCTTCACATTTGCAGATGCTTGGGAAATTGGTGTAAGAACACCAACTGAAAATGCTGTAGCCGTTAAAATAATACCTAACTTTTTAAATTTACCCAAAATATCCCTCCTAAAATACTATTTACCATAATTATAATATACTTTACTATAATTAGAAATGCATTTGACAGTAAATTTCCACAAAGGAAACATATATTGGGTAATCCTTTGACTGTATCATTTCTTCACCACGTCAAAATTAGCACCTATTAATACCCAATTTTGTGGGAATGGTAATCCCAATTTCCAATAGCCAATACCACGAAGATTATACTGTTTGACAAGATTAAATTTAGCTTGAATAGATCTAGCATCCTCAAACCACACCACATGAGCTCTGCCTTGTTCATCATAGTATTCAAAAAATGGTGCTTGGGCACGCCAATCATACTGAATCGCAGCATTGTAACGTTTGGCAATTTCAATAGCTCTTTGCGGACTAAGCGCCTCTGCATTTGGTCCTCCCTGGACAAATGGTAATGTCCAGTCATAGCCATATAAATTTTGCCCTAGCATAATTTTATTTGCAGGCATTTCACTAATTGCATATTTTACAACTTCTTCTACTTCTGGGAGAGGTGAAACAGCCATTGGTGGGCCTGCCGAATATCCCCATTCATAGGTCATTAGTAAAACAAAGTCCACGATTTCTCCATGTGCCTTATAATCATGCGCCTCCGTCCATGGATTGCGCTCACCTGCACTTATTTTTGGTGCTAAGGCTGTAGATACTGTATATCCTTGTGCATGGAATTTTTCTACTGCCCTTCTTAAAAAATCGTTATAGGCTTGTCGTTGGTCACCTGGTAAATTTTCGAAATCAAAGTGAATGTCTTTAACGTCTCCAAGTTGTCTAGCTTCCGCAAGAATATTCTCAAAGAGTAAATCCTGAACAGCAGTACTTTGAAAAATATCTCTTGCTAATTCTCCGCTAAAACTAAAATTTTCCAGATTCGAAACGACCATAGCAAGAGATGCCCCAGTATCATTTGCAATTTGTGTCACACCTTGACTTGGTGGACTTTGTAGAGTACCGTCCCGTCTTGCCTCATAACTAAATAAAGCTAAATATGTTAAATAGGGACCCGCTTCTCTAGCTTGATTCAAGAGTGTTTCACTAACAGACGTTCCTCTTGGCTCTAAGTACGCTAATGTTTCTGCCCTTGTTTTTGGAGGTTGTGGAATATACAATCTCATTCCAACAGTTAATGGCTGATTCGGATTAATACCATTTACTTGAGCTAGTGTTACATAATTAATACCGAAGCGTTGTCCGATTGACCACAAACTATCCCCGGGCTGTACATAATAAAAGCTCCCGATAATCGGTATTACAAGAGCTTGCCCCACAACTAAACGATTTGGCTCTGGAATTTGATTGGCATCTACAATACTCTGTACCGTTGTCCCATATGCTTGCGCTATACCCCATATAGACTCACCAGCTCGTACAACATGTATTTGAATGGTTTTGCCTCCTTCTAGCTTGATAAAATCATACCTATAAAGCTTATGAATTCCGAAAAGAAAAGATGCCTTTCAACGATTTCACAAAAAACCATTGCTTCTTATACAAATGATTTTTAGGAAAATACATTTTGAATGTATATAACTTTAATGACTTTGCTTTATGTATTTCTGATAGTGTATTGGTAAGCTATCGGTTAGTTCGTATTTTATTTCATCATTCATTTTTTAAATTAGCCCATTGTTTCATATATTGAAAATTTCTTTTATGTCATATCTTCTACTTTTTCTTTGTTATTTTTAGAATAAAGCGCAAAATGCTACATTCCACCATGTCATTAATCGTACAAATGTTCTATTTTCGATACTTCTTTGACAAAACTTCACCCCACTTTCTACCTTATCAGTACGTCTCTCCCTACTACTTTTCGTTACACTTTTCCCAAAATAATTTATACAACTAGCATCATATGCCTTATTCTTTTCAAGGTTATCACTCTTGTATAATGAAATTATTGTAAGGAGGTGTTAGATTGCGCTTATTTTACCAACAAAAAGTAATCGGTAAGAAATCTCGTAAGCTTCAAAAAATCCCATTCTCCATTGAGGAACCTGTTACAACTTTACAAGAATTACTCGTCCAGCTTGTGACACAGCAGGTACAACAGTATAACGATAAAAAGATAGATACCCCGCTTCATCTTTATTTAACAGATCAACAAATAGAAGACGCAGCCCAGCATGGAAAAGTACATTTTGGAGAGAAAAAAAATGACACCTTACAGTCAGTTGACCAAGCTATCTCTACAATGCTACTAGCCTTTCAAGATGAGCTTTTCTTAGTCCTTCATAATGAGGAGTCACTCGATTCACTTACAACACCATTAACCTTACAGGAAGATGATGTTTTTACATTTATTAAACTAACAATGCTTGCAGGACGCATTTGGTAAGGAGAGGTTTTTCATGACACTTTCACATGAACAAAAAATGCATTTTCAAAATTTAATCGATTTCGCACCTGCCAGTTTACAGCCACTAGCAGCAGCATTACTAAAGTATATGGATAATAGAGATTATGACATTGAACAGCTTATCGCTACTCAGCAAAATCATACACTTGAAGAGCTATTTAGTGGACCTTTTTTTGAGGTACTTTCGCTATTATCTTCACCGGAACGTGCACTGAAAATGAAGCAATTAGCTTTACGTTTTGATACTACGATGTTCCAAACTGGTATTTTACGTCGATCTTTCCGTTCTGCTCAACCAGTCCAAGATCATCTTTTTCAATGTTTACAATTAATAGAAGAAATGCTGACATTCGAGGAAATAAGTCTACAGGAGTTATTGGCAAACCATAGTCAATATGAGCATGGTTCCTATCCGAACTATAGCTCCTATGTCTTGAAAAATGACAATGTAAAAGTAATGGGCTTTCTTGTATTTGAGCAATTGCTTGCTGAAGAACTGTCATTAAATAATCCTTTGATTGAAGAGGCAGTCGAGAGTATTTTATTCGATGAGCATCATAGTACCTTTTTTGGCCATCCATTAATCCGTGGCATTTTCAAATCAAGCAATTGTCGTATGCATGAAGCAGTCGGTAAATTATTAGTAGCAGCTGCGCGTCAGGAAGGGCTACGACAAGTGATTGTGGAAAACATAGATCACGGAAACTTGGAAGCACAAGTAGCGATGATGAAACTTATTCAGGAACATCAATTAACTCGTTTCTCCTCAGTAATACGAGCAATCGATACATGGATGGGTCTTGGCTATAATAGCTTTGAAAATCAAAAAATAACAGAGGAAGTTTTGGCCTTAGCCATCCAAGCAATGGAAGAGGACAATTTCGTCGAGCAACTACTAAAAAGTGAACGAACAATCGATATTTATGTCGGGCTATGGGCCATCTCCACAAAGGATTATACAAAGCTAGATAGTATACTAACAGAACTTTTAAAACGCGATAAACATATCCAACTGACAACACTTGCATTCTTGAAAAACTTATCTAAAATCTCCTTTACTGCACCGTATGTTAAGGATTTAATGTTAACAACAAAGGATATTGAGTTATTTGCCTTTGCATGGGGTAATTTCCTTTATGCCAACCATTATATTAATAGCGAGTATGCAAGCGATAATGAATGGGATCAAATCCTTCAAGACTTTATGAATGAAAATACTCAACTACAAGGCATTGAATATCCCTTATTTGAGCAACTCGAATGGGCTAAAAATGAGATCACGAGAGATGGACTAACTATTACAGGTAAACCTTTATCCTTTGTGCAAGTCCATCTGTCCTTAGAGGATTTAATTTCAACACAAATTATTTTAGCCTATCATATCCAAGACGAGGCATTATTCCAGCGAATTATTGCACACGCAGATTCGTACTCGCCATCAAGTAGAATTGGCTTACTGAATATTTATTGCCTTGACCCTATCACACTAGGTCAACGTGAATTTTTATTTAACTCTTTACGAGATCGAAGCTCCATCAATCGTTCCCTTGCGTTAAAGAAAATACATGCTTTAACACCAACTGAAGATGAAATTATCAGAATCGAAGATCTTTTAGCTAATAAATCAGGGGCTCTTCGCAAAGAGGCTATCTCTCTCTTGAAAGTTCAGCCACAGGACCATTTACTGCAAAGTGCTGAAAGACTAATAAAAGACAGCAAACAATTGAAAAGACTTGGAGGACTTGAATTATTATTAGAAGCCTCTAAGGAATATGACTTAGCAAGCGAACAAATTAGCGCTTTATGCACCTTATTACCAAAAGTAACCAAAAACGAACAAGTGCTATTAGAACAATTAATTACAAAGAATGTACCGGAGTATAACGAGAGCAATGGTTTTGGCTTATATACACCCCATCATCCTATTCAATACGATCGTATTACCGATGGTGCTATTCAGATGAGTGATGAAGAACCTTGGCAGCAGCTAGTTCCTTTCTATGTACAGACACCTAAACCATTTGAAAAGTTCTTACAATATGATATTGAAAACTTATTAACAAAGCTTGAAGAACTTATTGAAATACTTGATGATTACGCTGAATTGGAGTATGAAACATACCAATGGAATGACACGCCAATTGCTACTACATTAGGTCAAAGATATAGTGTCCTAGCATCTAAAACAGATAATAAACGACATGCTAGTCTTGATGTTTACCCTATTCCTGAGAACATTGTTCAATGGATAAAGACATCTATGTTTAGTAAAGAAGACTTAGCCTATTTTAATTTTTACAATGGTCTATCAGTGTATCCTGCTGCTCGTGATCTTTCCAATGCAGCTCAAACTCTTATCAAACCTTTCTTCGATTATAAAGAAATCAAAAAACGTGTTGCACAATTTAATTCCTTGAAATATAACTATACACTGCAACAAATTTTTTCAGTTTTGTCACAGGACATTGACACTATTTCAGGAGAGATGGCGCTGCATAAGGAAGCACTCGCATTGCTAGAAAAGCATGCACCTGAATTTAACAGCTTTGAGCAGGCAATAGGTATCATGCTACAGCTATTCAACGAAATTCCTGCAGATCAGTGGCAACTTGATGTTAGAGATAAAGGTTATTATTACTATCGTTCTACATCAACCATTATTGATTTAGATGTTATAGAAGTATTTGTTGATCGATGCTGGTCTGATTACTCAACGTATGGCGAATTTGTCAAAATGTTAGCTATCAATGAAGAGCTAACAAAACGCATGAACAAAGAGAGCTATAGCCCAAATTTATACAATTTATCTATATTCCAATATTTAGAAGCTATGAAGACTGGCTTGTTAACTCGCGACCATTTATTCGAAGCAATCTTTACCAACACGCTCGCATCAGAAATTTTTAATGAACCAACTAAATTACTTGAACGTTATCAACCGTTATTTGAAGACTTAAACGATTTCCTTGCCATTCGTGAACAAGCAATCGATCGTATTTTAGCCATTGAGCTCAAACGTGGTGATACACCTACTGCTGTTACAAAGCTAGCGAGTAGTATTTCGTATTTTGAAGGAATCGATTATTTCTTCAAAATTCTCCAGGCCTTAGATGGAGAAAAACTTGCACGAGGCTATATTTGGCAAGCTGAAACAAAAAAGGATGTATTCTCGCGATTGTTAACTAGCTGCTACCCTAAAAAAGAAGAAACAGCACAGCAATTAAAAGAAGCATGGGAAAAAACAGAAATTTCTATAGAACGTTTAATTGAAGCCATGATGTATAACCAGCATTGGATTGACCTGGTTAGTGAAGTAATTGGTTGGAAAGGACTAAAGGAATCAGCTTGGTATTTTATCGCGCATACAACCGATTCTTTATCGGACTTTGCTAAAGATCAGATTGCCCTCTTCTCCAGCATAACAGCTGAAGATTTTCGTGATGGTGCATTCGATTTAGCCTGGTTCCAAAGTGCCTACCAAACACTCGGTGCAAAAAATTTCAAACTTGTCTATGATGCAGCAAAATATGCTTCAGAAGGAGCTAATCATCGTAGGGCACAGCTTTATGCAGATACTGCCATTGGTAAGCTTAGTTCAAAACCATTAATGCAAGAAATCCAAGACAAGCGTAATAAAGATAAACTACGTGCATTAGGCCTTATCCCACTAAAAAAATCAGATGATAAAGATGCCTTAACACGCTACCAATTTATTCAACAGTTTTTAAAGGAAAGTAAGCAATTTGGCGCTCAACGTCGCGCAAGTGAGGCACGGGCTGCAAGTATAGCAATGGAAAATTTAGCACGTAATGCAGGTGATGGAGAAGCTACTCGCTTCACATGGCGTATGGAGTTATCAGCCTTTGACGATATCAAGCATTTATTTAAAGCACAACAGATTGAGCAAATAACAGCTCATTTGCAAATTGAAGAAGATGCATCTGTTAGCATTATCGTTGAAAAAGATGGCAAACGTCTAAAAAGCATTCCTGCTGCATTAAAGAAGCATGCCGACATTGTAACCTTGCAAGAAGCTCGAAAAAGTTTACAAGAGCAGTATAAACGGGCAAGGCCAGCACTTGAGCAAGCAATGGAATTAGAAACAGTATTTTCAGCTAAGGAGCTCATCAATTTATTAGCCCATCCAATACTGGCTCCATTATTACAAAAGCTAATCTTTATCAGTGATGAGCATGTTGGAATGCTTACAGCTGACGGTTTACGTTTAGTATCGAATGATACGATGTCGCTTGCCCCAACATCTACTATCAAGATTGCTCACCCACATCATCTTCTTGAAAGTGGTCAATGGAGACAGTGGCAAGCTCATATGTTCGAACACAAAATACAGCAACCATTTAAGCAAGTGTTCCGTGAGTTGTACCTTATCAATGCAGATGAAAAAGCACAAAAACAATCATTGCGTTATGCTGGACATCAAGTAAATCCATCCCAAACTGTAGCCTTGTTGAAAACAAGAGGCTGGCAAATTAGTTATGAAACAGGGCCAAGAAAAGTTTATTACAAGGAAAATATTGTAGCATCCTTGTATGCTCAAGCAGATTGGTTTACCCCAGCAGAAATTGAAGCACCTGCAATTGAAGGGATATATTTCTATGATCGTTTAACTGGTAAAGATATCGTCTTAGATGACATTCCTGCAACGATATTCTCGGAAATCATGCGGGATCTTGACCTCGTTGTTAGCGTCGCTCATGTTGGTAGTGTGGACCCAGAAGCTAGCCATTCTACCGTTGAAATGCGCAGTATCATCGTAGAAGAATTGGCCAAATTATTAAAGCTAAACAACGTGGATGTGAAAAAACAGCATGCCCTAATCGAAGGTAAACTAGCAAGCTATTCCTTGCATTTAGGTAGTGGCGTGGTACATCAAATAGGTGGATCAATGATACCGATAATTGCAGTACCATCGCAACATCGTGGTCGAATCTTCTTACCAATGGTGGATGACGATCCACGCACAGCTGAAATTATGTCAAAACTATTACTGTTAAGTGAAGATACAAAAATTAAAGATCCTTCCATATTAGCCCATATTCGGAGTTATGAACAAATGCTTTAACAAACATTAATTAAAACAGGTGACGATCTATATCAGTCACCTGTTTTTATTGTCCATTCGTTTTAATCATTTCAAATAGTAACGGTACATTCGTCCCTCGTTGTAATGAATGGCAGCCTTCCATCAAAAATGACCAACTTTTTTTTATTTTTTCCCTATAAGGAAGCTCTGCACTAACCGGGAGGTGAGCACTTAAATAGTCCTCAATTGTGCCAGATAGATTGTCGATAAACTCGTCTGCTTTTTGTATTTTTTCTGTTGGAATTTCATTGCGTTCATCCCATAGGACATGCTCTAAATTCGTAGAAAAATAAAATAATTGATAAGGTACTTTCATTCGATTAATGCTAAAGTGGTCATTGGCTATTAAAATTTTAGCATTCTTTGCTTTCATATCATTGCGTTGTTCAATTTGCTCTTTACGCTTTGCCGTTTTTACTAAAATAGCGTCCTCCGTATAAAACAGACTGTGCTCAATATTCTCATCCACTTTGACACATTCTGGTGCAATAAAGCAGCCATCTGCATCTGTAATATGAACGACAGCAGTTAAGTCATTTGCTAAAAACTTATATTTTTCAAGATAGCTCTGAATCACCCTTACAACACTGTTTTTAATATTCGGTATACGTTTATGAGCATCCCACTTTGTCAAAATATCTTCGCGTTGCACATCAAAACGTATGGTTGAATTAGCAAAATGAGCATCTAAATAATCCTCTAAAATGATTTGCTCTGTCTGTCCTTCCACAATGATCAACAATACCTTTTTAGTCATGCTGAACCCCCGCTTTACGAAAGGCACGTTTTATTTTAAATGTTTTAGTTTCTTTATAAACCTCTTCATCCTGTCCGCCAAGTTGGATAGCACGCAGATAGACGTCTCTAGCATTATTCACTTCTTTAATACCTTTAAGCTGGATATAGCGGTGATGTTCATTTGTCGTTGTGAACCATAAATTTTTAATAGCTAACACCTCTAACACACGTAGATTATGGGATGTAAAAATAAGTTGTCCTTTTCCACCCTCATCTATCACTGTTAACAACTCACCCAACAAATATTCAAAAACACCTGAATCTAACTCATCAATAACGACACAAGCATTCGGATTATTGTATACGGCAATCAAGACACTAAGAACAGAAATGATCTTTAATATCCCCTCTGATTCTGTTCGTAGTGGTAATTCCCGTTCCCCGCGCTGTGATAAAAACTCAAACCGTATTCCCGGCTCTCCATTATCCATCATTTGTTTTGTAATCACATTAATTTTAATGGTCAGTCCAGGAATAATAGCTGTTAAAACACGATTACTTTGCTCAATTACTTCACACAAGGCATAGAATGCATCCTCTGGCAATATAGCTGGTCCATTTAAATCATAAGGAATTAGACCCCTCGTTTTCTCTAAATGTATACTAAATGGCATGATACGTTCTTCAAATAATGGTGCAATATTATGATTATTAACAACATGTAAATCTCTACTAAAATCAACAGCAATATTTTGCATGAGCTCCATTTCTTGCTCTGAAAGTCGTTCCTGTAATAAAGGCTTTAAATCTTTATGGAATAAAAAAGACGTATAACGCTTTCTTGCTATCTGTTGAATAACGAGTAACTGAATACGTGCCTGTTCACTCAAATCTGTTAGTCTTAATTTACGGATTTGTACATCCTTCTCTTTCGCAGCAAATAAAACTTTTGAACGCTTCCCTTTAGCATTTTCTCGATAAGAGAGTCGTTCCAGCGTCGTATATAGTCGATGCTGATCCTCCTGTAGCTCTACATAATAATCCACAAAAAAAGTACCGTATTGGTTTTCAACTAAAAACTCAACATGAATGCTGGCTGTATGCTCCCCTGCCAAAATGAGTCGCTTCTCTTGTGAAGGTAACTTCCCTTCAGTAAACCAACCTGATAACAGTGTTTTCAATATACCGAATGCATCCACAATGGTTGTCTTTCCTGAGCCATTTTGTCCATAAAGCCCTACAACAGTTGCTTGAAAAAATGTCTCAAAATTTACTGCGAGTTTAATTTCACCCTGTCGTACATTACGAAGATTTTGTATGTTCATTTTTTTTATTTTAATGATTGCCATTTGCTAAACATCCTTTTAGCTTTTTTCCCTATTATAATGAAAATTGTTATATTTTATAACAAATTTGATTTAAACAACTTCTGGCCAAAAGCCTATAATAAAAATCGCACTAGGCATATGTTAGAAAAAATGAAGAAAGGTGTGTTTAATTGGTTTATCCTAGATTAGCTCCAGAAGATTTCAACAGTCAATTTCGCCCTGGTATGAAAATATGGGTGACTCTCCCTACAGGCACTTACTCTGGTACATTAATTCGAACATTTGGAACTGGAGGAAGAACTGCAGAAATCCAACTTGATAATGGTCAAATAGTGACTGTTGATGTTAGTCAAATAACTGCAGCAGGTACAGGAACACCACCTGGAGGCTCCTACCCTCCACCATACCCTTATCCATACCCATCACCTTATCCACCACAACCTTACCCACCACGTCCGTATCCACAGCCATACCCATCACAACCTTATCCACCAATGCCATATCCACCGCAACCATATCCGCCACGTCCAGGGGGCCAATATCCTGGTTTTCCACCACCATTAATACCAGGACTTCCGAATATACTACCAGGTAACTTTGGTAATCCACGACCATAATAACAACTAGAAAGGCTATTTCTTTGTTCGCTGAATAAAGAAATAGCCTATTTTCATTTTATCCCGATAATAAAAAAATATGGAAAACTATAATATTTCCAAGCACAAGCAATAATCAAATAAGTACAAAAGACCTATAACAAAATTAAAAAAAGGGATTACAGCCAATGTTTTTTATTCAAGTGAAATTGGCTCAGTTTTGAGCATACTTCTTTTTTGTACTAGAAATCACCCTACTTTTCGTAAAAATACATCCTACGATATGAAATAAATAGACAATTGAACTAAAAATTTATATTTATCTTTATTAAACCAACCTTTAAATAGGAAGTTTTCTGGGTTGTGAATCAATTTTTTTGGCAGTATAGTAGTTTAATGTTGGGGGATAAATAGATTATTTTGCATTTATACATATTTTGAGCGTACTTTAGCTTCTACGAATAACATCAGGCTCTAAGTATACAACACATTTACTGAATTATCCATTTATAGTTTTTGCATGAAATATTTGTTATACCATACTAGGAGGAAAAACATGAAAAAACGCAAGAAGCAACATATGTCCATAAGTAAAAAATTAACTGCGATAATGGTAAGTATTTTATTATTATTTGGATTAGTTACTTTAGGTCTTTCTTATTATATAGTACGAAACAGTAATTTAACAGACATGGATCAATCACTATCTGACAAAGGTATGATATTAGCAAAAACCATTGATATCGATACATTACGATCCATACTAGATAATCCATCAAAAAATAACTCTGATGCCCTTCGTTTAACAAGTGAAATGGATGCGATCAATGAAAACTCTGATAGTATTACCAATCTATATTTAATTACAGTTAATGGGGAAAATATTAATGCTCCTGTTCTTTCATCTAGTATATTGGAATTAGGAGCTGAGTATAATCAAGATATGATTGCCATGGGGCTATCTCCAGATTTCCTAGCAAGAATCAAAGAAATTTTTAATACAAAAAAAGCAACGGCTACTGACATTTATAGCGATGAATTTGGTAGTTACAAAACTGGTCTTACACCTATATTAGATGAGGATGGTAACATTTTAGCTGCTTATGCCATTGACTATGATGTATCCAGGGTAACTGCAAAAGCAATGTCTGAAGCACTCTGGACATTATTAGTAACTGTTATTTTCTTAATTGGTTCATCCATTGCTGTATACAGTCTTTTAAGAAAAAAATTAACACCTATTCAACAACTGTCCCTACAGTCTAAAAAAGTAGCAGAAGGTAATTTAGAGCTTGACCCACTACCAGTTACATCAGCGGATGAAATCGGAACACTTACACAAAACTTTAACTCTATGATTGAAACTTTAAAGAATGTTATTAAAAGCACAACAAATGTTTCTGCACGTGTTTCAAACACTGCTAATGTATTATCTGCCAATATGCAGGAAGCAACTGATTCTTACAATAATGTAGCTTCTTCTATGCAAGAAATTGCAAGTGGTGCTGACCTCCAAGTTCAAAAGGCAAAAGAAAGTACGATTACAATTGAAGAAATGAGTATAGGAATTCAACGTATTGCAATGACTTCCAACGAAATTTCGGAGTCCTCGATCTTAGCATCAGAGGAAGCTGAAAGAGGCAATGAATCGACAAATAAATCCGTCTCACAAATGAATGCTATTA
The DNA here is from genome assembly GCF_050817245.1 of Lysinibacillus sp. FW12. Taxonomy (NCBI): domain Bacteria; kingdom Bacillati; phylum Bacillota; class Bacilli; order Caryophanales; family Bacillaceae; genus Lysinibacillus; species Lysinibacillus sp. FW12. The sequence continues at coordinate 619,007 of NZ_CP139094.1, read as the reverse complement.
GTAAAGCGGTTAATCAGTCTGCTGCTTCTGTCAAATTGCTTGGTGAGCATTCTAATAAGATCGAAGAAATTGTTGGGATTATTACAGGTATTGCTTCTCAGACCAATTTACTTGCATTGAATGCAGCTATTGAAGCAGCACGTGCTGGAGAAGCTGGTAGCGGCTTTGCAGTGGTAGCAGACGAAGTCCGTAAGCTTGCCGAACAATCTGAGGCATCTGCAAGAGAGATTTCTACCCTTATTTCTCATATCCAGCACGATACAAATGAATCGGTCAACATCATGATTCATGCTGTGGAAGAAGTAGATCATGGAATTGTCATGATCAATGATTCAGAAAAATCATTTAGTCAAATATTAACTTCCATTCATCATGTGACAGGTCAAATTCAAGAACTCTCTGCCACAATTGAGGAAATGGCAGCTGGTATGGAAGAAGTGACGTCTGCTGTAAAAGATATGGAAGAGTTCTCAATCAATTCTAAAGATAATACAAGAGCTGTAGCAGCAACGTCTGCTTCTCAGCTGAACACGGTACAGCGAGTTTCTGAAGAAGCTCAAGTCTTATCCGAGTTATCTGACGAATTATTAAATGTTGTTCATACTTTTGTAGTGAAATAAAAAACGAAAGGGCTGCTCTTATAAGGAGGTTGATGTCCATTAGCTCCCGCAGAGAATTCATTCTGTGGAACTAATACATCAAACACTCCTTCATAAGTGTCTGCCCTTTTCTAAAATAGGAGTTGTCATAATTGAATACTAAACATAATTTTGATGTACACCCATCGCATAATCATACGTACTCTTTTGAGCCACAAAGTTTTCCATCCGATCGTATTCAACTTTTAAATGAAGAAGATTTACGGGCATACAAAAAATTGAATCAAACAATAGCTGACTACGATAAAGATGCAACAATACCTGACGTATTTTATCAGGCTGCACAACAGTTTGCTGAACGAATTGCATTATCATATGAGGGTGGCAAATTGACATACCGTCAGCTAAATGAACAATCCAACCAAGTCGCTCATATGTTAGTTGCAAACGGTCTTCAAAAAGGAAATCATGTGGCAATTTTTATGGAGCGTAGTAAAGAAACTGTCATTAGCTTACTCGGTGTCCTAAAAGCAGGTGGAGTGTATGTTCCTATAGATCCAAGCTATCCAAAAGAACGTTGTCAATATCTATTAAACGATACAGGTGCTCCATATATCTTAACGAAAAGCGAATATAGAGCTTTATTGAACGATTTCATACATAGTGATTCTCAAAAACATACCGTGTTAACTGTAAGCCAATCAGAGAACGGCTATTCACAGGAAAATATTCATTGTGAATTACATCCATCTGATTTAGCTTATATCATTTATACATCTGGCTCAACAGGCAAACCAAAAGGTGTTTTGCTTAAGCATGGAGCTGTTATTAATTTAATTACAGATAATCAAAGAATCTACCATTCAACGGAAGATGATGTTTTTTCTCAATTTATCTCTTATAGTTTTGACCCTTCTGTCACAGAAACTTTTACTGCTTTCTTTTCAGGAGCAAGACTTCATATGCTAACAAGTGTAGAGCGTCTATCGATTGAAGCTTTTGCTGAAATGATTAGTCGTGAGCAAGTAACAACTGCCACTATACCAAATGCTTTCTTTACACAACTAGCGACACATTTACCTAAAGAATACCGAACAAAGCTAACTACTCTAAATTATTTATCTGTTGGTGGGGAAGCCCTACTGCCTGCTATTGTTCAAAAATGGCAGGAAAAATTCGGGCTATCTACAGAGATTATTAATGTGTATGGGCCAACTGAATGTACAGTACTGTCTTCCTATTTTAAAGTAAAGAGTCAGATAACAGACATGCAATCTAGCATCCCTATTGGTAGACCTGTCGCTAATTATGAGATGTATGTTGTAAATGCAGAGGAACAGCTTTGCCCTGTTCATGTAACAGGAGAGTTATGTATTGCAGGTGTTGGTTTAGCAGCAGGTTATTTACATCAGCCTGAGAAAACGGCTGAGGTCTTTGTTCCACATCTATTGAAACCAAACAAAAAAATGTATCGAACAGGTGATTTAGTTCGCCTATTGCCTAGCGGTAATATCGAATTTGTCGGACGTAAGGATTCACAAATCAAAGTAAGGGGCTTCCGTATTGAGCTTGGAGAAATTGAAACCGTATTAAGTAACCATCCAAGCATTCAAGAAGTCGTCATTATTGCAAAGAAAATGTCTGATGGTAATAATCATTTATTTGCCTACTATACGGTAGCAAGTGGTATGCAGCTTGACGAAGATATGTTAAGAGATTACTTAGCGAATCTTTTACCTGATTACATGGTGCCTGAGCGTTTTATGGAATTACCTGAAATGCCTCTATCTCCTACAGGAAAAATTGATCGAAAACAATTAGCCTCACTGGAAGTAACCTTATCAAGAAGCACTACATATATTGCACCAGAAAATGATACACAGCGTATGCTAGCTGCCGCATGGGAGTATGTGCTAGGTATCGAACCAATAGGTATTCACGATAATTTCTTCCACATTGGGGGACATTCTTTAAAAGTATTGGAAATTCTTGTACAAGTGAAAAAGCATATACCATTCTTAAAAATCCAGGACTTTTTCCAGTATCAAACAATTGCGGAGCTCGATCAATATATTCTTAGCTATCAGCCTGAAGCTGTTGATGTTCAGGAAAATGCAGCTCCAATTATTTTCAAGGATCTTATGGAACCAAGCCCGTTAGAAGTCTCACAAACTGCGAAACCATTGCCAATGACTTCCGTATTATTAACAGGGGCCACAGGTTATTTAGGTAGCCATGTATTATACGAGCTGTTAACTACAACTGCTGCACATATTTATTGTCTTATTCGACCAAGTGCTCATGTAACAATTGAAGAAAAGCTAATAGACAGTATGCAATTTTATTTTGGCAGTGCTTTTGCTGATCAGATAAAAGGCCGTATTACTGTTATCCAAGGCGACTTAGGAAAGCAACGCCTTCAATTATCTGATGCCGATGAACAAAAGATAATGGAAGAAATCACTACCATCATTCACTGTGGTGCAGATGTACGTCATTTCGGTGCGACTGACCACTTTAATAATGTGAATGTTAACGGTACTCGCTATTTGCTGGAAATAGCCAAAAAGAAACCAGGTGTACATTTCCATTACGTATCAACAATTGGTATTCCAGAGGAGTTAGCTGCCATTCAATGGGGACCAAATGAAGAAAAAGGGAATTTTAATTACGACGTGAAATTGGATAATGTTTATACACAAAGTAAGCTAGAGGCAGAAAATCTTGTTCGAAATGCGGTTCAAGATGCAATTCCTGTTTCCATCTATCGTGTAGGTAATTTAAGCTGTCATTCTGAAACGGGAAAATTCCAACGTAATATCGATGATAACGCCTTTTACCGTATGATTAAATCAATGCTTTATTTAGGTAAGACACCTACGGCACAATGGCATGTTGACTTTACCCCAATTAATTATGCAAGTCAGGCCCTCGTTTCTCTGGCAGCACAATCAGCGGTGAATGGTCATGTCTTCCACTTATGTAACCCTGTGTCGATTACTTATTTAGAATTAATCGACACTATTAAGGAACTCGGTTATGACTTAACAATTGTGTCTACTCAGGAATATACAAATTGGTTATTAAATGGTGAGCATTCGAAAGATGTACAGGAATTTTTATCATTAGCTATTGCACAGCTTGAAGGTGATGGAGCAAGTGACTCACCGTTTATCTTCAATTGCAAAAAAACTCTAGAATTTTTAGCTAATACGAAAATTGAATGTGCAGTACCAAATACAGCTTTTATTCAAAGAATGCTTCAATACGGCATTGATACAGGCTACTTCCCTGAACCACAACAAGTCAACATAAGATGATTCAACAGGATATACAACTATTTGCCACGCCTCTAGGGCCTCAGTTAACACCATCAGAATGGGATACTTTCAGCAAAGTACTCCCTTCTGATGTAAAAAAAAGCTTAATCAATACAAGCATTGGCAGGACCGTCAAAGAGCATTACTAGGTAAGACTCTCATCAGATGGGCTCTTCTTCCATATTTAGATGATGCCTTATTACACACGGCACAGGATGAACATGGTCGCCCTTATATTGCAGGCCATCCCCATTGGCAAGGTGATTTTAATCTTTCTCATTCTGGTGATTGGATTGTGTTAGCCGTAACACCTAGTGGGCGAGTAGGCATCGACGTTGAAGAAATAAAGCCTGTGAGTAAAGAGCTCATGCACTATGCACTTTCCAAGGCAGAGCAACAATTAGTCTCTCATCAGTCTCACCATGTTTTTTATGAGCTTTGGACTTTAAAAGAAGCATTCTTTAAAACAGGCCTATTGCCGAGTCGTTCACCCCATTTGCTGGATACGGTTGATATTAAAAGAACAAGAAAAGACCTTTCAACACAGTTATTTTATCTCGATCCACTACACCCTGTATCTATATGCTGGAACAACGTATCCTCCACTATAAAAACCACAAAGTTAAATAGAGAGCAGCTTCTACAGAGATAACAAAAAAGCTATCCCATCATGTCCTTTATTCGACTCTCAGGGATAGCTCTTTCAATATTATTTAAATAAGTCAGGATACATTTCCTTAGCTAAGGCTTCCATTCCATCAATTGTGTTATAGCCATAACCGAACATATAATTATAATCTACAATGTACATTTGTTTATTTTTAATAGCCTTCATGCTTGAAAGTTTAGGATTAGCATAAATTTCTTCACATACTTTTGTTAAATCAGAGCCATCCCAGTTAGGAAGAATTAATACATCTGGATCTGCTGCTATTAGTGTTTCGACACTTACATCACCTGTTTCATCTTTAAAAATATTCTCTAGCTTAACCATTTTGAATGCATCATTAAAGAATGTTTCATCGTGTGCTGGAAAGACAAAAAGCTCTTTTGGATCATTTGTATGCAAATAAGCAAATGTTTTCTCTTCTTTAATGCTTTCTAATTTTGAAGAAATATTTTGTTGTCTCCCTTTTAGTTCTTTAATAAAGCTATCCGCCTTATCTTGCACATTAAAAATTTCACCAATATTTTTGATATCATTGTAAATAGAATCATATGTACCACCTGTTACCGACGACTCTAAAACAAATGTTTTAATGCCCATTTCATTAAGTGAATCTACTGTACCTACTCCCCATTCAGCATTATCAAATAAGCCTCCGCGGCCAAATACTAAATCAGGGTCTGTTCCTAATGTAACCTCTTTGCCAACATATTCATCGCTTAAAATAGTCAGTTTAGCGTATTCCCCTTCCACAGATTTATCTACTGCACCAAAGTTTGCTCCAACACCAACAATTTTATCGCCCAATCCTAAATGTAATAATAATTCTGCAGCTGGACGTGTATTTGCCATAATTCTTTCAGGTGCTTTATCGAATACTTGATCTTTCTTTTCCCATGTTGATCCACCCTCTGTTTTTGAAAAGTTTTCAACTGTCAGCGGATAATGATCTCTAGCCTGTGTTTCCTCAGCTATATTTTTGGATGTGTTACCGCAAGCTGTTAATGTTAATAGCGCCGCTAGTCCGATTCCTATTAGTAGTTTTTTCTTCATCTTGCTCCTCCTATAGTCCATAAGCAAAACCTAATCCATTCGTCACTGGATTCGTAAACGTTTTACACTTTATATGATATAAAGCTTCTATTGTTTCTGGTGTTAAAACATCCTCTGGTACGCCATGTGCATAAACTTCGCCATCTTTAACTGCATAAAGATAATCACAGTAATGTGCTGCCATCTCTAAATCATGGAGCGCCGCTAATACACCAATGTTTAAACTTTTCACGCAGGATAGTATTTCAATTTGATAGCGAATATCTAAATGGTTTGTCGGTTCATCTAAAATCATAAATTGAGGCTGCTGAGCAATTGTTCTGGCTAAAATAACACGTTGTTTTTCACCTCCAGATAATGAAAGAAAACTACGTCCCTTATATGCTTGTAAATTCGTGCGTGTTAATGCCTCTTCCACAATGTCAAAATCCTTTTGATTATCTGACTCTAGCATTTTTTTATGAGGTGTTCTGCCTAACATCACCATTTGCTGTACCGTTAAATCAAAGTGCATTTCATTGAATTGCCCAACAACACCCAAGTGCTGTGATATCTTTTTTTCGGGACTTTTCAAAACATCTAAATCATCTAAAAAGACCATTCCTTTTTGTGGCACAAGGCTTTTATAAATACTTTTTAATAAAGTTGACTTTCCACATCCATTTGGTCCGATTAAACCCACAAATTGCTGCTTATTCACGTGAATCGATATGTTTTTTACAATTTCCTTTTTGCCAATCTTTACTTCTATTTCTTTTGCTACTAATTCCATTGCTCTACCCTCCGAAGTTGTAACCTTTTTTTACAATCATATAGATAAATAATGGTGACCCAATGACAGAAGTAATGATGCCAATCGGTAATTCAACATTTTGGATTAATGTACGAGACAGAATATCTGCCCAAATCATGAAAAGGCCTCCTAAGAGTAATGTCCCTAACATTAATCGTTTATGATCTGCTCCGAAAATACCTCTCGTAATATGGGGAATAATTAAGCCGACGAAGCCAATCATACCTGCATAAGCGACCATTGTTCCTGTAATTAAAGAAGTTAGAATCATATATAATTTACGATAAACACTTAAATTGATACCTAATGTAATAGCTGATTCATCCCCAAGTAGCATCGTATTAAGCACTCGATGCTGGAACAAAAATAAGGTAGCCCCGAGTACAATCACAATGGTTAAAATCGGTGTTTTGTCCCAACTGGCAGAAGCTAAACTCCCCATCGACCAAAATGTAACTGTTTTAATGCCCTCAGCATTATTCGCAAAAAAGATGATAAGACTCGAAAATGAACTACATAAGGCACCGATGACAACACCTGATAAAACGAGTTTTACAGATGTGGCTTTACCCCCTATGCTAGATAAGATAAGCACAGCCATAGAAGTTATCATCGCCCCAGCAAACGCACCAAAGGCCACACCAAACTGCGCTAACAATGCACTACTACCAAATCCAACCAAAATGGCAAAAGTTGCTCCCAGCGAAGCGCCTGAAGAAATACCAAGTATGTATGGATCAGCCAGAGGATTTTGCACAACTGCCTGCATAACAGTCCCACATAATGCAAGTCCAATCCCAATCAATAAGGCAAAAATTACTCGTGGCATTCTGACTTGTAAAATAATATTCAAGTAGGATTCACTATCCACATTGTCAAGCGAGCCTAGCCTTCCATTGGTTATAGCATGAAGCAAAATATCCATTGATTGCTTAAAAGGAATACTAACCTGTCCTATTGATACAGAATAAACTGCAGAGACTATAATGGAGCCGATTAAAAGTAAAATAATAACATAATAAATAGTACCCATCCCTATTCTGTTAGCTTCCTGTTTATCCAAAATTTCACCTCTACCTATAAAATTAATCATCACTGATAACGATTATCATTATCAATATGTATTGTAAGTGATAATCTATTGAAAAACAACAGGAAAATTATTTTATTAGATTTTGCTTTAAAAGTACAAAAACCAGCTCTCAATTTTTATACTGAGAACTGGTTTTTTATATTTTAGTTAATCAAGTCGCTCTATGAGATAGATTACATCAATACTTTCATTTCTGGTGCTATTTCCGTTGTTAAGAATAGCGCATATACAGATATTACGCTTTGTAGAGCTAGGCAAATAGCTTTTGCAAATCTATCAAGCTTTTAAGCCTATTATTCTTTCCATAATTATTTACTACTTACAAATTCAATTTCATTGTCAAACAATTGAATATAATGGTCTGTAGGTAAACCTATATTAATAATGTTCCTTATAGTCAAAAAGTTAAATAAAATGTAAAATATATCTATAATTATTAACAATTATAATATAATCACAATTTAAAGGATGGGTTATATTTATGAGAATTAAACATAATAGTCCGGCACTGATTACTAACAACAAACTTAAAATTAATAAAGACAAAGCTACCAAAAGTTTAGAAAAATTATCATCAGGCTACAAAATTAACCGTGCTGGTGATGATGCTGCTGGTTTAGCAATTTCGGAAAAAATGAGAGGTCAAATCCGTGGGCTCGATATGGCAGCAAAGAATATACAAGATGGTATTTCGGTAGTTCAAACAGCGGATGGTGGACTTCAAGAAATAACAGAAATTATACAAAGACAAAGGGAACTAATAGTTCAAGGTACTAACGAGACAAATACAGATAAGGATAAACAAATAATTGAAAATGAAATAAACCAACTTACTGAAGAACTTAATAGAATCGCCAATCAAACCGAATTTAATACAATTAATTTATTGGCACGAACTGATTATCAAGTATTAGCAGACCGTTCTGGACAAACAGTCAATGTAACTACAACAGGTCCATTTCCTTACAAAGTTATCAATAACGAGACTTATACTTACTTTCTGCCAAAAGGTACTACTGAAATACCTATATCAGTTCAATCTAATACGATTACTACAATTGATGATCACACTAATAATGATACTAGCATGTCGATTATTACACTTCCAGATGGAAGTCAAGGATTTAATGATTATGAAAAAAATGAACATATTCATACAAAAACAACTACGATATATGATAAAACTACTGGTAGGACACTTTTTCATGACCCTAGATTTACAGAGCTTGATATCACCAAGAATAGCAAGATAGACAGTGTATCTTTCGGAACAAATCTAACTCCTACTGGAATACTAAATGGAGAGTATCCAGATTTCGGGATGATTGATGACCGTACTATTTACATCGAAATTAATGGCGTTCAGCAAACACTAAAGGATTTTACCTTAATAAGTTCTAGTATTAATGGAAACTCAATTTCTGCAGTTTATAGTAAGGATGGTATTGAAGTTGAAAAGCTTATATCAACAGATGGCGTATCTTTTAAAGCAGAATTTAAAGTTAAAAATAATTCGGGGAATAATGATTCACAAATAAATGTTAGTACAAATTACTCCTCTAAATTCCAGTCATTTTATTCCATTTATTCAAATTCAGGAGTTCCAATTGGACAAACAGCTTCAAATACTGAAATACCTGACTCAGGAACGGTTTTTGAATTATCAAATGGTTTAGTTGATTATAATTTTTCATTTCTAAGCGGCGGAAGTTATGTAAAACCTAATTCATTAACAACAGGAGATACATTGTTAACATCGTTAAATCCCATAATACCTTCTTGGGGAAGTAATGATTTTGATAACGGGGATACTCTAGAATTTGGCATCGAGTTAAATAGCTTTAATTTTAAAAAGGACGTATATTTACTTACAGATAAAGAAACGAGTACAATTGATTCTGTCGTTAAAACAGTTACAACTACTATTAAGGATATTGACTATATACCTCGAAAACTAGTCATACAAATGGGAGCTAATGAAAATCAGCATAGCTCTATTCCATTATTTAATGTAAGGCCTGACGAATTGGGGATAAATAACATAGGACTTCTTCCACCAAATACTCCTGATGACTCCCTATCTAAATTAGACAAAGGTTTAGAAAAAGTCACGAATTACAGATCTACATATGGTGCGATACAAAATCGACTAGAGAATGCCTATAATTTTGTAGTTAATACATCTGAGAATTTTCAAGCTGCTGAATCCCGTGTCCGTGACACTGATATGGCGAAAGAAATGATGAATTTTACAAAAGATAATATACTAATACAAGCTGCTCAAATAATGTTAGCACAATCAAATAAACAACCTGAAGTCGTTTTACAATTACTTCAATAAAGAGAAGGCTAGTACTTAGCAGCTTTTTTTATTTATAAAGTTCCAATAAAAGATGAATTTTCTTGTTAATAGCTTCTTTTAATGAGGAAGAAGCTATTGCTTGTAGTTTTAAATGTTCACTTCCTTTATATTCTTAAACCATCTGTCTACAATAAAGTCATCGTTCACAAACTTTAAAAACGTAAAAAAAAACCACCTCTCATCAAATGTCCAGAAATGATGAGAAGTGGTATTTATTTTGCATATTAATTGTGAGTAATACTATTCATAAAAAGAAGTGTTGAAATGTGTATTTTAAGACTATCTATTGCTCGTAATTGTCTACTTTCAAAAGTCGTATAAACCCTTATCACTAAAGGATTACATCATTCCAGGCATACCGCCCATACCGCTCATATCTGGCATCGCTGGTGCTGCTTCAGGGATATCAGCAACAACTGCTTCTGTTGTTAAGAATAATGCTGCAACAGATGCTGCGTTTTGTAGCGCTGAGCGAGTTACTTTCGCTGGGTCTACTACGCCTGCCTCTACCATGTTTACCCATTCGCCAGTAGCTGCATTGAAACCAATGCCCACTTCTTCACGTTTTAGGCGATCCACGATGATAGAGCCCTCTAGACCAGCGTTATTAGCAATTTGGCGAACTGGTTCTTCTAAAGCACGTAGAACAATTTTCACACCTGTAGCTACATCGCCTTCTACAGCTTCAGCTGCTTTTTCCACAGCACCATAGACGTTAAGAAGAGCTGTACCACCACCTGATACGATACCTTCTTCAACAGCAGCACGAGTAGAGTTAAGCGCATCTTCAATACGAAGTTTACGTTCTTTTAGCTCTGTTTCAGTTGCAGCACCAACTTTAATGACTGCTACACCACCTGCTAATTTTGCAAGACGTTCTTGTAATTTTTCTTTATCGAATTCTGAAGTTGTTTCAGCAAGTTGTGAACGGATTTGAGTAATACGTGCTTCAATTGCGTCTGCACCGCCTACACCTTCAACAATTGTTGTGTTATCTTTTGTCACAACAACTTTTGCTGCACGACCAAGTGAAGAAATATCAGCTGATTTTAGGTCTAAGCCTAATTCTTCTGTAATCACTTGCCCACCAGTTAAGATAGCGATATCTTCTAGCATTGCTTTACGACGATCACCGAAGCCAGGTGCTTTTACTGCTACAGCATTAAATGTACCACGAAGCTTGTTCACTACAAGTGTTGCAAGAGCTTCACCTTCAACATCTTCAGCAATAATTAACAGTGGACGACCTTGTTGTACCACTTGTTCTAATAATGGTAATACTTCTTGGATGTTTGTGATTTTTTTATCAGTAATTAAAATGTATGGGTTATCAAGAACCGCTTCCATTTTATCTGTGTCTGTTACCATATAGTGTGAAGCATAGCCACGGTCAAATTGCATACCTTCTACTACATCTAATTCTGTTGTGAAGCCTTTAGACTCCTCGATTGTAATAACACCATCGTTACCAACTCGCTCCATTGCTTCAGCAATAAGTTGTCCAACTTCATCATCAGCAGCCGAAATAGCAGCGACTTGTGCAATTTCTTCTTTATTGCTTACAGGACGAGAAATCGCGTGTAATTCTGTAAGTGCAGCAGCAACTGCTTTATCAATACCTTTACGGATACCTACAGGATTTGCACCAGCTGTTACATTTTTCAAGCCTTCACGAATAATTGCTTGTGCTAATACTGTTGCTGTAGTTGTACCATCACCCGCAATTTCGTTTGTTTTAGAAGCAACTTCTGCTACTAATTTTGCTCCCATGTTTTCATATGGGTTTTCTAGCTCGATTTCTTTTGCAATTGTAACACCATCATTTGTAATTAGTGGTGAACCGAATTTTTTTTCTAATACAACATTACGTCCTTTTGGTCCTAATGTTACTTTCACTGCATTCGCTAATTTATCTACACCTTGTAACATTAATGAACGAGCGTCTTCTGAGAATTTAATATCTTTTGCCATGTGAATTTACCCTCCTGAAATGGAATATTCGTTAAGCTTCTTCAATATATTTATATCAATTTCACCTTATTGTCACTTATGTTAAGAAACAATAGGCAATCACCTTACTTAAGGTGCTTTACATGTTCTTATTCAATAATTGCAAGGATATCGCTTTCGCGTAAAATTAGGTATTCATTACCTTCAAATTTAACTTCTGTACCAGAGTACTTAGAGAAAATAATGTGGTCGTCAACTTTAACGTCAAGCTCTACACGTTGTCCGTTCTCTAATACACGACCTGTCCCAACTGCTACTACTTTACCCTCTTGTGGTTTTTCTTTTGCAGAGTCAGGTAGTACAATACCGAATGCAGATTTTTCTTCTACCTCGATTAGTTCAATTACAATACGATCTCCTAGTGGTCTTAACAAGTGAAACAACCTCCTAATAATAAATAATTGTTTAAATTTATTAGCACTCTATCTCAATGAGTGCTAACACAATTATTATGATAATCAATCGCTCTTTTTTTTGCAAGTCAGAACTTCGAAAAATTTTGTTTTCTTTCCATATTCCTCTACAATAGAAAGGAAGCATATAAATGGAAAGGATTTTGATTGTGACTAATTCTCAAAAAATAACGAAACATAAAAAAACAGCGCTGTATGTTTTGCTGATTTATATTCTTATGCAGATTTCAAGCAGATGGCTGCTCTTACCGTTCCATAAGCTCGTTATGAAGATAACTGGTCTAGCTTCTGAACAAGCGGCCCCCATTACGCAAGGCTGGTATATTGCCCTTAGTTTTGCTGTTGCACTCATTTTGAGCTTAATCCTTACATCTCGTGATAAAGCCTTTTGGAACATTTATCAAGGAAAAAAGGAAACGATACCTCTCACGATTGTTTGGGGGATCATCGGCTTCTTCCTGGTGTTCTTTGGTCAAATGATTGGTGCCGCCATTGAAATGGCTGTTTTTGGTATCGAAGGAGGCTCCCAAAATACCGCAGATATCGTTGCTATAGCAAAAGGAGCTCCTATTGCTATATTAGCAATTGTAGTATTTGGGCCCATATTAGAAGAGTTTGTTTTCCGAAGAGTTATATTCGGTTCGCTTGTCCAAACAACAAATTTCTGGGTGGCCGCAATCGTAAGTGCTATATTCTTTGCGATTATCCATTTCGACTTCTCTCATATCTTGCTTTATACTATTTGTGGTTTAATCTTTGCCTTTTTGTATCACAAAACAAAACGTATTTGGACTTCTATTATTGCACACGTCATGCTCAATGGTTTTGTAACACTTGTACAATTCTATGCAGAACCATTGCAAAAGTTTCTTCAAGAACTAGAAAAAATGCAATAATTTTTTGTAAAGCTATGTAAATTTATTGAAAAAAGGAATTGTAACAAAAAAAAGCTCGATGCCTTTATTTTGGCATCGAGCTTTATTTATTACTGTTGATTGAATTCTTCTATTTGTCTTCTTTGCTGTTCAAGTGCCTCTTCAATCTGACGCTTTTGCTCAGCTTCCTGCTCTTCTTTTAATCGGATCTCCTCAGATTTAAGGTATTTTTTATAACCAATCCGAGAAATCATAATACTAATTTCATACAAAATAAACAAAGGTACCGAAACCATTAAATGTGACGCCAGCTCAGGCGGTGCAATGATAGCAGCACAGACGAATAAAGCAAAGTATGAATATTTACGGATACGTATTAACAAGTCAGGATTTAAAAGCCCAATTCGAGAAAAGAATAATACAACAATTGGTAACTGGAAAAGGAAACCAAACGGTATTGTGAGCTTAAACAAAAATGTAAAATACTCATGTATACCAATGGTTTGCTGTATGTCTAAATCATTTGATAAATTCATCATGAATTTTATGACATACGGGAATAGCAAAAAGTATGAAAAGGATAACCCTGCGATAAACAATAAAAATGAATACGGTATATAGCTTAAGGTTGCTCTTCGTTCTACCTCCCTTAGTCCAGGGCTAATAAACGACCATAATTGATACATTAACACAGGCGATGAAAGAATAAATGCTATTAAAAATACAATTTGGATATAAATTGCAAGCGGTGTTACTACGTCAAATGCATGGAGCTCTATATTATATTTTGCTCCAGTAGCTTGAAGGTATTTTACAAGCGGCTTTGCGACGAAAAAACCGCCAGCCATAGCTAGAACAAAGAAAACGGCAACAATGAACAGCCGTTTTCTTAATTCTTCTATATGCTCAATAACAGTTAGATCTTTTGGATTCATTCCTCAAACATCCTAACTTACTTATCTAGTTCTTTCTTTTTCTTATCATCATCATCTTCGTCTGCTAAACCTTTAGTAGCATTTTTGAATTCACGTAGTGTTGAACCAAATGCCTTACCAAGCTCTGGTAACTTTTTAGGACCAAAAATTAGTAACGCGACAACTCCGATAATAATGAGGCTCATAGGACCAATACCACCCATTACAGCCACCTCCTCTTTATATCCATCATTTTAACGCATAATTCGCCATTTTGCTAACTAATTATATGTGAAAGTTTTTCGTCACTCTCACAGTTTTTACCGCCTTTTATTTACAATTTCTATTTGACAGAAACGGTGAACTACACTTAAAAAATATGTATAATTTTCACTCTTCCTGATTACGAATTAAATAAATAAGCGCTTGCAATTCTACCGATAAATCAATAGTTAAGAGTTGCATTCTATCAGGTACTGTTAACCGCTCTGGTGTAAAGTTCAAAATGCCCTTTGCATCCATTGCCGCTAAGCGATCTGCCATTTTTTGTGCAGAGCGTGGCGAAACGGTTAAAATGGCAAGCTCTGCGCCATACTCCGCATATTTCTCCTCCAATAAATCTGGATGAAAAACAGGAATATTGCTAATCATTTTGCCATCCTTAGGCGCTTTTGAATCAAAAGCTACGACAATATGGGTATTATGGTTTTTTTGAAAATTATATTTTAATAATGCACTGCCCAAATTCCCCACGCCAATTAACGCTACTTTTGTTGTTTCATGCTGATCAAGCGTCTGGCTAAAAAATTGTAATAGATGCTGCACATCGTAGCCATAGCCTTTCTTCCCTAGAGCACCAAAGTAAGAAAAATCACGGCGAATGGTTGCAGAATCTATTTTCATCGCTTCACTCAGTTCCTTTGACGATATACGTTCCATACCTTCTTGTGCAAAGTTTTGAATAAATCGATAGTACAGAGGAAGTCTTTTTGTAGTGGCTTGTGGAATTTTTAATTCTTGTTTCAAACTTTTTCCTCCTTACAATGTACCTCAGTCCATTTTACTTTATATAACTAATAATTTTAATACATTCATCCTGAACTATATACTAAATTTTTGCTTACCCTCTAGTATTTCTCTTTAGTTAACGGCGCTTTTACGCAGCTAACTAAAAAGAAATCGTTTCAATCTTACATGACTGCTAGGAATAAGTAAAGCACCGACATTGCACGTAGATCGTTCATCCATTAAACTAAGGTAGAATTGAGGTGTCAAGAATGATTGTTTTACAGGTCAATCAACTAACAAAATCCTTTCTTGCAGATGAAATTTTAAGTGGCGTTAAATTAGAAGTTCAACACCGTGATCGCGTTGCCTTAGTAGGGCGAAATGGTGCAGGTAAATCGACATTATTAAAAATAATCGCTGGTCAAATGTCCTATGATTCAGGCGATATCATTATTCCAAAGGATATTCAGATTGGTTATTTAGAGCAGCATGCTGGATTAAATTCTACACTAACTATTTGGGATGAAATGATGACAATTTTCGAATCACTTTTAGCCCAAGAGCAAACACTACGCTCGCTCGAACAGCGAATGGCTGATCCTGCAGTATACGAAAATCCAACTGTCTATGCGAAAGTTATGTCTGAATACGATCAATTACAACATAATTTTAAGGATGCTGGTGGTTATCAATATGAGTCAGACATTCGCTCAGTACTTCATGGAATGCAGTTCTATCCAGAAGACTATGATAAACCAATTAGCTCACTATCCGGCGGACAGCGCACACGTTTAGCACTTGCTAAGCTCTTGCTTAGTAAACCTGATCTGTTAATTCTCGATGAGCCTACAAACCATTTAGATATCGAAACATTATCATGGTTGGAATCCTACTTAAAGAGCTATGAAGGCGCTATTTTAATTGTTTCCCATGACCGCTATTTCTTAGACCAAGTTGTTTCTATTGTCTATGAAGTATCCCGCCATCGTGTCACTAAATACACAGGTAATTATAGTGCTTATTTAGATGAAAAGGCTAAAAACTACGAACGAGATGTTAAGCTCTATGAACGTCAGCAAGACGAAAAGGCCAAGCTAGAGGATTTTATTCAAAAGAATATTGCTCGTGCCTCCACAACAAAAATGGCACAGAGTCGACGTAAAATGCTTGAACGAACTGAGTGGATGGATTCACCAGACGGTGATGAAAAATCTGCTAGTTTCGGTTTTACTATTGAAAGACAAAGTGGTAATGATGTTTTATCAGTTGATGATTTAATAATCGGCTATAATCTTCCTATTTCTAATGGCATCAACCTCCGAACTTTTCGCGAAGACCGGATAGCGCTTGTAGGTCCTAACGGGGTTGGTAAATCGACATTATTAAAAACAATTGTGAAAGACTTACCACCTATTTCAGGCGATATTCGCTATGGTACAAATGTACAAATTGGTTATTATGATCAAGAGCAAGCCAAGCTCTCAAGCAATAAAAGTGTCTTGAAAGAGCTATGGGATGAATGGCCGCTCATGAATGAAAAAGATGTTCGCACCGTATTGGGGCGTTTCCTTTTTAGTGGAGAAGATGTAGACAAAGTCGTATCCTCTTTATCTGGTGGAGAAAAAGCACGACTTGCTCTCGCTAAATTAATGTTGCAAAAGGCAAATTTTTTAATCTTGGATGAGCCTACAAACCACCTAGACTTAGATAGTAAAGAAGTGCTGGAAAATGCGTTAATCGATTATCCTGGCACGCTTCTATTTGTCTCACATGACCGCTACTTCATTAATCGGATTGCGACAAAAGTTGTTGAATTATCTGGAACTGGGTCATTTGAATATTTAGGTGACTATGATTATTATGTGGAGAAAAAACAGGAACTATTGGAGCTAGCTCAAATGAAGGCAGCTTCTCAACCACAAGTACAGCAAGACCTTCCTGATAAAACTTCCACCTCTAAAATTGATAAAGAAGCAAAAAAACGTGAACGTCAAATTAAACGTTCTATCGAAGATTTAGAAGGTAAAATGCAAGAAACAACAGCTATTGTTGAAAATCTAGAGGAAGCCCTTTGCAACCCTGCTATATTCACTGACCATGAAAAAATTTCACAGCTACAAAATGAATTAGCCACTGCTAAAGAACAGCATGAGCTATTGGAATTAGAATGGCTTGAGTTGAATGAGGAATTAGAAAATATTAATATGTAATTTGATTTAAGCCATATGACTTCACATATGGCTTTTTTCTTTACTCCTCTTTATTTTTCATATATATTGGTCAAGTGCTATTTTTCGACAAAAAATGCCCACAGTTTTATACACACTAAAAATCTAGTAATACCAACATATCAACAGAGTTTTCCACATTGTCCACAACCAAAATTTATTTTATCCACATATATTCACGTAAAAAGAGCTACTATATATTGAATAATCACAAGTTATACACAAGTTATCAACATTTTGTGCATAAGTACGCGTGTTCGCTATTTAGTTCAGTACTTTACCTGTGGATAATTTTCTGAAAAATTTGTCAATTAAACTTAAATAGTACCTATTCTCTTAGCATCATTCTTATATTATCTACATATTTTCGACAATCAAAAAGAGATATCTAAAAAATAGATACCTCTTTCATCTCTACACCCAGGATTTTAATTCCATTCCTGGACGTCCATTCATCGTTAAATTTCCTCTAACGCCCGCTTCCAACATTGGCATAGCTGCAGCACCGATCATCGCCGCATTATCAGTACACAATTTAAGTGGTGGTACAAAAAACGGAATACCTTCCTTTGAAAATACAGCCTCTAATGAAGCACGCAAGCCTTTATTCGCGGCTACACCGCCTGCTGCAATGACCTGTTTCACTCGATATTGTCGAGCAGCTCGCAACGTTTTAGCAGTTAATACTTCTACAACACTTTCCTGGAAGCCTTTTGCAACAGCTGCAGGTGAAATGTCTTCACCTCTTTGATCCATATTATGTTTATAATTAATGACGGCTGATTTTAAGCCACTAAAACTAAAATCGTAAGAATCCTCTTCTAGCCATACCCTTGGAAATGGAACAGCCTCTTCGCCCTCATGAGCAAGCTGATCAATACGTGGGCCACCTGGGTAAGGTAAATTTAATACACGTGCCACTTTATCATAGGCTTCTCCAGCTGCATCATCTCGCGTTTCACCAATGACCTCGAAAGAACCATGTTCCTTCATATAGACAAGCTCTGTATGACCACCTGATACGACAAGTGCTAATAAGGGAAATTCCATTGGCTGAACGAGTGCATTTGCATAAATATGACCCGCAATATGATGTACACCAACAATCGGCAAGTTGTTTGCAAAAGCAAAAGCCTTAGCCGCATTAATGCCAATCAACAAGGCCCCTACTAGACCAGGACCCTCTGTAACAGCAACCGCATCTAAATCTTCTGGCTTTAACTTAGCTTGTGCTAATGCCTCTTCTATCACCATTGTAATTTGTTCGACATGATGACGTGAGGCAATTTCAGGTACAACGCCACCAAATCGCTTATGACTTTCTATTTGAGAAGCAACCACATTCGATACGATTTCATGTCCATTTCGAATGATTGCTGCTGCTGTTTCATCACAGCTCGATTCTATTGCTAATATCAATCCATTTTTCATTATAAATTCACCCACATGACAAGGGCATCCTCCCCGTTATCAGTATAATAGCCTTTACGTATGCCACCATCTTGGAACTGTAGCTTGCGATAAAGGTTTTGCGCAATGCTATTTGTCACACGTACCTCTAAAGTCATAACTTCCATTCCGTGTAAACGAGCTATTTGCATCGCCTCACGCATTAGCCCCTCGCCTATCCCTCGGCCACGTGCTGCTTCTATAACAGCTACATTTGTAATTTGGGCTGCATCTATAACCATCCACATGCCACAAAAACCAATAATAGTGTCATCTGCATCGATGGCTAATACATAGTGTGCATACTGATTTTCATGTACCTCATAGTAAAATGAATCTAGTGTCCATGGCACAGGAAAAGAAGCCACTTCAATTTCATAGACTGCAGGTACATCATCAGAGACCATTTTACGATAAGTTACAGTACTACTCATGTTCCTTCTCCTTCTGTTCTTTCAGCCAATTTGCCTCTGCTTCCGCAATACGTTTATATTGTGGGACAAAGTGATGGGTAGCTTCAACACTTGGAAGTTCCATTTTAGTCGCAACACGAATTACTTCCGCCGCTCGTGGCAAGTCAAGACTAAATGGTGCACGTACTGCTGTATCACCAAGAACTTCTACAATATTGTCCCAAAAAATATCTACATCTGTTCCCACAAACAAAATAGGTGCCTCTAATGCCTTCAAACGCTCTAATAAATCAGTGATATGTGTATGATAATCCTCGACAATAGCCTCTAATGCTTGGCCTTGATAAACGGCCGTATAGACATTGCCTCTTCTTGCGTCAAAAATTGGGCAAACCAACCCATTATATAAGGCGGCATTTGCAGCTAATGCCTTTAAACTAGATATCCCCACTAAAGGCTTCTGCAATGTCCATGCAAGGGTTTTGGCTAGCGTCACTCCTATACGGACACCTGTATAAGAACCTGGCCCTTCAGATACGGCAATTGCATCCAATTCGTTTGGTTTAATACCTACTCGAGCTAGTATCTCCTCAATAGCTGGCATCGCACCTGCTGAATGGGTTAATTTTATATTTTGTATCATTTCGGCCACCACTTTGCCATCCTTCACAACTGCAACAGAAAGCGGTGTATTCGCTGTTTCTATTCCTAACCAAATCATTTCATTAGCTCCTCACATAGTGCCTCATAGCGTTCCCCACGAGGTAATAACACAAAGCGTCGTTCATTTTCTCCGATTCGGTAAATCTCTATCGCCAAGCGATCCTGTGGCAAATCTTGTTCAATTAAATGTGCCCATTCGATCACTGATACCGCATCTCCATAAAACAATTCATCCCAACCAAGATCCTCATCACTTTCTGCTAACCGATAGACATCTAAATGATTAAAGGGTAACCTTCCCTCATACTGCTTAACAATCGTAAAAGTTGGGCTGTTGACTGTTCTTTTGACTCCAAGTCCCTTCGCTAAAGCTTTTGTAAATGTTGTCTTACCAGCGCCTAGATCCCCCTCTAATGTTATGGTGTCTTGCGCTTCTAGTAAATTTGCTAGCTTCACGGCAAAGCGTTCTGTATCATCAACTGAATTCATGATTATTTCATACATACTCTTTTTCCTCTCATCACTACATTACCTCTAGTTTACCTAAACTAGCGGAAATGTTCAAAGCATCCAATATGAATTATATCTTGCTGAAATGGTTCTAACTAAAGAAGCAATGTGTCTTGGCTTTGATATTGTGCTTGTAAGAAGGGTAACCATTGAATTAAAAAAACACGCCTTCTATTGTGAAGACGTGTCAACTATCTATCTATTGGAATGGCCTTTAACAGCAATAATCTCTTTATCAATTAGTTTATCATTCTTAAATTTCAATAAATAAGCCTGTGTCATCAGGATTTCATCATTCCACCGATATTCATTATTTTTGATCTTTTTACCTGCGCCGCCTACTGTTTCTACTACTTCAATATATGACATATCATTTTTTAATTTCTCAAATTCTGCTTCATTCATATTTTTTTGCCAGTGATACGCATTTGATTCTTCTATCTCTATAATAGGATCTCCACAGCCTACCATCAATATCATGGAACCAATAAGCAAAGGTAAATAAAGACGTTTAAAAGAATAGTCTTTGCTCATATTAACACCTCCGTAGCCAATCCGATTACTTCTAATGTTTACCCCTAATTTTTATTTTAGAAACATATCTAATTTTACCTTATAGAAACGCCATCATTTATCGGTAATTTTTACTATCTTTAGATAATATTAAATATATGCAATAAGTTTTATTTATTACGCTTATAAAAAGCTTTTACAGCGATTAGACGTCTTTCTAAGAGAATTTGATGAGCTATTTAGGACGTTAGATGTTATTTTTTATAAAATAACGGTAGGTTCGTCATGAGTCCTTCGCCGACTATAAAGCTTTAAGCCCCAATGTTGATACGCTATGAACTAGGTCCTCATGAAGTTTAACATTGACGCTTCCAGCATATTTGAAAAAGTTCACTTTGGAGGTGTATAACTGAATGAATATCCGATTGAACACAAAAAAGCCCTTATGACTTTAACAATCATAAGGGCTATATATTTAATTATAAATGGCGGTCCCGACCGGGATCGAACCGGCGATCTCCTGCGTGACAGGCAGGCATGTTAACCGCTACACCACGGGACCTCTTTAAGACATTTATAAATATATCATAAAAAAATTAGATATGCAACAAATATTTTCATATTTTTTATTCAAAAATTATCTACGTATCTATTTTTTGTAGACTCTAAACATGATGCAAAATTTGCAGTATAGTTAACGTAAAGGGGGAAAATTATATGTCAAAATTAAACGAATTACGACAATCTTTACAAGGACAAGATACGGACGCAATTATTATTACAAACGCTCAGAATCGCCGTTATTTAACAGGGTTTACAGGCAGTGCAGGAACAGTTATCGTAACAAACACTCGCGCTCTCTTATTAGTAGACTTCCGCTATACACAACAGGCAAAGGATCAATGTAAAGCTTTTGAGGTTCTAGAAATTGATCGCAACCGTTTATATGAAACCATTCAGGAAATTTTTGAACAGGATTCAATTAAAACAGCAGGTTTTGAGCAACATCATGTTACATATCATAGTTATCAATTAATGAATAATAAATTGACAGCCACATTGAAGCCATTGTCTACTATTGTAGAAGATTTACGAAAGATTAAAACACCCGAAGAAATTGAAATAATAAAAAAAGCAGCATGGATTTCGGATGAGGCATTTAAATATATTTTAACTATCATTGAACCAGGCATTTCTGAACTTGATATTGCCCATGCATTAGAATCTCATATGCGAAAAAATGGTGCCACTGGGGCAGCCTTTGACATGATTATCGCTTCAGGTTATCGTTCAGCATTACCGCATGGTGTAGCGTCCTCTAAAGTAGTTGAGCAAGGTGATATGCTGATAATGGATTTTGGCGCTTATTTTCAAGGCTATCGTTCGGATATGACTAGAACGATTGCAATTGGGGAGCCATCAGACCACTTAAAGGAAGTATACCAAATCGTTTATGACTCTCTCCAACATGCCCTTTCCAAAATGAGAGCAGGTATTACAGGACGAGAGGCAGATAGCTATACTCGTGACTATATTACAGCAAAAGGTTATGGTCATAATTATGGACATGGTGCAGGACATGGTATAGGATTAGATATCCATGAAAATATATTTATGTCTACGGTCTGTGAAGATATTCTAGAAGAGAATATGGTATTAACAGTTGAACCAGGTATTTATATACCAAATATAGGCGGCGTACGTATCGAGGATGACGTTATCATTAAGAAAGACGGTGTGGAAGTACTTACCCACTCTCCAAAGGAACTCATTATTTTATAAATAAACAATAACATCAAAGAATAATTACAAATGTAATTATTCTTTGATTTTTTAAATAAAAAAACAGCCAGCTCACAGCTGACTGCTTTCTTGCCTAGCGACGTCCTACTCTCACAGGGGGAAGCCCCCAACTACCATCGGCGCTAAAGAGCTTAACTTCCGTGTTCGGTATGGGAACGGGTGTGACCTCTTTGCCATCATCACTAGACTATATTCGACCTTCAATACACGGCGTATTACTGCGTCAGCTGCTCTCGCTCAATCAGTCACGTACAGAAGTACGCTCCCTCAATCACTCGGTTGCTTCCTTGTTCTACTTGTGTCTTGAAGCTCTCATTTTTATTGTTGAAAGTATTGTTCTTTCAAAACTGGATAAACGGTGCATTGAATGCTTCAAACAATTTGGTTAAGTCCTCGATCGATTAGTATTCGTCAGCTCCATGTGTCACCACACTTCCACCTCGAACCTATCTACCTCATCGTCTTTGAGGGATCTTACTTACTTGCGTAATGGGAAATCTCATCTTGAGGGGGGCTTCATGCTTAGATGCTTTCAGCACTTATCCCGTCCACACATAGCTACCCAGCGATGCCTTTGGCAAGACAACTGGTACACCAGCGGTGTGTCCATCCCGGTCCTCTCGTACTAAGGACAGCTCCTCTCAAATTTCCTACGCCCACGACGGATAGGGACCGAACTGTCTCACGACGTTCTGAACCCAGCTCGCGTACCGCTTTAATGGGCGAACAGCCCAACCCTTGGGACCGACTACAGCCCCAGGATGCGATGAGCCGACATCGAGGTGCCAAACCTCCCCGTCGATGTGGACTCTTGGGGGAGATAAGCCTGTTATCCCCGGGGTAGCTTTTATCCGTTGAGCGATGGCCCTTCCATGCGGAACCACCGGATCACTAAGCCCGTCTTTCGACCCTGCTCGACTTGTAGGTCTCGCAGTCAAGCTCCCTTGTGCCTTTACACTCTACGAATGATTTCCAACCATTCTGAGGGAACCTTTGGGCGCCTCCGTTACCTTTTAGGAGGCGACCGCCCCAGTCAAACTGTCCGCCTGACACTGTCTCCTGTCCCGCTAAGGGGCATGGGTTAGAATTTCAATACAACCAGGGTAGTATCCCACCGACGCCTCCTTCGAAGCTGGCGCTCCGAGATCTCTGGCTCCTACCTATCCTGTACAAGTTGTACCAAAATTCAATATCAGGCTACAGTAAAGCTCCACGGGGTCTTTCCGTCCTGTCGCGGGTAACCTGCATCTTCACAGGTACTATAATTTCACCGAGTCTCTCGTTGAGACAGTGCCCAGATCGTTACGCCTTTCGTGCGGGTCGGAACTTACCCGACAAGGAATTTCGCTACCTTAGGACCGTTATAGTTACGGCCGCCGTTTACTGGGGCTTCAATTCGCAGCTTCGCTTGCGCTAACCACTCCTCTTAACCTTCCAGCACCGGGCAGGCGTCAGCCCCTATACGTCACCTTACGGTTTTGCAGAGACCTGTGTTTTTGCTAAACAGTCGCCTGGGCCTATTCACTGCGGCTCTCATGCGCTTGCACGCTCAAGAGCACCCCTTCTCCCGAAGTTACGGGGTCATTTTGCCGAGTTCCTTAACGAGAGTTCTCTCGCACACCTTAGGATTCTCTCCTCGACTACCTGTGTCGGTTTGCGGTACGGGCACCTCTCACCTCGATAGAGGCTTTTCTTGGCAGTGTGAAATCAGGAACTTCGTCCATACGGACTCGCCATCACAGCTCAACGTTACAGTGTGCGGATTTGCCTACACACACGCCTTACTGCTTGGACGCGCATAACCAACAGCGCGCTTACCCTATCCTACTGCGTCCCCCCATTTCTCAAACGGTGAGGAGGTGGTACAGGAATATCAACCTGTTGTCCATCGCCTACGCCTGTCGGCCTCGGCTTAGGTCCCGACTAACCCTGAGCGGACGAGCCTTCCTCAGGAAACCTTAGTCATACGGTGGACGGGATTCTCACCCGTCTTTCGCTACTCATACCGGCATTCTCACTTCTAAGCGCTCCACCAGTCCTTCCGGTCTGACTTCAACGCACTTAGAACGCTCTCCTACCACTGACATCGTAGATGTCAATCCACAGCTTCGGTGAATCGTTTAGCCCCGATACATTTTCGGCGCAGCGTCACTCGACCAGTGAGCTATTACGCACTCTTTAAATGATGGCTGCTTCTAAGCCAACATCCTGGTTGTCTGTGCAACGCCACATCCTTTTCCACTTAACGATTACTTTGGGACCTTAGCTGGTGGTCTGGGCTGTTTCCCTTTTGACTACGGATCTTATCACTCGCAGTCTGACTCCCGTGTATAAATATCTGGCATTCGGAGTTTGTCTGAATTCGGTAAACCGGGATGGCCCCCTAGTCCAAACAGTGCTCTACCTCCAGTATTCTCATCACGAGGCTAGCCCTAAAGCTATTTCGGAGAGAACCAGCTATCTCCAAGTTCGATTGGAATTTCTCCGCTACCCACACCTCATCCCCGCACTTTTCAACGTGCGTGGGTTCGGGCCTCCAGTAAGTGTTACCTTACCTTCACCCTGGACATGGGTAGATCACCTGGTTTCGGGTCTACGACCACGTACTATTTCGCCCTATTCAGACTCGCTTTCGCTGCGGCTCCGCCTTCTAAAGCTTAACCTTGCACGTAATCGTAACTCGCCGGTTCATTCTACAAAAGGCACGCTATCACCCATTAACGGGCTCTAACTACTTGTAGGCACACGGTTTCAGGATCTCTTTCACTCCCCTTCCGGGGTGCTTTTCACCTTTCCCTCACGGTACTGGTTCACTATCGGTCACTAGGTAGTATTTAGCCTTGGGAGATGGTCCTCCCGGATTCCGACGGAATTTCACGTGTTCCGCCGTACTCAGGATCCACTCAGGAGAGAACGAACTTTCGACTACAGGGCTTTTACCTGCTCTGGCGGACCTTTCCAAGTCGCTTCATCTAACTCGCTCTTTTGTAACTCCGTATAGAGTGTCCTACAACCCCAAGAGGCAAGCCTCTTGGTTTGGGCTCTTCCCGTTTCGCTCGCCGCTACTCAGGGAATCGATTTTTCTTTCTCTTCCTCCAGGTACTTAGATGTTTCAGTTCCCTGGGTCTGCCTTCAAGACGCTATGTATTCACGTCAAGATACTACGCGATTAAACGTAGTGGGTTCCCCCATTCGGAAATCTCCGGATCAAAGCTCACTTACAGCTCCCCGAAGCATATCGGTGTTAGTGCCGTCCTTCTTCGGCTCCTAGTGCCAAGGCATTCGCCGTGCGCCCTTAATAACTTAACCTACAGCTTTCAATACACATCGCATTTCGTTGTCAGCTTCACTCGTTCAATCAGTCCCGTACTGAAGTACGCTCCTTCATTTACTCGATTGCTTCCTAGAACTGCTTGTGTCTTGAAACCTTACTAATGTTATTAAGCCTATAAAAAAACTTAAAAAATAAATGTGTTTGTTACAATTTCAATGTCGTTTTATCCAGTTTTCAAAGAACAAGTTTTGAAGTATTTCATTCGGAAGAATGAACCTTCAAAACTGAACGCAAAACGTAATCTTACAAACCCTAGGTTTGTATTCCGAAATAATCCTTAGAAAGGAGGTGATCCAGCCGCACCTTCCGATACGGCTACCTTGTTACGACTTCACCCCAATCATCTATCCCACCTTCGGCGGCTGGCTCCAAAAGGTTACCTCACCGACTTCGGGTGTTACAAACTCTCGTGGTGTGACGGGCGGTGTGTACAAGGCCCGGGAACGTATTCACCGCGGCATGCTGATCCGCGATTACTAGCGATTCCGGCTTCATGTAGGCGAGTTGCAGCCTACAATCCGAACTGAGAACGACTTTATCGGATTAGCTCCCTCTCGCGAGTTGGCAACCGTTTGTATCGTCCATTGTAGCACGTGTGTAGCCCAGGTCATAAGGGGCATGATGATTTGACGTCATCCCCACCTTCCTCCGGTTTGTCACCGGCAGTCACCTTAGAGTGCCCAACTAAATGATGGCAACTAAGATCAAGGGTTGCGCTCGTTGCGGGACTTAACCCAACATCTCACGACACGAGCTGACGACAACCATGCACCACCTGTCACCGTTGCCCCGAAGGGGAAACTATATCTCTACAGTGGTCAACGGGATGTCAAGACCTGGTAAGGTTCTTCGCGTTGCTTCGAATTAAACCACATGCTCCACCGCTTGTGCGGGCCCCCGTCAATTCCTTTGAGTTTCAGTCTTGCGACCGTACTCCCCAGGCGGAGTGCTTAATGCGTTAGCTGCAGCACTAAGGGGCGGAAACCCCCTAACACTTAGCACTCATCGTTTACGGCGTGGACTACCAGGGTATCTAATCCTGTTTGCTCCCCACGCTTTCGCGCCTCAGCGTCAGTTACAGACCAGAAAGTCGCCTTCGCCACTGGTGTTCCTCCAAATCTCTACGCATTTCACCGCTACACTTGGAATTCCACTTTCCTCTTCTGCACTCAAGTCCCCCAGTTTCCAATGACCCTCCACGGTTGAGCCGTGGGCTTTCACATCAGACTTAAAGGACCGCCTGCGCGCGCTTTACGCCCAATAATTCCGGACAACGCTTGCCACCTACGTATTACCGCGGCTGCTGGCACGTAGTTAGCCGTGGCTTTCTAATAAGGTACCGTCAAGGTACAGCCAGTTACTACTGTACTTGTTCTTCCCTTACAACAGAGTTTTACGATCCGAAAACCTTCTTCACTCACGCGGCGTTGCTCCATCAGGCTTTCGCCCATTGTGGAAGATTCCCTACTGCTGCCTCCCGTAGGAGTCTGGGCCGTGTCTCAGTCCCAGTGTGGCCGATCACCCTCTCAGGTCGGCTACGCATCGTCGCCTTGGTGAGCCGTTACCTCACCAACTAGCTAATGCGCCGCGGGCCCATCTTATAGCGACAGCCGAAACCGTCTTTCAGTGTTCCACCATGAGGTGGAACAGATTATTCGGTATTAGCCCCGGTTTCCCGGAGTTATCCCAAACTATAAGGTAGGTTGCCCACGTGTTACTCACCCGTCCGCCGCTAACGTCAAAGGAGCAAGCTCCTTCTCTGTTCGCTCGACTTGCATGTATTAGGCACGCCGCCAGCGTTCGTCCTGAGCCAGGATCAAACTCTCCATAAAAGAAATTTGATTAGCTCAAATTGTTTTGCTGGCATCAATTTTGATGTCCAAAATTTTGTTTTGTTCACTAGCCGAAACTAGTTACTTAAAACTTTATTGATTACGTTTTGCTTGTTCAGTTTTCAAGGTTCATAACGTCGTCTTTCAGACAACTTCTTTATGTTATCACACAACCATTTGGTTGTCAACACTTTTTTGGAGCGGGTGATGAGAATCGAACTCACGACATCAGCTTGGAAGGCTGAGGTTTTACCATTAAACTACACCCGCGTATTTATTGTTTAAAATTGGCGCGCCCGGCAGGAGTCGAACCCACAACCTTCTGATCCGTAGTCAGACGCTCTATCCAATTGAGCTACGGGCGCATATAAAATTAAATGACTTGGTGCGGCCGAGAGGACTTGAACCTCCACGGGGTTGCCCCCACTAGGCCCTCAACCTAGCGCGTCTGCCGTTCCGCCACGACCGCATTCGATTAGTAACTTTCTCATTATACTACGATAACCAAAAAAGTCAACCTTTTTTCTTAAAATAAGATGAGCCATGAAGGACTCGAACCTTCGACCCTCTGATTAAAAGTCAGATGCTCTACCAACTGAGCTAATGGCTCATATTAAGAAATGAATGGCTGGGGTACTAGGATTCGAACCTAGGCATGACGGAATCAAAATCCGTTGCCTTACCGCTTGGCTATACCCCAATAAGTGGCGGTCCCGACCGGGATCGAACCGGCGATCTCCTGCGTGACAGGCAGGCATGTTAACCGCTACACCACGGGACCAAATTATTGTAATTTAAAATATAATATAAAGAAAATGACCCCTACGGGATTCGAACCCGTGTTACCGCCGTGAAAGGGCGGTGTCTTAACCACTTGACCAAGGGGCCATGGCTCCGAAGGCAGGACTCGAACCTGCGACAACCTGATTAACAGTCAGGTGCTACTACCAACTGAGCTACTTCGGAATAATCATGTAATGTTGTCGTCGTTATCTTGTCGACTTTTACTATTATAGGGACAACTTAATAAAACGTCAACTGTTTTTTTATTTTTTTACTCTAATAGTTTTAATCTCCCCAAACACTTGCTACAACAATACTTTTCAACATTCATTTTTATTTTTCGAACATATAATTGTTGGCAATTGACACAAGTATAAGTATAACGACGACTATATTTGGTAGTTGATGCTTTAGGAGGTTGTAAAACTGAGCAAAATCGAGGTGCATTTACTTTTTTTAATAATGCCCGAAAGTCTTGATCTCGATGTTGATACCCTTTACCTTCTATATGTAAATGATAATGACATAGTTCATGCAGGACTATACCTTCAATTTCCTTAACGCCATATAGCTCAAAGGCTTTAGGATTAATTTCTATATTATGGGATTGTAAAAGATACCGCCCTCCTGTTGAACGTAATCTAGCGTTAAAGTAGGCTTGATGTTGAAATGGCTTTTGAAAACTTTCCAAGGATAAGCGACGAACAAGCTGTTGTAATTCCTCATTGTTCATAATGATCACCTCTAACAACAAGAATACCACACTGCGTAGTATAGACAGTGTGGTAAAAATTTATTACTTATTCTAATGTTTGATTTTTAGGCGGAAGCATTGTTAAAGAAATACGCCCTTTATTTACGTCTATTTGTTCAACCCAAACAGTGACAATATCACCTAAAGCTACAACTTCTAATGGATGTTTAATGCGCTTAGTTTGTAGTTTAGAAATATGCACAAGTCCGTCTTGTTTCACTCCAATATCAACAAATGCACCGAAATCTACTACATTTCGAACTGTCCCCTGGAGCTCCATCCCTATTTTTAAATCTTCCATTTTCAACACATCGGTTTTCAGCAATGGTTGTGGGAAGGCGTCACGGGGGTCTCGGCTTGGTTTCATTAAAGTATCCACGATATCTTGAATGGTCACAACGCCTATGCCAAGAACTTCACTTAACTTGTCAATATCTAAAGCTGCAATTGCTGCTTCTGCCTTGGATGTTCCGAGCTCTTTTTTATCTATTTGTGCCTCAGCTAAAATTTGCTCAGCAAGTTTGTAGCTCTCAGGGTGAATTCCCGTCGCATCAAATGGATTTTTTGCTTCAGGAACACGCAAGAATCCAATAGCTTGTTCATAAGTTTTAGCACCAAGCCTTGGAATCTTCTTTAATTGTGCTCGTGTAGTAAATTGACCATTTTCCTCTCGCATCTTCACGATATTCTCAGCAACTGTTTTCGATAAACCAGAAACATATTGTAAGAGTGATGAGGAAGCTGTGTTAACATCAACCCCCACTTGGTTAACAGCTGTTTCTACTATAAATGTTAGCGATTCATTTAATTTTTTTTGAGAAACATCGTGTTGATATTGACCTACCCCTACTGCTTTTGGTTCAATTTTCACCAACTCTGATAAAGGATCCTGCAAACGGCGTGCAATGGAAACAGCACTGCGTTGCTCAACCTGTAAATCAGGAAATTCTGCACGTGCAATATCAGACGCCGAGTAGACAGACGCTCCCGCTTCATTGACAATAACATAAGCCACATCGGTCGTAATTTCACTTAATACGTCCGCAATAAATTGTTCCGTTTCTCTGGATGCTGTTCCGTTACCGATTGCAATTATACTTATTGGATACTTAGCTAAAATACCTTTCACCGTAGCTTTAGATTTTGCCACATCGGGCTTAGGGGGATGTGGATAAATAGCTGTTACCTCTAGCATTTTCCCAGTTTCATCTACAACCGCTAGCTTACAGCCTGTGCGGTAAGCCGGGTCAACTCCCAATACATATTTCCCTTTCATTGGTGGTTGCAGTAATAAATTTCGTAAATTTTCAGAGAAGATGTGAATAGCTTGAGCCTCCGCTTTTTCTGTAAGCTCATTTCGTAATTCCCTTTCAATAGAAGGCTGAATTAAACGCTTGTATGAATCTTCTATAGCTAGTTTAACTTCTGCAATAGCAGGAGATGAACCAGTGGCAGGTATCCATTCCTTCCACATAATCATTAACACTCGATCCACTGGTACATGGATTGAAACCTTTAAAACTTCTTCTTTCTCTCCTCTGTTGATGGCTAAAATACGGTGTGGAACGATACGACTAACAGGCTCTTCGTACTCGTAATACATTTCAAAAACATTTTTTTCATCGATTTCAGCATTTTTTACAGTTGTTACAAGGACTCCATCTTTCCATGAGTACGCACGGATTTTCTCACGAATTGCAGCATCATCAGCAAAACGTTCTGCTAAAATATCTCGAGCTCCCATTAGAGCTTCCTCTGTATTGGCAACTTGTTCATTATCTACAAAATCAACAGCTAATTGCTCTAATGTATCATTACTAAATGCTAATAGAAGGTCTGCCAGTGGTTCTAAGCCTTTTTCTTTCGCAACAGTTGCCTTTGTACGTCGTTTTTGCTTATACGGTCTGTATAAATCCTCCACGCGCTGTAAGACTGTTGCTGAAAGAATCGCCTTTTCTAATTCGGGCGTAAGTTTATCCTGTTCCTGAATTAAACGGATAACCTCCTCTTTCCGTTGTTCAAGTTGCTGTATGTAGTGATAACGATCCTCTACAGCTTTAATCTGCACTTCATCGAGAGATCCTGTTACTTCTTTACGATAACGCGCAATAAATGGTACCGTGTTTCCCTCTTCTAATAATTTTATAACAGCATCTACTTGCCCTGGTTTGACCGCTACATCTTTTGCAATGAGCTGTAACATTTGTTTTTGTTCCACATCATCACTACCCTTTTTCTTTTCATTTTACCATTACACTTTACTAAAAATGCAAAAAAATAGTCTACTCATATCTGTTTGAGTAGACTATTTTTTTGCATATTAACAAACCGATAGATAGATTAGAGCGAAACACTGCCACTCGCTAGAATAGCCTCTTGTAATTTCTTTATTGCTTTTCTTTGTATTCTTGATACATGCATTTGAGAAATTCCTAATCGTTCTCCAGCTTCTTTTTGACTAAGTTGCTCTAAATATGTAAGCTGAATAATCTGTTTTTCTCTCTCATTCAACACAACTAGCGCATCAGCAACGATCATTCGTTTATCAGTTATTTCGTAGCCGTCATCTTCTCTACCCAAAATATCGAATAACGTGACTGTACTACCATCTGAATCTGACTCTATCGAATGATCCATAGAAAGAGCTTGATAACTACGGCTCATTTCCATAGCTTCTAAAACTTCTTCTTCAGCAACCTCTAAGCGTTCTGCAATATCTTTAATAGAAGGAGAGCGCTGTAGTTCAATTGTCAGCGCCTCCACCGTTGATTTGATTCTCGGTCCTAGTTCTTTTATTCGTCTAGGCACGTGAACATCCCATGTTTTATCACGTAAAAATCGCTTAATTTCTCCAACTATCGTTGGCACCGCAAATGCCTCAAAACTACGACCAACATTCGGATCAAAACGTCTGATTGCACCTAATAAACCCAGCATCCCTACTTGAACAATATCATCATAGTAAGATTTACCATTCGAATATTTACGTGCTATTGATTCAACTAGATATCGATAATGAATCACTAAGTTTGTTTGTGCTTCATCATCCTCCGTTGACTGGTACAATTCAATCCACTTTAGTACATCTTCCTTGGATGAAGATTTATGTAGTGATTCTTTCGACATTTTTTTCCACCTGCTCCCTAGTGACATACTTTGTCATAAAGACAGTTACGCCACCATCGTTATTGATCATCACCTCATCCATCAAAGTTTCCATTAAATAAAGTCCTAAACCACCTTCTCTAAGCCCCGCAATACTTTCTTCAGGATGATATGGTCCAATCTTAGACTTGATCTCTTCGAAATTAAAGCTATTGCCATAATCCGCAATCATCATTTCCATTTTATTGTCGTATAGCGCACATCCAATGACAATTTCGCCTTCTTCATCTTCTTTATAAGCATGGTGAACAACATTCGTTACAGCTTCACTTGCTGCAATTTTTAAGTCTTCGATATCATCATAATTAAAACCGATCCTACTAGCTAAGCCCGAGACAGTTAATCGAATGACACTGACAAATTGCGGTTTAGCAGGAACTCTAATTTCAATATAGTCAAATTCCTTCATTATCTTAATTCCACCTTTTTATCAGTTTCGATATCCATCAAATCACTTAGTCCTGTAATTTCAAACAATCTTTGTAATCTATTTGATAAACCAACCAGCTTTACTTTGCCATTTTCACGTAACGCTCTTTTATAAAAGGCAACAAAAATCCCAAGACCTGTACTATCCATGTAATTTACCTTTGATAAATCAAGTTCAATCTCTAACCCTTCAGTTATCTTTACAGCTTCTAATTCCTCTCGTAATCCAGAAGCAGTAAATGTATCAATTTCACCTTCAACAAAACCAAATAATTTATGATCAATTTCTTTAAAATGTATTGTCACGTCCATATAGCACACCTCCACCATATTTGTTAGACTATTTTCTCTTCCCTGTTCAATTAAAACGTAAACCTATTTTTTTAAAATAACTACAGTAAAATCATCAGTTAGTTTAAAATTCTGCACTTTCTCTATTTCCTTATAAAGAATTTGGCACAATTGCTGAGCTGTTAAATGCTTATTCTCCTTAATTAAAGCAGTAATAACCTCTCGTGAATTTAAGCTTTCCTGTGCTCTAAATTCTGTTACTCCATCCGTCATCATAATTACTAAATCATTTTCTTCTAAAACGATTTCATGAAACGAATATGTTGTTTCTGGCAATACACCAAGTAATAAACCTTTAGCATCTAAGGAAATAAATTGATCTTCCTTAGCACTGTAATGCAACGCTGGCTCGTGACCTGCTGAGGCGTAGGCAAAGATATTTTGTTGTACATCTAAGCACCCATAAAACATGGAAACAAACATACTATCATCTACACCTTTTTCTATTACCCTATTAATAACTTCTAAAACATAGGAGGGATCTTTATATGCATATACCAATGTTTCAAGACCATACTTCACCATCGACATACATAAAGCCGCCGGCACTCCCTTTCCAACAACATCTGTTACAGCTACACTTAAATATTCGTCACCGTCATGAAAAAAATGGACATAGTCTCCATTCATTTTACGTATCGGAACCGAAATCATTCCTATATCAAAACTTTGTAGCTGTGGTACATGTGTTTTCAATTGAGTATTTTGAATGTTTGTTGCTATTTTCATTTCCATCTCATATTCTGCTTGTTTTTGCAGTAAGCTTTGGTGCTCTCTATGGGCCATGCCATAATGCACCATTACTTCAATAAGAAAATCATAGGCTGGTTGTGTTTCATTCATTTGATTAGGGAATATTTGTTCAACAGCATTTTTGTGAATACTAACAACATCCTCTGGAGATATATTTTTTTGAATTAACTGACGTGTGAAATTTTGAGCGATATATAAATTTCTTTCAGTTTGATTAACAATAAAATCTGATAATATTTTTCTATACTGTGCTTCTAATTGTTTCAATTTCTTCACGTCCTAACGCAACCATTTTTCCGCCCTTATTGTTGTACCTACCCCAACTACAGATTGAATATCTAAACTGTCCATCAATCGCTTAACGCCTGGTAAACCAGCACCTAGCCCTCCAGAAGTAGAATAGCCTTCTCCCATTACTTTTCGAACATCTTCAATACCTGGTCCTTGATCAGTTGCAATAACCACTATTTTCTTTTCAGTTTCCGTCTCAATTCTTTCAATCTCAATTCTACCAATACTCGCATATAAATATATATTTCTTGCTAATTCACTTACTGCTGTGGTGATGCGAGCCTGATCAACAGTGCCAAATCCAAGTGCTTTTGCTTCCTTGCGCCCCAGTTGTCTTGCTGCAACAATATCCCATTCTGTAATAATTTCAACCGAAGACTTACATGTCACTGCTGTCCCTCCATTTCCTTACGGAGTAATACTCTTACACTTTAGTTCGACCTGACTTCATATAAATTTAATAACCTCTATAGAATGGAATATTCTATGTAAAATTTCATATACCTTTTAAGAATTTTTTCAAAAATCTATTTTTATTACAAATCTTGAATATATCTTAAAACTTTTTGTATTATTTATCAATTACACCTTAGCGCTATTACTTCCGGATTTTTTCGAGCTTGATTGAAAAGTCCTACTACAAAATTCGTACCTTTAGCTGGAGTATTTTTTAACCTTAGCAGTTCTATTGTTCTGAAAATGAACCATCAGGCACAATTAACTTTCATGTCTGTAGAGAGATAAAAGCAAATTTAAGTAAATTAGTAAGTTGAAATTATGGTAAAAAGGTACTGAGGATGTCGAACAAAAAAAGCATCGAGATTTAATTATCTCGATGCTTCTATACACATATGTATATCAAAATTTAACCAGACCTAAACTAATCATCAACGCCCCATCTACTTTTTCCATCACAGCATGATCAAGTTGCGTAATACGATCCGTCAATCTTGACTTATCAATTGTCCGCACTTGTTCTAGCAAAATAACCGAATCACGTTCAAAACCATACTTTTCAGCATTGATTTCAACGTGTGTCGGTAACTTTGCCTTTTGAATCTGTGCAGTGATAGCTGCGATGATGACAGTCGGACTAAATCGATTGCCAATATCATTTTGAATAATCAGCACCGGTCTAGTGCCTCCTTGCTCAGAACCTATTACCGGTGATAAGTCTGCAAAAAAAACGTCACCACGTTTTACATTCAAAGTGTCATCCCCCGCTAACGAGACGCTCCACCATATGCTGTGCTTCATATTCTGCATGCAAGCATTCACTCGCAATCATTAAATTAATATGAGACATTTCAACATATCCTTTTATCATAGCTTCCCGTATTTGATTTGGTTGCTCCTGCATTAAATTTTTGCGCGCCAAAATACGCACAAAAGATTCACCTTCAATTACTTCCTTTGTTTGTAGAAATAGTCTGTCTTGAACAGCAATTGTAGCTTCTCTTAACTTTTTCTCGTACACAGCAAGCACCTCCAACGGAACCATACACTTTTCATTACTTCCCATTCTATCATTGAAAGATATTGTTGAAAAGACATGAAATGACAAAATATCTGACAATTTGAAGTACAAATTGTAAAAATATGTTGGTTGTCGAAGGTATATGCTGAATAATTATCATTGCAATACGTTTCCAAATATGAGTCACTTAAAGTTTGAAATGAAACAAAGTTCTCCAGTTTGTTTGCTTGCTAAATTCAACTTTTTATGTCGGAACGTTACTCTTTACACTACATTGAAACTATTCAAGAGAATGATTACTATCTATAAGAGACTATTTCTTATGAAGATTAATTAAAAGTATATTCTAGGAACTCTTGCAGTTATAATGCATGGTACTTCATAATTAATTGTATCAAGTTTAGTTGCCCATTCATCAACAGAAATTTCATTCTGCCCTTGTTGGCCAATGAGTGTTACCTTCTCACCTATAGCATATGCTTTTGGTAGTGCAACCATACATTGGTCCATACAAATTCGTCCGATAATCGGCATTCTTTGGCCATCAATTAATACCTCTTGTCCGCCCAACTTGCGAATAACACCATCCGCGTAGCCAATCGGAATCGTTCCTATCCACATATCTGTTGGAGCAACATATGTAGCTCCATATCCAACCGAATCACCTGATTTGATTTGCTTCACATGAACAAGTTCACTTTCAAGCGCAAATGCAGGATGTAATGGAAATGGTAAATTGCTTTCCACGTAAGATGAAGGTGCTAATCCATACATAGAAATTCCATATCTAACAGCGTCATATTGTAAGTTTGAATCCTTTATAAAGGAGGCTGCTGTATTGGCTGCATGAACAAGTCTAGGCTTAAAAGGCATTTCGGATAAACATCTCTCAAATAACTGTACTTGCTGATTAAAGTAAGTTGTTTCTTCTTCATCTGCTGTTGCAAAGTGTGTAAAAATTCCATCAATTTCCACGTTATCTATAGACTGTATTGTTTGATATAGGGCTAATAATTCTTGCTCTGAGCGAATGCCTATTCTCCCCATCCCGCTATCTACTTTTATATGTAGTCGTAAAGGAAGTGATTCGTTTGCTAACAGAGGAGCAGCTTGCTGAATCCAATCTTCTGCAAAGACTGTAAGAATTATACGCTGCTGTGCAGCATATGGCGCAAATGAAACTGGAGATGCTCCTAATACTAGTATGTCTGGTTCTTCAAAATGTGCTCGAATATGTAATGCCTCATCGGGCGTAGCAACCGCAAGAATTGTGGCACCAGCCTCAAGAGCTGCCCTTGCAACAGCTACATCTCCGTGACCGTATGCATTTGCCTTTACTACAGCAATTATTTGAACATTAGGTTGTAAAAACTCTTTTAAATTTTTAACGTTTTGTTGGATTGCTTTCAAATTTATCATTGCTTTGGTTGGTCGAAAATATTGCTGTGTCTTCATAAGAATACCCTCTTTATTTTTAATTAAAACATTATGTATTACATACATTTCATTTTTAGCTTGTCCAATAGTAAGAGAAATTATTTTATTATTTTCACTTTAAACAATGTGACTTAACAATTTCTAAACGGTGAAAACTACTTTCATATTGGCAATAAGCTACAGCCTTCATTTTTGAAAGCTGTAGCTAGAAAGTTACTACTTCATACTACTTATCGTCATGGATGTAGCAACTTCAATCATTTCTTCTCGTGTTAATTTGCTTGAAGCTACAAAGAATTCAACACCATCTTTTTCCCAACTAATCGATGTATCTGTAATAGCACCAATTGTAAAGCCTAGGTCAACAGGATCACCAGGTGATGCAACTGGCAACATTGCGCTTTCCTTCGTAACTGGTTGTTGCATAACTGTAAATGCCTTTTCACCATCGAATGTTAAGATAACTCTTTCCATTCCACCTTCCTGCACAACTTTCTCATTAGCCAACTGTGCCCAACTTAAGACAGGATAATGTGTTTGGAATTCTTGATATTCAACCTCTGCACCAACAGCTTCTTTGTCGTCTTGTTCTTCTTGCCCCTCTTTGTCAGTAGGTGTAGCTTGTTCACCTTTCGAGTTATCTTTATCTGTAAATTGCTCAACTGCATACTCTTTTGCAGCATGTTGTACACCTAGCTTAATTTTCTTAAAGTTAATGCGAATTTGTTCTTCTTTTACATCATTCATAATGACAACAGAAGTTGGCAATAGCGTTTTCTTATCTACTGTAATCACTTGATGAGGCATACTATTCTTATAGCTGTTTCTAGTAGCCGCTTCAAATATATATGCTTTTTCTTCCTCTTTCATGACAAGATTTTTATCTTCCGCTAAATCTTCTGCTAGAGCTCCAATTAAATAGGCTTGACTATTTTTCTTCGGCCAATCGCTTTGGAACTTATACATTTTGTTTAATGTCGGTGTTACAACAAAAACGCCATCAGCATTACGCACAATCATTTGTGAAACATCTTTCCCACTTTCCATTACCTCTACTCGATAGAAATCTGGTTTTGTATGCCATACTGTAACATCATAATTTCTTGGCTCTCCTCCAGATTTAATCTCCATCGTTGCATTTAACTCATAGCCATTAGTCTCTGCCCATTTACCATTCACTTTCTTCAACACTTTTTCCTGTGAGGCTGCACCACATGCCGACAGAAGTAATATCGTACAAAGTAAGACGAGCCATTTAACTATACGGTTGCCCACGCTTTCACCCTTTCTTCTTTCAAATCCACTACGACAATATATGAACCGTATTTGTCAGTTATGTCATTTGAAGAAAGAGCAATATATTTAAATTTCTAAGCCAACCTTTTAGACAAGTTAAACATTATTCTAATAAGATTACTTGAGCGGCTGCATATTGCTTGGAATGTGTAATACTAACAAATCCATTGACAAGCTCCCCCTTAAAATATAAAATCGGATTCCCTGCCTCCCCCTTTAATATCTCCATATCATGGAGCTTACATTGTTCCCCAAGGCCAGTTCCCACCGCTTTCGAAAATGCTTCTTTAGCAGCAAATCGTCCTGCCAAAAATTCTATTTTACGAGTT
The DNA here is from genome assembly GCF_050817245.1 of Lysinibacillus sp. FW12. Lineage (NCBI taxonomy): Bacteria > Bacillati > Bacillota > Bacilli > Caryophanales > Bacillaceae > Lysinibacillus > Lysinibacillus sp. FW12. The sequence continues at coordinate 580,090 of NZ_CP139094.1, read as the reverse complement.
TCTGAATAGGCTTCAAATAAACTTTTTTCCTTATCGGTTAGAATACGGTCTTTAAATTTATTTGTACGTTTCATCGCTTTTGCAATACGGTCTATTTCTACAATGTCGAGACCAATTCCCTTAATCATATGACCTTCTCCTTTACCAATTTCCAACAAGGCATGTATAATAAATGTAAATTGAGGTGGAGCCATGTTTAGTAGAACAGAAAATTTTAAGCAATACACAAAGTATTACCCTATTGTTTCAACGTTAATAGCAATTAATCTAATTCTCTATGTATTGTCTCTTTTACCCGGCATAGGAACACTTTTGTGGAATTTCGGAATCCAAGCAAATTTCCTGATTCAAAGTGGTGAATGGTGGCGTGTATTTTCTGCAATGTTTTTACATGCAGGATTTATGCATACGTTTTTTAATATGTTTTCATTATATCTCTTTGGACCAGAGCTAGAAAAAATCGCAGGCAAAGCACGCTTCATTACAATTTATTTAGTTTCAGGCATTGTAGGCAACATGGCAACCTATGTATTCTATGATAGTAGTTATACGAGTCTTGGTGCAAGTGGGGCTATTTTTGGTATTTTTGGTGCTTTTGGGGCATTGGTTTACTATACGCGTCGTACAATGCCAATGCTTCGTAAGCTCATTTTACCAATCATCGTCATCAGTGTCATTATGACTTTTCTTCAACCAAATGTGAATGTCTATGCACATTTAGGCGGTTTAGTAACAGGGTTCATTCTAGGACTTGTCTATTTACATCCGAAAAGAATCTTAAGCTGGCGTAAACAGAAAATGGCGGGTAGACCATAACATCTAAAAAGGAGCAGCTCATAACAGGCAGCTCCTTTTTTGTTACATAACTTCAGCTACAAAACTACTGTAGCTTCATTTGCCATCTTTATTTTTTTCCATTCCGCTGCTGTTATACCATAAACTACTTGATCCACATGATGATCATAAAGCCATTCCGCATCCCTTAGGCGCCCTTCCTCATGGAAGCCTAGCACCTTTGGAATTGTACGACTACGAATATTTCCTACAGCTACACGTACCTCAATACGATTTAACTTTAAATAGTAAAAAGCATAATCAATCAATGCTTTCATGGAATTCGTTACAAGTCCCTTACCCACAAATTCATTCCCTAACCAGTAGCCAATGCTTGTCCATTTATGCTGCCAGTTGATTTGATGATACCCTATCACACCCGCTAACTTTCCATCATAGTATATCCCCGCCTGTATACCATTGTGATCAGCATATTGTTGCATAGCCCTTTTTACAAATCGCTCGGTATCTGTTACTGTTTTGACATCATCTACAAAAGGTAACCATTCACGTAATGTATCCCTTGAACGGTCAGTTAAGGCAAATAATTCTTCTACATCACTTAAATCCAATAGCTTCAGATAAGCACTTTCATTAATAACATATTTAAACAAAGTCCCACCCCTTTTGTTTTATTTATTTTATTATAAACGCAGAAATAGTTTTTTGTATCTAAAAAAGCCAATCCTACCATAAAATTGTAAGAATTGGCTTTTTGTTAATTAATGTTCATACCACGTTAAGATCTTTTCCGCATCTTGTTGCTCAAGGCTTGATACACTTCCTTTTGTACCTGTTGCCCCTGACATTACTGTTGCTTTAATAGACATAACATTCTTTCGTTTTTGAAAGAACGATTGTGTACTTTCAATAGACTGTATTCGTTTTTTCTCCATGATCAATGTAATTCGACTAAATACTCGATACTGCATAGCTAGTTGTTTTCCATTAATTTGGAAACCCGCTGTTTTATGTTGCCATATACCAAGTAGTATCGTTAATGGGATTAATAGCAACGACAATAGTCCATATGGATAAAAGAAATAACTACATGCACCTATAACAGGGACTAACCAAATAAAATCAATACGATAAAAGAATGGTCTCGCATTTTTTGGTGATCGAATAAATGTTGGATTCCAATCCATATCTGGGAAAAGCTGATCTAATGTTTGCAAACAATCATGCTTCTTAATAAGTGGAAACAACGTAATTTTTTTATCATTTCCATCTTCACCGTTACCTCCAGCACTTTCTACAACCACCGTAGCAAATCCTGTTAATTGACGTAATGGATTTTCAACAATACGAATGGCTTGAATTCGATTCAATGGCAGCGTTATACGCTTTTTCTCTAAAAGACCTTTTGTGATAATCAGTTTATTATCTTCAATACGAACCGTGTAATCATAATAGTTAATCAATGTTATGACCACCGATACAACCCAAGCTACAATTAAAACCAACATTACCGTTAACGCTATTAAAAATGCACCGACTTTCACAAAGTCAGCTAACTCATGAAAAACTGTTTCATACGGTATAATATCGGAAAACTGTGAGGCAACAGCTGCAAGACCTGACAGTACCACGCCAATTCCACCAGATGTTGTTGCTAATACGAGTAAATCACGCATGGACATATGGTAAATCGTTGGAGTTGATCTAGCTTCCTCCATGATCTGTACTTGCTCTTGATCATCCCGTTGTAGAACTGTTTCATTTTTAGCGCGACGCATTTCTAATTCAATAACATCTGCTGCGGCTTTGCGAATGGCTGTTAGCTCGACCTCAGGTTTACCTCCCTTACTACCAGCCGTTTCTACTTGAACTTTCACTAAACCAAAAAGACGATGAAAAATACCCTCGTTGTAATTTAAGCTTTGAATGCGTTCAAATGGAATATAACGCTTCTTTTTAACAAATAACCCATATGTTACACGTAACTCCCCGTCTTCAAACCAGTAAACAAATGTCCGCCATTTTATAATTCCCCCAATGAGCGCAAGAAGGGCCGCGACTCCCCACACTCCGAAAAGTAAAATCGTATCAAAAAAATGGTCACTACGGAAGTTTAAAGAAAAATTAAAGCCGTTACTTACGATAATAATCACAATTGGTAATATCATACTTTTTAATGCTTTGACGCTCGTAATCACAGCAGATATTGGATGTAAACGATTAATCTCCTTAGACATCATCTTCAGCCACCCTTGCTAAATCAGAGATACGAGCACGAAGTAAATCTGCTTCACCCATTACAAGTGCTGGAATCGTATGTACAGTTGCTGCTGTTGAGATAGAAATATTACCTAAGTCGTATTTTTTTAAAATCGGCCCTTGTGTCGTATCAACATGTTGAACCCGAACCATTGGGATTAAAGTCCGTTTCACTACAAATAAACCATGTTGTACTTCAATTTCATGTTCTCGGACCTCATAACGCCATCGTTCCCATCTTATTTTTGGGAATAAAAATATGGATAATATGGCGCTTAGTATTACTACTGCACCAGCAACGAAATAAATAAATGATGGCCAATCAAAATAATAAGTACCGTAGCTTACTAGCCCCGCTATAATGAATAGCACCAATGTTTGTATGACTCCATATAAACGCCACACAGTTAGCCCTTTTCTGGATATTTGATGAATCGGTTGTGATCTCATAATCGTTCCCCTCGCTTTCTTCATTAGGTATACGGATTTAGTTGCCTTTTTGTTTCAACTATAGCCGAAAAAAACCTTACAGCCAATAAGACTGTAAGGTTTAACATAAAGATTACGTATATTTGATTAAGATTAGTCTTCGTGACGGCGTGGAGAACGAGAACGACCTTGTCCACCTTCACGACGTCCGCCTTCACGGCGACCACCTTCGCGACGGCTATTGCGGCGATCTCCACTGCGAGCATTGTCACGACGTCCGCCATAGCTACGGTTACTGCGGCCACGGTCACCACCACCACGATTATTGCTAGAACGTTCACGTCGCATTGGTAATGGACGTTCTTCTGTGATTGTTACCGGTGTATCATCTGGCTCTTTCGTTAACGAGCGAAGAGCAGCTGCCACAACATCAATTGCTTCATGATTTTCAAGTAATTCCGCTGCAAATGTGCGGTAATCACCTAAATTATTATTAGCAATAAGACCTTCAAGTGTTTCTACAGCTAAACGTTGTTGACCTTCTAATGCTTCATCAGATGTTGGTGGACGAAGTGGTGTCATACGTTTTTTCGTTGTTTCTTCTACAATACGTAAGTAACCCATTTCACGTGGAGTAACAAATGTTACAGCAAGACCTGATTTACCCGCACGGCCAGTACGTCCGATTCGGTGAACATAAGATTCTGGATCTTGAGGGATATCAAAGTTGTAAACATGTGTTACACCAGAAATATCAAGTCCACGAGCTGCTACATCTGTCGCAACAAGAATATCAATTTTATTTTCTTTAAATTGACGTAATACAGAGATACGCTTCGCCTGACTTAAATCACCATGAATACCTTCAGCTAAATATCCACGAATTGATAGGGCCTGTGCAAGCTCATCTACACGACGTTTTGTACGACCAAAAATAATCGCAAGCTCTGGCTGGTGAACATTTAAAAGACGAGATAAAATATCGAACTTTTCACGTTCAGCTGACTTAACAAAATATTGATCAATATTGTCTACAGTCAATTCTTTCGCTTTAATTTTCACAATTTCTGGATCGCGCATAAATGTTTCTGCAATTTTACGGATTGCTGGTGGCATTGTTGCTGAGAACAATAATGTTTGACGCTCAGCAGGCACGTTTTCTAAGATCGAATTAATATCATCGATAAAGCCCATGTTTAACATTTCATCTGCTTCATCTAATACTAATGTTTGAACATCTTCTAATTTTAACGTACGACGATTAATATGATCAATAATACGTCCTGGCGTACCAACAATGATTTGAGGTCTATTTTTCAGTGCACGAATTTGACGGCCAATTTCTTGACCTCCGTAAACTGATAATAATTTTACGCGTTTGTCATAACCAATTTTATATAGCTCTTCAGAAACTTGAATAGCTAACTCACGAGTTGGTGCGATGACTAACGCTTGAATATTAGGGTTTTTTGGATCGATTTTTTCAATTAGTGGAATCCCGAAAGCGGCAGTTTTACCAGTACCAGTTTGTGCTTGACCTAATACGTCACGGCCTTCAATCGCAAAACGAATAGTACCTTCTTGGATTGGTGTTGCTTCTTCAAATCCCATACGCTTTACTGAGCGTAATGTAGATTCGCTAATATTTAATTCTGAAAAATTTGTCAAACTTCTCAATCTCCTTTTTTTCCTTTTAAGTTGACAAATGGTTACATTTTCAGATGAAGTTGTCGGCAAATTCGAGCCTGTGTAGTGGAACGTTTCCGTTACTTAAAAATTTTCTCTACATGATAGTTCATATAGAGCTCTCTTATATGAAAAGGAAAGCCCGGTCTTTACCGAGCGGTTCGATTCTGTCGTAATTATTCACTTTAGAATAAAACCGTTATGTTTCAAAAAAAAGTACTCTTCAACCAAATATGAAGAGTCTTCGCACAAAATGTATCCATTGCTTACACTAGTCTAACATGGCTTTAAATCGTATGCAACGATAACGCATGAGTCGTAATAATCTGACTACTTTACTCACCCTTTAAAAACATTAAAACTTGAGGAAACCATTCAGAACAATCTTCCTCAAAACATATATGATGCTTACCTTTATCAGAAAAATACAAGTTTTTTTCTTTAGAGGATAATTCATCAAAGAGAAATTGTGCCGTCTGGTAGGGTACTATTCCATCCATTTTCCCTTGCACGATATAAACTGGAATTTGAATATGCTGATAATAAGGTTCCACCATTTTAACCAATTTCATAAATTCTATTGTTGACGCTAATGGTACATTGTTAAACTTATGTTGATAGCGTAAAAAAAGTTCATTATTCGTTAAATTATGATGATAGGCTTCAGAAGCTAACATTTTGAAATCCTTTACCAATTGTTTAGGGCTTACATATTTAGCAGCGGCACTCAGCAATACGAGCTTTTTTACTCTATAGCGCTTGGCCAAATATAACGCGATAATCCCTCCCATCGAAAAACCAACAATTATGACCTCATCAACTTTTTTTGCTAATGACCGGAAGGCGAGTTCAGCATCCATTAACCAATGCCTTGCAGTAAACCCACTCATATGTAATTCTTCTCCATGGCCTGATAATGTAGGCTCTTCAACTAACCAATCTGTATGTGCCCGTAAGTATGCTGTGAATGGCTCCACCTCATAAGGACCACCTGAAAAACCATGTATACTTAGTACACCTACTGACAACATCCTCACCTCGTTTAACAAAGATAAACTATATGAATAAATCGGTGGGTTTGATCCCACCGATTCATTAATACTATAATGCAAATGCTTTTAAAACTGTCTCCAATTTCATACCACGTGAGCCTTTCAGTAAAACGATAGAGGATTCATTTGCTTGCTTTAGCTTTTCAATAATAGCCGAATAATCATCTTCTACATACAGTAACCGTTGTGCATCAAAGCGCTCTTTTAATACTTTATAAAGATGTGCCATACGAGGACCAAATAAACAGATATAATCTATTTCCTGCTCATTTATATGCTCCGCTAGTTCTTCATGAAAACTTTGTTCATTTGGCCCTAGCTCTAACATGTCTCCTAATACAAGCCATTTTTCAGGACGAATAGTTGAAGTAGCCATAAATTGAATAGCGGCTTTCACCGAGGTTGGAGCTGCATTATAGGCATCGTTTATAAAGAGAGCACCATTCGATCCCTGTACTTGTTGCATTCTCATGTCTGTTAACACTACATGCTCTAAGGATGTACGAATTTGTTCATTGCTTAAACCAAGCTTATGAGAAATTAGCATCGCCACTAGTGTATTTTTCACTTGATGCTTGCCAAGAACTGAAATAAAGAAATCACCCTCAATTATACCGTGCGTTGTGAAGTTACTTCCATCTGCATTGGCATGAATATTCTCAGCATATAAAAGATTACTTTGGTCTAATCCAAATGGCACTGACTGTAAGTGTGACTCCTTAGCTACTAACTCCTGTAACAGTGGTTCGTCTCCATCATAGAATAAAAGGCCATCTTGCTGCATTCCTTGAATAATTTCAAACTTCGCTTTCGCAATACCTGCTCGTGATCCTAAATCTTGCATATGGGCTTCACCGATATTTGTTATAACTGTCATATGAGGACGAGCAAGCTTAGATAAAAATTCAATTTCCCCAAAACCACTCATACCCATTTCAAGGACAGCTACATCAGTATCTTCATCGAGCTGTAAAACTGTAATTGGTAAACCTAATTGATTATTAAAGTTCCCAATAGTCTTTTGTACTTTAAAAAATGGAGCAAGTGTCCCTGCTAAAATATCCTTTGTTGATGTTTTACCATTTGACCCTGTTATGCCTATAAATGTTGCTTTATGTTCGTTACGATACGCACGTGCCATTTCCTGCAAAGCTAACTCTGGGTCATCCACAAATAATAAAGGGACCCCTTCTGGTGGATTTGGCTCGTCTTTTTGCCATAGAGAAGCTCCAGCACCTTTCTCAAATGCTTGATTCACAAACTGATGCCCATTTGAATGCTCTCCACGGAATGGTACAAATAAATCGCCCTGTTGAATTGTTCTTGTATCAATGGATATACCTGATACAACTGTGTCACCAAAAACTGACACATCCTCATTTAACCATGCAGCTAATTGTTTTAATGTTTTTTTCACAATAATCCCACTCAGTCTTTTTTATAGTGAAGCTGTTGTTTTTCTTCAAAACGTTCAATCGCTAAGGTAATTAGACGATCAATCAGCTCTGGATAACTCACATTTGTATGTTGCCATAATAAAGGATACATACTGACAGGTGTAAAACCTGGCATTGTATTTACTTCATTGATAAAAATGCTATTATCTGCTGTTACAAAAAAGTCAGCACGAACTAATCCACTACCATCTATTGCTTTAAATGCACGTTTCGCCAGTTCCTTTAAGCTAGATACTGTTTCCATCGGAAGCTCAGCAGGAATAATTAATGCTGTGGAGCCGTCCTTATATTTCGAATCATAATCATAAAATTCAGTAACTGGTTTAATCTCACCTGGAACAGAAACTTCAGGATAATCATTTCCTAACACGGCTAATTCAACCTCTCGAGCAGTGATTCCTTGCTCAACTACAATTTTACGATCATATTGTAAGGCAACGTCAATTGCTTTTACTAATTCTTCACGGTTTATTGCTTTGCTAATTCCAACACTTGATCCTAAGTTTGCTGGCTTTACAAACATCGGCCAATTTAATTTTTCTTCACAGCGTTCAATAATTACCTGTTGCTCATTCTTCCATTCGCTACGAATAAAATACGTATAGGGCACCTGCGGTAACCCAGCAATTTCAAATAATTGCTTCATTACCACTTTATCCATACCAGCAGAAGATGCTAAAACACCATTCCCTACATACGGTAGATTTAGAACCTCAAGTAAACCTTGCACCGTTCCATCTTCACCATTTGTACCGTGTAGTAATGGGAAAATAACATCAAACTGCACCATCTTGCCATGCTTATCAATTAAAAAATCAGTAATATTATTCTCTAAAATTGTGGTTTCATCACCAAATTGTAATTCTTCAATTGTACTAACAGGTTTTTCTAAACGTTCACCACGTCGCCATTCCCCATCAGATGTAATGAAAATCGGATATACTTCATACTCCTCGAAATTCAAAGCTCCTGTAACTGCACGAGCTGTCGATAAGGACACCTCATGCTCCGCTGACTTTCCGCCGTATAATAAACCGATTCTTTTTTTCATTTTTGTGCCCTCCACATACTTCTTGAGTACTATTAGTTTATCATGAAACGTCTTGACAAATGACATAAAAATCTCACCGTAATTTTGACGGTGAGATTTGAGTGTACTTTTCAACGTTTATACCTTGGCCTCATTGCGTCTGGATTTTGTCCTGTCTAGATCCACACTTCAAAATCTATCACATCTGCCAACAGTTTATCTTCATTTGATTCAGATATAAAAACATCTGCCTTTATTATGAAGATTAAATAATATAAATCAATTCATCATGCTCCGTTTTCAATATGGTATTTAAGTCATCCCAAACTTCATCGGGAAAGGAATATTCTGATAGGTTACGAACTTCTATCCCGTAAGCTGCTTTTGGTTTTTCAATCCTATACAAAGATAATAACGCTCCATCTTTAGCAAAGGATCGATAAGAACGTAAAAAGTCGGGCGATATGGATGGAATACTCGATTTGACCTTTCGACGCCAAAAACCAGTACTCCGCTCCTTTTCACGAATTAAACTATTAAAAACATTTGCAACTAGTAAATCCGAATCACTTAAGTGCCGGAAATAGATTTTAGTCATTTTTTCTAAATCTGAAGAATAATAAACGAATCTATTTTGTAATTTGTTAAAAAATGCAGACGTAATCGGTTCTTTTTTATGACTTATGTAGAGCAGTTCTCCTTGTTCCATCGGTGTTAGATGATCTAGCCTCTTTTCGTCCATAAAATCAACCCAACACAATTCCTTCGATTCTGCTGATTTTTTCACAAAACGAGGAACCTCTTCTTCCAGTACATACTCAAACTGTGTATGCATATTAAAAGAACCGTCTTCATAGGAATGTTTTAATAACAGTAAGTGATGCAGTGGTTCAAGCGCAGCCACAAATTGCGAGAATTTTAACCCGCTAAAAATGACAAATTTATCGACATCGTTCATGTGAACATAAATATGATACATAAAATCATCAGCTGACTTTAATTTTTTAGCCACAACCATCACCCCATTCTTCAATACATTATAAGACTAAACATCATTTTTTTGAAACATTTTATGTTAATTGTCGTCACAACTATATACGCAGGCATAAAAGTGTTTTTTGCGTTATAATAGGAATGTTAAACATGCATTTGCATACAAATTTAAGACTACTCATTGAGTACAAGTATTTGCTTAAAATTCCATTGACAATATTCAAAGCAAATTGCAAGCTTATCAGTAGATGAAGGTTATTTTTTCACCAATACCTAACTCCTATAAATTGCTCTCTTCTTTGAACAATTATAAACGAAATAGGAAGAAACGCATCACATTTACTCATACTGAGATACTATTTTAATTTAGGTGGCTTTTATGGAAAATAAACGAAATTTCGCAAATCGTTTTGACTGGACCCTTGCTTTTATTCTTTTCACTTTTCTAGTCATTAGTTTGTTAGCTATTGCATCTGCACAAACATCAGGTCAGTATGGCATTAACTACGTACCAAAACAAATGCAATGGTATATAATTGGTGCCGTAATTATTGGCATTGTGATGTTTTTTGAACCAGATCAATACAAAAAAATGTCATGGTATATGTATGGAGCAGGGATTGCCTTATTGGTACTGCTTATTTTTATGCCTGAAGGAGAAGGCCAAATCGGTGCACCCGTTAATGGTGCTAAAAGCTGGTATCACACACCGATTGGAAATATTCAGCCTTCTGAGTTTATGAAAACCTTTTACATTTTAGCACTAGCACGATTGATAAGTAAGCATCATGAAGTTTATTCATTAAGATCTTTAAAAACTGATTTTTTACTACTTGGTAAAATCGGTATCACATTAATCGTACCTTTAGGGATTATTTTAAAACAGCCTGACCTTGGTTCAGCTCTTGTATTCTTAGCGATTACTGCAGCTCTCATCATTGTAGCGGGTATCTCTTGGAAAATCATTCTTCCTACATTTTTAGGTGGCGTGCTAGCAGGTGGTTCACTATTGTGGATGGCACTTTACATGCAGGATTTCCTTGAGAAAACATTTGGCTTTAAAGCTTACCAGTTTGCTCGAATTTACTCCTGGCTAGATCCCTATTCCTATTCATCTAGTGATGGCTATCATTTAATTACATCGTTAAATGCCATTGGGTCAGGTGAAATTTTTGGTAAAGGTTTTCGAAATCGAGAAGTATATGTAGCAGAAAACCATACCGATTTTATTTTCACAGTAATTGGTGAGGAATGGGGTTTTATTGGAGCTAGTATTGTTATTTGTATTTTCTTCTTATTAATTTATCACTTAACAAAAACAACACTCTTATTAAAAGATCCATTTTCAACATATGTTTGTGCTGGTATTATTGCTATGATTACCTTCCACGTTTTCGAAAATATAGGAATGACAATCCAATTATTACCTATTACAGGTATTCCGCTTCCGTTTATTAGCTACGGAGGAAGTTCTTTAATGGGAAATGCTTTAGCTATTGGTCTTGTCTTTAGTATGCGGTTCCACTATCGCACATACATGTTTACAACACATGATGAAGATGAATAAACATATAGAAAAAGGGAAGTCTCTTACATGGAGACTTCCCTTTTTCTATTGTAAACGAGTTAAGCTTGAACTTGCGGTGTCTGCGTTGGTGGTGTGAGCACTTTTAAAAGTTCTAGTCGAGACTTTGTTACAGTGGCTGTTACACCCAACTTAGATAAATTCGAAACAATCTTTTTCAAATCTACTTCTTTCGTCATACATTCCACCTCAATCTTTCCTCGATTTTATATAACGTTTTATTTACAAAAAAGTTTCATTTTTCTAAGAGTAGATGTCTGACAAATTTATCATAGCACTTAACTTACATAAAATTTTTTTCAATTTTGTTACATTGTAAATTTTTTATACCCATCACTCTTTACTATCAAACATATTTAAACTGCCCGAAGTGGCTTTATTTTATTCACTGACTTGCTCTTTTGTTTTAAGCGGCACCTCTTTCCTACCGATTCATTACTCATTATCCAAAGATCTCCCTCCACATTCTTGTAATCGCAAGATTAAGAAGGTTAGAATATACATATTGAAATATCGTATGAAAGCAGGGAACTGTATGAAGAAGGCAATTTTATTATTGATGTCTGTTCAATTCCTCGTCTATCTTGGATTTGGCATTATTATTCCTGTCTTACCAGAGGTGATTGTACAGCAAAATTGGCATGATCTCCACGTTGGTGGATTATTAACTGTCTACTCACTTGCAAGTTTTTTCACAGCACCATTTTGGGGCATGCTATCCGATAAGGTAGGGCGTAAACATTTAATTTTAACAGGTCTTGTTGGATTTAGCCTTAGCTTTGTTATTTTTTCATTATTTATTGATAACCTGACTATTTTGTATGTCTCTCGTATTATTGGTGGTTTATTTTCAGGAGCATTATATACAGCAGTAACAGGATTTATCGCAGATATGTCCAGTGAAGAGGATCGTAATAAATATATGGGCTTTATGGGCATGTCCATTGGTCTTGGTTTTATTTTCGGTCCAGCAATCGGTGGTATGCTAGGACATTATAGCTTGCAATTACCGTTTATCGCTTCCGCAATATTAATTGCACTATTATTTATTTATGCAAGTTTCGTCTTAAAAGAACCAGAAAAACGAAAAGATTCGAATAAACGTGCTATTGTGCCAAAAGGCGCTGGTAAAATGCTACAATACCGAGTGCGTTACCTCTTTCTGTTTTCATTTTTAGTAACCTTTATGCTAGCTGGTGTTGAGGCTACATTCCAATTATTCCAAATCGAAAAAATTCACATTACACCATTGCAAATTGGGTATTTATTTATGTTTAGTGGCTTTGTTGATGCTGCAATTCAAGGTGGCGTCGTTCGGCGTATAAAAAACGGTAGCGAGACAACCTGGTTAATCGGCGCACAAATTGTAACAGCTATAGGAATGCTTTTATTCACACTAACTACTAACCTTTTTATGGCTGGCCTAGCCCTTTGTGTCTTTACAGCTGGTAATGCACTTGCTAGAACATGTGTGGTATCGCTCTCCTCTAAAGAATCTGGAGGACAATATGGTACTGCCGCAGGGCTCTCCTATTCAATGGATAACTTAGGTCGTATTCTCGGCCCACTCTTTTTCACTTGGCTATTTACAGTACAAGCTAGTCTTGGTTATTATACTTCGGCAGTGATTGCTATTTTGTCGATAAGTCTTATTTATATATATAAGGCATCAAAAAAATCATTGCGTTATGAATAGTTTTGACTTCTACAGCACATTTCGTATTGCTAAGTCATGATTACAATTCTATGCAAGTGCTTATGTTTAAACAAGATTATCATGCACAATGCTTTCTCCCCTCTCCTGTTCTGATAGGATGAAGAAAATAGCTAGCCATGCTCTTATTTTTTAAATGGAGATATCAAGCTACTTCAAGCTGAAATGTGTTATCATTGGAGATTGGTTTTGGATTAGGACTTGATTAAGGTGTTGGAGTATCTTTGATCAGTTTCCGAGCTACGCCATTTCCATATGATCTAGCCATTTCGTATCTTCTTTCCTCTTTTGAAGTAGGCTATACTAAAGTATGTTGTTAACAATAGTAAAGGCAGGTGTAGGAATGAGCATTTTTACAGATATACAATATTTAGTCCCTTTAACTTTATTTTTTAATATTTTATTAGCTATGACCATCATTTTTTTAGAACGTAAAGATGCTACCTCTACTTGGGCGTGGATTCTCGTACTATTTTTCCTGCCATTAGCTGGATTTATTTTGTACCTATTACTCGGAAGACAGTTACGAAGAAAACATTTATTCCGTTGGGAAGGACGTAAGGATATTGGGATAGACAACCTTATTACTTACCAAATGGAAGCCATTCGTGATGAAACATTTGAATTTCGCATTGCAAATGCCGAAAACTATCAAGAGATGATTTACATGCACCTCAGAACAAATAATGCGGTATTAACCCAGGACAACCATCTAGATATTTTTGACGATGGTGCCGATAAATTTGAACAACTCCTTAAAGATATTGAAGCAGCAAAAGATCATATTCACATTCAATATTATATCTTCCGCCTAGATAACTTAGGTACTCGTATCGTCAATGCACTAACTAAAAAAGCAAAGCAAGGTGTCAAGGTACGTCTTCTCTACGATGAGATGGGGTCACGTAATGTGAAAAAGCGCAATTTTAAGGAATTGCTTAATGCTGGTGGTGAAGTAGAAGTTTTCTTCCCCTCTATTTTGCCACTCCTTAATCCCCGCCTAAATTTTAGAAATCACCGAAAAATAGTTGTCATTGATGGCCGAATTGGCTATATTGGAGGCTTTAATGTCGGTGATGAATACCTAGGGTTACAGAAAAAGTTTGGTTACTGGAGAGACACTCACTTACGCATTGAGGGAAGTGCCGTACATCCTTTGCAAACACGTTTTTTACTTGATTGGAACCAAGCAAGTGCACAACAAAAAATGGGTTACTCTGATCGTTACTTCCCTGCGATTCCTAAAAAAGGAGACGTTGGCTTACAAATTGTTTCAAGCGGACCAGATTCGGACTGGGAACAAATTAAGATCGGTTATTTAAAACTCATTAACATGGCTCAAAAATATATATACATTCAGACACCTTATTTTATTCCCGATGTAAGTTTTTTAGATGCCATTAAAATTGCTACGTTATCTGGCATTGATGTACGTATTATGATTCCTAATAAACCTGACCACATGTTTGTTTATTGGGCGACTTATTCCTATGTAGGACAGTTATTACGTGCTGGAGCGAAAGTATACATTTATGAAAAAGGCTTTATCCATGCAAAAGCCATCATTATTGATGACGAGGCATCCTCTGTCGGAACAGCTAATATCGATGTACGAAGCTTCAGTCTTAATTTTGAAGTCAATGCCTTTATTTATGATGCCAATATATCGCACCAACTTGCAGAGCTGTTTGAAAAGGATATTTTTGATTGTACGGAATTAACATGGGAAATGTACAAAAACCGCTCAGCACTTATTAAATTTAAAGAATCCATTTCTCGTTTATTAACACCTATTTTATAAAATAGAAAAAGGAAGAGAGCTAGTTCTTATAGAACCACTCCTCTTCCTTTTTTTATTTAACGCCCAAATATTCTTCTAACGTAATATTTTGTTTTGCAATCTCTTTTGCAATATCTTTGCCCACATAGCGATAATGCCACGACTCATACATATAACCTGTGATGTTTTCTTTATTTTGCGGGAATCGAAGAATAAAACCATAGTCTTGGGCATGAGCAAATAGCCATTGTCCTGCCGGTGTTTCTCCAAATTCTTCTGTCAGCCATAAATCTTCTTTTCCGCGCTCGCCTATATCGAACGCTAAACCTGTTTGGTGCTCCGAATAGCCTGGACGGGCACTATATCGATCTGCAGCTGCTTGTCCATCACGTTTAACATAGTTTTCATAAAGCGTTGTTTGATATTCAAATGATCGGTAACCACTAAATGCGACTAAATCAAACCCTTGTTGCTTGGCAGCAGCTAACATCTGATTTAGCGCTTGTTGTGCTTCTGGATTTTCCTCAGGTGCAAAAGTTGAAGGAAGCGGATAAATTTTATTCGCTAGCAGAACGCCCTTTATATAAGTTGGTTCAGTAGGTAATGTTTGATTTGGTAGATAGCCATTTTCATCAGGTTGTTGCTCTGGCTTTGCAGGTGTTTCTGGTTTTTCTTTAACTGGCTTCTCTGTTGCAGTAGAATCTTTCTCTGAATTATTTGTTTCTGTTGTTTTTGGTTGCTCATCCGCTGCATTATTAACTTGATTATTTTTATAGTTATAAACTACAAAAATAGCAACAATTAAAGCGATAGAAATGCAAGCACCAAGGATAAGCGGAAGACGATTGTTTTTCACTATTTATGCCCCTTTAATAATTATCAGGTATCCCAACGGATGATTTTTAAAAGGTTCATCCTGAAATACCGATTTTATTATATTACCTGTTTGATATAATCTCATTTTAGCACTGTTCACATTTTTAAGTGCAATTTTCCCACGCAAATCTTTACAGTTTAGTCTGTTAGAATAATGACAAATACTATTATAGAAGCTATGGCGAAAAAAATTGCCATATACTTCATCCATTTCGACTCTTTTACATAGCCCTGCTCTTCAAAACTCTTTGCTCTAAACCCGTTCGATAAGGTAAACATAATTGTCATTGCCAATACCGCAAAATTAAATTTCCCCATTATTATAAATACTAGTGCCGCAATACTAAAAATTGCAACAAAAATTGATGATAGCCACTTTCTGTTCATCTTGCTGTCCTCCTAAAAAAATCGAGGCAACAGAAGCGCCTCGACAACAATGAATTTATGATTTTGCTTTTTCGGGATGCTCCGAATAATATTTACGTCCAATATATGTTTGAATAATCAACAATGCACCACTGACAGACCAATATAGTGGTAGGGCCGCCATTGAAGACATCGAGATAAAGACAATCATAATTGGTGAAATATAAATAAACATTTTCATTTGAGCCTTTTGTTGTTCAGGTACAGTCCATAATGATACACGAGCTTGAACTAGATAAACAATCCCTGCAATAATGGTCATAACAATATCAGGTGAACCTAAGCTAAACCATAAAAACTCATGTGATTTTACATCTGTAGAATACAAAATCGAGAAATAAAGACCCATAATAATTGGCATTTGAATCAACATCGGTAAGCAACCCATATTGAGCGGATTAATGCCATGCTTTTGATACAGAGCCATCATTTCTTGTTGATATTGTGTTTGCTCTTCTTTCGTTTTAGCTTCTTTCATTTTTTTCTGAACAGCTTCCATTTCAGGTTTAAACGCATCCATTTTCGTTTTCATCAATTGTTGTTGACGATAGTTTTTCAACATAATCGGCATTAAGATTAAACGAATAAGAACTGTTATCGCAATGATTGCTAAACCATAGCTTCCTGAAAAAATATCATTCCCGAAAAATTCCAGTAAAAACTCCATAGGTTTTACAAAGATACTGTAGAAAAAACCTTCTTTGTTTTGCACAGCTTGACAGCCACTAAGAACAAAAACAGCCAGTCCAAGCATTGAAAATAGCTTCCAATTTTTCATTTTTCCACCTACTATTATTTATCAACTACTGTGAAGTATACCTTATAGGGTCTATCTTTATCAAATAGCAAGTGCTACTAATTCTCGTCACCATTCCATAAATTAATTCATAAAAAAGATGCGAGTTTTAGCTATGCTAATACGTTCGCACCTTTTCTTGTTCTATGCTCAATGTTTTAAACATTTAGTAATTCAGTCTCTGCCATTTCAAAACGGTAAAATTCATGATGTAGTTCATCTCTAAAATGCTTAGGCGTTACCCCAGTATATTTTTTGAAAATACGAGTAAAATAACTTTGATTACAAAAATGGAATTGATCGGAGATAGAAGTAATACTCTTGTTGGTATGTCGTAAGTAGTATTGTGATTCTTCTACACGTCGCACGTTTAAATACTCTACTAATGTAATGCCAACGTGTTCTCTAAAAATACGTGATAAGTGACTCGTACTTATATGAAAATTGTTAGCGATACTTTCCACTGTTAAATCATTTTCAAGCTCGTCATTTATATACATGATCACTTTGTTGACAGTTTGATGTCGGAAAGTCGGTTGTTTGCGATCTGCAATAAAGTAGACAAAGAAATCAATTAAATCATCAGCAAATTGTAAAAACTCTGCATCTTTCATTTGATTTTCTATCATATCGTTACAAGCAATATTAAAAGCAAAAGCTTTTTTCGAAGGCACTTGATTGTCCAGCAATTTACGGGCCACAATGGAGGACAAAACGGAAAAATAACTTCGAACAATTTTTATGACCTGCTTGCCAAAACGTATTGAAAGAATATCAATTAATTCATGCAAAGATTTTTTAGCTTTGGCAGATTCTAAATGGTAAATTTCAAAAATTAATTTCGACTCAATATTAAAAAATTCTTCGACACCGATATATTGATTAATATTATCGATTTCTTGGAAGTATCTTTTTGAAATCGTTTCTGACATAGAATGTTGATGTAGTTGCATAATCTTCCCCATCTTTCCTCAGAGTACACGAATTGCATGACAAAATTTGACACCAATCCTTACAAATTAAAAATAAGAAAATAGTATTTGTTAATTCAATATAAGAATTGAGTCCTATTTCACAATTTTTTATAAAAAATAACTCAAATATAACCCAACTAAAACACCAGATCTTAAAAAAATAGACTATACAGTGAATTTTACCATATTCTGCGAGTTCCTTTCAACCACATTTTAATTGCTACTCTAGTGCTAATTAATCACATAGGCATAGTAGAAACCTCGTAAACTTATCTCTAACAATTAAATTTTACCATATACCTATCAAAAAAAATTAGTCATTAAATAAATTAATTTACAAATTATACAAAACTTCTGACGTCATTCTAATGTGTCAATCGACATTTTTCTATTTTATTCCTAAATCTTCTCTATATAATTTATATGAATATGTAGTAAAATAGATGATAATACTATTTTTAAAAGTTTAGACGAGGTGTTTATAGTGGATCCAAAACAAATAGAAGAAATAATGGAGATTATTAAGGAATTCTTCCCTGAGAATACTTCCATTGCTATTTCTGATACCAATGAATATTTATATTACCAGCCAAGCAAAAAAGTTGATTTAAAAATTAAACCTGGTGACCCTATTAAAGAAGGTTCAGCCGCACACAAAGCACTAAGCTATGGTCAAAAAATTAGCTCTTACATCGAACCCGATGTATTCGGTGTCGCTTACTACGGAATGAGTATTCCATTAATGGAGGAAGGCGAAACAAAAGGAGCAATCACTGCTATCTTCCCGCAAAAACCATCAGCATTCTTAACAAACTACATTACAATCAAAATCGATGATTGCTGGTACCCAATTCAACATGATCAAGTTATTTATTTAGAAACACAACTCCGTAAAACATTTGTTAAAACAATGACTCGTGAAGGTTATCACCGTTTAAACCTAAGTGATTTAGAGCTATTTTTAGCACCTGATTCATTTATTCGTTGTCACCGCTCATATATCGTTAATATTGACTACATCGATGAAATTCAACCAGATTCACACTCAACGTTTTTATTAATTATGAAGGACGGTACTCGTATTCCTGTAAGCCAACGCTATGCAAGCTACTTCCGTCGTTCTTTAGGTTTCTAATTTCTATGTACAGCGAACAATTTGTAAATTGTTCGCTGTACTTTTTTACGAAAAAATTTAATTCCTTTTCTTTCCCCCTCTTCCCTTTTTTACATCGTTTTTATGTTGATATCCTCTAAATTTATACAGCTCTACAATAAAACGTTTTCTCTGTCGAAAAATCATCTTAATGCTCGATTTTCCTTTTTTTACTCAATTTAATGCTAATTCTAAAGTTTTTGTGACAATTTGGTGATAGTATTATTCAAATGGTTGGAGTCATACTACAACTGAATAAACAGAAAATTCATAAAGGTTTTTTCTAGTTTTGTAATCGGTTTCCATCAAAATTATTTAGGGGAGGATTTTTTATGGATGCAAATGTTCAAAAACGCCTAGGTTTAAAAGAACTTGAGAGTAAAATTGTTACTGCAGAAGAAGCAGCAGCACTTATTTCTAACGGTGATGTAGTTGGTATGAGTGGTTTTACTCGTGCTGGGGACGCAAAAGTTGTGCCAATGGCATTAGTTGAGCGCGCAAAAAATGAAGAATTCAAAATTGATGTATATACAGGTGCATCATTAGGACCAGAAGTAGACAAGTACTTAGCAGAAGCTGGTGCAATTCGTAAACGTGGACCATTCCAAGGTGACGCGGGTATCCGTAATTTAATTAACTCAGGAGATGTGCTTTATGTAGATGCTCATCTTTCACACAATGCTGAGCTAGTGCGACAAGGAATTATTGGACCAATTAAATATCTAATTCTTGAAGCAGTTGCTATTACTGAAGATGGATTTATCATTCCAACAAACTCTGTAGGTAACTCACCAATCTTCGCAGAATATGCTGAAAATATTATTATCGAGTTAAACATTTCTCATCCAGAAGCGTTAATCGGTATCCACGATATTTATGTACCTGGTGAACAAGGTAACCGTGAAGCTATCCCAATGACAGATGCTATGCAGCGCCTTGGTGATATTGGTATCAAAGTTGATCCAGCAAAAATTAAAGCAATTGTTATTTCTGAAGAGCCAGATGCGCCTTCATTAATCGTACCACCAGATGAAGAAACACAAACAATGGCAAACATTCTATTAGACTTCTTCCGTGATGAAATTAAAGCGGGTCGTTTAACAAAACAATTAATGCCACTACAATCTGGTGTAGGTTCTGTAGCAAATGCCGTATTAGACGGTTTTGCAGATTCAGAATTCGAAGATTTAGTTGTTGCATCTGAAGTACTACAAGATGCTGTATTTAACTTGATTGACGCAGGTAAAGTTAAATTTGCCGCTGCTACTTCAATTACACTTACTGAAGAATTGCAGAAAAAAGTATACGGCAATTTAGAAAAATATGCTGACAAAATCTGCTTACGTCCACAAGAAATTTCTAACCACCCAGAGCTTATCCGTCGTTTGGGATTAATCTCAATCAATACTGCTCTTGAGTTAGATATCTATGGTAACGTAAACTCAACACATGTATCTGGTACTCGTATGATGAACGGTATCGGTGGTTCAGGTGACTTCGCACGTAATGCACGTCTAGGTATTTTTGTCACAAAATCATATGCAAAAGGTGGAGCAATCTCTTCTATCGTGCCTATGGTTTCTCACGTTGACCACACTGAGCATGATGTAGATGTAATCGTAACTGAGCAAGGTATTGCTGACTTACGTGGTCTAGCTCCAAAAGAGCGTGTACCTTTAATTATCGAAAACTGTGCACACCCAGATTACAAAGAACAATTATGGGATTACTACAACCGTGCAGTTGAAGCAACTGGTAACCACCAAACACCTCATATTTTAGAAGAAGCACTTTCTTGGCATGTAAACCTTGCTAAAAACAAAACAATGAAAAAAGAAGTTGCAAAAGCTTAATCACTACTTTTTAGGACGTCTAATAAGTCAAACTTATTGGACGTTCTTTTTTATTGGAAAATGCTATAATAGGACCATATGAAACTACCTTGCTAAACTGCTCGATTTCATTGGAGGAACTATGAAAAAATTTATCTATGTCATTATTTTCTTTTCATTTTTCGATCTTTTTACCCAGTTGCCTGTTATGAGTACATACGCTGAATCTCTAGGTGCCTCTGCATTCCTAACAGGTCTTGCTGTAGGTATGTATTCGCTGTCCAACACTTTTGGTAATATCATTTCCGGATTTTTAACAGATCGTAAAGGACCTTTTATCATCCTTATAACAGGTCTTCTGACAACAGGTTTATCGCTAACACTATATAATTTAATAGAAGAACCAATTGCTCTTTTAATTGTACGTTTTATCCATGGACTTGTTGCAGGCTTTATAGTTCCAGCTGCCTTTACCTTTTTAGCAAACGCTACTGAACAAGAAAAAAGGGGAAAGGGCAGTGCTATTTCCGGCGCATTTGTAGGGATTGCAGCAATTATCGGCCCTGCATTTAGTGGTATATTAGCAAGTCGAACAAGCGTCCCATTCGTTTTCAATATCACGGCAAGCTCTATGCTTATGCTAGGTATTCTAGCGTTCTTTATGTTGAAAACAAAGCAGGTACAAAGAGAAAAAGCAGAACCCAGTACATATATTTCGATCAGTGTATTTTTTAATAACACGGGTACATTAAAAGCCTTTTTAGGCGCATTCTTCTTAATGTTTTCTCAAGGTGTTATTGCCTACCTACTCCCACTTAAAGTTCAATCTTTAGGATTTGACTCGCGTTTAAGTGGAACTTTAATGAGCACCTTTGGTATTATTGCTGTCCTAGTTTTTCTATTACCAACTAACCGTATATTTGATAAGGTCTCACCACTCAAAACATTGTCCTTTGGTATAGGTTTAATGGGAATAAGCCAATTATTAATTAGTCAGGCTGATTCTAGCTCTTTACTATATATGGCGATGGCTTGCTATGGAATCGGATTCGGTTTCCTATTCCCTTCAGTAAATTCCCTACTAATTGACTCCACAACTGCTGAAGTACGTGGAAAAGCATACGGCTATTTCTATGCATTTTTCTCCCTTGGCGTAGTGCTTGGCTCCTCTTTACTAGGTTGGCTGTCACTGGGCATTATTAGCGGCTTTATCTTTACGGGAATAGTATTACTAATCTTCGCGGGAGTCATCCTACTTCCACACAAAAGACCTTCTCACGCATAGATGAGAAGGTTTTTTCGTTATTTTTCTTTTTCTTGAATTTCTTCATTATAGAAATGGACACCTGTATGTCCTCCGCCTTCAGCTACCATTTCATTTGAGGCAATCTTTGTTGGTGAGGTGCCTGCCTCTGTTGCAACCTCTGTTGAAACACGCTCCGCAATATTGTCATGCATTTCAGGACCTGCTGTAAGAAATGACTCTAACTTGGCTTTCAAACCATTAAACATTGTTAAAGCTTTATCACGATTCTCTTTTTTACTAAAATAAGATGCTGCTAACCCTGCTAATCCTGCAATGACAACACCTGTTCCTTTTCGTTTTGCCATGATTTATTACCTCCTAAAAATATAGAAACTAGCTCTGTAGTATAGTTTTTCCCTATTCTTAAAAGAATAAACATTATTTTTTTATAACCTCTAGCATATATATCAATGTACAGCTAAACCTTGCCTTGTTATCTAGTAACCATTTCACTATTTCTATACTCTTCGTCTTGCCATGATGGGAGACAATTACACTTAGATTCTATTTAAATCGAGTCTCTTACCATCATTTTTTTCATTCATCATAATTTTGTAACTACTTATGATTATAAAAGGCAAGTAAAGGGAATTAATGAATTAATACTAAAACAGGAGAGTGATTAGGATGAAAGATTTCGACTTAGCGTATGATTGGGTAGATATGGCGTCATTAATAGGTGGAGCTGGCTTCTTAACTGTATTAATCTATAGTGTCATCTTACTGTAAGGAGCTGCTAAAATGATTTGCTCAAAAAATTAAAAGGCAATCCGCTTATCTCATAAGCAGATTGCCTTATTTTTTATTGTTTCACATCATTATATGCATCTGATTTTTCAAATGCTGCAACAACATAGGAACAAACAGCTTCCATTTTATAGCCTTTATCACGTGCATAGGATGCAGCCTGATCGAGTAATTGTTTAGCCACACCTTGTCCTCGGAGTTTATCTGATACATATGTGTGATCCATTACCATTACTTGACCATTTTGCTGCCATGTAATTTCTGCTAGTCTTTCCCCATCTTGCTCATTTAAAAATGCAAACTTATTTTCCGCTAGTTGTTGTAATTGGAATTCCATTTCTCACCACTCCTT
The DNA here is from genome assembly GCF_050817245.1 of Lysinibacillus sp. FW12. Classification (NCBI taxonomy): domain Bacteria; kingdom Bacillati; phylum Bacillota; class Bacilli; order Caryophanales; family Bacillaceae; genus Lysinibacillus; species Lysinibacillus sp. FW12. The sequence continues at coordinate 556,848 of NZ_CP139094.1, read as the reverse complement.
TTATTCATAGTACCATAGCTTTTTATATTTTCACAAAACTTCCTAACTCTCCTAAACAAAAAAGAATCTGTGCACTCATTCTAGTATGTGAGTATCACAGATTCTTTTACTATTAAATCGTTAGTTAAACCAAGAAGAAATAGTATCTTTTAAATTAGCAAAGAAACTTTTCACACTTTCCCAGAATCCTTTATCTTCCATAAGGGAACCGAATTTTTCTTGAATGGTGTTACTAATATCATTTAATTGTTCGGACCATTTACTAAAATCAATATCTAGCTTACTGATTTTATCCATTAAATCCACTAGCAATTGACGATCCTTTTCACTTAAGTTGATTTCTAGCTTATTTAATTGCTCCTGGACGATTTTTTCAACGTCCTCTCGTGTTGCTGGCTTTAATTCAGCAATTTGCTTTTTAATTTCTGTCAATAATTCTGCAACTTTTGCATCATCTACCCCAGCCGATTCTGCAATGGATGTTGCTACTGATAATTCTTCATTTGCTACATCTGTACGATCAATATCAAGTGTTTCACCTGTTGTAACCTCATAAGCCTTGTAGATACCTACTAACGCTGAATGACCTGTAACAGCTTTCGGTGCAGCTACTTGTACTGTTGCATCTTGAATCCCTGCTGTTAGCATGGCATTCGCGTACATTTCTGAAGTAACTTGCGTTATATTGGATGGTGTTACAATCTCGATCACTAGACCTTTTCCTGCATCCCTACGTGTAATTTTAGCAGAAGAATACATACGAGAACTTGAATTACTATCTTTAATGTATTTAACCAGATCCTGACCTGACACAGTAATTTCTTCGATTTCAGGTTCTTCACTTACTTTTAATGATTTCTTTACTGACTCTTTTTCATCCTCAGATAAATTGGCTCCATACACAACAATAGGTACGCCTAGTTTTTCATCAATTGCTTTCGGAGGCGTATTATCAGATGCAAACCCCGTTGCTGGTGCCATCACTCCGAATACCAACATTGTAGCTGTTAGTATTTTAATCCATGTATTTTTCAAATCGTGTGACCCCTTTCGTTAAAACCTCGTAATTAGCCTGTATAATGTATGTCATTATACAATAATTAGTACGAAAAAAAGACGAGAAGGTTTCAAAGATGTTTCTCGTCGCTTTTCCACTTATATTCACTAAACTTCTTCTGTCCAGCCGTTTTCTTGCTTTACTTTACCTGCCTTCATGAGTGTTCCTAAGGCACGTTTGAATGCACCTTTACTCATGTTAAACATGTCTTGAATCTCTTCAGGAGATGATTTATCACCAAATGGCATTTTACCTCCCACACCTTGTAGATAATTCAATATTTGTTGTGCGTCATTTGAAAGACGCTCATGTTTTCTCGGTAAAAGAGATGCATTCATTGAACCATCTTCTTTTACATCGATAATACGAACAACGACATCTTGTCCTAGTCGAGGCTCTGCATTGCGCTCCGATTCATGAACAAAGATACGGTAAGGAATTTCTACACCTAGCAAAAATGAGCCCACTGGTAACAAGCGGTACGGACGTGCTAGGATATTTTTATTGTGCATATCTTCAAATGCACCTTCGTAAAGCTCCGAAATTTTTTCTTCCGTTGCTAAACGTCCAAATAACTCACCATTACGATCTGTACGCAATGTCATAAATAAATGATCGCCTGGTTCTGGCCATAACTCTTTTATAGCAGGTAGATCCTCTGCCTTTACTAAAACCTCACGTGATGTACCAATATCTACAAATGCGCCTTCACGCTCCACCACTTTCAAGACGCGCGCCCAGCCATATTCACCTTGTGTAAAAGACGGAATAGCAGTAGTAGCAGCTAAATCGCCACGGCGATCCACAAATAAAAATACTTCAAGGCGGTCACCTACAGTAAGTGGCTCTGTTACCTCTGAAGCATTTAAAGGTAGTTCTTCAACTCCATTTGTTAAAATCCATTTCGATGTTTGTTGCTCTAATACCGTTAACGTAACGACTTCACCCGATTTTAATTCGTTCATATTGACTTCCTTTCCTTCACACCATCATTTTAAAGATGGTGCTGTGTCTTAGATGCTTCCAATTTTTTCACGATGTCTGGATTCTCTTCCATTACTTGCACAAGATCTGCAATACGATCGATTGAATTCCAGCTTAAGTGATGCTCAATTCCCTCAACATCATCATAAATACGCTCTTCATCCACACCAATCATCCGTAAAAACTGCTCGAGCAATTCATGGCGCTGCACAAGACGCTTTCCAAGCTTTTCTCCTTTAGGCGTCAATGTCAGTCCACGGTACTTTTCATAAACTAAATAACCATCTTTATCTAATTTTTGAACCATTTTTGTAACAGAAGAAGGAAGAACAGATAATGCTTCAGCGATGTCAGACACACGTGCATATCCTTTGTTGGCAATTAATAAATATATTTGTTCGATATGGTCCTCCATACTTGGTGTTGGCATATCCTTTTCCCTCTCTTTCCTTTTCTTATCTCTAGTTTACTACAAGCTTGGCTTAAAAGTTAACTGAAAATACATATGCCAGAAAAACACTCGCTGTAAAACTTAAATAGAGCCCCTTCTATTAAGAAGTAGGCTCTACTTTGTGTCGAGGATACTTATTTACCACATGTAACGCATGAATAATCTCTTTGTTGATGCGCTCAATACTTTCAGGAGTATTCATTTCTTTAAATGCCTCATCTCTAGCTTCCATAGATGTAACATACTTACTTGGCAATGCGTTGAGTGTAAGTGCCACCGTGTCGAATTCACAGATTGTGCATTTACAAAATGTTTGATATTCTGGTCCTCGTAGTAAAAAGCTTACTAAACCACGCACAATTTCTTCTGTAACATTTACTAAAATAGGATCTGACATATTCAAACTTTCGCCTCATTTATATTTAATTGTTACATTACTCCTGAAACTATAATAGCCTTAATAAAAGTCTTTTTCAAGAATCACTAGTAGCATCTATTTACATATAATGTATAGTGTCAAAGTAAGGTTAATATCCTACTTATTTCTATTGATACATACCTTAATTACTACTTTTTTGCTCTTATTAGTCTTAATGAATTAAAGACCACTAATAACGTAGCACCCATATCAGCAAAAATGGCTATCCATAATGTTAACCATCCTGGGATGACAAGTAGTAACGCTATTAATTTTAAAGCTAGGGCAAATATAATATTCTCTTTAATGATCCGTAATGTTTTTCTGCTTAAGCCAATTGTGTAAGGCAGCTTTGTTAAATCGTCACCCATTAGGGCAATATCAGCTGTCTCAAGGGCAGCATCCGTTCCTGCGCCTCCCATGGCAATTCCTACATTCGCTGTGGCCAATGCTGGTGCATCGTTTACACCATCCCCGACCATTGCTACTGCACCAAACTGTGCACGTAAATCCTTAATCGCCATTAATTTTTCTTCTGGTAATAAACTAGCGCGCACATCTGTCATTTTTAATGTTGTAGCAATAGCTTGTGCAGTAGGCTCTGCATCACCTGTTAACATCACCATATGCTTTACTTTTAAGGCATTTAATTTATGCAAGACATCCTTACTTTCTTGACGCAATTGATCAGCAATTCCAATCAAGCCAATAAGTTGATCATTGGAAACAACTGCTACTACTGTTTTACCCTGATCTTGAAGTTTCTTAACCTTGTTTTCAATATTTTTATCAACAGAAGCTAATGTAGCCACCCATTTCAGGCTACCTACATATATTCTCTGGCTGTCTACAGTAGCATAGGCACCTTTGCCAGTTACTGATTGAAAATCTGTTGGTACTAGCTCTTGTAAGTTTTTATTATGCAAAGTATTTAAAATAGCTTTTGCTAAAGGATGCTGTGATTGTTTTTCTACCGCAGCCACTAATTGCAAAAGATAATCCTCGGACCGTTCATCCGTTGTCAAAATGTCTGTTACTGCAGGCTGCCCTTTAGTTAACGTCCCCGTTTTATCAAAGGCTACCGCTTCAATATGACCTAATTGTTCTAAATAAACACCGCCTTTAATAAGAACACCTTGCCTTGCAGCGTTTCCAATAGCAGTGACAATCGCAACCGGAGTAGAAACAACAAGTGCACATGGACATCCTACAACTAGCACGGCTAATCCTTGGTAAATCCAGTGTTGCCAATCCCCTACAAATAAAGGTGGAATTATAGCTACTAGAAAAGCAATGATCATAATGGCAGGTGTGTAATATTTAGCAAACCGATCAACAAATTGCTGTGAAGGAGCTTTTTCGGCCTGTGCTTCTTCAACAAGATGAATAATTTTAGCAATGGTTGTGTCCTCAACACGCTTTGTTACACGGACTTCTAGTGCACCTTCCTCATTCAATGTACCTGCAAAAACTTCATCATTTACCGTTTTATTAACTGGAATCGATTCGCCTGTAATGGCTGCTTGATTTACTGCCGATAAACCGCTAATGACAATGCCGTCCATCGCAATTTTTTGGCCTGGCTTAACAATTAGAATATCCCCTATTTGAATTTCTTCAGTAGGCAGTTCAATCTCATGGAAATGCTCACCGTGGGCTCTTTTAATAATCGCTGTTGGCGGAGCAATATCCATTAACTGACGGATTGATTGACGTGCTTTATCCATTGAATACGCCTCTAATGCTTCACTGACAGCAAATAAAAACACGACTACTGCCGCTTCTTCCCACTCACCAATAATGGCAGCTCCAATGATAGCGATGGTCATCAGAGTCTTCATATCAAATTCAAAACGTGCTAGATTTCGAAAGCCCGTTTTAAAAATACCCACACCGCCCACAAGGATAGCTAGGATAAACATTGTAATTGGAAGTGGGTTTGTTTCCCCACGCATATTAACTAATAAGTAGCCTAGAATAACAAAGAACAAAGAAATCCCTGCTAATACATTTTCCTTTTTACGGTAAAATGGTGTGGATTTTTCGAGTGTTCTTGCCACTGACTGAGTAACCTTAATGCCATCAAATGCGCCGGCTTCTTCAATTTGATTCACACTAATAGAGCCAACTACAGTTATTTTAGAAGCACCAAAATTGACTTGTGCATCTTGTACCTCAGGAATAGCCTTTACATTTTTCTCAAACTTTGCAGCACAACTCGCGCACGATAAATTTTGTAGCCTGTATTCTTGTTTAGTTGGTGTCGCTGCCATTCGCAATCCCCTCTTTCGCATGTTCATAGGCAATTGTTACGATTTGGTATACATGCTCATCCGCTAAAGAGTAATACACTTGCTTTCCTTTGCGGTGTGATTTTGCTAAATTATTGTCTTTTAGATAACGTAAATGATGTGATGCTGTTGCAACTGATGAACCAATAATAGAAGCAACATCACACACACATAACTCCTCTTCTACCTTTAAAGCATAGGCAATTTTAAGTCTAGTTTCATCAGATAAGGCTTTCAAAAACTTTGCTACACCCGATAAATCTGGCATTTGTTGCTGTACCCTTGTAACCGCTTCTTCGTTTACATGTGTCGTTTCACATATTTCCTTTGGCATTTTATCACCTCATTCAAATATTCGTTTGATTGTATTCAATGTAACATATTAATCCATCATATTCAAATGTGCATTTGAATGATAATGATTTATATCATTGTATTTTCTAGTCAATATAGAAAATTACAGAATCAAGAAAAAAAGATTAGCGCACTTAATAAGTACGCTAATCTTTTATTACTGTGCCTTTAATTGCAATGTTTTACCTTTTATCTCTTCTTGTTTCACAAATGTTTGATGATATTCCCCTTTCGCCCAATCAAGTACCTGGTCTTGATACCAATCAGACTTTACATGTCCACTTTGACCTGGACCGACAATATGATAGGCGGAGCTTAGATCACCGACATCCACGACAAAGCGCCAAGATGCACCGTGATCCACATTACCAGCTAAATCATTGTCTGCTGCCTGCACCGTAACCTTGGAGCCGCCAATCGGTACCTTTTTAGCATTAAAATAGGCTGCAAGAATTGGGGACGCGCTCCCTAATGTGTGATCAAAAGTAAGCTGATGGAAATCCCCCCACTGCCACTTCGAAGCGTTTTTACCGAATTGATCCTCTAATTGGGCAACTGTGAGCTCGAGTGCCTTGAAAACTGCTTTATCCACGCCACCCTGTTCCTCTATCCAAATGCTTTTCTCCCCTGCATACGCTGTTCGTAAAAGCTGGTCTGTAATATTAAATTTCCCATACATAATGTTGTACATATCTTCTGGCATTTGATCTTTAAACAATACTTCTTGTAGCTTTATCATAAGTGTATGGAAGACGAGAGGTGCACCTGATTCTTTTGCATCCACCATGTCCCAATCCTCTAACATAGCAATAATCTCTGCATAATTACCATCCTGATCTTGAGCTTTTATAGAAGTTAATAAATTGGGTAAGAACTCTCTTGCATAAAGGTTATGTTGATCCATTTGTAAAGCCATCATATCCTCTACGGTGATAGAATCATTTGCCTCTAGCACTTCCTTAATTCTCTCGAAACGATAAGGTTGAGCCCAGAAATCTGTGATGTGATATGGATAGTCTTCTCCTATTACTTGGTTATTTGCTGTTGCAATAAAGCCTTCTTTTGGATTCACCACAGTTGGTAGCTCCTCCCAAGGAATAAAGCCCTCCCAACCATATTCGCTAGAATCACCTGGAACAGGTAATTGACCATCCCCTTGCTTACGAATTGGTATTTGACCATTGGCTTTATAGGCTATAGTGCCATCCTTTGATGCAAAAACAAAGTTTTGAGCTGGCGCCTTAAAATCCTCTAGTGCTTTTTCAAAGTCACCCCAAGATTTCGCCTTATTAAAGCCAAGCACCGCTCTCAGTTCTGCTGTAGATTGAAGTGCCGTCCATTGCATTGAGAATTGTGCTGTTGGCTCTGTATCCTTGAATGCTAAATCTGTCATAATGGGCCCGTGACGAGTCACAACGACTTCAAAGTCTACCGTTTCTCCATCCTTCACCTTGATAGATTCATCACGTACCTCTGCTTGCTCCCACTTACCATCATATCGGAACTGTGTTGGATCATCCGGATTTGGTATTTCAATGTATAAGTCCTGAACATCAGGACCCACATTCGTAACACCCCATGCAATTTCATCATTATGGCCTAAAATAATACCTGGAATCCCTGCAAAAATAACACCACTAACATTTTGTTCCGGCGATTGGAGATGCATTTGATACCAAATAGATGGCGTGCTTAATCCTAGATGTGGATCATCTGCTAAAATCGGTGTTCCTGATTTTGTTTTATCACCAGCTACAACCCAGTTATTACTACCGTTAAACTCATTTGGTAACAAGTCTGCATTGAATTGCCCTGCCACTGCAACAGGATTTTTTATGTTAGCCTCGATGATAGATGAGGCATTTTTAGGATATTTGATAAATAATTCTTTCGCCTTTTCCTCTTCAAAGTTTTGTAAAGCCCAATGACGGAAGGCTAATGTATTCCAATTTCCTCCTAAGTCATAAGCCATATACTTACCAATTGTTAAGGAATCAACGACGGTCCACTCCTCTGGCTCATAACCCAACAAAGCAAATTCATAACTTAATGTATTTTTTTCCTTTGCCTGTGCAATAAATGCATTTACCCCTTCAGCATACCATTCGAGTACTTGCTTACTTTCTTCATCATAAGCTGCCAATGATTTTTCAGCTGCATCACGTAAACTAAATGTACGGAAATGTTTGTCCGAATTAACTGTTGCTTCCCCAATAATTTCAGACAATCGACCACTTGCCTGCCTTCTAGCTAAGTCCATTTGAAAAAGTCGATCTTGTGCTTGAACATAGCCTTGCGCACGATATAAGTCAGCATCTGTTTTTGCAAAGATATGCGGAACTCCCTTGTCATCCCTTGTAACTGTCACATCCTGATAAAGAATCTCCACAGCCAACTCACCATCAATTACAGGCTTAGATTTATTCATAAACCATGTAAATCCAATAAAAGCTACAATCACTACAGCTGCCAGTATGCCAGCCATAACAAGCAGCCACTTTTTCCATTTAAACTTTCTCTTCCCCATCTAATACCCCCTCTTTGCACTATATTCTTGTACTACCTTCCCAACCCCTTAAAACATAGCTTAATCAACAATTTTTTTACAAATTTCCGTATGTTATGTATGTAAAATAGTCCATAAATACAAAATTTTATATTTATTCGCTATTAGAATAGTATAAACAATAAGAATTATGAAGGCTACCGTGCAATGATATTTTCATATAGAAGCTATTTTGGGCGAGGGATTCTATTGATGGGGCGTTGCCATGATCTTTGAGCGGTTTTTCTACCAATTGAAGTGCTTTCCCTCATTCTTTGAGCGGAGTCTCCCCCGATTGAGCGCTTTCCCTCATTCTTTGAGCGGTTTCTCCTTTGATTGGAGCGCCTTCCAACCATCATTGAGCGGTTTCTCTCCTGGTTGGAGCGCCTTCCCTCATTCTTTGAGCGGTTTCTCCTCTGATTGGAGCGCCTTCCAACCACCTTTGAGCGGTTTCTCCTCTGATTGGAGCGCCTTCCAACCATCTTTGAGCGGTTTCTCTCCTGGTTGGAGCGCCTTCCCTCATTCTTTGAGCGGTTTCTCCTCTGATTGGAGCGCCTTCCAACCACCTTTGAGCGGTTTCTCCCCCGATTGGAGTGCTTTCCCTCATTCTTTGAGCGGTTTCCCCCGATTGGAGCACCTTCCCTCATTCTTTGACCAGAAGGTTATCCTCATTGGAGTGCTTTTCCATCTTCTTTTGAGCGATTTCCTCTGCATGTGGACCGAACTCTCTCCCTGATGGTAAGCCCCCAGCATATTAAGTCCCATTCTTGAGCGAATTCTTCATTCGAGTGTATGCAATCAAACACTCTTATGGCTTTCTAAAACGGCAAAAAAAAATCGTATTTTCTATAGAAAATACGATTTTTAAAACTAGAAATGTAATTGCAATTCAATTGGACAATGATCACTGCCCATAACATGAGGGTGAATCGTTGCTACGTCGATTTGTTCCTTCAGCTGATCAGACACAATAAAATAATCAATACGCCATCCAATATTACGTTCGCGTACTTTATTCATATAGGACCACCATGTGTAATGGTCAGTTTCTTCAGGATGCTTATATCGGAAGGAGTCGACAAAGCCACTAGCTAATAGCTCTGAGAATTTTTCACGTTCTTCATATGTAAATCCTGAGTTTCCTATGTTCGACTTTGCATTTTTTAAATCAATTTCCGTATGTGCTACATTGAGGTCACCACAATAGACTACGGGCTTCTTGCTATTGAGCTCCTGTAAATAGCAGGCTAAACGTTCTTCCCATTCTAACCGCAGTGGTAATCTTGCTAAGTCTCGTTGTGCATTAGGCGTATAAACATTTACTAAATAGAACGCTTCATATTCCAAGGTAATGATTCTACCTTCATCCTGAGAATCTTCATCTCCTACTCCATACTTAACAGACAATGGTGTGTGCTTGGTGAATATAGCTGTTCCAGAATAGCCTTTTTTCTGTGCATAATTCCAATACTGTTCATAGCCATCGAGAGGCAGTTCCACTTGTCCAGCTTGACATTTAGTTTCTTGAATACAAAAGAAATCCGCTTCTACCTGATTAAAAAACTCCAAAAAGCCTTTTCCTAAGCAAGCTCGTATTCCATTAACATTCCACGATATTAATTTCAATTCATCCTCACTCCTAAGAAAAACGCCCTCCGACTTCAGCGAAGGGCGTCATATTATAGATCATCACCAACAATTTTAACCTCTGTTTCTAACTCAATACCAAATTTCTCTTTCACGACACGTTGCACCATTTGGATTGTCTCAATATAGTCAGAAGCAGTGGCATTCCCTTTATTGACAATAAAGCCGGCATGCTTGGTAGAGACTTCTGCTCCACCTATCCCTTTACCTTGCAAGCCACTATCTTGTATAAGCTTACCTGCAAAATGACCAGGTGGGCGTTTGAAAACACTTCCAGCTGACGGATATTCTAAAGGCTGCTTTGATTCACGCTGGAATGTTAAATCAGCAATCTTCGCATCAATTTCCTCCTGCACTCCTACGGCTAATTGAAATTCAGAGGACAATACATAGTAGCCCTTTTTGGCAATGATGCTTTGACGATAACCAAGCTCTAGCTCATCTTTAGATAATATTAAAATGTCTCCTTCTTTCGTTAACACCTTAGACGAAATAATAATATCTTTAATTTCTCCGCCATATGCACCTGCGTTCATAGCCATTGCTCCTCCAATTGATCCAGGAATACCGCAGGCAAATTCAAAACCTGTTAAAGAAGCTTTTGCAGATAGCTTTGATACATCCTTGATCAGCGCGCCACTTTGTGCATAAACATGCTCACCGTTAATTCGAATTTCATCTAAGCGTGAAAACGTTACAACGATACCTCTATGACCGCCATCGCGAACAACCATATTAGATCCGTTACCTAACATTAATAAAGGAATATTATTTATATATGCATAGCGAATAACTGATGCTGCTTCTTCTTCTGATTCCGGAAGAACAAAAACATCTGCTTTGCCACCTAATTTTGTCATTGTGTATTGCTGTAATGATTCATCTAACTTAATATTGGCAGGATTAATGCTCTTTGCTAAATCCATCGCCCATTGTTCTTTTGACATGAGAGCTAATTCCTTTCTAACGTCCTTCTTACTCTACACCAGTATGGATTTAGAACCCCAATTTGACAAGTAAAATGAAGGGTATTTTTATCTCACATTACAAGACAGGTAAGACCTGTGCAGAGATGATGAATATTATAAAGAAAATTGACCATCATTCCAAGTGTCGTTTTTGGCACAAATATTACATTTCATGTTAAAGCCAACTACTTGCCCATGTTTCTATATTGCGAATCGCACCTTCTAGTGCACGACCTTTATCTGTTAATGAATACTCAACACGAACTGGCACCTCAGAATATACTTTTCGTTCAACAAGCCCCTCTTTTTCAAGCTCCTTTAAACGTTCTGATAACAAGCGTCCACTGACAGGTAATGCAGACTCAATTTCATTAAAACGCTGTGGCCCGTCTAGTAATTGATATAATATTAAACCCGTCCATCGTTTTCCAATTAAATCCATCGCTTTTGCTAAACGAGGACATAAAGTAGTCTCATTCATATTTTTCACCTCTATGTAACTATTGTAACGATTATTGCAGTAAATGTAAATTTGGAGTAACTTATTTACGTAAAATAATTAATTAACTTTTATATATTTAATTACAAAAAGTAACTTTATACATCAATATTGTCATTAATAGGGCAAAAGCGTAATAACACTGCTATTAATAAAATGCACACGTTGACAATTTTATGACTACCTCATATAAATTCATTTCGTATTATGTTCACAGATTACACTTTTTTCAAAGATAACACTTCCACAATTATGAAAAATTTATTGAATAAACCAATTACTTACTTTATCATCGTTGTAGAATGCTGTTTTAGGGGGTTTTTAAATGAAAAAATACACTATTGATTTCAGTCATTCAACAATTAGCTTTTCAGTGCGACATATGATGATTTCCCGAATTCATGGTACGTTTGAATCGTACAACGCTGACATAGTTGCCACCAATATTGAGCAAATGCAAGATACAAACATTTCTTTTACGATTGCTGTGGCTAGTGTCTCTACCAAAAATTATGACCGTGATGTCCATCTCGTGTCTCCTGACTTTTTTGATGCAGACGTCTATCCAAAAATAGTATTTACCTCTACATATATTGATAAACTAAGTGAAAAAAATTTTGCGATTCACGGAGATTTAACAATCAAAAACATAACGAAGCCTATCGTATTTACAACAGTATATACAGGGAAAGGTGTCAATCCATGGGCACAAGAAGTATTTGGCTTCCAAGCAAAAGCACAAATCGATCGTCGTGATTTTAATTTAGTCTACAATACGTTTTTAGAAACTGGCGGAGTATTAATCAGTGACGAAATAGACATTGTCATAGACCTTGAGCTAAACCCTCTTTAATGCTAGTTTCTACCTTAAATGAAAGGAAGAACACATTTGCTATGGTTTGAGCATGGTTTACCATTTGAGTCTGTTTATATTTCTATCATCTTTTTAATTGTTTTTGGCAGTATCGTTGGTCTAAAAATAACCATTCGCTGATTTTAACAGTACCTGCCAAGGTTGTTTCAAAACGTACTAATATACGCGGTGGCTCAAATAATACTGGGGCATATACCTCCTATTACGAATGGAGAGGTCTTGAACTAAAAGTGAATGGCTACGACTATGGTTAACTAGTTGAAGGCGATAGCGGAATGTTAACCTATCAAGGCACACGGTATCAAACTTTATTAGACATAAAAAGGAGAGTAACGAATAATTCGTACTCTCCTTTGCTTTACATTATTTAATTAAATATTTAGCAAAGCCTGATTCTGTATCTCCTAAAAATTCAATACCACTATCTGCAGGAATAAACTTTTGTGCGTCTTTTGCAGTTTGGTATATCACCTTTGTATTTGCCGGGAACGGTACAAATGACCAGTTATTATCCGCAGCAGGATTAATTGTTTTATTAGTCATAATATAATCAACAACAGCTTGACGATTTTCATAAGCATAGTTTGTTACATTGGAGCCGTCAGCATTTTTGAAAGTCGCCCCATATGAGCCACCAACACGGTAATTGTTTGTGATAATAATAAATTCTTGTTTTAAATCAATTGGCTTACCATTATATTGTACATTCTTAATACGATTTGCCTTTTCATCAGTAAGATTACCACGGCGATCATATTTAGCTGGTGATGTCACATCAATTTGATATGTTAAACCATCTAACACATCAAAATTATAAGAGCGTGCTTCTGAATCAATAATATTTTGTTCTTCTGTTTTATTCGGGTCAATTGTTGCAAAAATACCTGCAGCCATCTCTAGCCATTCAATCGCTTGAGCGCCTGTCACTTTAATAGTAGCAACAGTATTGTCATAGTGATAAATGTCGGCCATATTTTTAATAGCAAGTGGCCCTACAGGAATGTTTGTATAATCCAATGGGTTATTTCGAGATCCTGCTTTGAAAGGTGCACCAGCTGAAAGAATTGGTGTCTTTTCATCAGCAGTGCCCTTTAACTCTTGTTCAATAAACCATTTTTGAGCTTGTGTTACGATTTGAATAGAAGGATCATCTTGTACCATTGAGAAATAACTATGGATTGGCGCAGTTGTTTCTCCAACAGGCTGACGGATGTATGTTAATGTGCCTTCATGTGCTTCTTTTATAGCATCCAACACGGTTGTCGATGGTTGTAAGCCTTCTTGCTTGATCGATTGTAATGAACCTTTGCCATCTACCACAACCCACTCTGAGCCTTTTTGTTCCAATTTTAGATCAATGACACCAAGATGGCTACCATAGCTACCTGCCATTACAGTAGGAACACCATGAATTGTACCCTTTTCTTGATTGACATCTTTCAAATCCTTATAGTCACCAGGGAATGTTAAATGAGAGTGCCCTGTAATTAAAGCGTCGATGCCTTCGATTTCTGCAAGTTGGTAACCAACATTTTCAGCACCTTTTACATAAGTGTCCTCTCCAATACCTGAATGTGAAAGAACAACAATGATATCTGCTCCAGCCTTTTGCATTTCTGGTACTACCTCTTTAACTGCTTCGACTGGTTCTTGCATTTCAACTTTACCTGCTAAATGAATGGCATCCCATTCAACAATTTTGGTTGGGACAATGCCTGTTACACCAACTTTAAGCGTATGCTTCTTGCCTGTACTATCAACCACTTCTTTATCTAGAATAACATAAGGTGTATACATGCGTTCTTTTGTTTTTGCATCATAAGTATTAGCATTCACTACAGGATATTTTGCATCATTTAATACTTCATCTAAAAAGTCTAGACCATAGTTAAATTCATGGTTTCCTAATGTTCCACCATCATATTTCAATGCGTTAAGTGCTGCTATAGCTGGATGAATTTCACCCGGCTTTAAGACACTTTCTAATGCTTTATAAGAGCCAAGTGGTGTACCTTGAATTAAATCTCCATTATCGAATAGTAATGTGTTTGGATTTTTAGCGCGTGCTTGTTCAATTAATGTAGCTGTATTCGCTAAACCAACCTCAGATGACGGTGCATCAAGATAGTAATTGTAATTAGCTAAATTGGTATGGATATCTGTCGTTCCTAAAATTTGAAGGTCTACTGACACGCCAGTTGAAGGTGCTTTGTATTCTGCTACAAAGCGCTCTACAATACTCTCCATTTGCTCTTTCGTTACAAAATCGCGAGGGCGAATAGTATTATCCTCAAATGCTTGCAAAATATTTGCAGCGACAGCATTAGCTAAGTCTTGTTTATATGCCTCTGCTATTTGATCTGCATCCTTAAATTGCTCTAAAACAGAGAGGGAAGCGTTTTCACTAACTAGTCCACGAGCGGATATAACAAATGCTTGTTGACGAGTTAATTGATCGTCTGGACCAAATGTAGTAGCTGTTTTACCTTTAATAAGCTTTAATTGTACGGCCTTTTCTACATAGGGTGCTAAATCTTTAGAGACATCGGTAAATGGAAGAGAAGATCCATCTCCTAGCTCTACATCTAAACTTTTTACTAATTCTTTTACATAATCTGCACGTGTTACATCATTGGAAGCAGCATCAGCAGAGAGCCCAAATGGTATAAACGCGAATAGAACTAGTAACATCGCAAAGAAATTAGCTATTAATTTCTTGTTCATACAACAACCTCCTTAATAATCAAGTATTTTCCTACAAATCCTATTATATTAAACTAACTCTATTTTTTACTGAATAAAAAGTCCTAAATATATGTATTTTTAAAAGAATGGGTATTTACTTTTCTCCGAAATAATAGATTACTATCATTTTTATTTTTATAGTCACAATAGGATGTTAGTAAATGTAAATTCTAAATAATGAATTAATATCAATATGTCCGACCTCCATACCACACCATACATCTATTCACAAAATAAAAAAGTCCTCTCTAAAATGAGAGGACTTTTATTAAAAAATATTTTTTATGCATTTACAGTTTGTAGTGATTGCGCTACTTTTTTCACTTCTTCTAGGCCATTTGCAATAATTTCTTGTGCTTTATCTGGTGAAGCATTGTGACCTTCAATTATTACTTCTTCGATAATTTCCATACCGAATACGCCACCAACAACATTTTTAATGTAGTTTACTGACATTTCCATTGGTTGTGCTTCTGGTAATGAATAGTAGCCACCACGAGCGTTTAAAACAATCGCTTTTTTATCAGTCATTAAGCTAATTAATTCACCATTTTCGCCATATTTGAATGTGTATCCAGCTTGATATACATAATCGATAAATGTTTGTAATGGTGCTGGAATTGTTAAGTTCCAAAGTGGGAATGCAAATACAACTAAATCAGCAGCAGTTAATGCATCCATTGCTTTTTGTTTAGCAGCTAAAAGACGCGATTCGATGTCTGTTAACTCTCCACCATTTTGTACTTTACCGAATGCATTGAAAAGGTCTTGTCCAAAATAAGGCATATCCTCTGCAAATACGTCAAAAGTTGTAACGTTTACACCTTGTACATTTTCCATGAATGTATCATACATTTTTGTTGAAATACCGTCTGGACGGTTATTAGCTTTTACTACTAAAACGTTCATTATATAAATTCTCCCCTAAATTTCATGTTTTGATATCTCGAATTCAAGATATGTGTTTATCTTAAAAAATTTCACCTAAAAAGTCAATGTTCCTTCCCTCAGACTTTAGACTGAAATATTATGTTACGATTTTTTCGGTATTATAAGAGGTATTTAAACCCTCTTAAAAATTACAGCTATCATCTGTACATACACCAGTATCCCCTGAACCAGCCATCTTTAGCTTTGGTTGTAAGCCCTCTTCCTCGGCTACTTTACGCAAGGTTTCTTCGAATACCTCCTGTGGCTGTGCCCCTGAAATACCATATTTGCGGTTTAAAACAAAGAATGGTACCCCGCGAACGCCAAGCTGTAGACCCTCTTGAATATCCGCTTCCACTTCATTTTTATAATCATCATTTGCAATAACCTTAGCAACCTCATCACGTTGTAATCCAACCTGCTCAGCAATTTCTAATAAAACAGCTTCTTGACCTATGCGCTTTCCTTCAATAAAGTGACTGTGTAAAAGCGTCTCCACTAGTGCCGTAACATCTCCCTGTTGCTCAGCCCATTTTACAAGTCGATGTGCTTTTAGCGTATTCTCTTCCATCAAATTGCTAAAATCATAGTTTAAGCCTACTTCTTTCGCTCGTTCCGTTACGCCAAGTGTCATTTCTTTAGCCTTCTCTATAGACATTCCGTATTTCTTCGCTAAGGATTCATAAACAGTAGTATTCGAATCCACTGGAGTAGTAGGGTCTAGTTGATAACTTTTATAGACTAGTTCCACTTGCCCGCCATAGCCAGTATCTTCAATTGCCTTTTCTAATTGCTTTTTACCTATATAACAAAATGGACATACATAATCAGACCAAATTTCAATTTTCATTAAACTCACTCCTTTTGCTACATTGTAGCGGCAGAGCAAATCCCAAGGCAATATTTATGCTTCATTGCATAAATTTTCAAGCCTATCTACATACTGAAGTTAAAAACAATGTGAGGTTTATCTATGACACAATCTCTTTGGCTCGCTACTGCCGAGTCAGTATCACTCTCTTCACTTACTTCCTCTGTAACTTGTGATGTCTGTATTATCGGAGGAGGATTGACTGGTTTATATACAGCCTACACCTTAGCAAAAGCTGGTGTCGATGTGGTTCTACTTGAGGCAAATACCCATTTTGGACACGGTACAACTGGCCATTCCACAGGGAAATTAACAGCGCAGCACAGCATCGTGTATGCTAATCTTTTAGAAAAACTATCGGTCGAAGAAGCACAGCTCTACTATCAGCTTAATCAACAAGCCATCGATCAAGCCAGACAAATACTTCCGGAAAATAGTGTGCGGCAAGTAGATTCGCTATTATATTGTCAATCGAAAGAAGGGTATGCACAATTATTAAAAGAGTGGAATGCTTATAAGGTTTTAAATATTAAGTCAAAAATTACTTCTGACACTGAGCTACCCTTCCCTATTACAAAAGCCTTATGTATGTCACAACAGGCACAAATAAATCCTTTAGAGGTTAGTAATTTTCTTGCAAAAGAGGCACAGGCTATGGGCGCAAGACTATATTCAAATACCCGTGTACAGCAATTAAACATACCACAAAATAACTTACATACCGAAAAAAACATCTCGGTTCAATATAACAAGCTTATTTTGTGCTCGCATTATCCAATTGAGGCATTTAGAGGACTACACCTTTTCAAATTGTCTAATAGTCGTTCATACATGGTTGCTAGTAAGGTTTCAGAGACGATGCAAGGACAATATTTATCAGTTGACTTCCCTTCTCGTTCTATCCGAACAGCTACTATTAACAACGAACATTACTTAGTACTTGGCGGAGCGAATCATATTGCTGGGGAGACCGTAAATACAGAGCCTTATTATGAAGCAATATCCAATGAAATGAAGGAGCATTTTGAGCAGCAACCACTCTATCGATGGTCTGCTCAGGATATTGAAACACCAGATATTGTACCTTATGTAGGTAGAATAACAAACTCCTTGCCAAATGTGCTCATTGCCACTGGCTACCGAAAATGGGGTATATCAAATTCCTTTGTCGCTGGGGACATCCTATCCTCCCTTATTACCGGTGCAAGAAGTGAGGATGGAGCCATTGCCCTTTATTCACCATCACGTACAAAATTCGGTGCGCAATTCATGCAGTTGCTCAAAGTAGGTGGTTTTGTCGCAAAGGAATATATAGCTGGTTATATGAAGAATGTCACAGCTCCGACCTGCACACATTTAGGTTGTAAAACGAAATGGAATGAAGCGGATGAAACATGGGACTGCCCATGCCACGGTTCTCGTTTTAATGCAAAAGGAGAGGTGCTAGAGGGCCCAGCAGTACAACCATTAAAACTAGATTAAAAAAAGAGGCTGTCTTTATAGACAACCTCTTTTATATATATTATTTTAAAGCTTCTGTTAATACAGGTACAATTTGTTTTTTACGAGACACAACACCCGGTAATACAACACGATTGTTGATAAGCTCAGCACCGAATCCTTTTGCAGCCACTTCAGCTACTTGTCCAATGGCAACAGCTGTTGAATCGTTATTTAAAATGTCAGTAACAACGAAGAAGAATAGATCTAAGCCGTTTTCTGCAACATTTTTATTTAATAAGATTTCTAACTCCTCTTGGCGATTAAGGACATCGTTAATATCAACTGCATTGACTTGAGCCACAACAGATTTGTACTCGCCAAATTGGAATTCTTTCGCATCTAATGATAATAGGTCTTCTAAAGATTTATCAGATAAATCAGCACCTGCTTTCAGCATCGCTAATCCATATTCTGCAGCATCCACCCCTGCAATTTGAGCTAGTTCCTCACCAGCTTTAACATCTTGTTCTGTGCAAGTTGGTGATTTAAAAAGTAATGTATCAGAAACGATTGCTGATAACATTAAACCAGCGATGTTTGCAGGTATTGCAACACCGTTTTCTTTGAAAATTTTGTTTAGAATTGTAGCCGTACAGCCGACAGGTTCAGCGCGATAATATAATGGATCAGCTGTTTGGAAGTTGGCAATACGGTGGTGGTCGATTACTTCTGTAATTTGTACTTCTTCGATACCGTCTGCAGATTGCTGGAACTCATTGTGGTCAACAAGAATTACTTTGTCCGCTTCCCCTACTACAGATGTGATTAAACGAGGTGCCTCAAAACCAAATTTGTCTAATGCAAACTGAGTTTCATTATTAACATCTCCAAGACGCACTGCCTCAGCTTCCTCACCAATTTGTTGTTTTAAATAGGCATATACAATTGCAGATGTGATTGTGTCTGTATCTGGATTTTTATGTCCAAAAACTAATACTTTACTCATTGAATCAATTCCTCCTAAAATAGCACTTACATTTGTATTTTATTTTATCATACTTTATAGCCTTATAAGCGATAAAGTCAAACTTTGAATCCATTAATGACTCTGCAAAATAAGGGTCCAAATTCCCCAAAGCCGGTGTCCTATCTTGGACAGTTGTTTACTATCTGATCTCTCAAAAACTCTCTCAAAACCGGTACAATTTGTCTCAGATTACAATCGTTCTGTCTAAAATTTACTATAGAAAAATAATCCTAAACGTTTAAAAACTTACTTTTCGAATAGGATAGATAGATTATAACCCCCTTGACCTGTAATGTACAATTCAAAGGCGATTAAATCCTCTTATACTATTATCTATTTTTACCAGCCTTTTTTTAACATTCAATAGTAAAAATATATCTTTTTTTTAAAATATATAGTTTACATAGATATTTAGTTGTGTTTTCATATTTAAGTCATCATAATTTTATGCTATCATCAGATAGTCTATATTATTGGATATTCAGGAAATGGGGATTACGATGACAAAGAAGATGGAAAAAAAGTACATTCCTTTAGCAAACTATTTTGAAGTAGCTTTACAACAAGAAATCACTTTATCCTTTAGTGAGTTAGAAAACATTATGGGACAAGCACTACCAAACGCCGCCTACTTAAATAAAAGCTGGTGGAAAAAAACGAAGCCCCCTCTCTCACATTATTTATCATGGACAAATGCAGGTTATTATGTCATTGATGTTAAATTAGGTACTAGTGTCACTTTCTCTCGCACTCAAATGAAGACTACTGAAAACAATACTGCTAACAATGAGGAAAACCCTTCAGCATACATAATTAGAGGGATTGAAGCATCCGATGCTCGTTCATTCATTCATTTACAAGAGGAGATTTTCCAACAAACTGACTTCATGTATAATGTTCAAAATGAGCTAGACCTAACTGTTCAACAACTTCGTAAAAATTTAGCCTATTGGAAGCAACTAAAAAATCGTACAATTCTACTTTGTGTTTTAAATGGGATATTTGCAGGCTATGCTGTCGTACATGGGTATAAACAATCAAAAGTGAGACATGTTGCCTCTATTCGTTTAGCTGTGAAGGAAGAACATCAACAAAAGGGCATTGGCTCAGCACTAATGAAGGCTGTTGAAAATTGGTCTAAACAACGTGATATTTCTCGTTTAGAATTAACGGTTATGGAGCATAACAATGTGGCTCTACATCTTTTTACAAAGCTAGGATTCCAACAAGAAGGCATTCGACAAAATGCTATTAAATTAAATAATAATTATGTTAACGAATATTGCTTAAGTAAAATTCTATAATTCACTTTTCCTAGATGTCTAAATCATATTTGGACATCTTTTTTTAGTTTCTCAAAAAAATACGCATAGACTTGTGTGTTGTTACACACCATCTATGCGTTGTCTCCCTTAAAAAACCTGTTTCTCTCTAACAGTATCTAAAAACAGTACATTATTTTCCACTTGCTCATAGGATTGCTGATATTTTTCATACTGCCCCTTGTCCTGACTTATCATTTCCTCTATCAGTGCATGCAAGAAAGAAAATAACACAGGAGCGATGTCTAGCGAAGAATGATTTTTTGTGCCAAGAGCAAATAATGCACTAGCATATTCCCGTATAGGCGAAAATGCAGAACCTGTAATGGCAATAATCTTCACCTTTTTTATCTTGGCAATTTCAATAATTGTCTTAATATCTTTCATTTGTTTATCAAAAGATAGCACAATTAAAGTCGTATGTTCGCCCATGCTATTCATTTGATTAACTAGCTCCTCCGAGTCCAAACGAAGTTGCTTAATATTTGTACGTAACGTTTTTAATGTGTTTGAAAGCCAATTCGCCACAGATGCATGATGACAGGTACCTAGAATATAGATATTATCTGCTTCATGCATCCATTTTGAACTTTTTTGAATTTGTTGCTCGTTAATTAGCTGAATTGTTTCTTGAATATGTTGGCTATCTCGATGCATAATCTTACCAAAGTTAGAATTGGTCAGCTTTTTAGCAGTATATGTAGGCTGTAGGTTAGTTCCTACACTTTGAGACATGATATCATTTCTTATTTCCTCTTGAAGTTCTACATACCCTGATAATTCCATGGCATAACAAAAACGAATCACTGTAGATTCACTTACATTAGCAAGTCTGCCAACCTCTGCAGCCCCATTAGCAATAACAGTAGTGGGATTATCCATTACAAATTGCGCTACTTTGCGTTGACCCTTTGACAGCCTTACAAACCTTTTCTTTATATCCTCATGAATACTCATTCCTAACAACCTTTCTTTCAATGACCTTATCACGAATGGGAGATTGTTTCCTACTGGCTCAAAATTCGATTAAAAATACAGTATCACGATTACAATTTGAATACAATGACTTTTCTGAAAAATCTTTATCGCATTAACCTGCTAATATAGCAATTTAGTTTATAATTTAACTTTTTTATTGATTTGTCATTTTAACAAATAATTTAGTCAAATTAAATAAAAATTAATAAATACTCATTTTTACTTCTTAAACTAGCGAATAAAGACAAAAATGTCCTGGATCCATTATTCAGATCCAGAACATTCAATTTCATGTCTATTCTAATTCAAGTTGCTTCGTTTCTTTCCCAAGGAAGATAACACCCACAACGCCAATAATGATTGCTCCACAGAAGATGGCAAAGATGAAACCTATGTCATACCCTGCTGTTAATAGAAAACCAACAAGCAATGGACCAAAAATACCACCTATTCTCCCTACAGCTGCCGCCATTCCCGCACCTGTTCCACGAATGATAGAAGGATACTGCTCCGGTGTATAAGCGTATAATGCTCCCCAAGCTCCTAAGTTAAAGAAAGATAAAAACATACCCGAAGTTAACAGCATGGCAAGAGTATCTGCATTCCCAAAAATTAATGCACTCACAGCGGTACCAATTAGATAAGAAACAAGGACAAATTTGCGTCCAAATTTTTCTATAAACCAAGCTGCTGTAAAGTATCCTGGTAATTGAGCTAATGTCATGATCAAAACATATTTAAAGCTTGTAATCATATCAAAGCCCTTTCCAACCATTACACTTGGAAGCCATAAAAACATACCATAATAGGAGAATACAACTGTAAACCATAAAATCCACAGCATCAATGTCGATTTAGCATACTTCTTCGACCAAACTTCTTTCATATTTTGGCTAATGCTTCTTTTTTTAGATTCTTCCTTCACAGTAAATTGAGGTGAATCAGGCAGATGCCAACGAAGATAAATAGCATAAAATGCTGGAAGCGCTGTTAGTATCAATGCCACTCGCCACCCCCATGTAGGAATGACAAAATACGAAATAAGCGCTGCAATTAACCATCCTGCTGCCCAAAAACTTTCTAGTAAAACAACTACTCGCCCTCTTTCTTTTGCTGCTACACTTTCAGATACTAATGTAGAGGCAACGGGCAATTCTCCACCTAGACCCATCCCAACTAAAAAGCGCAAAATTAAAAATGCAGTTAATGACGTAGTAAATGCAGACAAACCACTTGCAACAGAAAAGAGAACAAGTGTCCACATAAAAATTTGTTTCCGTCCTACTTTATCAGCAAATACCCCAAAAAAGAGAGCCCCTACTGCCATCCCGATTGAATTAATACTACCAATCCAGCCAGATTGACTTGGTGTAAGTCCCCAATCTGCTGCTAACGCTGCAATGACGAAAGATAATATACCAACGTCCATTGCATCGAAGAGCCACCCTACCCCTGCAACACCCAAAAGCTTATTTCTTGAGATGGGTTGTTGAGGTCTATTTGTTACGGCTGTATTTATTGTCATCCTAATCACCTGTCTTTACACTTGACTTTACATTACAAGATTACTATACAGTTGTTTCAAGAAAGTGACAAGTAAAATTCAAATTACCGAATTGTTTCGACAATTAACGAAATGCTATTGAAATAATAGTGCAATTTGCGTTAAAATGTCTTTTATACAAAAACAACTGTTCTTTCTATAAGAACAAAAGGAGATCGTAACGTTATGTGGAAAGGCCTTATTGAAGAATATAAACAATTTTTACCCGTAACTGAAAATACACCCGCTTTAACTTTAAACGAAGGCAATACGCCTCTTATACATTTAGTGAATTTATCAAAGAAACTAGGTATTGAGCTTTATGGAAAAATTGAAGGTGCAAACCCGACTGGATCATTTAAAGACCGAGGAATGGTGTTTGCAGTTGCAAAAGCTATTGAGGACGGAAGTCAATGTGTTATTTGCGCTTCTACAGGAAACACTTCGGCTGCTGCCGCTGCATATGCAACACGTGCTGGTATTCAATCAATCGTTGTCATCCCTAAAGGGAAAGTTGCTCTTGGTAAACTAGCACAAGCTACCATGTATGGTGCAAAAATCATTGAAATAGATGGTAACTTTGATGATGCTCTTAATATCGTTCGCCAGGTGAGTGAAACAACTCCTGTTGCACTTGTAAATTCGGTAAATCCATATCGTATTGAAGGTCAAAAAACAGCATCCTTTGAAATTGTAGATGCCTTAGGTTCAGCACCAGATTATTTGTGTATTCCAGTTGGGAACGCAGGGAATATTACAGCATACTGGAAAGGCTTTAAAGAATATCATGCTGCAAAAGATTGCGGTCTACCAAAAATGTATGGCTTTGAGGCTGAAGGTGCCGCAGCAATCGTCAAAGGCGAACCGATTGCAAACCCAGAGACAGTAGCAACAGCCATTCGAATAGGTAATCCGGCTAGTTGGAAATTGGCAGAAGCAGCTCGCGATGAATCTGGTGGTATGATTGATTCGGTTACAGATGAAGAAATTGTTGCTGCCTATAAATTAATTGCAAGTACAGAAGGTATTTTTGTTGAGCCAGGTTCAGCTGCTTCTTTAGCAGGTGTTATTAAGTCCGTAGAAAGTGGAAAAATTCCACTGGGCGCTAAAGTTGTAACGATCTTTACAGGTAACGGGCTAAAAGATCCTGATACTGCAATGAATGTTTCTTCTGTCGAAGTTGTATCCCTCAAAAATGATGAAGAAGAAATTCGTGCATATATTGAGGGTGTACTATGAGTAAAACGTGGCAAATCTCAGTTCCTGGAAGCACAGCCAACTTAGGTCCCGGCTTTGATTCAATAGGACTCGGCTTGTCTCTTTACTTAAAACTTACCGTGACTTTACAAGATCATTGGGATATTATTCATCTTGATGATAATGGTCCTAAAGAGTTTGAGCTAGAAGAACACTTACTATACGTCATTGCTAAAAAAATCGCCCAACAATACGGTCAACAACTACCTGCTTGTCGTGTTGAAATGGCTAGTGAACTCCCGTTAGCACGTGGTCTCGGAAGTAGTGCAGCTGTTATTGTTGCGGGTATTGAGCTTGCTAACCAAGTATGTGAGCTAGATTTAACTACTCAAGATAAACTCAATCTATCCTCACAAATTGAGGGGCATCCAGATAACGCAACCGCTTCTGTTTTAGGGGGATTAACCATATCCTCTATGGACGATAACGGCCTAGTCGATACATTTCATATTAATGATATCGATGCATCCTTTGTTGTATATGTACCAGATGTTGAACTAAAAACGAGTGAGTCCCGTTCTGTTTTACCAGAACAATTGAATCGATCCTATACAGTGCGTGCTTCTGCAAATGCGAATATGTTAGCAGCTTCCTTAATGGCACGGGACTTCGAGCGTGCTGGTCGTTATATGGAGGCAGACTTATTCCATGAACCGTTTCGCGCAAAGCTTATTCCTGCGTATGCAGAAATTCGTACAGCTGCAAAAGCTAATGGTGCCTATGGAACAGCATTAAGCGGAGCGGGTCCAACAATGATTTCAATCATTCCCTCGGCTATTGCCTCTGACTTCGTTCATTTAATGAAAGAGCAATTCCCTGAACATCAGGTTATTTTGACAAAAGCCGATGAACATGGTGTACAAGTTAATAGATAATTGGAAGAAACGTCTACTATAATAGTAGGCGTTTTTTCTTGAAAGGAAGTATGGTTAAAACTAATATTATAGAAGTATAAGGTTAGACATTTATAGATTACTAGGAACTTATGTTTCTAAGGAGGAACTATCTTGCAACCAATAATATTCTGTGATTTCGATGGCACGATAACAGAAACTGATAATATCTTTTCACTTATGACTGAATTTGTACCCGAGGAATCTGAGAAAATTGCCAAAGCTATGATGGAGCAAACAATTTCCTTTAAAGATGGGCTTTCAGCTATGTTTCGTTTACTTTCTACTCAACAAAAGGATGATGTAATACAGTACCTTATGAATTCTGCGGTCATCCGTGAAGGCTTTGGCGAATTTGTTCACTATGCCCAAGACAACAATATTCCATTTTATATTGTAAGTGGTGGGGTTGATTTTTTCATTAAACCTTTAGTTGAGAAATATGGGCCGTTTTCAGGTATTTACTGTAATAAAGCAGATTTTTCTGGTGATCAGATAGAGCTGATTTATCCAAATAGCTGTGACGAAGCATGTACTAAATTTAGCACGCAAGGTTGCGGCTGCTGCAAGCCTAGCGTTATGCGGAAGGTTGCTACAGAAGATCATTATAAAATTGTGATTGGTGATTCTTTATCTGATTTCGAGGCAGCCAAACTAGCCGATATAGTCCTTGCTAGAGACCACCTTATCCAGCGCTGTGAGGAGCTTCATGTTCCTTATAAACCTTTTACTACTTTCCATGATTGTTTACACATTGTCCAAGAACTTCTGGATTCAACAAACACTGTTCCCACTATTTAATGTGAGAATAAACAAGAGAGCCACTTTTACTAAGATGGCTCTCTTGTTTTCTACTTATTATGCTAATAACACTAAGCTAATGGCCATGACCGCCATTCCCCCTACTAAACCATACATCGACAAATGTGTTTCATCGTATCTTTGCGCTGCGGGTAATAATTCATCTAATGAAATAAAGACCATTATTCCAGCAACACCTGCAAAGACGATACCAAACATTACATCCGTTAAAAATGGCATAAGAAGCAAAAATGCTACTAATGCACCGACAGGCTCTGCTAATCCTGATAAAAAGGATAATTTAAAAGCCTTTCGACGATTACCCGTTGCAAAGAAAATTGGAACGGATACAGCAATGCCCTCTGGAATATTATGAATGGCTACCGCAATGGCAATGGCAATCCCAACATTCGGGTCATTAATAGCTGACATAAATGTGGCGATCCCCTCTGGGAAATTATGAATGCCAATAGCGAGAGCAGTAAATATCCCCATCTTCATCAAATGATCTTCATTGACCTTTGGTTTAATCGCATTCACATCTTCAACTAGCTTTACTTCATGAGGATTAGTCGCTTTAGGAATAAATTTATCGATCAAAGCAATAAATAACATCCCCCCAAAAAAACCGAGGATTGTCATCCAATAGCCATTTGTTGTGCCTAATGCATTGGTTAAAGCATCTTTAGCTTTAACAAAAATCTCTACTAGGGAAACATAGATCATGACCCCTGCTGAAAAACCTAATGCTAATGATAAAAATTTTGTATTTGTACGTGATGTAAAAAATGCTATTAAACTACCTACACCCGTTGCAAGCCCGGCAAAAAGAGTCAATCCCAATGCCAGTAAAACATTTCCGTCCATTCCCTTCTTCCTTTTCTCTTTTTCTTATTGTACTCATCTTAACGTAGAAGTTTCCTATACGCAATTCTTTTTTATAAGGTGAATATCATTCTTTACTAAGGCCCAATAGAACATAAAAAAGCAGTATCAATTCACACAAATATTGAATGATACTGCTTACATGTTTATTTATGATTCAATTGAAAGTTTCGTTTACGACGTTCATACCAAATGACACAGATGACAAACCATGTATAGCCCATACACCACCCAGCAAGCACATCTGTAGCAAAATGCCGAGCTCCAGCAATACGTGATAGTCCGATAAGTATCATAAGTATAATTGCTGCAAGCCATAAAAGGATTTTCCGGCTCTTACTATTATTTTCAGCTAAAAGATAAGCAGTTGTGAACAAGTACAAAATACCTGTCATAGCATGTCCAGATGGAAAGCTAAAGGATGTCAGTTGATCCTCCAGTTCTGGTCGTGGTCGTTGAACCCATTTCTTTAGTAATTGATTTAATACGTTGCCCGCAGCAAACGTTAACACAACAAATAGCATACCTCGATAATTTTTTACCTTCCATGCTAAATAAACGATTAACACTACTGCCACAATCACAACAAATTTGGGCTCCCCTATATAATGAAAGAACTCGATTAACCGATTACCTAAAAAAATATCTGCCACTTTCGCATCAAATGTATTCATAAACGGTTTTTGATAAGTTACTCTTAAAACAATAAAGATAACTAATGTTAAAATTGCTAATGGATAAGCCCATTTTTTCATACTTTCACCTCTAAAACATTTATGCTATGTTCTTCACATCATAACACAAATACGTTCTTCCTAAGTGAAAATATAGGCTTTCGCATTAAGAAAGGTTTATATTCTTGTATTCTTGATAAATCATGATTGATTCTTCATCTTGTCTGTGAAAATAATCGGAAACTGCTAAGGCAACAATAAATAAAATGGCTACTATAGGTAGTATTTTTCTAAACATCCTAAACACTCCCTTATCCTTTTATTGTTCCAACTTTGGTTACTTGATTAATACCGGATCAAACAGCCAATCTGTAGGACCAAAGTTTGGATCTTTCTCTCCTCTTACTTCTCGAGAAATACCATTTTTTATAATAGCTTCTCTAAATCTTTTACTAAACAATGTCTTTCTATAAAGATATAATCCATCATGACTAAACTCAGCTGAGTAGAACACATCACCTTTTAAATCCTTTAAATCCTCATGATGATAAGTATCAGGGCCAGTGATTACTCCATTTAAACCACAGCTACATGGAGGCTGTTCAGTGGCAAAGTATAATTTCACTCTGTCCTTGCTACTTTCAGGTAGCATTTGTCTAGGAATGATTTGATAAGCTGGTTGTTTTCCTTCTTCAGGTCCTTGATGGATAACTTCCAAAAGCTCGTAGCCTTCTAGATTTTCCTTTTTCATTAATGATACCAGTTCCTCAGAGGCTACCCAATAACCATTTACATGGACCAAATGTCTATCCTTCATCTGCGTTGTATCAATTACTATTGGTGATAACTGCTCTTTATCCATAAGACCGCAACATTTACAATGGGTACTTAAAGAGAAGAGTGTCCCTTTGTCTTCTAAAAACATTTCTGGAGAATTCCCTGTTGAATTTAAAGTAAATAAAGGTGCCCTTTCATATTCGATATCTGAAAATTCAAAATAAAAACGTTCTCCTATTGACACAATACCAAATTCACGTTCTAAAGATTCGTACAACGCTGTAACCTTCTCGTATGTTACATCTTCGTTGAGTGTAAAAATGGGATTAAATTTTGTTTTTAAATTTCTTTTTCTAATTTCAGGCGCACCAATAGCAATACCATGACGATTATAAACGTTAATAACTTGATCTTCACTAGTTTCATCTATGGAAAACAAATTTTCAAGTTCTACTTTCACAATACACGCCTACCTTTATAAAGTTTTATGGTGAAGTATATTGACTAGCTAGTAACATTCTACAATCTACTAACGTTACTTTATTCATAGATAGTCAGGCTGCTTTATTAATAAAATCATTTGTATATTACTTACTATAGCAAATCTACTTAACCACGGTTAAATTAAGCGTACCAGTTGTTATACCGTATTTTCAACTTCGGGTTTACGCCAATTTTTTGGCGTGATTCAGGTCAATTTTTGGCGTGATTTGGCGGACATAGAAAAACACCGCCACTTTTTTGGCGGTGTTTTCCTTATACTATAGGCTATTTTACATAAAATTTTGGATTTATTTTACTAAGTTAAGAGTTGGTTATTTATTTTCAATAAGTACCCTCTTAATTGAAAAATATACCAACAGTATAGCATAGTACGAAATTAGAGTAAATTCATTCTTTCAGCAAGATTCACAGCTTCTGTTCGTGAATCTACATTTAACAAAGAAAAAAGTTGAGTTAAATATCTCTCTGTTGTGCGCTGTGGAATATTGAGTTCAATAGCAATGGCTTTATTCGTATGCCCCTCCGCTATTAGTCTTAATATTTTCTTTTCTTTTTCATTTAAATGAATATCTTTAGCATCCTGCAGTTTAAATTTATCATCCAGAAAATCTAAGAAGTTTTTAGGTAAAACAATTTCACCATTTGCAATCGCTCTTACTGTTCTTAAAATTTGCTCCTTAGAGGCAGTTTTAGCTAAAATTCCTTCTATTTTTCTTTCTAAAATGAGTGGATAATAATCCGTGATATCATCTCCTGTATAGAGAATAACGGAAGCATTTGACTGAATGGCTTTAATATTACGAGCTAAGTTAATTCCATTTTCTAAAGGCATATTGATATCGATTAAATAGATATCATATGGCTTATTATTTATTCTTTGAATGACACAGGTAGCATCACTTTCAGTATCAATAATAATATCTTCATTGTCTTGAAATAAATTTTTAGTTCCTTCTAACACTATAGGGTGATCATCCACTATGAGCATCGTAATCATGTGTTTCACTCCCTTCTATCACAATTATTCTAATAGCCATTCCTCTGTTGACGTTTGAGTCAATATAAAATTGTCCATTAAATGCTTTCACACGCTCCTGCATACCTCGAATACCCATCGACTCTGCTACAATTATATCCTCCACGTTACATCCTACACCATCATCTATATATACAATTTCAAAGCCATCATTCTTTTCTTTTAAATGAATCTCAACTGAAGTTGCATAAGAGTGTTTTAAAGCATTATTCAGTAGCTCTTGAAACAATCGATAGATCATTAAATTCATACGCTCATCCTCTAAATAGAGACGATCAATCGTATAAATTAACAAAAAGTTAGCCCTCTCCTGAACTTTTCTTATTAATTTTTCTAATGCTGCGTTTAAACCTAGTGTGTCTAGTAACGGCGGCTTTAGATTTTCACAATAGGTACGTAATTCATGTAGAGAGGTAATCATTTGTTTATGAATCTCTGCCAGCTTTTCTTGCATATTCGTTGTATCTTTTGCATTAACTAGGACATCCACCTCTCGGGCTATATGGAGTTGTTCCTGTAAATTGGTGTCATGCAACTCTTGGGCTAGCAAATACTTTTCTTCTTCGAATCTCATCCATAATAGCTTATTCAGCCATGGTAATTGACCATCGTCAGCTTGCTTCATATGCTTTAGTTCCTCTAATAGTTCTTCTACCATCTTTGTATTTTCAATAAAATTATTTACATACAATAGGAGTAACTCAAGCCATAAAAGCTCTTCATCTTTTAAATGAATCGTATTATTATGCCCTAGCACTAAAGCTCTCTTATATCGTGCATCCTGATGAAGAAAGGCTACATAAACCTTGTCAACCTTTCTTATTTCTCCTAACCTTATTTCTTCCATTGTATCAGGATGGATCGTGAAATTTTCCTCAGCAACTGTCATGAATTCATTTGTTTCATAGTTATATGTTAGGACAAAAACATCTTCCAGCTCAAGGTGCATAGAAACCTCATAAGCAAATTTTTCTAAGAGCTCGTCAATTTTAATGGTCTTACCGATTTTATCCACAGCAGTATATAGTTGATGAATATAATCGCCCTTCGTCGAAAATAGTATCTTCCGTTTTCGATAATCGACCTTTTCTTTTATATAAAAAAGGATAACTAATGAGGAAAATGTAAAGAAAGCAACCCCTGATACAGCAGTCATTGTTAAATACTGACCAGCAATAAAATAAAGTCCCACAGTAAACCATACTGTAAAGATTAAAGAAAAAATAACGTAATAACGTAATCTTGTAATATGGTACTCAATATCAAATAACCTTTCTGCTAATTGTGTAAAGATAAAGCTAAAAGGGATAAGCAATAGAAATAATGAGCTAATCTCAGATGAAAGAATGTACGTATGAAAAAGTACTTTTGGGAGTGCATATAAAAATAGGAACGGTAGAAACGGTATTAAAATACTATTTAAGAAAATTTTCAACTGAGGTGAGCTATATTTGAAATAGCTTATTAATAAAATACTAAGGATAATCACAAGGAGAATTAGAAACATAGCTAATACAATATTTGAAAGAATATCGTTAGCAGTAGGGTAAATAGTGCCCATTAACCCTAGTATAAAAGCGAATATAGGAAGTATATAAAAGAGCCTGATATTATTGGTAAACATCCAATTTGTTTTCACAAATGAATAATAATTTCTTAAAAAATGTAATAAGACGACTAAACATAACAGCATACTACTACGATTTACAATAATTCCAATAGCATCTAACCTGCCAGAGACACCGCTACTTACATATGCTAATGAAACAGATAATACAAAAAGAATAAGTAAGTCTACTAACTTTGAATTCCTTTGTTTAAAATGTAAGTAGAACGCAACAAATAACGTTAGTAAATAATAACAAGCTGGTATGATTAATACATAGATAAACTGCTGAGGGATGTCCAAATGCTTAATATGTATATTAATTAAATCTCCATTGGGCTTCATTATGGTTAAATCATTGGCAGATAGTATTCTAGATTTATACCTTAGCTGATCAAAAGAGTCAATTGGACGCTTATCTACAGTTAAAATGGCATCGCCAATGGATAAATTTTGCCTATTAGCCCAGTCTTTATAATACAGTCTTGTTACTAGCCACTTTCCATCTTCTTTTTCTACCTCTATTTCAATATACGGCGCGCTATAATTCACATAATTTAAATACAGACCTATAATTAAATAGAGAATTATAGCAGGCCAAAACAATTTATTACGCAATGTTTTTAGTTCCAAATTTCACTTTCTGCATTCATATCACCGTTAAACGATTCTAAAATTGCTTTTTGTTCTGTAGATGAGACACCAATTAATGCGGCTTTTTGTTCCTTTAATAGTGCAACTAGGCTAGGATTTTGCTCTAAATACTGGATTACATTAATCATTTTAATCTCTCCTCATCTCAATAGTTTTTCTAGATACTCTCTACCTAGGTTATTTAAAGCTACATTTTCTAGATAATTCAGCGCTTTAAACTTGTAAATATTCTTTATCGTAATGGCATAACGTATTGCCCCACCATTTGTCAACTCGTTTTCTGTTGCTTTATTATCCAAAACTGTAACTATATCATCATTATAATAGCTGGCAACAGAATTTGAAACATCATTTTTCTTTGATAAGAGATAAATAATAGGCAAGGAGTATCTTTTATTTAGCAGGTCATTTTTAGGGCCCCATACTTTCAAACTTTGAATGTCATTTTTAATTTGTTGGATAATACCTATGTATTTCCCGTATTCCTCTACTTCTTTCGTAACTTCCCCCTTTGCAAGCACCTCGCCTATTAAACAACCCATCGCTGTTAAAGAGCCCGATTTCTGAGTAATCATTTGGACATAAGATTCCTCATCACGACAAATATTAAGTAAGTCTAATTGTTGACCACTAATGCTCATTAAGGCGTATTTCTCAAGTAGTCTTATAGCAGCGCTTTTATGCTCAAATGACGTTTCATTTATTGCTTTAGAGGCCATGATCAGCATTGCTAGGGCAACATTTAATGATAGCTCAGGTGTATTGTTCCAAATATAGTCTGAATCCTTATCTTGCAGATCATCGATAATATCAAAAGACAATATTAGAAGTTCAATTGCTGCAGCTACTTTATAGATATCTTCATTTATGCCATCCGAAAATGCTTCATAATGCAAAAAACATAACTTACCAAAAGAAAAACCTACGGCAGTTTTCTCTTCTAGAAAACTTTTTAACAGCAATTTAAGCTCATCACCAAGTAATGTTTCGTTTTCTATAAGAATGTCCAATGATTCATGAATACGTTCATCAAAACCGTTCAATAGTCCTCTCTCCCCTCCCGTTTATTACTAGATATTATATATATTAGTGGCAAATAATACTAGACAAAACAATTTTAAATACATTTAATACCATCAAATCCCACAAAAAGGTTATGTCCGCCAAAAAGTGGCGTTATTTACATAAAGCACGCCATTTTTTTGTTAATTAATGCTAAAAAAATGGCGGTGGAGAACCATGTCCCGCCATTAAAGTGGCGTAAACTCACCATTGAAATGGCGTTCTGATAGATGTTACGCTTATATTAATAAGATTTTGATAGATATAAAGTCAGAATCGATGTGAATAAATTGATACATATAAATTCTTTTGCACTGGGAGTGATTTAAAAATGAAAAATGGATTAAACGAATCGCTTTTAATACTTACGGCTACTTTTTCATGTAATATCTCTGTCTCAGCTGAAGAAATTACAATTAAACAGCCTACAACTGATCAACTACAGATTGAGCAAATAATTATTCAATCTGAGTTAAAAGCTTATCAAGAAACGTTAGCAACCTATAAAAACATTTCAACCTTTTCATGCCTTATTAGTGACACCCCTGGATTTGAGGATTGTTTCCAACAAAAAAGAGATCAGTATATGGAGCAGTACGGCATTATAAGAATATCGGATGAGAGCTTATCTAGTATGCCATCCATTCATCCATTTCCTTTTGGATTAAATATTGAATCTCCTTCTATTTATGTAACGCCACAATACACCATCATTAATGCTAGAGGACTAGAAACGAAGAAGACTATTCAAGAGTTGGATGGGCTCAATAATGCCAACATCTCAGGATTATCCATTAACGAAAGCTCTATTTCCTTTAATTTGGATTCAACATTTAGCGGATGGAGAAAAACATCGATCAAACATTAAAGTACAATTAACTAAGCAGTCATAATAATTGTGCTGACTGCTTTATATATAACAAAAAAGGTGTCTCAATTTACTTGAGACACCTTTAACGTATTAACCTTTTACGTAATAAACTTCTTGTCCGCTTTCAATGACGTATTCAGGTTTCGGTTTACCTGCGTTTGCCTTATGACCCGCAATGTGCTCGGGACTCTTTTCCCAGTTTTTCCATGCTTCTTCTGATTCCCAGCGAACCATAATTAGCACTTCTTCATCACCACGGCGAACTTTTTTTACAAGCACCTGCTTATCAATATAACCAGGTTGTTGTTCAAGTAATGACGGACCATCAGGTTTAGCGCCAAAACGTTCCACAACCTTATCCGAATTCCCTTCCGTTACAACGATACGTTTAATTTGTACAAACATATTAGTTAAACGCCTTTAATACATCATCAATTTTTTGTGTTTCAGATTGTAAGCCGCCACCTGATAGATACCAAATTTCTGGGTCTAGGTAGAATACTTTGCCGTTTTTCACAGCGTTTGTTGCACTAACGATTTCGTTTTCAATCGCAGCTTTTGTACCTGATTCACCATTTTCATTTACAACAGCGTCACGGTCAACTACAAATAAAATATCAGGATTTGTATCACGCACATATTCAAATGATGCGTTTGCACCATGTGTAGAAGCTTCAATTTTTTCATCAGCAGCTTTCACACCAAATACATCATGAATCACACCGAAACGTGAACCAGAGCCATAGGCTGATAAAGCACCTTCACTACCTAAAACAATTAATGCTTTCTCTTCTGAGGCAGTTGCTTTAGCTTTTACTTCTTCTACTTTTGCTTCATATGCAGCAATCGCATCTGCTGCTTCTTTTTCTTTACCAAAGATTTTACCAGCTAATTCTGTATTAGCTTCAAATGATTCTAAGAATTTTTTGTTATCTACACCAATATAGACTGTAGGCGCAATTTTAGATAATTCAGCGTAAGCAGCTGATGCACGACCAGAGATGAAAATAATATCTGGGTTAATTTCAGATAGTTTTTCATAGTCAGGCTCAAATAAAGTACCAGCATTTACATAAGTGCTATCTTTAAATTTGCTTAAATATGATGGTAATGAATCTTGTACCACCGCAGTAGGCTTAACACCTAAAGCATCTAATGTATCTAGGAAACCATTATCAAAAACAACTACTTTTTCCGGCATCTTATCAAGTGTTACATCTTCAAATGTAGTCTTACCATCTTTTCCTTCAATTGTGCTACCTGGAATTGTTAATGGATATGCAGAAGAATCACTATTTTGCTCCTCTGCTGGTTTATCAGTTGAAGTACCTTTATCTTCTTCTTTTGCTTCGTCTTTTGAACCGCAAGCAGCTAATACTAATAACATCATTGCCATTAATACCGTAAGTAATTTCCATTTTTTCATTATGATATTTCTCCTTTAATTAATTTATTTGATAGTATTTTGATGGTTCGTCCATCTGTAACTATTTTCACGAATTAAAATAAACACAAATTCGACAGCCATTCTGTTCTTGAACAGGGATATCCATATCATAGATTTCCTTTAAAGCATGGGAGTTAATAATATCGTTTGTAGGACCATTTTTAACTACGCGTCCATCTTTTAATGCAACAATATGATCAGAGTATACAGAGGCAAAATTTATATCATGTAAAACAATAACCACCGTTTTCCCTAACTCATCAACAAGCTTTCGTAAAATCTTCATAATCTGTACGGAATGCTTCATATCTAAATTATTTAATGGTTCGTCAAGTAATATATATTCTGTATCCTGTGCAATTACCATTGCGATAAAAGCACGCTGACGTTGACCACCCGAAAGCTCATCTAAATAATTATGTTGAATCTCCTCTAAATTCATATAACGAATAGCTTCGTCAACTTTTTCCTCGTCTTCTGGTTTTAAGTTCCCTTTCGAATAAGGAAAACGGCCAAACGATACAAGTTCACGAATTGTTAGACGAACATTCATAAAGTTTGATTGCTTTAGGATCGATACCCGCTTCGCAAAATCATCTGATTTCCAGCGTCGTACATCTGCTTTATCGAGTAGTACTTCACCAGTATCTGCATTTAGTAAACGGCTCACCATTGAAAGTAGTGTAGACTTCCCTGCGCCATTCGGTCCAATAAATGAAGTGATTTTTCCTGAAACAATATCAACACTTACATCTTGAACGACAGGCTTTTTCCCAAAAAACTTTGTAATTTCTTTGACTTGAATCATCCTGCTGACCTACTTTCTTTTAATAATAAGTAGATGAAGTAGACCCCACCCACAAAATTAATAATGACGCTAAGTGTAGTACTGAAAGTAAATAGTCTTTCAACCATCCACTGTCCACCGACTAAAGCAATAATACTCATCACACAAGAACCAGCAATTAAGATGGAGTGCTTGTATGTTTTGAAATACTGATAAGATAAATTTGCTACGATTAAACCAAAGAATGTAATTGGCCCAACGAGTGCCGTTGATACAGCAATCAGGATGGAAGCTAAGATTAACATACGTTGAACCAACTTATCATAAGGTACGCCTAAGTTAATGGCTGTATCCCTTCCTAATGACATGACATCTAATTGGTTCATATGGCGCCAACCGTAAATAAACGTTAGTAAAATCACGACACCTGCTAGCCAAACTAAATCTGAGTTGACATTATTAAAGCTTGCAAACATTTTACTTTGTAAGCCTAAAAACTCATTTGGATCTATTAATACTTGGAAGAACGTTGTAATACTACCTAAAAACGTTCCGACAATCATACCCACAAGCAGTAAGAAATAAATTGGTCGCTTGCCTTCTTTAAACAATACTCTGTAAAAAATTAAAGCGAATATAATCATTGCTACAATAGCAAGTGAAAAATTGTAGTAAATATTAATTACCAATATCGACGTAGAGCCAAAGAAAAAGTAGATGAATGTTTGAATTAGCATGTATAGTGCATCTAATCCCATGACACTTGGCGTTAAAATACGGTTGTGTGTAATTGTTTGAAAAACGACAGTTGAATAGGCAATAGCTATACCTGTTAACGCCATCGCTACTACTTTTATGACACGACGTGGAAATGCATAATGGTAATTACCGTTTAACTCCCAAAATAAATATAGCAAAACAGCTATGACGGCAATACCTATTAAAATGAACATTCTTGTACGATTACGCATATGCTCTCCCCCTAAACAACATAAATAGGAAGATTGCACTTCCGATGACACCAACAGTCATACTAATTGGTATTTCATAAGGGAAAATCAAGACGCGTCCTAAAATATCGCAGAATAATAAGAATGACATACCAAGTAATGCTGTATGCGGCAATGTCTTTGCCAAATTATCACCTTTAAACAGTGAAATAATATTCGGAATGATCAAACCTAGGAATGGAATGACACCGACTGTTAACACCACTGTTGTAGAGATAAGAGCTACCAATACTAAGCCTAAGTTCACTACAAATTTGTAGGATAGACCAAGATTTTTAGCAAAATCCTCTCCCATTCCAGCCACTGTAAAACGGTTTGCGTAAATGTAAGCTAAAATCAGTACTGGTATACTTATGTATAACAGTTCATAACGGCCTTTCATGATTAATGAGAAATCTCCTTGTAACCATGCAGAAATGTTTTGGATAATATTCGCCTTGTACGCAAAGAACGTTGTAACAGAGGACAAAATATTTCCGTACATTAAGCCAATAAGCGGTATAAAAATCGCATCTTTAAACTTTATTCGATTTAATATTTGCATAAATAGTAATGTGCCGGCTAAAGCAAATATGAAAGCGAAGGAAATTTTTTGAAAATACGTGACGTTCGTAAAGAACATCATGGAAATCAAGACACCCAACCGAGTGGCATCTAACGTACCAGCTGTAGTTGGTGATACGAACTTATTCCTACTTAAGCTTTGCATAATTAAACCAGCAATACTCATACCTGCACCTGCTAGCAAAATTGCAACAAGTCTAGGTACTCGACTAATTAAAAATAGTCTTGTTTCTTCTGATTGGAAGTCTAATAGGTCACTAGGCTTTATATCAACTACTCCTATAAATAGCGACACAATAGACAACACAACAGTTGCTGTTAAAAGATATCTTATTTTCATAGTAATCCCCGGTAGATTTCATTTTTGTGTGTAACGCATTTATTCAATGAAAATGATTATCATTACTCACGATTCCCATTATAAGCATGATTTTATTATCAGTCAACCAACAATTGAGAATTATTCTCGTTTTATTGAGTATTAACT
This sequence comes from Lysinibacillus sp. FW12, assembly GCF_050817245.1. NCBI lineage: Bacteria > Bacillati > Bacillota > Bacilli > Caryophanales > Bacillaceae > Lysinibacillus > Lysinibacillus sp. FW12. The sequence continues at coordinate 518,586 of NZ_CP139094.1, read as the reverse complement.
AAAAAACGTGTCTATTTAACGAAATATCAGTTATTTCGCTAATCTTTTCAACTAAAGCATTTCTCTATTTCTACATATTTTTTCTCCAAGCAAAAAAGGTAATTGAGAACAAATTTATATCTCAATTACCCTTTTTATAGTAAACAATTTTCTTTGTTCCGCTTTTGAACCATGCTGAAATAATGAAAATAATTAATATTAAACCTACATAACCCATAACTGCATATAGTTTTGCTACCAATGTTGTGAATCCCACAAGACTCGCTAAAAACCCCAAGCCTCCAATAATAATAACGGCTACCCTAAAGCTACCTCTATTGGGCTTGATAAACCTTACCATGAAAGAATATAGCATTCCCACAGCAGTATTATAGATCATGCCTAAAAGAGAGAAAGTCATAAGCAAGCCCACAATAGGATGTATTTCATTAGCCAATGCAAGCATTGGAATATCTAATCCAACAATAATATTCATTTTTGCAAGAAGAGAGAAATTAATAAGTAATATTAAGGCTCCTAACAAGATACCACCTATTATACCTCCCATACCCGCTACCTTATCATTGCGTATAGAGCCACACATCACGGTTAACAATGAAAAACTAACCCCTACGTTAAATGACATATAAAGTAGGGCTGTGACCCACCAACTGTTCCCGCTTATTTGAGCTTGTTGAGCAATAACTGCCTGCTCTACAAAGGTGAGATCCATAGTTGCGATAGCATAAATAGCGATGACGGACACAATTGTTAATAGGTAAGGGGTGGCAAGAGCAATAATATTAATGATGTTTTTCACATCCAGCATAACGGTAGCTACTGTAAGGATAACCATGCAAATACTACCTAACCAAATAGGTAGTCCAAACATTTGCTGAAAGGTTGCACCCGCTCCTGCAAACATAATGACAGCAACTCCAAATAAAAAGAGCGATAATATTAAATCCAATAAAAAGCCAACAAAATTCCCTGAAATTTGATAAATCAAATCCTTATGAGAGGTTGTGTGCAGTCTTGAACTAACTTGTGCCACACACATTCCGACTATAGAGAAGCCAATCATCGCTAACAATGCACCATATATTCCTTTAAAGCCATAACTTGTAAAGTAGAGGACAATTTCCTGCCCTGACGCAAATCCTGCACCAACGATAATTCCTACATAGGCACCGCCGATTTGCAAGCTTTTTTCAATCAGTTCTCTCCTCGTTTTTTCTTCTATTAGAGCATTGACAATCAAGGTTTACTGATAGACTTCCGTACATATTGTTAACTTATCAATGACAGCCATATTAGGCGCATAACCAATGCCAACTGATTGGGGTACCTCAATATAGCCATCTTTAACTATAACTTCAGGTTCAATTATATCTTCGAACCAATAATGACTAGATCCCGCCGTATCTCCAGGTAATATAAAATGACTTAGTGATGTTAAGGCAATATTGTGTGCTCGTCCGATACCTGCTTCCAACATGCCACCACACCAGACAGGAATGCCGTTTTCCTTACATAAATCATGGATTCGCTTCGCTTCCGTTAAACCACCTACTCGTCCAATTTTGATGTTGATTACACCACAGCTCCCAAGAGTAATCGCCCTTCTTGCATCTTCAAAAGAAGTAATACTTTCATCTAGACAAATAGGCGTTTTTATTTTTCGCTGTAATGTTGCATGATCGACAATATCATCAGGGGCTAGTGGTTGTTCAATCATTAATAATTGATAATCATCTAGCTGCTGCAACATGTTGATATCGTCTAATGTATAGGCAGAATTCGCATCTACCATCAAAGGTAGATCTGGTAGTTCAGCACGGATTGCTTGTACTACCTCGATATCATAACCAGGCTTAATTTTCACCTTCACTCTTTTGTAGCCTTTTTCAATATGGCCTTTTATCAACTTTATTAATTGAGCGGTAGAAGGTTGGATACCTACACTGACACCGACCTCGATTCGTTGCTTATGACCGCCTAATGCCTGTGCAAGTGATTGCTTTGTTTGTTGGGCATAAATGTCCCATACAGCCCCTTCTATCGAAGCCTTAGCCATACAATTACGACGAATAGTGGCAAACAACGACGTTACCTCATCAGGATGCCCAATCTCTTTATTTAACAAGATAGGTATTAAATAATCCTTGAGCATATGCCATGTCGTCTTTAAAGTCTCCTCTGTATACCAAGGTGCTACAAATGCTACCGTTTCTCCCCAACCTGTTATTCCTGATGCATCTTTTGCCTCTATTAATAACAGTTCTTTTTCATCCACTGTTCCAAAACTCGTTGTAAACGGAGCTTTCATTGGCATTTTAATGTGCCTTAAAATAATCTTTTCTAATCTCACAACATTCACTCCTCAGCCTTATTATAAGGCTAATAAGGAGCGTCTGACTAACAGATAGCTATGAACATATTCCTTGTGCTTCTTCACGCGTACAATGGCGTAATCTTGATTAAATAATGTAGTTAAGATTGTCCGTATTTTATAACGCCAGTCCTCAGCAAGTTTTGGACTCTCGACTTTCATCTTCTGTAAAAATTGAGGGATTGCTAATAGATAGGCATCATTGTAAAAGGATTGTTCCATCTGAAATTCATTTTCTATATCAAGTACTGGCAAACCATCTACGGTTAATGTCCACGGCACGATTTCCTGTGCTATTTCTTCTAACTCATCAAGGCTATCTGTCACCTGTTCACGTTCGATCCACCACTCAACGACCAACCTATCCGAAGGTAGTCCTTCATTAAAATCATCTTGGAGCGGGCCATAGTAATCATTTTCATATTGAAAGCTCGTAGCATTCAGTTTAAGAAATGCTAGATTAGCTAAGCCAGCTTCTAACGGCTCAATTAACCAGCGAACAAGCTGAAATCCATTCTCTTTTGCGTATTCTTGTTGTGCGTGCTTCAATAACTCACCTACACCTTGTTCACGATATGCCTTTTCAACACCAATCATGTGCGAATGTAAATACATTTCTCTATCTCGATAGCCAACGAAGCAATAATTAAAACCAATTAATTTTTCATCTAAATATGCCCCTAATACTAATCCGCCATTTTGAACAGCAGCTAATAATTGATGGGAGGGAATTGCTTGGCTGCCCCAAATTTCTGCATTCAATTTCTGTACTTCTGCAATTTCTATAGGTGTCACTACTTTGTGAATACGCACTTTCTCTAACATTATGCTGACGCCTCCTTTATATGCCTAGACTCCAATGCTAGCAAGACCGCTCTCGTCAGAATTTCAACTCCTGTGACAAGTCTTGCTTGTTTAAATTTCATTTTAGGATGATGCAAGCCTGGTGTAAGCCCACAGCCTAAGCCCAGCATCGTTGTTTTTAAATGTGGTCGTTGTACAGCATAGTGATGAAAATCCTCACCACCAGGCGTATGAACAGGCTTTCTTAAATTCGATAAACCAGCTGCTTGTATAATTGCTTGCTCCATAATATATTGAGCACTTGTATCGACCTCAGCAGCTACAATATTAGCAACAGTACGTAATTCAATTTGCACCTTATGCAATATTTTAGAGGAATCAATTACACGTTTAACCCCTTGAGCTAAATCATCCATTACATTGTTTTGTTGTGCGCGGATATCAATAGTGAATGAAGCATTGCCAGGGATAATATTGCCTGACTCTCCTCCAGCATGAAATTTGGTCATTTTAACAGACACAGGTACCATAGGATCTGTATGGATGGTTCGTAAATCTTCAATGATTGTTGCACCCACTTCAATTGCATTGACGCCCAGATGTGGCCTTGCAGCATGGGCATCCTCTCCAATAATCTCACCTTCTAGTAAGCGAGAAGCCCCGTGATATAAGGCAGCACAATAAGTACCATCCTCTAATTCATGAACAGGCCTTAAATGAACACCGAATAAATAATCTAAATCATCTATAACGCCTTCTTCTAAAACGGATAACGCCCCTGTCCCTTTTTCTTCAGCAGGTTGGAAAATAACACGAATTGTACCATTGAATGATTGCTTTAGTTCTTTTAGAAGTAATAACGTACCAATGGCCATCGTCATATGTCCATCATGTCCACAGGAATGATTCGCTCGAAAATGACCATCAACCTCCTGCCATAGTGCATCTATATCTGTTCGTAACCCCACTTTCGGATTTCCGTTGCCCACATCAACATATAGCCCTGTAGAATGCTTAAAGCGTATTGGTGAAAATCCTTCTTGTGTTAATAGCTCCACTATATAATTGGTTGTTTCTACTTCGTGCCAGCTAATTTCAGGATGAGCATGTAAGTATGTAAAAATCTCCATTAGCCTTGGCCTCAAATAATCTAACTCTTCTTTCATGGCTTCCAACCCCTTAAATTTTCTTATTATTAAAATTATTATAACGAAAATAATCATGTTCTACATAGAAACTTATACCCGCATTCAACAAAATAACTACTTATGATAATATATTTCATTCTAAAGCTCATAGATAGACATTTATTTAGACAGCAAAAAAAGATGCAAGCACAGTTACTAACTACTGTACTTACATCTTTTCTTTAGTTAATACCTTTCATCGCCTTTGAAATAACCGGTGAAAGAATTAATATTATAATTCCAATCACTATAGATAGTGATCCTAAGAAACCAAAGTATGTGAATTCGCTTACAACTTCGTAAACTCTTACTAATTGAGCATTAATAGCTTGTGCTGCTGCACTTGTTAAGAACCATAAAGACATTGTTTGTGCTGCAAAGGCTTGTGGTGCCAGTTTCGTTGTAGCTGATAAACCAACTGGTGATAATAATAGTTCACCAACAACTACTAGGAAGAATGACAGAACTAACCATAAAGGACTTACTAACGTTTCTCCACCAGATAAGTGTGCTGGAATCATCATTACGATGAATGATAGACCCGCAAAGAACAATGCATATGAGAACTTGCGTGGTGTTGTCGGTTGCTTGTCCCCCCATTTAAGCCATAGCATAGCAAATAATGGAGCTAATGTTATGACAAATAACGGATTCAACGACTGGAACCATGAAGATTGAAGCTGAATACCACCAATACTTAACTGTGTACGCTCATCTGCATAGGTCGCTAAAATCGTTGCTCCTTGTTCTTGAATAGCCCAGAACATTACCGCTGATAAAAATAATGGAATGTAAGCGAGTAGACGAGATTTCTCATCCTTCGACGTCTTTTTACTGCGGTACATATAAATAAAGAACACCGTTGGGATAATCACACCAAGTGCTGTAATAATTAAACTAAATACATTCATTGTTAATGTACCCGTTTTAATACCAATAGCACCTAAAATGATAAGAAGTAATGCTACAATCCCGAATTGTGTAAAGACTTTTTTACGTTCTTCAGGCTTTAATGGATTATTTACTTGTAAGCCAGCTAAGCCTAAATATTTTTTCTCTGTTAATTTGTAGACAATTAAACCAACAAACATCCCAAGACCTGCTAAACCAAAGCCAAGGTGGAAACTATACTTTTGTCCAATTGTTCCGACAATAAATGGTGCAATGAATGCCCCCATGTTAATACCCATATAGAAAATAGAAAAACCTGCATCGCGACGACTATCTGTTTCAGCATAAATGTCCCCAACAATACTTGAAACGTTTGGTTTTAATAAACCTGTCCCCATAACGATAAATGCCATTGAGGCAAATAGCATGCTGACACCACCAGGCAATGCTAGCAGCAAGTGACCGATCATAATTAAGACACCACCATAAAAAATGGTTCTACGTGTCCCTAAAACTCGGTCGGCTATCCAGCCACCAATAATACCAGACATATAAACGAGTGAACCATAGATGGCCATAATTGAGTTCGCTGTTCCGCGGTCTAGACCTAATCCACCCTCATTCAATTCATAATACATAAAGAAGATGAGAATTGCCCGCATACCATAATACGAGAAGCGTTCCCAAAATTCTGTGAAAAATAAAGTAAAGAGCCCTTTAGGGTGTCCAACAAAGCCATTTTGAGGGACAGATTTTACAACTTCATCTTTACTAGACATACAATACCCTCTCCCGATTAAATTATTCTCTAAAAAACATCATTACCCTAATTTAAGGATAAAAAATCTTTGTTTCATCATACTAAAGCGTTTTTTAAACTTTAGCAAGAGTTTTAAAAAATGTTGAAAATTTATCATTTTTCAATAAATTCTGACTGATTGATAAAGAAATTATTAAATCCTTTGATATATCTAAGTTTTCTCACTCTTTAATTGTCGATAAACACCATAATAACATTAAATTATTCTAAAATATCTAAAATTCAGATTTATAACTTTATTTACAAATTTACACTATTGCGTCTAGGATTTTGATTACAGCTTTGTTCTAGATTCTACTATTCCCCCTAATGACAAAAAGCATGCCAAAATTTCTTTTGGCATGCTTGGTTTCATTTTATTTTACATATTGCTGGTACTTTGCATAATCAGATGCTTTTACTTCAAGGGATAATAATGTACCATCCTCTTCATAAGAAGTATTAAAAACAGAGGCATATTCATTTAAATAAGAAACAACATTCCCTTGATCATACGGTATTAACATATCACACGTTACATAGTGGGAGAAGATATGCTGACGAATCAATTGTAATAACTCCTCTAAACCAATCCCTTGTTTCGCTGATATCCAAATATTATCACCACTTACTACAGGGTAAGGAACATTTGCAATATCCGCCTTATTGTATACATAGATAGTTGGAATGTCTTCAACGCCAACTGCCTTCAATGTCTCATTTGTTACATCCATCATAAATGCATGCTCTGCATTTGAAACATCTACAACATGCAATAAAAGATCAGCATCTCGCGCCTCTTCTAATGTAGATCGGAATGCTTTTACCAGATGATGTGGTAATTTACTTACGAAACCTACTGTATCTGTAAGTAAAAACGTCTTTTTATCAGGTAATTCTATCTGACGAACAGAAGTTTCCAATGTAGCAAAAAGCATATCTTTTTCAAATACTTGTTTATGCTCTTCCTGCCCTATTTGTGTAAGTAACTGATTCATGATTGTTGATTTACCAGCATTTGTATATCCAACGATTGATACAACGGGAAGTGCATTTTTACGGCGTTGTTTACGTTGTGTCTCTCGTTGCTCTTTCACGTGTTCGAGATCCTTTTTAATTTTGGCAATTTGATCTTCAATTTTCCTTCTATCCAGTTCAAGCTTCGTTTCACCAGCTCCACGGTTTTTAAAGCCACCTCCAGTACCACCACCCTGACGACTTAGAGAAGCATGTAGGCCTACTAAGCGAGGTAGCATGTATTGCAACTGAGCTAATTCCACCTGCATCTGTGCTTCTCTTGTTTTTGCTCGTCTTCCGAAAATATCCAAAATAAGCATCGTACGATCAATAACTTTCGTTGCTAAATCACGCTCTAAATTGCGGATTTGTGAAGGAGACAATTCATCATTAAAAATAACAAGATTTGCTTGTGCTTCTTCATAAAAACTTTTGATTTCCTCTATTTTACCTGTACCAACATAGTGTGAAGGTGTAACACGCTCTAAATTTTGTGTAACAATTCCTACCACTTCTACATGCAAAGCCTCGGCTAAATTTTGTAACTCTTCCATTGAATAATCAAAATGCTCGTCATTTCGTAAATTGACGCCAACAAGTATGGCCTTTTCAACTAATACATCAACTTCCTTAATTCTATCCATTAGAAACCTCCCACCAAAGCCTGGTGTCCCTACGACAAATTTTCTTCATCTTACCATAAAATACTCTTTTTCGTATTTGTGGACCATCCGTATTTTTTTAAAAAATGCGCCTCTCTAAAAGGCGCATTTTCATTACTTTCTTTCTTCTTTTAGTAATACTTCTGAGCGAGTAAATTCTTCTTCAATTTCTTTATTCGGCTTATATGTCAGCATACTAACAACAACCGCAACGATTAAACAAACAAAGAAACCAGGAACAATTTCATATAAAGCACTTGATAAAGCATCCACTTTACCCCAAATAAACGCAGTTGCGGCACCTGTTATCATTCCGCTTAGCGCTCCATAATTGGTTAATTTTCTCCAATATAAAGAAAGCAATATAACAGGTCCAAATGCTGCACCAAACCCTGCCCAAGCAAAACCAACTAGGCTTAAGATAGAGCTATCTGGATTCCACGCTAGGATACCGGCAATAATCGCTACTACTAATACCGCCATACGTCCAACAAAAACATAATGTTTATCATCGGCTGTTTTGTTGAACAACGCTTTATATATATCCTCAACAAGTGCTGAAGAAGTGACGATTAGTTGTGATGAAATAGTACTCATAACAGCTGCCAAAATAGCCGCTAACATAATACCCGCAATAAATGGATGGAATAAAATTTGCCCAAGTACAATGAAAACAGTTTCGGCATCCTTTAACTCACCAGCGTTTTGCTCATAATAGGCAACACCTACTAAAGCTGTCCCAATGGCCCCGAATAAGCTTAACATCATCCAACCAATACCAATACGTCGAGCCTGCTTTGTTTCCTTTACTGAACTAATAGCCATAAAGCGTACAATAATATGTGGCTGTCCAAAATAGCCTAATCCCCAAGCAAGAGAAGAAATAATCCCTGCTGCTGTTGCAGTGGCTGGTAATAAATTTAGAAGATCTGGACTAACGGCTTTAATTGAAGAAATTGTATCCCCTAATCCACCCGTTACAAATAAACCAAATAGCGGTACAGTAATAAGTGCTAAAAACATAATAAGTCCTTGTAAAAAATCTGTATAACTAACCGCTAAAAATCCTCCAAATAGTGTATAGGCAACTACTACTGCCGAAACAATTAGTAATCCTGTGTGATACTCGTAACCAAATGAACTATCGAAGAATTTACCACCTGCTACCATTCCTGATGATACATAAAATGTAAAGAATATTAAGATAATAATACCTGACGCAATTCTTATTAGCTTCGTATTGTCACGTAGGCGGTTATCCAAATAACTTGGAATCGTAATGGAATCATTCGTAACCTGTGTGTAAACACGTAACCGTGGAGCAACAAGTAACCAGTTTAAATAAGCCCCTATTGTCAGTCCTATTGCAATCCAAGCCTCTACAAGTCCTGATACAAATATTGCACCTGGTAAACCCATTAGAAGCCATCCTGACATATCTGCGGCGCCTGCACTTAGCGCAGTTACTGCTGGACCTAAGGAACGACCTCCTAGCATATAGTCTGTTAAATTCGACGTTTTAGCAAATGCATACCAACCAATTGCTAGCATGGCTATCATATAAATAATAATCGCCAATAATTGATACATGTTATCCGTCATATTTTTCCTCCTTTGTTCAATCTTTAATTTTACTATCTATATTAAAGATACCACGATTATACAACACTACATATGATTACTCTAAATTTTCGTGAAATTTTTTCTGAATGCCAAAGTAGTCATTGTACATTATAAAATGTGATAAACTAGTGCCATCTATTACACAATAAAGTAGGCGAAAATGTATGACATTTGAAGAAATGAAAACTCTGCTCACTGAGCAAATTTTGCAGCAACAACTTGTGACTGCTACTATTAGTCAACCACGTATGAAATCGAATGAAATAAAACGTATAAAATTAAAGCCTTTACTATTAAAAAATCACTACCATATACAAATTGAATACCAATATGAACGCATTTTAAAACATGAGAATATTTTATTGGCTGACTTCCCTTCTAAGCTAGAAGCCATTTTTGAAGATTATCGACAAGCTCATATTGATTTCTTAGATGAAAAAGTACAAATCCAATTATCGAAAAAGAATAAAGTACTTTGGAAATCAGATAAATCAGCTTCACCGAAAGAGGTTAATTTAGCCCATAATCGGAAGAAAAACTACTTACTTTCAGATGATCAACCATATCCTTTTTTAATTCGACTAGGAGTTCAAACTGAGGATGGGAAAGTTAAAAAACAAAAATACGATAAGTTTAAACAAATTAACCGCTTCATTGAATTTATTGATGATGCTTTATCTTATTTACCTCAGAATCGACAAGTGCGTATTTTAGATTTTGGTTCAGGAAAATCTTACTTAACCTTTGCTTTGTATCATTATTTAAAAATCGAAAAGGGCTTAGATATTCGTGTTACTGGTTTAGATTTGAAAAAAGAGGTTATTGAAGAATGTTCAAGAATCGCACAGGATTTAGGTTATGACCAGCTTGAATTTCTGGTAGGAGATATTAATGATTATAATGAAGAATCGTCCGTGGATATGGTAGTGACCTTACACGCTTGCGATGTTGCCACAGATATGGCATTAGCACGCGCTGTAAAATGGGGAGCAAGTGTTATATTAAGCGTTCCTTGTTGTCAGCATGAGTTAAATCGTCAATTAAATACACCAGCTCTTGATATTATGTTGCAACATGGACTTGTCCGAGAGCGTTTTGCAGCACTGGCTACAGATGCTATTCGTGCAGAAATTTTAAACCTCGTTGGCTATGAGGCTCAACTTTTAGAATTTATTGATATGGAGAATACACCTAAAAACATTTTAATTAGAGCATATAAAACAGGTAAAAAACCTAGTGAAGAGCAGCGTACTAGCTATAATGCCTTTCTACAATTACTAAATGCCACACCATTTTTAGCAAATGAGCTAAAAGACTACTTATGAAAATCTTCTCAAATAAAAAGGCGCCCCAAACAATATTGGACGCCTTTTTATCTTTGTTTATCAAACCCACAGTGGCTGAGGGTGTTTCAAGTGTTTGTACACCCCGCCGATTTGTCGTAGATTAAAGCTCTTGTCGTAAAGCTTGAATAACATCAATCTTTGTAGCTTTCCGTGCTGGACGATAGCCTGAAATCATCGCTACCCCTATACTAATGGCAGCTGCAATAATGACTAGTTGCCACGGAATAAGAGAAAATGTAATATCATTTGTGGCAAAAGCATCCTCTCCTGTTGCTGCTTTAAGAATCAAGGGTAATGCTGCATTTGCCGCAAAGCTAATGGCATACGAGATGGCAACTGCAATAAGCGTCCCCAAAATACCAATAACCGTACTTTCCATTAAAAATAGTCTTTGGATAAGCTTCGGACTTGCACCAATAGCTTTTAACACACCAATTTCTCGAGTACGCTCTGTGACAGCCATTGTCATTGTATTAAAAATACCAATTGAAGCAATCAATACAGCAATTGTCCCTACAAAGATTAAGCCAATTTTTAAGACAAGGAAAAATACATTCATTTGATCTAATTGTTCAGTTACTGAATATACACTATAGCCTTTATCTTTTAATTTCTCTAAAATCGGCTTTACATTTTCTAAAGTATCAGCATAAATATTAAATTCTGAGTAAAACAACTCATCCTCTTTACTAGCACTATCAGTGGATAAATTTTCAACCAATACTGACTTTTGAGCTTTATCCATATGAATGGAATTATCAACCATCCAGTCATAAGAAGGCTTCTCCATCACACCAACAATTGTATAGCTCATTTTTGGCGAGTTTTCATTTGTGCCAGTCTGAGGCACTAAGGACAGCTCAATATTTTTATCAATCAACGACTCTTTATAGCCTTCTTCACTGCCATCATAGTAGGTTCCTTCTGCCTCAGCCTTTTTACTCTTTTCTTCGATAATATCGCGTTCTTTTTCATTCAATAATGTTTGAGCGAAGTGATAACCTACAACGATTTCATTTGGTTTTGTTGGATAACGACCTTCTGCAAGCTTACCATTTACCTGCTCAAAGTCCTGCATATCCGATAAAGTCAAAGTAGAGGCTGTCTCACGATCTCCTAAAAACGACTGTGCAGAAGCATTCACATTAATCGTTTCAAGTACTGTTTCCACATGGTCCAACTTTTTAATTTCTTGAACCTGTTCTTCGGTGAATTGATTATCTCCATATATTTGAATTTTCGTAACGGTTTCATTCGAAAGAATATCATTGCGTAGTGATTCCTGTAAACCAAAGCCAACCGAAGCTAGCACGATAAGGAACGCACAGCCCATTGTTGCTGCTAAAATTGTCATAAACACACGTAATTTATTTTTCTTGATATGCTGTGTTACAAAATCGATTTGGTCCTTAAATAACATTTTAAGCCTCCTCCTTTACGAGTTCGCCATCATACATACGGAGTCGTCTATGTGCGATAGAGGCTACTTCTTCATCGTGTGTAATAATGACAAAGGTTAGCCCCAATTCACGATTTAAACTTTGAATAAGCAATAATATATCTTGCTCTGTTTCTGAATCAAGACTTCCCGTTGGCTCATCAGCAAGCAATATTGGAGGGTTTGTAATAAGCGCTCGGGCAATGCTGACACGCTGTTGTTGCCCACCCGATAGTTCATTTGGATAATGGTCTGCTACTTCAGTCAAACCAACCTTGTCCATCAATTTCTTTACTTTTTCCTTACGTACAGCCTTACGTAAACCTTGTAGTTTTAAAGGCAATTCAATATTTTCGAAAGCAGATAAACCAGGCATCAATTGAAAGTTTTGAAAAATAAAGCCGAATTGGCGTAAACGAAATGCAGCACTTTCTGTTTCAGTCAGATTGGCAGTTTCCTTACCATTCACTCTAATAGATCCTTGTTCAGCTTTCATAAATCCAGCTAATACTTGCAATAACGTCGATTTACCAGATCCACTTTTTCCCACAATAGCAACAATTTCTCCTTTATTGACCTCGAAGTTCACACCCTTCAATACTGGTACTTGTTTCTCCTTCCCCTTTTTTCCAATTAAAAATGTATGTTGTAAGTTTTCAACTTGAATCATTATAAATAATGCTCCTTTCTCCTTCATTTCCCATTGTAGAGAATAATTCTTAATAAAGAGGAAGGATAAAAATGAAGATATTCTTAAGAATAAGAAGAGAGTCCTTCAAAAATAAAACGTATTTACATTCCCTTTACAATTCAACATGCTAAATCAAATGTTTACACTATTTTTCTCTTATAAATCTGTATTAAACAGAGGAGAACTCTTCAAAAAACCTAGTATTAAAGGTAATTCTCTGTACTACAAAAAACAAATACAGTGGAGTCATCATTATTTTGTGAACGAATTGTATATTACAGCAATGTAAATTTTATTGTCGAATAGTAAATTTTTATGTAGATAAATTAAAGATTTTGTTATGATAGTAAAGTTTAGAGGTCGATTAATTTATTTATATCCAGGAGGATTCGATTTACATGCTTAACTCAAAAAAACAAGACCCTTTCTTTATTGCATTGCATAAAATTGCTGAAAATATGAGAGAGGCTGTACATTACGCAAATGATTTTCGTATTCACAGTGTAGCTGACCTTAAAGAGATTAGCATTACAATGAAAAATTACGAAACTGCTGGCGATAAGCTCATTCACGAACTGATCGTAATGTTAAACAAATCATTTATGACACCTATAGAACGTGAGGATATTTTAGAGTTTGCCATTCGTATGGATGATATTTTAGATGGCACAGAACATTGTATTGCACACTTTGAAATGTTTTCACTTACAGAGATTGATGAATCCATGCGCACTTTCCTAGGATATATCTCTAAGAGTGCTGATGAAATTGTCAAAGCGACTGAAGAGTTAAAGAAAAAGAATCTAATTGGCATGCGTCCACACGCCATTCTTATTAAAGACTATGAACGTGAATGTGATGAGGTACAGCGTACTTCCATCAAAAAACTGTTTTTAAACGAAAAAGATCCGATTCGCCTTATTAAATTTAAAGATATATATGAACAACTTGAAGATATCGCTGATCATTGTCAAAACGTAGCCAATACTATGGAAACAATTATCATGCGTAACGCATAATTAGGAGATGGGCAATTTACAATGAATACAATCATAATACTAACCATACTGGTCGTCATCTTTGCCCTTACATTTGACTTTATCAATGGCTTCCATGATACAGCAAATGCTATCGCAACTTCGGTTTCCACTCGGGCATTGCCACCTCGCACAGCGATCATTATGGCAGCGACTATGAACTTTATCGGTGCCATCACCTTCGTAGGAGTTGCTAAAGCTCTAACTAAAGACATTGTAGACCCGTTCTCTTTAAATGCCTTTGAAGGAGACACAACAGGTTCAGTTGTTATTTTAGCTGCATTAATTTCAGCTATTATTTGGAATTTATTGACTTGGTACTTTGGTATTCCATCTAGTTCTTCACATACGTTAATTGGTTCGATTGCAGGTGCTGCTATCGCATCAGCAGGCTTTAACGTGTTAAACTACGGCGGCTTTACTAAAATTATTATGGCATTAGTGCTATCCCCACTACTTGCCATTTGTGCTGGCTTTATCATGATGACACTTTTTAAATTATGGTTTAAAAATTTAAATTTATATAGAACAAATAAAGGTTTCCGAACAATGCAAATCTTCACCGCAGCCATTCAATCGTTTACTCACGGGACAAACGATGCACAGAAGGCAATGGGGATTATGACAATGGCGCTAATTGCTGGTGGCTTGCATACTGGAGATGAAATACCTTTCTGGGTACGTGCTGCAGCCGCTACAGCAATGGGTCTAGGTACATCTATTGGTGGATATAAAATCATTAAAACAGTTGGCGGTAAGATTATGAAAATTCGTCCAGTTAATGGTGTTGCGGCGGATTTAGCATCCGCTACAGTTATTTTTGGTGCTACGTTAATTCACTTACCAGTATCGACAACACATGTTATTTCTTCTTCTATTATGGGTGTTGGTTCTGCACAGCGCGTACGTGGTGTAAACTGGGGAATGGCTCGAAAAATTGTTACTACGTGGGTAATTACGATGCCAATTTCAGCAGTGATGGCATCCGTTATTTATTTCATATTATCATTATTCTTTTAACGAAAAAGGCTCCTATCCAATGGCTGGATGGGAGCCTTTACTTTGTCACACGACAAAAAGCGACACATCCATTACACTAATTGAAAAGGGGGATACATAAATAACTATGAAAACAATTTCGACATTTATTACAGCACATGCGAAAGCAATCGTAGCTATATGGCTTATTATTTTTCTAGCTATGGCTTATTTTGCTTTACAGCTTCCGGGTAAACTTCAAGGGGATGGCTTTTTTGTTGAAGGCGATCATACCTATGTTACAAATGAGCTAGCAGAAAACTTTGATTTGCCTTCTGATACGATTTTGATTGTCTTTGATCAAGCAAAAGATCAAAAAATTGAAGATACTTTAAAAAAACTCGATCGTATAAATGAAATACATTCAATTCAATCGCCTTTAGAAGATTCCTCTTTACGTAAAGATGACATTGCCTATGCGATGGTTCATTTAAAAAATGATGTTGAGAATCTTCCGGAGATTGTCGAG
Source organism: Lysinibacillus sp. FW12 (assembly GCF_050817245.1). Classification (NCBI taxonomy): domain Bacteria; kingdom Bacillati; phylum Bacillota; class Bacilli; order Caryophanales; family Bacillaceae; genus Lysinibacillus; species Lysinibacillus sp. FW12. Next base: position 503,213 of record NZ_CP139094.1, on the reverse strand, counting down.
GAATTCCGTTCATTAATTGAAGGAGACGGCATTAGCATTACTGGAGGACCCGTTATTTCTGCTGACATTAATACAGCCAGCCAAAAAGATTTAGCGTCAGCTGAAGCCATTGGGTTACCAATTGCCATTGTTGTTCTTTTATTGGCTTTTGGTACAGTGATTGCTTCTATCCTACCCATTGTCATTGGTATTGTTACAGTCGTTACTGCCTTCGGAATAATGACATTACTTAGCGGCAGTGTGAATCTATCTATTTTCGTGTTAAATATTGTTCCAATGCTTGGGCTTGCTTTAAGTATTGATTTTGCCCTACTGTTTATCAATCGTTACCGAGAAGAGCGTGCACATACCTCTATTGGACAAGCTATTCAAACTGCTATACAGACAGCAGGACGTTCCATTATTTTCTCCGCAGTTTGTGTCATGATAGGTTTAGGCGCAATGATTGTTATTGATGTAGAGATTTTTCACAATATCGCTCTCGGGGGCACAATCGCCGTCCTATTAGCCGTTCTTTCTGGTCTAACATTACTCCCTGCCACAATGATGCTTTTAGGAGATAGACTTAATAAATGGCGTATATTGCGTGTTAAACCAGGTGGTGCGAACCGTTGGCGTGGCTTCGCTGGTTTTGTCATGAAACATCCCGTTGCGATTGTCATTTCAGCATTATTATTACTTGGTATTGGTATGCTCCCATTAAAGGACATCAAACTAGTGATTCCACAGGTTGACTCCTTACCAACCAAATATGATGCACGTTCAGCATATGACCAATTAGATAAAACATTTGGACTCGGTGAATCATCTACTTTATATTTGTTAGCTGAACGCAAAGAAGGTTGGGAAGATAGTGAGGCACGAGAGCTTATTTATACTATTCAAGAAAAGCTATTAAAGGATCCGTTAGTCTTAGAGGTCTCTACAATATATACAGCCGCGAATATTCAAACACCTGAAGAATTATCAGCATCTTTAGCTGTTCCACAGGTCGCGGAACAATTAAAACCTGTTATTCATACCTTTTCAAAGGATACACAACTATTTATCCCAATTACCATTGATGCAGCAGGTTCTTCCACTACTGCTCAAACGTTTGCACGAACATGGATGGAAAAAGATTTAAATGTAAGTTTTGCTCTTGGGGGGCCAGCTAAATTTAACCAAGAGATTTTCGATGAAATTGCTAGTAAAATTGTTTTGGCTATCGCCATTATCATCGTCTCTACATTCTTTATTTTAATGCTTGCATTCCGCTCAGTCTTAATTCCATTAAAGGCGATTATCATGAACATTATTGGTCTTTCATCTGCATTCGGTATACTCGTTTATATTTTCCAATATGGACATTTTGGTATTGAGGCAGGCTCAATTGTCTTGATTATTCCTGTCATTGTTTTCTGTCTCGTGTTTGGTTTAAGTATGGACTACGAAGTCTTTTTAATTTCTCGTATCCAAGAGGAATATTTAAAAGGGGCAGATAATACACGTGCAACCATTGATGGGCTGACATCTACTAGCCGTATTATTACATCGGCAGCGCTTATCATGATTGTTATCACAGGAGCATTTGCTTTTACGGACGTCATGCCTGTAAAACAAATTGGTGTAGGGATAGCCATTGCTGTTGCTATTGATGCGACAATTATTCGTCTAATGCTTGTACCTAGTCTCATGAAACTATTTGGCGATTGGAACTGGTGGCTACCATTTTCAAAGAAAAGTAAATAAACGAATTAAAATCCGCCTCTCCATAAAAAGAGGCGGATTTTTCAATTAAGCATAGATACTGTTATACCATTCTTTTGCTGCATGTACTTCAGGAATAGTAAGCTGATGTCCAAAATCAAACCATTTTGTCGTAACCTTAGCACCTGCTGAAGTTAACAGTGTTTCTAAATCCTCAGATTCTTGTGCAGTACACATCTGATCATTCGTACCAGCACCGATAAATACAGGAATAGAAGAAAGTTGCGGTAATTCAATTCCACGTCTTGGTACCATTGGATGATGTAAAATAGCTCCCGCTAATGCATCATCATAATGGAATAGCAAGCTTGCCGCAATATTAGCACCATTTGAATAACCTATCGCTACAATTCGTTGCCGATCAAAGCCATATTGCTGTGCTGCCTCCTGTAAAAATTCATATAGCTCCTTTGTACGAAAGATTAAATCCTCTATATCAAAGACACCTTCTGCTAGTCGACGGAAAAATCGTGGCATTCCATGTTCAAGTACATTTCCACGTACACTTAAAATATTAGCTGTTTCATCTATCTCTTTTGCCAGCCCAATTAGACTTTCTTCATTACCTCCCGTGCCATGTAACAACAATAACGTCGGTTTTGTTTCATCTGTCCCTTTATAAAAAATGTGTTGCACTGACAATCACCTCTCAATTATCTTGAATTCGAGATAATTGTAGCCTGTGGCAAAATTAAATTCAAGCTTTTTGACTTATTAATTTCTCGATTCTCTCGATTTGGTTGTTCTTCGTGATTTTTATAAAAATTAGTAATGGTATAAACTGAAAATAAACATGCTGCAATCACCACAACAATAACAATTCCCACTAATTTTTTCCCGTTCATTGATATTTATCCCCCGTATTTTTATTTCTTTGTACGAAAGCCCTCTTCTAGTAAATATTCCTTTGCTGCATCATACGTACCAAATGCCTCTTCAAGATTTTCCCCATGATATACATTCCAAGAACGTTGCTCAAAAGCAAGTTGCAATTGAGCACCTTCTCGGCTATGCCAAATCTCTATAATCGGCTCCTGCTCTTCTACTTCTTCTGATAAGTACTGAATCGAATCTTCAATAATTTCACGAAGCTGTTGCTCATCAAAATCACGAATATTCACTAATCCTTTTTCGTTAGCCACATGCTCATAGCGTAATAAATCCCCAACAAAGACAAATCCATTGCCATTGGGATGTAGCTTTTCAACTACAACTGTCTTTTCATAAAGACTGTCCATATAGTGATAATTTAAGCGTTTTAATGAAATTTCCTTTCTTGTTAGTTCAGTAAACGATTCAATAACCGCTTGTTTTTGTTCAAATGTTAGCATATAAAAAATGCTCCTTTTCTTTACAATCTATCTTACAGTATAACGTATTTTTTGTTTTTTTATCGTGACGTTTCTAAATCATTTTTGCCAATAAAAAATAGGACAAGCTTATACTAACAGCCTATCCTATAAAAAATATCATGTCTGATTAAATATTTTTTCGCGTGCAAATTTTATTACTTGTGCAACATATAGTTCTCGATAAGGAACAAATTGTGCGTTACTAACTGGTCGGACAATATTCATGCGTTGACCATCTGGAAAATATTCGTAGCCTTCAATATTTAACGTCGTTGTTTCGCCTAAGAAAAATGCCTCTGCTTCATCAAGTCTTGCTCTCACTACACCAGAGACTTCTTCATACTGTAATACAAAGGAATCCCAATCATGTTGGAAGGGATATATGTAGACATGGCAAAATTCATTGTCGATCATATTTTCAGAAACAATACTACAAGAGGTCATGCCCATTTTCACTACTTCATGGACATCTATATCTAGACCCAGTTCTTCTTTTACTTCACGAATACCTGACTCAACTGTTTCAATAGCTAATAGATGCCCTGCTGCTGTAATATCAAGCAACCCTGGGTAATCCTTTTTCTGCGAGCTACGTACTTGAAAATAAATATAGTCTTCATTGACAAGCCAGCAATGAAATGTCTCATGCCAAAGCCCTTTTTCATGTACTTCTGCCCGTGTCGCTGTGCCAATTTGCTCATGCCGTTCGTTAAACACTTTTACAATTTCTTGTTCCATTTTTTCGGCTCCTATACTGACTTCGTCGCTTTTTTCTTAATCGCATTACGTTGATCATAAATATTAGATACGATAACCTTTAGTACCGCGTAAAATGGTACAGCAATAATAATACCAATAAAGCCTGCAATATTACCCGCTGCTAAAATAATTGTAATAACGGTTAATGGGTGAATATCGAGTGATTTCCCCATGACATTTGGTGTAATAAAGTTGCTATCAATTTGCTGTGCAACAAGGGTTACAACAGATACCCAAACAACTAAAATAGGATCTTGAATAACTGCCACAATCAATGCTGGAGCAAAGGCTATCCAAGGCCCAATGAATGGGATCATATTCATAAAGAACGCAAAGATCACTAACAGTAACGAATATTCTAATCCAATAATTAAATAACCGACATACATGATGAGTGCTAATAAAAAGCTAATCTGCAGTTGTCCCTGAATATAACTGCGTAATACATCATCAATTTCACTTAATGTCTTTTTTACCCATTGTTGACGCTCGCCACTGAAATATTTATAGATAGATGGGGCAAATTTTTCATGATCCTTTAGCATAAAAATAAAGAAGAATGGAATTAAAATAGCTAATAACGACACAGAAACAATGGATTGTAAAAAGGACACAAATCCCTTACTCGCTACTACTGCGATATCCTGTACAGAATTCGCCATTTTTTCAATAACATCATTTAATTGCTGTGGGAAATTATCTTTATTTTGCGTTACATAGTCTGTTAGTTGTTGGATGCTCGTACTAATACTCGTACTAATCATAGGGGCATTCTTCACTAATTTATTAACTTGCTCGGCAATCGGATTACCGATAATCCAGCCAAATATCCCCGCAATCGCTATTAACCCAAATACAATTGTCAATATACTTGCCCATCTAGGCATTCTCCGTTTTTCTAAAAATCTCTGAATCGGTTCAGTCACATAATATAGGACACCACCAAGTAATAAAGGCACAAAAATAGCTTTTAATATAATGACTAGTGGTGAAAAAATCCAATGAATCTCTATAAAATATTTAATGATTAGTAGTGTAAGTAATATCCCTACGCCTACTTGAAACCAAACTTTCCTCGTCACTTTCATTCACTTCCTTTTATCACAGTTACTGAAAATACTACTGATATATTAACCATTTCGCAAGTATCCTAGTATTTTTAGACAAAATAAAATTGTATGGAGATGATCAATTAAAAAATTCGCTCACTTCATGGAAGTGGAGCGAATTTATAGATTAATTAAAGTGAGGAGTCATCAACTGAATTTAAGTATGCCTCAATTTCCCCAATAACCGATTCAACACAGCCGTTCTCAAATGGCGAAATTAAGCCTGCCTCTTTTACTAGCTTTGTAAAGGACATAGATCCTCCTAAGCCGCATAAATGTATATAATCTTTCCAAGCAGCCTCAAATTCTTCACGTGAACGCTTCCAGAACTGGAAGGCGCAAATTTGGGCTAGCGTGTAATCAATATAATAGAACGGGCTCGCATAAATGTGACCCTGACGTTGCCAAACGCCCCCTGCTGCAAGATAGCTATTATCGTCATAGTTACGATGTGGTAAATATGTTTCCTCGATTTTCTTCCATGCTGCCTTACGTTCAGCTGGTGTCATTGTAGGATTTTCATAAATAACATGTTGGAACTCATCTACTGCAACACCATATGGTAAGAATAGAAGACCGCTACTTAAATGTGTAAATTTATATTTCTCTGTATCTTCTTTAAAGAATAGTTCCATCCATGGCCACGTGAAAAACTCCATACTCATTGAGTGAATTTCACAAGATTCGTAGGTTGGCCACAAATATTCTGGTATGCCAATATTACGACTTGAATACACTTGGAAGGCATGTCCAGCCTCATGTGTTAACACATCAATGTCACCTGACGTTCCGTTAAAGTTCGAGAAAATAAATGGGGAATGATAGTTTTCAATAAATGTACAATAACCACCACTCTCTTTACCTTTCTTCGCTACAAGGTCCATTAATTCATGCTCAATCATGAAGTTGAAGAATTCTCCTGTTTCTGGTGATAACTCCTCATACATTTTCTTACCATTTGCTACGATCCACTCTGGATTACCCTTCGGTGTAGCATTGCCTGATAAGAAGTTTAATGCTTCATCATAGAATTTAAAATCTTCAATACCAATACGCTTTGCCTGGCGCTCATATAGCTTCGTTGCAACAGGTACGATTAAATCTCGAACCTGATCACGGAATTTTTTTACCATTTCAGCATTATAATCGATACGATTCATGCGAATATAACCTAGCTCTACATAGTTTTTGTAGCCTAGTTTAACAGCAATTTCATGACGCACCTTTACAAGCTCATCATATAAACGATCAAATTCTTCCTCATGTTCAGCAAAGAAGCCAAAACGAGCATCTGTCGCAGCCTTACGTGTTTCTCGTTCAGTTGATTCCGAAAATGGGCCAAGCTGAGCAAGTGTTAATGTCTCTCCATTAAATTCGATTTGTGCGGAAGCAACAAGCTTATTATATTCAGAAACAAGCTTATTTTCTTTTTGCATTAAATCAATCACTTCTGGGGAGAACCCTTTAATTTGATAGGTTGCTAGATCGAATAATTGCTGACCCCATTTTTCTTCTAATTGCTGACGGAACGGTGAAGCAATTAATGCTTTATAGTATTCTGTAGTTACTTCCTCTAGCTCTGGACCAACTTCATCGAAATAATCACGTTCTGCTTGATAAAATTCATCATTTGTATCAATAGAAGCACGAATATATACTAAGTTAGCCATTGTAGCAAAGTCATTACTAATTGTATTTAACTGTTCAATGATGCCACTTTGCTCGTCCATAGATTGTGCATTTTTAAATTGTTCGATGAGAGCTAATTGTTGCTCTTTCATAACTGCCACATTTGGACGGTTGTATTCATAGTCTTTAAACGTTTTCATTGAAGTCCCCTCTTTCTGGCCTATCCCCGTAATATTTCTATTATATGCCAAATGAAACCTATTAAGAAACAATTATCTACACTGAGCAATAGTTTTTTTACGAGGAAGCACTAGATAATTTTTCAACGAAGGACATAATTATTTAATAGCCTATAATATATGTTTTTAATAATGCGGCTCTTTCTCTTATTCTTAGTTTAGCTTCTACTGACTTAGGTGTTTTGGCCGCTACGACATCCACTTCAAAATTTAATGCTTCAGCTAGATATTTGGCACGTTTCAAATGAAAGTCATTAGAAACGATGGTGATTTTCTTTGTCTCTTTTGGTAATAGTTCTTTAGAAAATACTAAATTTTCATAAGTCGATGTAGATTGATCCTCTATGATAATTCTTGAAGCCTCAATACCTTTCTGTTCCAGATAATCTTTCATGACAGATGCCTCTGTTCGATCTTCATCAGGTCCTTGCCCACCTGACACAATAACCTTAACATGCGGATAGTTTGTTAAATATTGTACCGCCACCTCTAATCTACTTTTTAACGACAGCGATGGTACACCACCAGGCTTTACTTTTGCTCCAAGTATAATCATATAATCGGCAGAGCCATTGGCATTTGGTTCAACTCCCTGCTCGATTTCTTTTCCCAACCAGATATAAAGAACAATGCCCATACCTACTAGAAGAATACATATACTTATCACCCATTTTTTCACAAATCACCCCTCCTTTACCTTTTATTAACGTGGATAAAGTAAAAAGGATGCTTGGTCAACAAGCATCCTGAAACATCATCTCAATATAAAGCGTTTAATGGACTCCTGTAATGCAGATATTTCATCAGTTAGATCATTAGATGATTCACTAACAAGCTGGATTGCTCGTTGTTGCTCATCTACAGACGCAGTGACCTCTTCAGATGCAGCAGCATTCTTTTCACTAATCAAGGCTATGCTTTCGATCGATTGCATCATATCATTCTTAGAGTTATTTAAATATTCTACACCCTCTGTCATATCTCCTATGAAGGCTATTATCTTTTCAACAGCCAATTTAATTTCTTTAAAGGACGTCTCTGTTACTATGACAGAATCATTTTGCTGACGCACAATCACATGTGTCTTCTGCATCTCATTGTTGACTAAGTTTGTTTCACTTTCAATACCCTTTAACGTCGTGCGTACAAGCTCAGTCGCTACAGCTGTTTGATCAGCAAGCTTTCGTACTTCCTCTGCAACAACTGCAAATCCTTTGCCCTGTTCACCAGCTCTAGCTGCTTCTATTGAAGCATTAAGAGCAAGTAGGTTCGTTTGATCTGAAATTTCGGTTATCGTCCCTACAATACCTTCAATTTCACGCACCTTGACAATTAGACTACTAAAAACAGACTGCATGTTCTGAATCAACGTTGAAGACTCATTGGATTTTTCTTTCAAGCTATCTATATTAACAAGACCTTCTTCATTTGATTCCTTCATATGCTGGGATGTATCGAGCATTAATTCATTTTTTTCATGTAATCCTTCTATTAGACGCGCAAATTCTATAGCTGTTCGATTTGTATCTTCCGCATCAGATGCTTGCTGGACTGCGCCTTCCGATACTTCATTAATGGCTTTAACAATCTCATCTCCATACGCATTTGTTTCTTCAGCTACTGCTGATAGGTTGGCTGATGTTGATTGAATTTCTACTATCGCTTCCTCTACATCCGAAATAAGCGTTTTGAGCTGATCAACCATTTCATTAAAGCCTGCATTTAACTGTCCAATTTCATCTGAACGCTTTAAATGTTCAATGTCTACAGTTAAATTCCCCTTAGCTACTTCGAGCACACGCTTCGATAATTTTTGTACGGGCAATGCCAGATGTCTAGATACTAAAATAACAACAATGGTCCCTATAATAATGGCACCAATTAATGTTACAGCAATCACTATCAGTAAGGAATGTGCCCCTTGGTTAAAGTCTTGCATATACGTACCAGATGCAATAATCCATCCCCAATACGGATCTTTCTCAGAATAGATAATTTTGTCAGCTAAAACATCCTGACCTGGAAGTTCAAACTCATATTCTGTAAAGCCACCACCATCAAGTGCCTTTTCTGTTACTTCTCGAATAAAATAATTACCACTACTATCTTGGTCATTCCATAGATTGTCTCCTTCTCTAGTAGGGTGTGTTGTTAAAGTACCCTTATCATCTAGCACATAAATATAGCCATATTCACCTAAATTACCAGGATAGTTAATTGGTCGCTTCCCTTCACTATCTTTAGGACCAAGTAAAGCTTCTCGTACTCGCTCTTGTGCTACTTCTAAAGGAATATCGCCCTTTTCAACACTCTCATTTGCGAGTTCAATCAATTGCAAAGCCGATTCAACACTATTGTATAGTACTTGCTCTCCAATCTCCTCCATTCCATTTTTCGCCTTACCGTAACTAACTATTCCAATAATCAAACTTGGAATAGTCAATAGTGCTAATGAAATAATAATTAGTTTCCCCTGTATCGAACGTAAAAATCTCATACTTTAGCCCCCCCTATTTTCTTCGTTCAAATATATTAATTTATATTATGTTATGGTTTGATAGTTTTCACAATGGGTAAACGACAAATTATTTTCTAATTTCCCTTAATCTGGTTTAATTCTACATTTAATATGCAAAATGACACATTGATGGTAGTACTGTTTAATTTATGTAACAAAATAAAAAACTATTTTTCTACAAGATCTACGCTCATAGAAAAATAGTTCAAATTAATCAATAGCTTGTATTTAAGAGCTCTTCAGTGCAGACATCCAAGCCTTTTTTATTTGCCTTATAACTTGTCCTTTTAAAGAAATCGAATTGTGCCCTATTTCAATAATAAAACTAAGATATGATACTTATCCAAATAACTAATCCGACTAAAGTAGCGAACAATGTTGGGATTGTAAGAATAATGCCGATTTTAAAATACTGCCCCCAGCTAATTTTAATGCCCTTTTGAGCCAATATATGAAGCCATAATAATGTCGCGAGTGAGCCAATCGGTGTCATTTTTGGTCCTAAATTGGTGCCAATGACATTTGCATAAATTAGACCTTCTTTCATCATACCTGTTGCGCTTGTTTCGGAAATAGCTAAAGCATCAATCATGACAGTGGGTAAATTGTTCATAACCGCTGATAAAATGGCTGCTACAAATCCCATAGTAATAGTGGCTACTATAAAGCCTTGCTGCACAGCTTGGTCTAGCAAACTTGCCAATAACCCCGTCATACCTACATTTTTCAAGCCATAGACAACCACATACATACCAATTGAGAAGAACACAATATTCCACGGGGCCCCTTTTATAACTCTCTTTGTATCAACAAACGTACTGCGTTGTGCTAAACATAAGAAAATTGCCGCAACACCGCATAAAATAAAGGATACAGGGATGTGCAAAACTTCACCAATCACGAACCCCACTAATAGAATAACAATCACATACCAAGCTATTGCAAATAGTTTCGGGTCTCGAATTGCCTGCTTAGGATGCTCAACTGCCTCCAGAGAATAATCTTGTGGAATGGATCGACGAAAAACAATGTACAGGACTACTATACTTGCTATTAAAGAAAAGAAGTTAGGTACAACCATATGAATAGCATAATCTATAAAGCCGATCTCAAAGAAATCAGCTGATACGATATTTGTTAAATTACTAATAACAAAGGGTAAAGATGTGGTATCTGCAATAAAACCACTTGCAATGATAAATGGAAAAATCATTTTTTCCGTTAAGTTCAGCTTTCTCACCATTGCTAAAACAATGGGCGTTAATATTAAAGCGGCACCATCATTAGCAAATAAAGCCGATACAATAGCTCCTAAACAGGCAATATAAACGAATAAACGAATCCCGCTCCCCTTAGCAAGCCGTGCCATATGCAGAGCTGCCCATTCGAAAAAACCAATTTCATCTAATATAAGCGAAATTAAAATAATACCGATAAATGAAAGCGTGGCATTCCAAACAATCCCAGTTACCTCTAATACATCTTGCCAGGTGACTACGCCAATTAATAGCGCAATAGCTGCTCCTATACAGGCTGACCAGCCAATTGATAGTTTACGCGGCTGTACAATAACGAAAAATAATGTAACTAAAAATAAAATAATCGCTAAAGTAGTCTGCATATTTTCCTCCCTAATTAAAAACCAGTAGCCTTATAGCTACTGGTTTACTCATTTAGATTAGCGGTTTATTCACCTAAATCTGCATTGTGGAAGACGTTTTGTACATCTTCTAAATCTTCTAAAGCATCTATTAGTTTTTCAAACTTTGCTACATCGTCACCAGTTAATGTTACTTCAGTTTGAGGTAGCATAGATAGTTCTGCTACTGTGAACTCTTCAACACCTGCAGCCTTTAATGCTTCTTGTGTAGCAAAGAATTGATCTGGCTCTGCATAAATAATAACTGCTTCATCTTCTTCTAGAATATCACGAGCATCAATATCTGCTTCCATTAAAATTTCTAGTACTTCATCAGCAGTTTTGCCCTCTAAACCAATTACTGCTGTTGAATCGAACATATAAGCTACAGAACCACTGACACCCATATTCCCATTATTTTTACCAAATGCTGCACGAACATCAGATGCTGTACGATTCACATTGTTTGTTAAAGCATCCACGATAATCATTGTGCCTGCTGGTCCAAAGCCTTCATAACGTAATTCGTCAAAGCTTTCATCACCGCCACCTTTTGCTTTATCGATGGCTTTTTCTATAATATGTTTTGGAACACTATATGTTTTAGCACGTTCAAGAACTACCTTAAGTGCACGGTTTGACTCTGGATCTGGTTCGCCTGATTTAGCTGCCACATAAATTTCTCGACCAAATTTGGCATAGATACGGCTTGTGCTTTGATCTTTAGACGCTTTCTTTTCTTTAATGTTATTCCACTTACGACCCATTGTTTCCACTCTCTTTCAAAAGATAATTTTATAAAAATAATAGATACACATTTGCATATCTGAAAATGGTAATTAAATACTTATCGTATCTTTACTCTGCAAATAATAACACAATGATGCTTACAAAGCTAGATATACCAATGTTTAAGCGAACTTTTTCTAAAGCAATAACTGTTAAAATTTGCGCTATTTAGTATTGCCTTACAACAACTCTTGTTTTATTTTTACGAGTAACGCCTGACATCCCTCACGTACTAAATCGTAGGTTTCTTGAAAATCTCCCGTATAGTAAGGATCAGGGACGTCCTTATGATGCTCTGTTAAATCTAAAAAACGAAATATCTTTGGTGAATGGGGATCACCTAACATCGTACGGATATTGCGAATATTACTTTCATCCATACCTATAATGTAAGCAAATTTTTCAACATCAGCTTGTTGCAATTGTCGACCACGCATTCCTGTAGTAGAAATGCCATACTCTTTAAGCTTATCTTGTGTACCACGATGAGGGGGCTCACCAACATGCCACGAACTCGTAGCAGCAGAATCCACTTCAATTTTATCATTCAAATGCTCTTTCTCTATTAAATCACGCATGACAGCTTCTGCCATTGGAGAGCGACAAATATTGCCTAAGCACACGAAAAGTACTCGAATCATTCTACTATCCTCCCACAATAAAACACTCAAAATCAAGTTGATTCTGAGTGCCACTTTATTTTATTTGACTGCAATTCGTTTCTGTAATTCTTCTGTTAAAGCAATCAGTTCATGTTCAAGGTGTTGTGTAAATTGTTCACGACCTTCTTTGCCTTTACCTGTTACATAGAATGGCTCACCATAAATTAAATAGCCTTTGCCACGCTTCATTACATCTCCAGCATTGCGTGCACCAACATAAGCAGCAGGAACAATTTGCACCTTTGCCAGCTGTGCAATTGTAATCGCTCCTTGTTTTAAATCAGAGCCTTCTGCATTTCGAGTTCCAGATGGGAAAATCCCCACGATTTTGCCTTCCTTCAATAACTGTGAAGGAATTTTAATCACGCTTGGACCAGGATTATCACGGTCTACCGGAAAGGCATTTAAACGCTCAATAAGCCATCCAAGGCCTTTCATTTCAAATAATTGCTTCTTTGCCATAAAATGAATTTCCCGTGGATACATGGCTACACCAAGGTTTAAAATATCAACATAGCCTGTATGTGTACAAGCTATAATAAACCCACCGTCTTTTGGTAAGTTTTCTTCTCCATATACACGAGCCTTTGAGCCCATTAATTTCAATATTACTTTGACAACATTTGCTGCTAATTTATACACTGTTACATTCCTACCTTATTCAATAGTTATTCCCATTGTAATCGAAAAGACCAGTATACTGCAATTGCCTGCGACCATCTAAACCTTCCCCACTAGTAGATCTACATCGATTGTAATTGCATTTAATATGAGGTCTTTATCCTCTTTTTTATGCCAGCCCATTGGTGTCATTTCTAATAACGCGGGCACAAGATTCTCATCAAGTGGTAGAGTATAGGTAACACGTTCTTTGGTAACCTCATGAAAGCTATCTTGAAAACGTGCAACAATCTGCTCGTTAGAATAGGTTTCTTTGCTTGAATCTGCATATAATTGAGCACGCAGTTCCTGTAAGTATCCGCTTTGTGGCACAACCTTTACAATACGGCCATCAGGCGCAAGAAGCCGTTTAAACTCCTCATAATTGGCAGGTGATAAAATATTTAAAATTGCATCAAAGCTTGCTTTCGCAAACGGACTTTTCGCCAAATCACCTACACACCAAATTTGTTGTGGATAATGACGAGCTGCAGCCATTATGCCTTCTTTTGCTATATCAATTCCTATACCTATCCCATACTTTTTGGCCTTCATAATTCGAGCTAAATGTGATCCTTCTCCACATCCAGTATCAAGCACTGTTTTTGCAGGCGCTACAATCTCACTGATTTTAGCTTCCACTACATCATAGATTCCGCTATCAATTACAGCCTTGCGGGATTCAAAAAGACTCTTACTATATTTAGAGGAGACGCTATTCGTTAGCATATTGACATAGCCTTGCTTGGCAATATCAAATGAATGGTTGGCAGAACAAACCAACCTCCCTTGCTCATAAACATACATCGATTGCTGACAAACCGGACAAGCAAAAAGATTAATCTGTTGATCCATTAATGCTGCCCCTATTGCACGTTTAGATAATGCACCCATTGCTATGCCTCCTTCTGTTCGTTAGGTGAAACGAGGGCAAATCGCTCCCATTTACGGCTCTTCCATCTAAAGTATACGATAATTGCCCGCAACCATTCATCTGCTGAAATGGCTAGCCAAATTCCAACCAAGCCCCAATCCAGTACAAAGACAAATAAATAACCCAATGGAAGACTCATGCAAACCATTGACAGAAATCCGATTTTCACAGGGAACCTCGCATCCCCTGAAGCACGTAACGAGTTAATGACAACAATATTCATCGTGCGGCCCGTCTCAAGTAAAATACTTAAAGCTAACACGGATGCTCCAATTGCTATAACGTTAGGGTTATCTGTAAAAACATGCATAAGCTGCTTGCGGAAAATCGTGACAAAAGCGACCATTATAATCGTAAAAACAAATGCCGCACGTACGCTAGTCCAAAGCTGATGATAAGCATCGTCCTTTTTCCCTGCACCTACATGACGACCAATAATGATTGCTGTTCCTGTACCAATAGCAATCGCAAATAAATAGGTAAACATTGAAATATTCATGGCGTATTGTCGTGCCGCTAATGTTTCTGCTCCTAAATATGTTGCATAATACAAGAAGATGATTTGACAAAACTGATAAAGAACCTGCTCAAATGCAGACGGTAGGCCAATGTTCAATATTTTTTTTACATATTCCTTAGAATACTCGAAATAATATTGAATCTTTATACGCACTTCCATGACCTGATATAACAACCAGAAAAATACGAGTACCGCTAAACCTCGACTAATAACAGAAGAAATAGCTGCACCTTTAACACCAAGCTCTGGAAAACCTAAATTCCCAAAAATAAGACCATAATTTAAAACCACGTGCAATATATTCATACCAAGTGATACGTACATTGTTTGCTTCGTCCAACCATGTACGCGGATAATTGCAGCTAAAGCATTGATAATAGCCTGAAGGAAAATAAAACTCCCGATGATTGCTAAATAGCTTTGCGCATAGTGGAGTACTTCTCCCTGTAAATTCATCATTGTCATTAAATGACCAGCAAAGAAGAAAAATAGAATACTCATCAAAAGCCCAACGGCCAAATTCATTGTAACAGCTAAAGCTGATATTTTTGCTGCTTCGAAGAACCGTCTTGAACCTAAGTATTGGGAAACTACAATGGATGCACCATTACCAACCACTTCAAGAATCAAGATAGCTATATGGATATATTGATTGGCTGCACCTACTCCTGATACAGCATTATCTGATAAAGCACTGAGCATAAAAGTATCAGCTAGTCCCATTAACATAAATAAAAATACTTCTAAGAAGATAGGCCACGTTAAATGGAATAGACTTAACTTATTTGTCTCTTTAATTGTGTCTGCCAATACTTTCACTTCTCCTATCTTTTTCTTGAAAATCTATTGTATCTTATCACAAATTTTCAGACTGTAAAGAGGTTTATGATAAGACAGCGCTTCCACACAAAAAATCCCCTTCACATAGCTTTGTGAAAGGGCTTTTCCTTACGTCAAACAGTAAGACTGTAATTGCTTACGTTTTTCAGCTGTTAGTCCAAATTCCTGTTCCATAAAGGCAGTCTTTGAGCCATAGAGATCATCCATAGCATCCAATGCTGCTTGTAAATAATCTTCACGAGCAGACATCAATGCATAAAATTGCTGTAATTCTTGTTCATTATACTGATGCTGAATAGCTTGAGCCATTTTTTCCACCATGGGTTGTAAGTGTATATTAGTGTCTAGGTAGTCTTCCATGATTGTTTCCTCTGGTACATCTAAAGCTAGTAAAATCAGGGCGCCTCCTATACCTGTTCTATCTTTTCCAACTGCACAATGGTGAACAAGACCTAAATTATCAGGATTTTGAATGGTTTTCATTAGCTCCTTAAATGAGGGATTATTAAAAGGCATTTGCGCATAAAAATTTCGGAACATTTCGGGGCTTACTACTTTATAAAAATCTTTACCACCAGCATTTGTGGGCATTTCAAAAGCATGATTACCCTTTGCTGGTATTTGAATATATCGAGCATGTGAGAACACGGGGTTAGGATTATGCTGTGCTTCCTTGTTGTCACGGTAATCAAAAATAGTTTTAATACCTAACATTTCAAATCGCTCTTTATCTGCTGATGTCATTTTACCAAGTGCTGCAGAGCGGTAGAATAAACCCTTCTTTACAATACGTCCATCCCTTGTCTTATATCCCCCCATATCTCGGAAATTATAGACTGCCTCAAACGGAATAACCTGTGTATCTAACTGTTCCATTCACTACCCTCCCTAAATTATTAAGCATTCTTACCTTTATTCTATAGAACAAATTAAATTAATTCCAATTTTCACGCTAGGTAATAACTAACCATATAAAAATGGCTAGCCGTTAGATCGGCTAGCCTTGAATTGTTATTTAAATAACTCTGGATACACAGCTTTAGCTACTAATTCTACTGCTTCTCCAATACGTGGACCAGGACGATTAGAGATATCAGTATCAAGAGACTGTACAGCTTTATCTTGAATAGCTTTCACAGTATTCCAACCATCACGTGTCAAAATTTCCCCTATAGGATCTTCTGTATAGTTTACTGTTGTTAATATAACCTCTGGATTTTTCGCAATAACCTCTTCCTCAGACACTTGCGCCCAATTGTCTAAATCAGCAAAGACATTCTTAACATTGGCTGCATTTAATATTTCTTGCTGGAAAGTTCCAGCGCCTGCCGTATAAATATCTGGCTTAGGACTAATCTCTAAATAAACATTTTTCGGTGCTTTTACTTCTTTCACCTTTGTTTGTACTTCAGTAATTTTCGCTTTAATCTGTTCGTTTAATTCATTTCCTTTATCTTCAACACCCATTACAGCAGCTAGTTGTTCAATATCCCCATAAACATCATCAAATGATGTGGCAGATTCAATAACAAAAACTTTCAGTCCCGCATCTTCTAATGGTTTCAATGCATCCTTAGAGCCAATTGTGTAAGCAATGACCACATCTGGCTTTAAGGCTATAATGCGTTCACTATCGAAATTCTGAGAATCAGATACTCGTTCGATTTTTTGTGCTGCTTCTGGATATGTGTCATACTCTGTTGCTCCTACGATTTTCTCACCAACACCTAGTGCAAATAAAATCTCCGTATTACTTGGTTGTAAGGAAACAATAGTTTTTGGTACTTCTTTAAATTCTACTTCTACACCACGATCATCTGTTACTTTGTAGGTTGTTTGTTCAGTTTGTTGCGTATCCTGTGAAGCCTCTTTATTTTTTGTATCTTCTGAGGTACCACAACCTGCTAAAACTAATATTAGTACTAGCACTGATAGCCATTGGAAATTAAATACTTTCTTCATTCTTACTCTCCCTTTTCTTTTTCATTGGATAGGATTTACTAATAAACGGTATTTCAGCTATACCTGCTTGGTGATTCATATAGACTGCCATGACAAAGCATACATTTGCTAACAAGCCTAAGTAGTCGAAAAGGATAGCTGGTACCTCTCGTTCCTCTGAAACCTTATGTAATGTACGATATGATTTTTTGGCTTCACTGCGGCAAAGATGTAAAGCAGCAGCAGCCTCTGTGCCCTGAGGTAAAACAAAACTTTGTATTTCTTCCTTCACATGACGAACATAAAAGTCATAGCGTTCGCTTAACCAAGAAAGATCTTCTTCTGTTACTGCTAGCTTTCCTCGGACTGAACCATTGACATGGTAAGCCATAGGTAACATAATCAGCAAATCATCTGCGACAACTTGTACATCCTCCTTTTTTACTGCAGCTAATGCAACCCCTAGATGTGTTGTGAGACTATCTGTTCGAATCTCATAATCAACCGTTGAAGCCTTCTCACGCATAAACGGATAACAAGAATAACGTGCATCCTTTTTCACTTGATGTACCCCCTTCCCATTTTGATAAATTCTTACATGAACGATAGCATAAAAAAACGCCGCTCCTTTAAGCAAAGGAACGACGAAAATAACATAATGATTGCCAATTACTATGACATTACCTATGTAATTTGCCGTATATCCTCCTAGCTTCCGAAGAGTTGTTATACGTTCAAATAAAGGTCGGTCTCCTGGCTTGTACAATTCATTAATGAATTTTAATGAGCTATAAAGAACCTTCCCATCTCCTTGGAGACAGTGGTATATCTTTATAATGGCTGTACTTACAGTTGCGGAAACAGCTTCGGTTTTTCACCGAATTCCCGATTATGCTAGTTAGCACCTTTATTCTGCAAGAATATTTCATTTGTAAAGCAGTTTACCATATATTAATAGGAAAAAACAGTTGTACTCCAAATAGAAACTTTACATCTGTACAAAAAAACACCATCTCGCTACTTTGAACGGATGGCTGCCTTATATTTCTTTTTGTGTTTAACTTCGTGCTCTTCATCAATTAAGCGGTGTGCAATAGCTATTAATTTAGAGTCATTCGTTTGATCATAAAGCTTTTTAAAAGAAATAATAATATCATAGCGAATAAGAGAGGGATGCTTTTCATCCAAACATGTTTGAAATCTCTTAGCTAGATACGAGACAACTAAGTCTCTTTGTACTTGACCTGCTAATCCAATTTTCCAAATAGCTTGTAACGCGTTCCTCGCCGTGGCAAATCGCTCATCATACGTCACAGCCCAAATTTTCAAAAAATCCTCCAATACCCTTTCTTCTGGATCACTTTTTGCGGCTAAGGCACATAAAATTTGTGCAGCACGTGCACGAGCATGTCCATCTTTGTATGTAAGTGCTTGTACAAGCTGTTCCCATACTGCATATGTCCAATCTACGGGCTCCTGCATAATTTTCATTAGTTCCTCGTAAGATTCATATTGAATATCGTGGTCACGCTCTGTTAGATTACTAAAAAGTTGCAAAATCTCTTTTTCCATAATTTATCCCTACCTTTATTGATTCAGAACGTAATAAAATTTGATTTATGGTACACTTAACTTAATTTTTTCGCAAAGAAGGTGAGTTTATGAATAAATTTAATGCTAGGAAATTGATTTTTCGAGTAATTGTGATTCTATCCTTACTTGTAGCTGCCTATTTTATTATCCCTGTGTCCATGCCTTTACTATTTGCAGGTATAAGTGCATTTTTCTTAGAACCAATCGTCATGTTCTTTAAAAGGCGATGGAAGATGTCACGGAAAATAGCAGTTGCTTTTATATACATAGTGAGTGTTATGGTTATATCTATTATTTGCTATCTGTCCATTACACAAATCATGTCGCAAATAATTTTACTATCTAAGCAAGCTCCCTATTATATTTCCAAGCTATCAGATATGTGGCTCCATATGCAAGAAAATATCTCTAAATATACAGAAGACTTTCCACCAGAAGTAAGTGCTTCACTTCAAAAAACCACAATGGATTTCATAAAAAAAGTTGAAGAATTCTTTTTAAGCTTTTTTAATTATAGCAAAGTTTCAGCCTTCTTTTCAGAAATTCCAAGCCTATTTATCAGTCTTCTCGTTTATATGATTGCTCTATTCCTATTTATGCTTGATTTGCCTAAATTAAAGCAAATCACTTATAAATATTTAAAGCCCAACACTGCAAAGAAAATAAAGATTATCCTTAATCGTCTAAAGGATGCAACTTTCGGTTATATGAAGGCACACTTATTTGTAAGCTTTATTATTGGAGGCGTCACACTTATTGGACTTCTATTAATCCAGCCCAAATATGCCATAACAATGACGATTATTATTTGGTTAATAGATATTGTCCCTTTCCTAGGCTCTATCATTATTTTAGCTCCATGGGGACTTTATCATTTACTGATGGGTAACACAGCTATTGCTGTAAAATTATTCATCTTAGCTGCTATTTTACTTATTATTCGTCGAGTAGTCGAGCCTAAATTAATGGGAGACCATATCGGTTTATCTACATTGCCAACATTAATCGCCATGTTCATTGGTCTTCAGTTATTTGGTATTATCGGTTTACTTGTCGGTCCCTTTGTTATAATTTTCTTTATTGCATTGAAAGAGACAGGTGTCATTAAGTTAAACTTTAAAATTTAAAAATTTTTAAGCTAAATAAAAAAAGGTCATCTTTGTATTTTTTCTCTACAAAGATGACCTTTTTCTCATGTCAATCGTCTATTAGTTAAAGAGGCTTGCTTATTGAATACGACCGAAGCCTACTAAATATTGATTCCACCAATCAAGTGATTCAATTACGACACCGTTGTTTTGAGCATCGATCATTGTGTTGTTACCTAAGTAAATACCTACGTGCGCTACCCCAGACCCGTAGCTGAAGAATACTAAGTCACCAACTCGTGCTTCACTTGCTGAAATACGCTGTGTTGCTAAATATTGTTGTGATGCTGTACGAGGTAAAGAAACACCTGCTTGTTTGTAAGACCATTGTACAAGACCTGAGCAGTCAAAGCCTGTTGATGGGTTGCTACCACCCCAAACATAAGGACGACCTAGGAATTGCTTAGCAGTTGAAATAGCATCTCCTGATGATGCTGTACCAGCTCCAGAGCCAACAATAATTTTTTGTGGTTGACCACCACCAGTATTTTGAGTTGCTTGTACTACTGGCGTTGCTGCTTGAAGAGCACGTAAACGAGCTGCTTCTTCTTCAGCTGCTTTACGCTCCGCTTCTAAACGTTCTTCTTCTTGTTTCGTTGCAATTTGAGCTTTTAATGCAAGTGATTTCGCTTCGTTTTCAGCCTTTTTCACTTCCATTTCGCTTTCCTTTTGTTGAAGCTCTTGGAATTGTTTTTGAAGCTCTTTTTGCTTTTCATCTAATGTAGCTTTTTGTTGCACTAAGCTTGCTTTATCTGCTTCCTGTTGATCCACTAATTCTTGGTCAGCATCCATTAATGTTTTAACCGCTACGACACGGTCCATTAAATCTGCAAAGCTTTTTGCTTCAAGAACGACATTTAAATAAACGCCTACAGTGTTATCTTGTGCTTGATATGCAGCCATACGCTCACTTAAGATTTTAGAGCGTTGTTCAATACGTTTTTGTGTTTCAACAATACTAGCATCTACTTCTTTAATTTCAGCTTGTACTTGTTTAAATACTTTAACTTTTGCGTCGATCTCTTGTTGTAGCTTTGTTAATTCTTGCTCTAATTTCTTCACTTGTTTATCTATTTCAGCCTTTTTCTCGATCATTTGTTGAGAAGTTTCTTCGGCATGTACTTCTGTTGGTTGAATTGTATTAAATAATAAGCCGCCTGCTAGTGCCAATGCTAGCACCATCGACTTACGCCATTTATTGCGCTTTCCCACGTTACCTTCATTTCCCTTCATCTATCAATTTCGCTCTCGATATCCTATGTAATCACTTGAACGATTTCTATTTTAATTAATTGTTCTTATATTTATATTAGCCTTTTAAAGTTTAGCATTTCCGGCATAACTTTTATACTATTTCTCATCTATTTAATACATTAGTAAAACTCGAAATATTTCTGTAACATTAGATATAATGCGTATTTATTCTACAAATAACCAATTTAATCTACATAGCGATAAAAATAGCTTATTCGACATTAGACCTACGCATCGTTTTGTAATGTTTTTGTAATATTTCTCTACAATGTTTCAAAAAAAAGATAGGGAAAAGATTCCCTATCTACTGTTTCATTGATCTTAGAGCTTGTATCGATAATCTTACTAATAAAATGGCACATAAAAATAAACCCAAATAGGCGGCAGTATTTAAGTAAACCGCATAAGAATCATGAATAAATTGGGAGATAGCTAAAAGCGCCACGGATATAATGCCAAAGGTGATCCCTACTAAAAGCAGCACAAAGCGAGAAAACAAATGTGTAATAAAACGAGCATTATGTTCATCTGAAAAAACATCATGATGTAAAATAATCTTCCCGCTTTCAACGCGTTGAATTAGCTGATCTACTCTTCTTGGCATTTTACGTAAAGTAGGTATAAGCATGGACAGTTCTTCCTGAAGTCGCTCTTTAGTAGCCATTGGTTCTTTAAATGGCTTTAAGAAAGAGGCACGCATATATGTAGCAGAAAAATCCTTTGCCTCGGTAAAAATATCAAAACGGGAATCAATTACTCGTAAAGTGCCATCCAGTGTCACTAAGGAACGAAGAGCCAACCCTACTGCAGGATAGAACGCTAAACCAAAGTCCCTTACTACTGTAAATAATGCATGAATTAATTCTTCAGTCGGTATACGATCAACATAGGAGATTTTTAGTAAAATTTGATCAATTGCTTGCTCCATCCTTGCACGGTCTGCGTGATCAGCTTTTTCCACTAATAATGTTAAGCCATCATATAAAACGCTTGAATCATTAAGCTGAATGCCCATCAAGAATAGCTTCAAACCCTCCTGCTGTGTAGCGCCTAATCGCCCAACTGCACCAAAATCAAGCAGAACTGGTGTGCCATCTGTTTCATCGATGTGGATATTTCCTGGATGCGGGTCTGCATGGAAAATTCCAGAGAATAACATTTGTTCAAAAAATGAATATAATACTGTTCTTGCGAATTGCCTACGATCGATAGACAACCGTTTGAATTCAGCTGCCCCATCTGCTACGCTTTGCCCTCGAATATATTCCATCACAATGACATTCTCATTACTGTAGGCTGTGTATATTTTAGGTATTCGAACTTTATAGTCACTTTTCGCTAGAGCATTTTTAACCTGTAAAGTATTACGGACCTCAATATCTAAATGAATCTCCTCACGTAATCCATCCGCAAATCCACCAGCTAGCTCCCGAAAGCCTAATGACTCTGCCCAAGTTGATTTTGTTGAAAGCCAGTTGGCAAACTCCTCTAAAATTTCAAGATCATCACGCATGATTCCTTTTACTTCTGGACGCAAAAGCTTAACTACAACATCTTCATAATTTTTAAGTCGCGCCTTATGCACCTGACCAATAGAGGCAGCCGCAATGGGTTCCATTTGAAAATGGCTAAATATTTCATTCATTGGTTGTGGAAGTGAGCCTTCTAAAATTTGTGTAACTTGCTCCTCTGGTAAAGGCTTCACACGGTGCTGAAGTCTTTCTAGCTCATCTATAAAAATGGGCGAAAATAATTCCTTCCTCGTTGACAGTACTTGTCCAAATTTAATGAAAATCCCACCACATTGCTCTAATGTTGCTCTTAAGGCAATGGCAAGCTCTTTTTCATTTTCACGTTGCCTAGCATATTTAATCGTTTGCACAACACCGTTTGTGACAGCAATTTTTAGTACTTGCCTTAAACGTTTCTGTTGTCGCCAATAGCTACGCAGTCGAAATAACATGGATTTTTGGCCGTTTCGCCGGTCTCCTGTTGCTATACCACTTGGATCAAACAGTTCAAAAACTAAATAGAGTAACATAGAAATGAGTAGCATACTCCCAATCCAAATGAGCGTACTGACTTCTGTCACCGTTTGCATCATCGTTTCTGATAAAAAATCCGTATGGCGCAAATAAGAATACCAGTAAACAAAAGAGGTTAATGTCACACTAATAACAACCGATAGCACTCTACGAACAAAATTGATATTGGAGCCAATTAATCGTCCACTAACAATGTAAATCAAACCAGATACTATGATAATTTGGATCAAAAACTTCAAAAAAATCAACAGTGTCACCTCCTGCACCATTTCCATCTCTTACTACCGCTAGTATAGCAAATTTATGTACTAACTTTCTTTTACAAGGATCATAACTAATATTTTGTTATCCAAAATTGCCCATGAGCCGCTTAACTTAACAAATAGGAAAGGGACGCTGTCAGCCAGCATCCCTTCAGTCATTAGTTAGTAGAAAGCACTTTTTCCCAATCAATTGTGCCATTTTTAATTTGTTCTCGTTTTTCTTTATTCATAATGTCATTTGGGCGCCCGCCTTTTGGCCAGTCTTTATCGTGGTTTGCCCATTCTGGTCGATCCTGCGATAAAATAAAAGCGGCTAAATCAGCAGCATCCTGATCTGTTAAAGTACCTGCTGCTCCGACTGGCATATTGTTTTGAATATAACCAGCCATTTTTGATATCCGCGCCATCCCTGCTCCATCATTGAAGGAATTATCTCCCCATAATGCAGGACCTGTATTTGCACCCGTACCAGAACCATCAGCAGCATGACAAGCTATACAGGACTGTCCATAAAGCTCCTCACCATTTGCAACATCTGGAATCGGAACATTCTTCATATCACTTGTACCAGCCCATTCACGTTTTGCTCCTATTGGTACACCTTCAGAAATATAAGCAAAATACGCTACCATGGCCTCCAATTCATCACTATTCATTTCAAATTTTTTACCATTCATACTACGAACCATACAGCCATTAATACGCTCTTCTATCGTCACAACATCACCAGAGCGTCCAATATATTGTGGATAATTTGCCATGACCCCTACTAACGACGATGCTTGCTCATCATAGCCTGCTCCTGCATGACAGCTTGTGCAAGATAATTGATTCCCCACATATTCATCTGCTGCAACATGTGTGTTATTCACTAGCTCATAGCCGTATAATATCGCCTCTTTCATAGGTCCATCCGGCACCTCTTCAATACTTGGTGGAGCATAGACCAACGACTGAGCAGCTGCTGTTGTTGGTATTTGTGTCTGCACTGTCTTTTCATCCTTGCCAGCATTTGACTCTACTGAAATTTTGTCGCTGACAATTGTTCCAACAAAGATTGAGCCTGCTAACAGTACTGTCCCTGCTACTCCTGCTACTATAGGTTTCATCTATAATACCCCCCTTTGTATCTTCCTTTTCATTTTAGCAACATAGCAATTATTTGGATGTGATTTTTCTCACACATACCTAAAACAGAACCATTAAGATGATAAAAATGGTTAAAATATACATTTTTATTGTCCTACAACAAAGAAAACAAGACTTAATACCTCTTGCAGTATATAGCCATATCTGAATAAAAAAGTGTCGAGCACATCATGTACTCGACACTCATCTAGCCTTTTACAATTTACATACTCCATCGGCACATACAGACTCACCATTTCCCATTATCTTTATTATTGGTTGGATACCCGCTATTTCCGCCGCTTGATGTAAAGTTTTTACAAAAACCTCATTTGGTTCAGCGCCTTTAATACCATATCTATTTTCAAACACAAAGAATGGTACACTTTGTACCCCCAGTTGTTGGGCATCATAGCGATCCTGTTCTAATGCTTCACTAAAGTCAGCCGATGTTATGATTTTCTTCGCTTCTTCCACATTTAAATTTAATTTCGCAATAACTTTTAATAAAAAATCGTCATCATTTACATCTTTACCCTCTTTAAAATAACCAGCCATTAATGCTTCTGTATAAGCCGTCGCTTTACCAAATTGCTGTGTCCACTTCGCTAAACGATGTGCTTTTTCAGTATGGGAAGTGGACATCTTAGCAAATTCATAATCCAAACCAACCTCCATTGCTTTCATAGCTATGCCCTTGACCATTTCTTTTACTTCTTCTAGCGTGATATCATATTTTTTAGCCATCGCCTCGTAAAAGGTTGGTGCATTCACTTTTGGTATATCTGGGTCTAATTGAAATGCTTTATATTCAATTTCCACTAGTCCTGTATAGCCTGCAATATCAATTGCCCGTTCTAGTTCTCGCTTGCCAATATAACAAAACGGACATGTGAAATCAGAAAAGACTTCAATTTTCAAAGCTATCCCCCCTTATAAAATGTCCATCCAAATTTTTATCGCTGTTGCTAATATAAGAACCGCTAAAATAACTTGTAGGAATTTCGTATTTAACTTCCCCCCTACTTTCGCACCAAGTGGAGCCGCTATTAGACTAGATACAATTAAGATGAGCGCTGGAAGATATTCAACTTGTCCTGTCATTAATTTTCCAACGGTACCTCCTATTGAGGAAATAAAAGTAATAGCAAGGCTTGACGCAATGGTCATACGTGTTGGGATTGCTAAGACAATAAGCATTATTGGCACTAATAAAAAGCCACCAGCTGCCCCCACAATCCCTGAACCGATACCAACAATAAATGCTAATATGACTGCAAGTAGTTTATTAAAAGTAATCTCCTGCATCGATTTATCATCAATTTGCTTTTTCGGGATGAACATCATCACAGCTGCAATCAACGCAAGGATACCATAGACAATGTTAATACCGGACTCTGATAAAAATTTTGAACCAAAGCTCCCTACAAAGCTTCCTGTTAATATGGAGCTCCCCATATAGATTATAAGTGATTTATTTAAATATCCTCCTTTGCGATATACCCAAACTCCAGCAAGTGCAGCAAAAAGCACTTGAATCGCACTAATCCCTGACACCTCATGTGCAGAAAAGGCCGCAAAACCTAATAATGGCGGGATATATAGTAGCATCGGGAAATTAATGATAGCACCGCCAATCCCCAACATCCCCGATACAAATGAACCAAGAAAACCAATAAGTAAAATGGTTAAGATCCATGCAATATCCATTTGTTTTTCCTTCTTTCTGGCTGCAATCAATAAAGAGAAAGGAGGGTTGTTCTACTGTAATAGACAACCCTCAATCCGCTCTATGCTTTCTGAATTAAAAATGTAATGACGCCAGCCTCTTCGTAGTGGTCTAAAATGATATGACCCCCAGCTTTTGCCCAAGCAGGAATATCCGCTAAAGCTCCTTTATCTGTCACCTGAACTTCTAAAACTTCCCCTGCCTTTAAGGTGTCGATTGCTTTTTTTGTCTTCACAATAGGCATTGGACAAGACAGGCCTTTTGCATCTAGTTGTAAATTAGGTTTCATCATAATCTCCTTCGACTCGGCAAAGCTTGTAAGCGATTTTGCCGAGTCTTCTTGTTTTTTATCTTCATGAAGGAAGAGCGCCTTCAATCCACGGAATTTACATGTTATAAGCATGCATGCGTACTCATTGCACTTTAGCATGCTCTATCGTACAGCACAGCGATTTGGTCCAATTTCCATTTCTGTTTGTTCATCTGGTGCAGGTGTTATTTTCCCCATATTGACCTGACGAATTTCTTGATAAGCATTCGGCTGTGGAGGGAGTTGATCGGTCACCACATGTCTAAATTCTTCTTCATCTTGTATATTCAAACCATGGTTTTGGGCAAACAAATCTCCTAAGCGTTTTGCCACGGTTCCATCTTCATTCAACTCATCAATAATCATAAAATGCGCTGGTAATACAATAAGTTCATCAGACAATTCGCGATAACGCTTGTAAAGCGTAACACGTAAATCTCCAACCCAATCATCAGCAAGTCCCGCTAAATCAGGACGTCCGATTGAATCAATAAATAAAATATCTCCTGTTAACAGATATTTGTTATCGACCACAAATGAAGTAGAACCAATTGTATGACCTGGAGAATAGATAGCTCCTACATCTATTTTAGATGCTCCGATTTGAACAGTTGTTCCATCAACTAATGGCGTATATTGAAAGACAACCTCTTCCGCATCTTTTGGTGGTAAATAGTAAGCTGCACCAGTTGCTTCTGCAATATGGCGACCACCTGAAATATGGTCTGCATGTAAATGTGTATCAAAAACATGTTTAATTTTAACGTTCTGTTGTTCTGCAAAGCTTGTGAATATATTCGTAAAACGAACAGCATCAATGATAGCAGCTTCTCCTTCAGATATGATCATATAAGAAAGACAGCCCTTTCCTAAACGGACAAACTGATAAAGCTCGCCACCACCTGTTAAATCGCCAACTTTAATCGGCTCTAGGTATTCACTCCAAGATTTCATACCTCCTGCTAAATAAGCAACATCTCGACCTGCTTCAGCTAGCATTTCCGCGATCATCAATGATGACCCCTCTTTTGCACAAACTACTAATACTTCTTTATCTGATGGGATTTCCGGTAAAATCTCCTCAATTCCATCTAACAGTTCAAAATACGGAATATTTAAGTACTCAAAGCGGCGACCATCAATTTTCCAATCTTCAAATGCATCCGCATTACGAACATCTAAAATAAACAATTCTTCATTGTTAATAACCTTTTTAGCAACTTGTGACGCATTCCACTTCTGAATTGACATACAGTTTACCCCCATAGGTATAATTTTAATGTTTTTTATAGCGGAGAGCTTTCTCCACTCTCCGCCTTGAAGTACAAGTCTTTAGAAAGTTAGAGATGGCGCTGCATCTTTCGCAAATTCAAGGAATGTTACAGCTCCGCCAACCTCAATACCATCAATAAAATCTTCCGTCGATAAACCCATTACATCCATAGTCATTTGACAAGCAATAAATTTCACACCTAATTCCTGTGCCATTTCCACCAATTGAGGAATGGCCGGAACATTTGCTTTTGCAAAACCTTCCGCATAATGCTCTGCCCCAGCAGGCATTGGTAGCGCATGCATACCTTGCTTATGAATAAAATTCAATCCTTCAAATGTGAAGAAGATTGCTACCTCCTTTTCTGAAGCTGCCGCTGCCGTTGCGATATTAAACACCTTATAAGCATCAAATAAACCACCATTACTTGCAATAATTGCTACCTTGTTTGACATAATAAAATTCCTCCAATTTAAATGTTTTTTGTAAGTTCACCCTTCCAGGATGTCATTCCTGGTAAGACATTAAATACCTTTGTAAAACCATGTGAAGCAAGCTTCTGCGCAGCCATATCACTGCGTTTGCCGGTACGACAAATAATATAAATCTCCTGCTCTTTATCAAGCTCTGAAAGACGTGCCTCTAGTTCGCCCATTGGGATAGATTTTGCCCCTTCAATATGGCCAAAAGCGAATTCCGCTTCCTCACGTACATCAAGAATTAATCCTTCACGACTAGTGATTTGTTCTAGATCAATTGTTTGATCAAACGTTATGTCTTCTATTTGATCGTTGGTACATTTACGAATATAATGTTTCAGCACGCCATCCTCTTCTATAGTGCCTATATATTGGTGGCCTACAGTTTCAGCCCATGCCGCAATATCGGCTTTTGACCCTTTATCTGTCGCAGATACTTCTAAAATTTGACCATCCACTAAATCAACCATAGCTTTTTTTGTTTTCACAATCGGCATCGGGCAAGAAAGGCCCTTGGCATCTAGCTGAAAATCCGCCTTCATATTTTCCACAACCTCCATATACCATACCCGGTATTATTTTTAACAAAAAAATATAGATATTATCTATATTTGTACTTTACCCTCCCAAGCTAACATACCACCAGCCATATTCGATGCATCAAAGCCATTATCTTCTAATAACTGGGTAGCACGACCACTACGGGCACCTGAACGACAAACCATAATATACGACTCATTTTTATTTAATTCATGCAGTCGAAATTCCAATAAACCAAGCGGTATATGCATAACATCTGGTATATGTCCAGCTTGTACCTCATCTACCTCTCGAACATCAATAAGGTTCAGCTTTTTCCCCTGATCTATCAAATGTTGTACTTCATTCGCCGTAATTTCCTTCATTCTATCTCCTCCTAGTAAGCACTCATACCACCTCGAACATTGGTAACACGTTCAAAGCCTTGCTTTTTCAATTGTTTACACGCCTGACTACTTCGCATACCACTTTGACAAATAACGATTACTTCTTTATCCTTTGGCAAATTGTCAAAGCTCGATCCAAGTGGCATGTTTTTAAATTGAGAGATATGCCGACCTTTATATTCAGCAGGTGTGCGTACATCGATAAATATCTTATCCTTATCATTCAGCATATTTTTTAATTGCGCTGTCGAGATTGACTGAACGCCCTTTGTTGGTTTCATTCGCCAAATAAAAAATACAGCGATTAACGCAATAATTATCCATATCTCCAAATGATCATTCCTCCTTCTTTATACGTTAAAGGGTATATAAATTTATCGGCTTTTCACAACTAGATCCATTGCCTCTTGGATGGCTAGATTCATTTTTTCTGCATCACCTTCGGCAGTCGATACACAATCCAATAAATTTTCACTTACAATAACACCGATCGTCCGATCAACCGCAGAACGCACGGCAGATAGCTGTGTGATCACATCCTTACAGCTTTGACCTTCTTCCATCATGCGTAAAATACCACGCAATTGACCTTCCATACGTTTCACACGATTTGCAGTGTTTGAGCCATATGCCATTCTGTTATGCCCCCTTCCAAAACGATTGATTGAACTTACTTACGAGATTCATATTATACCCCTATAGGTATATTGTCAACACGAAAGCTTCAACCTTTTTTCTTTAAGGACTGTAATCCGTCGTTTATATGCCTCTTTCTGGTCTCTTCACTTTTTTATTTCTACCCGTCACTATGCCCACAATAAAAAAACCCTGTTATGAGTTTTTTCTCATAACAGGGAATCCTCTTATTATTTAGCTAATTGCATGGCTGGTCCGAAGAACTCATAGTGAATTTTCTCATCCTTCACGCCAATTTCCTGTAAATTTTTAATAACAGCTTCCATGAAGCCTACAGGTCCACATACATAAACATCTGCATTATCAGCTACTTTTTCTGCTAATAATTCTTTAGTGATAAGCTTGTCTTCATCAGAATATAAAGCTGTGTATGAAGCATTTGGCAACGCATTTACTTTCTCCTTAATGTCATCGCTAAATGCCACAACTTTCTCATTACGAGCACATTGGATAAAGTTAACTTTATTTGTTGCATCTTCTTTTAAAGATTGTAGCATACTGTTTAAAGGTGTTACCCCAATACCACCACTCACAAATGTAATTGGTGCAGCAGTTTCCTCTAGAACAAATAAACCAGCTGGAGCACTTACATCTACTAAATCTCCAACTTGTAAGTTATCGTGAATAAAGTTAGAAACTTTACCATTTGGTGTATGATCGCTTTCGCGTTTTACTGAAATACGATAGCCATCTTCTGCACTTGCCTGTGAAAGTGTGTATTGACGATTCATTAAATACTCTTCGCCCGGCACTTTTACACGAATGCTAATGTATTGGCCTGGTTCATAAGTCGGTAATGGTGAACCATCTTCATTTACAAAATAAACAGATGTAACTAAGTCGCTTTCTACAACTTTTTTCGCCACTTTTAATGGTTTAAATAGGCGCCATCCACCATTATTTTCAGCCTTTTGGTATAACTCTTCTTCCACTTGAACGAAAATATCAGCTATAACGCCATAAGCCTCAGCCCATGCATTAATAATATCATCTGTTGCTGCGTCACCAAGTACTTCTTTAATTGCTTTTAATAGATGTTCTCCAACAATTGGGTAATGTTCAGGTAAAATGCCTAAACTACGGTGTTTATGTGCTATAAGCATTACAGCAGGTAAAATCGCTTCTAAGTTTTCAATATGAACAGCAGCAGCATAAACAGTGTTAGCTAATGCTGTTTGTTGACGGCCTTGTTCTTGATTCGTGTGATTAAAAATGTTCAGTAATTCTGGATGAGCTTGAAACATATTTTTGTAAAACGTCTTTGTAATTTCAACACCATGAACTTCTAATACAGGTACTGTTGCCTTAATAATTTTAATAGTTTCTTGTTTTAACATATCGCTTACCATCCTTTCGTGATTACAATATAACGCTTTCATTTCCTTAAAGCAATATATGAAATACATCTTTAACAAAATGGACATAATTAATGTATTTTAAATACATCTTTAAAAAACGTTTGAAAATATTATACTTCAATGTAAAAATGCTATAATAATTTTGAATTATAGAAAGTAGGGTGTTCTAATGCGCTTAACTTTATACACAGACTACTCTTTGCGTACGCTTATTTATCTAGGTGCAAAGGAAGACGGCCAATTATCAACTATTCAAGAGATTTCAGATGCTTATAATATATCGAAAAACCACTTAATGAAGGTGACACATCAGCTTGGATTATTAGGCTATATTGAAACAATCCGTGGTCGTGGTGGCGGTATTCGCCTCGCTATCGATCCAAAAACTATTACTATTGGTGAAATTGTGCGTCATACAGAAGAGGATTTTCACCTTGTAGAATGTTTCGACAAAGAAAATAATCTATGTAAAATAGCCCCAGAATGTCAGCTAAAAGGTGTTCTGTACGAAGCTTTACAAGCCTATTTAAGTGTGCTAGATCGTTACACTTTAGATGATTTCCTACATTCTAAAGAAAAATTAATGGCTCTTCTGCTAGGTAAGTAAAAATACCCGCTCAACACTTGTTGGACGGGTATTTCTTTATGAAGATGCTTATAATTGCTTTGAAAAGAAAATCATATCTAAGGCACGAATGCCGTTTTCATAAATTGGTTCTGGGTATTTACGAAAGAAATCTTTTTCAATAGCCTCCATGCGGAAGCCTGCTTTTTGATAAAAGGCAATATTATCAATACTTGAATTTGCTGTTCCAACTAGAACGGTTTGATAGCCTTCCATCTGGCATATTTCAGTGAGTTGTCGTAATACTTCCTTACCTATTCCCTTCCCTTGATACGTTGGAATAATAGCAATATTCTTCAACTCAATTGTTGTATTAGATTGGGGAATTATTAAGGCTACCCCAGCTAGCACCTCGCCACACTTAATTTTATATAAGGTACCCTGATCTAGGTAGTCACGAACTACCTTTTCACTGTCATCCGCTAGTAAGAGCTGCGGTAAGAAGTCTTCACGTTTACCATCTACTTTCTCTAGCGATGTTCTGTAACGAACAAAATCCTCCCGTTCAAAGACATTTAACACACATGGTTGCTTTTCTTTTACCTCTAACCATGAATGCTCTTCTGGATATTCACTTTCAACTCCTAATCGAATAAAAGATAGCTTTTCCTGTGCCTTTTGTGAACGGATATTAACCTTCCTTGCACCTGCAAAAACACGTAATAAACCAAGTTCAAAAAAAGCAATATCTAAGATAGCTGTTTTGGCTTCAAGATTATAGCCCTTTCCCCAAAATGGGTAGCCAAGCCAAGACCCAATATGACAGCTCTTTTTTTGATGGTCTATAAACATTAATGATGTCACGCCAATTAGTTGCCCTTCCTCATTCAAGACAACACGAGGAACTGTTTTACCTTCTTCTTCATCCACACATTCACGTTTAATAAAATTAATTGTATCCTCTACCTTACCAGCAGGTAACCCAAGCGCATCTCGAACCTGTGGCATAGAAGACAATTCATGCATGGCTTCAGCATATTTAATATCATGCTTCACTAAAGTTACCGCCATCTACTATTCCCCTTTACTAACATTGTATTTTTTAACATTCTTTAAGAATATATTCATATCCCTGACCTTCAATTATATGATAGCTGCCAGGACACACCAAAACGATCCTGAATCCACGCAAACTTTTTAGAAAACCCATAATTATCAAGAGGCATTAATGCAAGTCCACCTTCTAATATGTGCGTAACTAAATAGCTTATTTCTTCCTCCGAATCACACTCTATAAAGATAGACGTGGATGGGGTAAATGTGAAATTGTGCTGGATAACACTATCATTCACCATTAATTTTAATCCCTTTAAATGGAGAACTGCCATCGCCACTTGCTGTGAATTTTCCGTATACGTCAGACTGGCAACCTCTAAATCTGTAAACCATTGCTGATACTGTTCAATAGCTTCATTCGCTTGCCCTTGAAACATTAAAAATGTAGTTGCACTTTTCATCTATTTTTTTGCTCCTTCATAGTGAGTGATCCATTGTGCTGGGGTCATTTTTGAAACAAGCTCTCCTATTAAATCAAATGGAATATATTTTGTACTTGTAAAACGAATACAGCTTTTCCCCATGTTTAACTTCGTTGATACTCTCTTCGCATATTCTTCCTGAAACCAAGAGAGCAATGCTGGATCTGCGTATATCCCCATATGGTATAGCGCAATATGACGTTTTTGGACTGCAAGGCTAATAAAAGGTAATGGGGTATTTGGTGTAACATGATAGCCATCTGGATAGGCTGTTAAAGGAACAACATAGCTAACCACGCCATATTGCATTGTTTGTTCAAATCCATCTGGTATATTCGTTGCAACAACATCTACAAGCTGGCTAAACGCAACACGCCATTTTTCTTCAACTTGCTCCATGTATATATTCTCCATACCTATTGCCTCACTTTATCATTTATTTTAAAATCTTTATTCATTTGCCTCAGCTTTTGCTTTGCGATATAACTCCTTGGTTTTGTAGCCTAATCCAATAATTTCGCGCATCTCTTGTAGGCGGGCTATTTGTGTATCCTGTTTTTTAGCACTATAAATATAACGCGCCCAGTCCTTTTGATAGCCTGGTGTTAGCTCATCATAAAATGCTAAATCATAAGGGTTGTCTGCAAGTGAATCACGTAATTGAGGAATCATCCTTTCATAATCACTTACACATTGACTACTTGCCGTCTTCTTTTTCCCTTTTCCTTTACCATCTCGCTTGATGCTTAAAATTGAAAATGTATCATCTAATGACATTAGGCTAGCAAATTTCAAATCACTACCAACGATGTACTTTTCGTCGTCAACTTGGATTGCTGGAAAAATTTCATCACGATGGATAAACTGTTCATATTTTTTATTCCCCTTTTTAGGATAAACAAAAAATAAGTAACCTTGTTCTTTTAGACGAGTACCTTTTAACACTTTTTGTAAATACGTTACCATCTCCTCCACAGAGAACACAAATGAAATAATGCGATCAAAAGGTGCTTCTCCTACCTGAGAAATCCCTTCTAATGGCAAATCTTGTGGTTGATTGACTATAGCAACTGATAATTCATCATTCAGTTTAAATTTTTTCTGCATAGCTTACATTCCTCTCCTACTGCTTCTTTATTTCAATTTTAGCATTTAACAAACTGCTCATACATTTACATCTTAGTTTTGATAGTATACTGAAATATTCAAAACTTGGGTATAAAAATATTTCAAGTTTTCCTCTAGTTAGAGATGAATGCTGATGCCCCCATAGGTGATATTTTTCGGAAAAAGAAAAAGAATCGAGATGGTACTTCTCGATTCCTTTTACTTACAGTCTAATCACTTGAAATAATCCCAAGGCTTAGTTTGTTACTTTATTTTATTTTAGCGGTAGCAATAATCCCTTTAATAATCGGAATAGCCGTCCCTATTATAATGACCGGTAAAAACCACCAGCCTATGGAATTGGCTTCACCAAGACCTATACGAACCATTTGAATCGAAATAAATGCGAATAAAATGAGACACAGGTTTTTTACTTCATTTAGTATTTTTCTGCTATTTAAATAAAATGCTTTTACATTATTTTCATTCAAACGTGCTGGATAATTATGCATATGTGGTACCTTTTCTAGAAGCCCCAATACAATCCATAAAAACAAACCAATGAATGGTAAAATAAATAGCTCTATTTTCGAACCCCAACGATCAACCTCACCTAAACCATTAAAATGACCAGGAATTTCGCTAGGTATTTTACCCCAGAGTAAAATAATATAAAGGATAGATACAATAAATGCACTACCACCAATATAGTCCCATATCTTTTCTGATTTAGTTTTTGGTAGTTTTAAAATTGGCCTATACATTTTTCCCACCTCTGTTCATTTCCTTTATTATTTCTACGTACAATTACGGTTTAAGTTTCAAAATTCACGAAAATTGACTTAGTATTCAATACATGCCATTAATTATCCCTATTATTAGCAGTATTATAGCCGAAAAATCTCCATTTTTTATTACTCTAATCATAATTTAATACTATCTTCAAACTATTAACTACTGTAAAAATACTCATAATACTTTGTAAAATCCATATAATCTGATATAAATGATATATATACATATTTCATTATTTTGTAACATTTCTACTAATTACTGAGAAAGGATATTTCAACTATGCGATTTACTATCTACAAGAAATTATTACTCGGTTTTTTTATAGTTATTTTAGTTCTTGTTACAACAATCGGCTTAAATATAAAACAGCTGGATTCAGTAAACAAAACATATCGATTATTACTGGAGGAGCAAACTACTAAATCTATAAGTATTCAGGAATTACGTGTAATAGCTAAACAAGAAATTGTAAGTATGCGAGGTTATTTACTTCTTGGAGACAAACAAAATTTACAAAGTAATCAAGATTCACGAGAGGAATTTAAGAAAAAATCTGAAGAGTTAATGGCCACTTTGGATTCAGAAGAATCTATTAAATTCCTAGAAGCTATTAACAAAAGCGAGCAAAACGTCCAACAATTTGCGGACCGAATGTTTTCTTTAAAAGCTGAAGGAGAAACAGAAAAGTATGAAAAGCTTGATAGTACTCAAGGTCGATTAATTATCAAACAGTTCGATGAACGTGTTGAAAACCTTTCTAATTATCAAAGTAAATATATTGAAGAAAAGATGGCTGCTACATCAAAACAAATCCAAGATATTAAATTCCAAATGATTCTTCTTGGGGTCTTCGCTGTTGTCATAAGTCTGATAATTGCTATGGTTGTAGGTAGTTTAATGTCTCGTCCTATCAATGGCATGGCTAAGGCAGCGAAAAGAATAGCTGAAGGTGATTTAACAGCCGAACAAATTCGCATTAAAAATCGCGATGAGGTTGGAGATTTAGCACTAGCATTTAATCAAATGGCTACAAACTTAAAGGAGTTAATTAAGAATGTACGTCAGAACACTGTGCAAGTTAGTGGCTCAGCAGCAGAATTAACAGCAAGTGCTGATCAAACTATACAGGCTACCGAACAAATCACTTCTTCTATTCAAGAGGTTGCTAGTGGCTCGGAGGCTCAGGGTAAAAATGCTACAGAAAGCTCTGAAGCAATGAAAAACATGACAAATGGTATACAACAATTAGCTTCTACAACAGCAGCTGTTTCTGAATTAGCAATGGAAACAAACTCAGAAGCTAAAAAAGGTAATGAATCATTACATCGTGTCATTTCCCAAATGACTACAATCAACACAGCCGTCCTAGAGTCTGCAAGTGTTGTTAAAAATTTAGATGGTCATTCTATTGAAATCGGCAATATTATTAGCATTATTACTGACATAGCAGAGCAAACAAATTTATTAGCCCTCAATGCTGCTATCGAAGCAGCCCGTGCAGGTGATCATGGGCGCGGCTTTGCTGTGGTTGCAGATGAAGTGAAAAAATTAGCTGAGCAATCAAAAAAATCTGCAGAGCAAATTGCTACTTTGATCTCCGAAATTCAGCAAGATACAAGCCGTGCTGTAGCTGTGATGGATACAGGTACCCAAGAAGTTCAAATTGGTATGCAAGTAGTAAAAGTGGCTGAAGAAGGCTTCGCCAAAATTGTTGAGCTTATTGAACAAGTATCCATGCAAATTCAAGAGGCCACAACCGTGTCTGAGGAAATGTCATCGAGCGCGGAGCAAATTTATGCTTCCTTTGATGAAATAGCAACGATTGCTCAAATGTCCTCATCCAATTTGCAAAATGTCGCTTCTGCCTCGGAAGAACAATTAGCTACAATTGAAGAGGTAGCAGCTTCTGCATCAACTCTTTCCAATATGGCAGAAGAACTTCATACGCAAGTCTCTCGCTTTAAATTAGATTAAAACAAGAAAAAGACTGCTCATTTTCTTTAGGTGTGTTGCCTATAGAAAATGAGTAGTTTTTTATTTACTTATTTGAATGCTTCTTTTATAAGAGCAATCAAATCCTTTATAGCTTTTTCCTCTTGTATTCTATAATTTTCACTATCAATTCGTAGCATCCCCTTTTCATTGATAGAAATATGATATGAACTGTTTTTGTGATAAATAATAAACATATATCCTTCGGTATAAGAAAAATGTGAGTTAGACCGTTTTAATTTTAAATCTTCTAGTGATTCGGTTAACGAGAGAAATAAAGGATTATCTTTATTAATGTTTATTATCTTGGTCGTTGATTCATTTAAGATACTAATTTTATGAACTTCTTCACCTAAATGATCTGTAGAAAGAAAATCCTTTATAAGGTATTTTGTTTTGTATTCATTGTAAAAATTTAATAAGATCATTGCTATTAAAAATAATGCTAGAATACAAATAACTTTTTTCTTTATTGAAAACAACTCCTTCAAATTATGTAAAACTACTTTTCTTCTATCCATAATGTTAATCCATAAATTTAATTATATACCATTAATTACTATATAAAATAGGCATTTGCACATACCATTGAATATCAAAATTTTATAAAATTGCCACGCCTTTTAGACAGAATTAAAAAAATTTTTAGAAAATTATTGACAGCGCATTAATATCCAAGTAATATTGCTTTCAATAACACATTGCAGGCCAAGATTGGAAATAGTAAAAG
Source organism: Lysinibacillus sp. FW12 (assembly GCF_050817245.1). NCBI lineage: Bacteria > Bacillati > Bacillota > Bacilli > Caryophanales > Bacillaceae > Lysinibacillus > Lysinibacillus sp. FW12. The sequence continues at coordinate 464,944 of NZ_CP139094.1, read as the reverse complement.
TGGTTGTGTACTTGTAGAGAGCCGATGGTTGGTGTAAATCGGTAGACACACATTTTGAACTCGTCCATGAGCTACTCCCTGAACATATTAGTAAGGGATGTCGGTTTCCCCCGTTAACAGGATAGACAGTGATAGCTGTCGATAAGAGGATATTTTCTGTAAAGAAAATGTCAATTAGAGTGGTACCGCGAGCATAAACTCGTCTCTATTTTTATAGAGACGGGTTTTTTTTATTTTTATTAAATCATTGGCCTAAGTGTAGATTTTAAACTGATTACTACAAAAGGAGTGTTTGAAAATGGGAAGAAAAATTTGGGTGTTTGATACAACATTACGTGATGGCGAACAAGTGCCAGGAGCTAAACTAAATCTGTATGAAAAAGTTGAGATTGCCCAGCAACTAAAAAAATTAGGGGTCGATATTATCGAAGCTGGATTCCCTGCTTCCTCACAAGGTGATTTTGATGCCGTCAGAGCTGTTGCTGAAAAGGTTGGCAATACAAATGACATTATGATTACGGCATTAGCACGTGCTGTAAAGGCGGATATTGCTGCTGTCTATAATGCTGTCAAATACGCTGAAAACCCAATGATTCATATGGTACTTGGTACATCTGATATTCATGTGGAGAAAAAATTCAGCAAATCAAAGGATCAAATTCTTCAAATTGGCGTTGATGCTGTGAAATACGCAAAAACACTATTACCACAAGTTCAATATTCAACAGAAGATGCATCTCGTTCAGATTTTGAATATCTATGGAAAACGATCGAAGCTGTTATGAGAGCTGGCGCAACTATGATTAACGTTCCTGATACAGTAGGCTTTGCAGAACCAGAGGAATTTGGAGAAATGATTTTTAAATTAAATGACCGTATGAAAAATTTAGATGACAGCGTTCTTTTAAGTGTTCATTGCCACAATGACCTTGGAATGGCAACGGCTAATACGCTTGCTGCCATTAAAAATGGTGCAGATAAAGTAGAGTGTACAATTAATGGTATTGGCGAACGTGCAGGTAATGCTGCATTAGAAGAAGTTGTCATGGCCCTAAAAACTCGTAGCTCTATTTATAATGCTGAAACACGCATCAATACAAAAGAGATTATCAATACCTCTCGTCTTGTTTCTAGCTTTATGGGCTTAGATGTTCAGGTCAATAAAGCCATTACAGGAGATAATGCATTTGCTCATTCTTCTGGTATCCATCAAGATGGGTTGCTAAAATCTCGTGATGCTTATGAAATTGTCCATCCCGAAGACGTAGGTCTTGATGATATGGAGCTAGTACTAACAGCTCGTTCTGGTCGTCATGCCGTAAAAAATGCTCTTGAAAAATTAGGGTTTTCTAATCTTTCAACAGATGAATTTGAAGGGATTTTTGAAGGCTTCTTAAAGCTAGCCGATGCAAAAAAAGAAGTATACGATCACGATTTATACGTTATTGTTGAAAGCTATTATGAAAAGCATGATGCCAACAATAAGAACGCTACACACTACAGTGACCAATTCTTTGATTTCGAAGATCTACAAGTCGTCAGCAATGCAAGCTTCCCTTCTGCAAGTGTTAAGATCTGTAAAGGTGGCGAGGTGTTTAAAGCAAGTGCAGTGGGCTCTGGCCCAATTGATGCTTTATATTCAGCCATTGCAGAAATTACAAACATTGATGTAAAGCTTGTGGAATACAATATCAATAGTGTCTCACGAGGCAAAGAAGCTTTAGGTAAAGTAAAAATTACGATTGAGCATGCAGGTGAAAAGTATATTGCTAAAGCAGCAGATACAGATATATTAAAGGCAAGCGCCCTTGCCTATATTAATGCCATCAATAGCATTGTCGTGGCAAAATTAACACCTGTGATGAATTAAATAATAGAAGAGAGCAGTATGGCTTTAAGAGTCATACTGCTTTTTGATGCTAGAGACTGTCCCTCAGTAATTTTTGATACTCCTCATCAATTCGCTCTACATCTAGACGTTCAAACAATGGCGTCACATCTTGAATGATTGCAGGCAGTTCCACTTGTTCATGCCACATCATATCATTGATGCCTAACATGTTTCTTATTTTCTCAGCTGAAAACGGTAGAAACGGATGTAGTAGCTGGCCTAGATTAGCAATAATATAGACGCAGGTTGCTAATGTATGATTGCCAGCCTTCACATTTTCTTTTACCTGTAGCCATGGCTGTTGTTCGTCAAAATAGCGATTAGCCCCTCGAATATACTCAAAAATAGTCTCTAACGCCTGTTTGAAATGACCAGCCTCTATAAGAGTACCTGCTTCATTAAATAGCTGAATCGTTTGTTTACGAATGTCGCTATCCACTTCCGCTTGTGGCACCTGACAAGAGAATGATTTCTCAATAAACTTCAATGTACGGTTCACAAAATTACCATAGGCTCCTAGTAGTTCACCGTTATGGCTATAAATAAATTCGCGCCATGAAAAATCAGTATCACGGTTTTCTGGCGCATTTATTGTTAAAAAGTAACGAATAGAATCTGCATCATAGCGACTTAGAATATAAGGTACCCACACAGCCCAATTTTGACTAGTAGATAATTTGCGTTTTTCTAATGTTAAATATTCATTCGATACGATATGTGTTGGTAAAGCCTTAGCTCCGATTCCCATTAAAATTGCAGGCCAAATAACCGTATGGAAAGGAATATTATCTTTACCATGGACATAATACGAAATGGTTTCTTCATTCCATAAGTCTTCTATTGCTATTTGATGCTCTTTTGCCCATTCTAGACTGGCTGTTAAATACCCTGCAACTGCTTCAATCCAAACATATATCTTTTTCCCCTCAAAGCCAGGCACTGGAACATCTATACCATTTGGTAAATCTCTTGTTACCGCTCGGTCAGGGACTCCCTCTGCCAAATAGCGCTCCGTCAATCCTATAGCATTATCCCGCCAACGCTTTTCTGCCTTTGCTTCCGCTAAATAAGACTCGAGCCTTCCTTGAAATTGACTAAAGGTAAAATAAAAATGTTCTGTCTCTCTAATCACTGGCTCATTCCCACAAATTTTGCAGCGCTTATCAATTAAATCTAGCGGATCTAAAATTTCTGAGCAGTTATCACACTGGTCACCTCTTGCCTTCGCACCACAATTCGGGCATATCCCTTCGACAAAACGATCCGGTAAAAATTGCTTATCTGTCTCACAGTAAGCCTGTTCAATTTTTTTCTTGTATAAGAAATTGTTAGCAAGCAGCTGTAAAAATAAAGCCTTAACCGATTCATGATGATGCTCTGCGTCCGTTCTTGTGTATAAATCATAAGTAAATCCTAAGTCATTGAAACATCTTGTAAATTCATCATGATAATGATTGGCAATAGCCTCTGTTGTAGTATTTTCTTGTGCTGCACGAATTGAAATAGGCGTGCCATTACAATCACTGCCCGATACATATAACACCTGCTCGCCTTTTTGTCGGTAATATCTAGCCAAAATATCACCTGGTAATAATGCGGCAACATGACCTAAATGCAAAGAGCCATTTGCATACGGCCAAGCTCCTCCAATAACAATTGTCATTCTAAATTGCTCCCCTCACATAAAAAATGGTAAAAAAAATCGCCCTAATCAAATCTGATTAGGACGAGTATACCCGTGTTACCACCTATATTTACAAATAGCTCACACTATTTGCCTCTATCAGTACGTCTCATTCAATAAATAAAAGATACTGCCGCTGTTGTAACGAGTGCCCATCTCGTCGTAATCTACTTGCTAAAAAGCTTTCGGTACGAAGCTCAAAGGTCATTTTCAAAAGGGGTCATTTACCTCATTTCCACCAACAGAGGCTCTCTACAAAATGCTAGTCCAATTTACTTTTCCTTTTCAATGCTTTTCTTATAGGATTGGCACTATTTTACTCTTTCTTGTGCGAGATTGCAATGATTGTCGTTATAGCAGCCCTTCACCAAAAGTTGAGGGAGGAATGTTTGTAGGTAATTAATCTAGCGTTATGTTTAATAATGCTGTTAAATCCTCTATGACAATATCGGCCTTCGCTAATTCGTTATCTTGCGCAAAGTCAAAACGAACGCCTATCGACAGTAGCTGATTGTCATGTGCAGCCTGAATATCAGAAGATCGATCTCCTACTACTGCTCCGTCCTGTACTCCATTTTCAATTATTACCTTTTTGACCAATTCGGATTTATGACCACTTGCAATAGATTGAATGCTATATATTCCCTTTATAAAGCGTCCTAATTGATATGTTTCAACAATTGCCTGTAAATAGTCAACCTGCCCATTACTCGCTATGTATAACGGATAATTCTCTGACAATGCTGCAAGGGCTTGTTCAGCATGTGGATACAATGCCCCTTTACGATTACGTATTTGCTCAATCAACTTTACATGAAATAAGACATTACTCTCTTCACGTATTTCTACCGAATGCATAGGACATAATGTTTCCCAGACAACAGGTAATGGTACACCCATAATTTCTCGATACTTTTCTATCGGCGTTTCTCCCTGCCATAAGCCCTTTGAACGTAGTACATCAAATGTTGCATCAAGTGCAGGCTCTAAAATGAGATTGGTTTGAAATAATGTACCGTCCATATCAAAAATAAACGCTTTATTCATTGAATCACTCCTTGATTAATGATCAAAAAACTCCATATGCAGCTTTTCCTTCTTATAATAACTCAAACGGTCTTGCAAAGTTCCCGTATGAAATTCAAATTTATGGCCATCAGGGTCCGTAAAGTAAATCGATTTTTTATCCTTTTCGTCTCTTTCTCTACCTGCTAAAATATTAACCTTTAATTGCACTAATCTATCATACATTTTATCAAAGTCATCCTCAGAGATCGTAAAGGCAATATGTGTGTAGGAATGCTGGATATCATTGCGCGGTATATCCTTTTCTACATTAAGGGCAAGCCACAGCCCATTTACATCAAAATAGGCTGTAGTCTTCCCCTTTACTAATAGCTTAGCATCGAAAACATTTTCATAAAAAGCGATGGATTCCTCTAAATTAGAAACCGAAAATAGTAAATGATTGATATGTTGAACTGTCATAGAAGTGCTCCTAATGATTATTTATTTCTTTTTTTCAATCCCTTTGTAATTTGCTTCCACTTACGCTGTTCCTCAAGCTTTGCCTGGGCATTTGTTTTACGTTCGATATAAGCCAATTCTCGTTGTAGCTTAAAGTAGCTCTGCAGACGATATTGGTCCAAATCACCATCTATAATAGCTTGCTGTACTGCACAATAAGGCTCTGTTTGATGGGTGCAATCACGATAGCGGCAAGCTGTTGCTAGTTCTTCAATATCTTGAAAGCTCGACGCCAAGCTATCACCTTGATCCCATAATTGAAGTTCTCGCATTCCTGGCGTATCAATCAAACAGCCTCCAGTAGGTAACATTACTAACTCTCGATGTGTCGTTGTATGACGTCCTTTAGCATCATCCTCACGAATACCCGCTACCTTCATCAGCATTTCTCCACATAATGCATTCGTTAATGTTGATTTACCTGCCCCTGAAGAGCCCAGTAACGCCCCCGTCACTCCTTCTTGAAATAATGCCTGAATCTCCATTAATCCTTCACCAGATAAAGCACTCGTTACAAAAATATCTACGCCAAATGCCACGGTCTCCACTTCTTGAACTAGGCTTGCAACATCCTCACATAAATCCGCTTTTGTCAGTACAATAACAGGCTTTGCACCTGAATCCCATGCGGCCACTAAATAGCGTTCCATACGTCGAATATTAAAATCCGCATTCAAGCTCATAACAAGTAATACAATATCGACATTCGATGCGACAATCTGCTCTTGAATTTCTTGACCTGCCACTTTACGTGAAAAGACAGACTTGCGCTGGAATAATTGATGAATGATCGCTCGTTCCTCACCTGGCATTTTCTCTACTAGTACCCAATCACCAACCGCAGGATAGTCCTCACGAGCTAAAGACGTATAGGCATAATGACCAGCAATTGTCGCTAGCCATTCTCCCTCTTCGGCCAACACACGATAAGAATGTTTATGTTCTAAGGTAACCCTTGCAGGCACACAGTTTTTCAGTTTTGGCTGTTTTTTCATTTCTATCATTTGCTCTTCAAAATAAGTTGTAAAACCTAATGTTGTTAATTTCAATTTAATTTCCTCCTAAACGTACATATCATGATGCCTTTTAGCGTAATTGCAATTGACACTTACACCATAGGCTATATCGCGGTTCAGCAATTTGGGACCACGATAAAAAAACCTTGTATCTGCAATTCGGCAGTTACAAGGTTTCACAGGCACGTTTAAAAGGTACACAAATACTCCGAGCTATAGCACGGTGTCATGTTGTATAGTTTAGGCGTGTGAAATTGAACAAACCGAATTGCAGTTCACTAAAAACAGATCTATTCATCATGTCACATCACCTACTTTCCATTTTGTTGTTATTAATATAGCTAAATTTTCAGAAATTGTCAATTCCAATTTTATAAGCATTTATTCCAATCCTCAACGCATAGAATGAACAAGACCACTAACTGCGAGGAGATGTTGGATTGCCTAAAATCATTTCTATTAGCACACATCAACCGCCCTACACATTACAGCAAGCAAATGCAGAGGAACTAACGAAAGAGCTTTTCTATGCAAAAATCCCAAAACTAGAGCGATATTTAAAGGTTTTTGAAAATGGTGGTATCGACACACGACATTTTTGTGTACCACCAGAATGGCATCGTACGAATCACTCTTTTGAGGAACGTAACGAATTATATATTGAATTAGCTACACAATATAGCGTGAACGTCATCCAAGCGTGTTTAGAAAATAACGCCTTTTTATTTTCCCCAATTTCTCCCGAAGAAATTGATGCCATTATTTTTGTTAGTAGTACGGGCATTTCAACACCTAGCATTGATGCGCGTGTTATGAACAAGCTTACCTTTTCAGATCGACTTAAACGTATTCCACTTTGGGGGCTTGGCTGCGCAGGTGGAGCAGCTGGAATTAGTAGAGCTTATGATTTTTGTAAAGCACATCCCCATTCGAAGGTGCTTGTTGTTTGTGTTGAGTTATGTAGCCTCACTTTTCAGCCAAATGATTATTCTAAAAGTAATTTAATCGGTGCATCACTTTTTGCAGATGGTGCCGCTTGTATTCTCATTTGCGGAGATGAAATAGCAATAGACACAAAAGTTCCGTCCCCTACTATTCTAGCTACAGGCTCTAAATGGATGCCAGATTCAGAAAGTGTCATGGGATGGGATGTTAAAAATAATGGGCTCCATGTCATCTTTCAAAAAAGTATTCCTGCCATTATCACCAATTGGCTAGGACCTTTCATTGAACAATTTTTAATGGAACAAGGAATGTACAGCGAACAACTTACTCATTTCATTGCTCATCCTGGAGGAAAAAAAGTATTACAAGCATATGAGGACACACTTTATCTTTCTTCCCAAAAAACCGACATTTCTCGGGAAATATTACGCCACCATGGCAACATGTCATCACCAACAGTGTTATATGTATTAGAGCAATTTATGCTACATGAAGGACAAGTGGAGGATACAGGTTTACTCGTCGCTCTTGGCCCTGGTTTTTGTGCAGAAGCTGTATTATTAAACTGGAGGGAGTAACATGATCTTCTATCTAATTTTAACTCTTGTCATTCTACAAAGACTGACAGAAGTAGTCATTGCCAAGCGCAATGAGAAGTGGATGCTTTCACAAGGAGCTTATGAAGAAGGTTCTTCTCACTACCCGTATATGGTTACTATGCATATTAGTTTTTTCTTGTTTTTAATTGTGGAAGTCGTTACAAATAACAATGGTCTCTCGCCCTTATTTCCATTATTTTTTATATTATTTATAGCTGTTCAGGCATTACGGATCTGGTGTATTCGCTCCTTAGGGACTTTTTGGAATACAAAAATCCTCATATTACCTGATGCTCAAGTTGTTCGTAAAGGTCCATATGAATATATGCGTCACCCAAATTATGCTGTCGTTTGTTTGGAAATTCTCCTTTTACCGATTATGTTTCAAGCTTACTTTACCGCGTTTTGCTTTACATTACTAAACATTACAATGCTCTCTGTACGAATCCCTATAGAAGAAAAGGCATTGCGAGATGCAACAAATTATAATAACGTATTCCAAAAGAAGATTTCGGAGTCTTAACCGAAATCTTCTTTTCTTATTAATGCCATTCCCAGTTAAACGGATTTTGTAGAAGCTCCCATGGGTTACGAAATTCTTCATCTGTTAATAAGCAGCTGTCTAACTGTTTGATAATCTCCTCTTTATCTAGATCAATACCAATCATAACAAGCTGAGTCAATCGATCTCCGAACTCCTCATCCCAATCCTCCAACACTTCTGGACTTTGTTGGAATACATTCTGTTGCTGAGTACTAGACAAAGCTGCTACCCAATATGAAACAGGTTCAATTTTTGCAGATGATCCTGCTTGTGATAGTAATAACGCAACATCCTGGTGTCTTGCACTCCAAATAATCCCCTTTGCTCGTACGATCGAGTCTGGCATTTGATCACACCACTCAACAAATCGCATAGGATGGAATGGTCTTTTGCGTTTATAAGTAAACGAAGAAATCCCATATTCCTCTGTCTCTGGCGTATGATTCTCATGGCCCAGTTCTAACTCCTTTAACCAACCAGCTGATTCTGATACACGCTCAAAGTCAAAGCGACCTGTATTTAATATGTCAACTGGATCAAGAACACCGTTTGTTGTACGAATCAGTTTTGCTTCGGGCTGCAGCGCACGCAAAATACGTTCTAATCGTTCAAGCTCTTCCACAGATACTAAATCACACTTATTTACCACAAGGACATCACAAAATTCAATTTGATCAATAAGCAGGTCTGCAACATCACGCTCATCTAATTCGCCAACTGCTTCCTTCCGCTCCAACAAGCTTTCCCCTGACTGAAAATCATGCCAAAAGCGATGTGCATCTACAACCGTAACCATCGTATCCAATTGACAAAATTTCGTTAAATCAATTCCTAGCTCCTCGTCTAAGTAACTAAATGTTTGTGCCACGGGTATTGGCTCACTAATCCCTGTTGATTCGATCAATATATAATCAATATTACCAAGTTTAGCGAGACGTTCCACCTCCTGCAATAAATCCTCTCGTAATGTACAACAAATACAGCCATTGGATAGCTCCACAAATTTTTCTTCCGTTCGTGAAATACCGCTACCATTCGCAATAAGCCCAGCATCAATATTAATTTCACTCATATCATTGACGATAACAGCAACACGTAAATCTTTCTTATTCTGCAATACATGGTTCATCATCGTCGTTTTACCGGATCCTAAATACCCACTTAATACAGTAACAGGAATTCTCTTTGTCATGTTTACAACTCCTTAAATCGTAATTATTACTATTTACAATTTGTAATTTAAACATACAATATTGAAAAATGCAAAGCTTTTTATTACCTTCAAAAATAAACTTGACAATATTTAATCTTAAATACAATAATTAAATCGTAATAATTACCATTTAAAAAGAGGCCTATTTATGCGTGTACAAGTAACATTAGCCTGCACCGAAACAGGTGATAAAAACTATATAACAACTAAAAACAAACGTAATAACCCTGAAAGGTTGGAGCTAAAAAAGTACTCTCCTCGCTTAAAACGCAAGACACTACACAGAGAAACGAAGTAATTTGAAGAAAGTAACCGTTAGGGATTAAGTTTATCCTTCTTTTGAGCAGATTCCTTTAGATGGTTGATGCCTTCTTTGAGCGGGTTCACCATCCTTTCGAGCGGTTATGCCTTTTCTTTGAGCGGGTTCACCATCCTTTCGAGCGGTTATGCCCTACCTTTGAGCGGATTCTCCATCCTTTCGAGCGGTTATGCCCTACCTTTGAGCGGATTCACCTACCTTCTGAGCGGTTCGAGAACCGCATTGAGAGGGTTCCATTCCAGAATAAAAATGACTGTTTCAAAAGTAAACATTTTGAAACAGTCTGTATAAATTCATAGCTATACCTGCTCTCTATTGATTTCTAATGCCAGCTCGTCTAATTTTTGATCTAATTCATCGAGTATACGTAATCTATAATCTATTTGCTCCTCAATATGAATGGACTTTTTCATTTCCTTATTCATATCATTAGTTTGTTTTTCCATTTCATTTGATAATCTTTCAATCTCTGAATTTTTCCTCTCCAACTCTTTTATCAAGTGTTGATGAAGGCTGTCCGTTTCTATTTTATCTCTATATGATTTTTCCAAGACCTCTATCATTTTTTCCATATGACTACCTGCTGCTGATGTAAAGTCGTTTAATTTTTTTTCAAGCCCTCCGACAATCGCTTTATAGTCAATATCAATTGTAGCTTCATTCGAAACTTGTTGGCTTTCCTTTAATAATTTATTTTCAGCCCGCAATTCAGCGATTTCCTTTAATAAAGACTCTATTGATGCAATTTGTTTTTTTCTTTGGACTTCTCGCTTTTGAATCTCTTCATCATATGCCTGCAGCTCCTTATCAAAGTCTCTCTTCAACTTTAAAAGCTCCATCGAAAGTTCTTTTCTAAGCCTTGTTAATTGTACATTCTCTCGTTCAAGTCTTAGTACCAATGCGTAATAATCACTGTCCCTTAGTCTTTTTACTTCATTTTTATACTTAGCTAACTCTGCCCTTAAAAAAATAATCATTTGTTGGAGCTGTATTGGATCATTGTTTTTCACAATATCATTTTCCATCGTCACACCCCCTAACCCGAATAACTTTTTAACAAATCAACCACCTCTTCAAACTGTGCTTTACTATCCTCTAGTATTTCATCTAATTGCTTCATCAACTTTGCTTCTAGTTCTCGGATATCATTTTGTCCAGTATTTTTCTTTTCACCTGAGACCAAATAGGCCATTAATTGATGTAATGTACTTTTTTCAAGAAACGCAAAGCTATTATCTTGTTCATTACGCCGATTGAGTTGCTCCTTTAAAAGTTGTTGAGTTACACTACTGTACTCTTGCTTTTGATCATCCTTCATTGTCATCCTCCTGTGCTTGACCGATACCATTAAGGTTAATAGGATTTAAAACAACAATACCATCTGTTAGCTGATCACAATATGTAAAGCCCATAATAGTGCCAGAATACGATAAATTATGGGACCATTTTATTTGAAAATTAGTAAATGAAATGGTTTCATTGGGCTCAATTGTTGTCTTCCCTACTGGTCTCAGCCAATACTCTTCTTTGCTTAACTTATCATTAAACCGTTCCCAATTAATTTGCCCTTGTGTCTTGAAATTTGGTGTGAAATTTTCATGAACATATCTCCCAGAAAAATAAAATGGAGAATCCTTAGGTACCGTTATGCACAAATAGGGGTTTGTAATAGCTGTACTACCGATGTTGCGAATATGATAGGAGCCTAAACATAAACTCTCTTGCTCAGGAATATAGGAAATATTGAACGAGGTTGTAAAATAACTAATGAGGTTAAACCTGTTTGGAATTGTCAACTCCTCAACTAACTGCTTAATTTCATGAACATAGGCGTTTGTTTGTTCTTTTAGTGCCAGTATTTTGTCTTCTATACGTTTTGTCACTTCGTACCTCCTTGTTGTTATTTACTTACAAAGCGTCTCTTCAACTCTTAGAGAACCACTTGACTCGCTAACACGACAAAATAAAAAAAGAGAGGATAACCCTCTCTTCATGATATGACTTTCTTCTATTTGTTAGCACCATTAACCCATAGGTGGGAAAATAACAGGGCATTGTTGTGGACGAACCGCAGTTGGACATGAGAATGGTAAGTCTGCTCTTGGTTCGCAGAAAGTTGCTAAGAATTCCACAGTAACTGGGAATGTAGATTGAATACTTTGACAAACAGCAACAGTAATTGTCAACGCAGAGAACGTGATTGTACCTGCTGCAGCACCTGTTCCAACAGTAAGTGTTCCAGTTGTACAAACGAAGCAATCTAAATCTGTGTATAAAATTTCAACGTCTGTTCCCTTAGGCGCACATAACGTCACTTGCTCACAGCGAGAAACTGGAATGTTAGTGCTTGTGAAAACAGTACCATTAGGTAAAGTAACGACAATTGTTAGAATGAAGTTCTTTTGAACATTTAGATGTTGCAGACAAACAGTTGATCCATCAATAGTGAATTGGCGATTCTCACGGTTTAGAATCACAATTGGATTTGTAGCTGCTGGAATTACTCGACAAGTAACAATAGCACCTGTTAAGTCAGTAGTTGCTGTAACACCTGGGAATGTAATTGGTCCAGTAGGCGAAATATCAAACGACATTTCTTTTACAATCCAGTCGTATACCTTATCAACATTTATACAGATTAGTTCCTGCGCCTGGGATGGCATATGCTCTTGCATCCTTTTGACACCTCCATAAAATTTTTATCTTTCGTTTGTAGCATATGTTTTTCAGCTATAAGTGCATGGGCTAACAAATAGTTACATTGGATATTTATTAAAATCAGCCAAGATCATTTTTACATCCAGTTCTTTCTTTATGGTAAGAACTAAAATATTGAGAGGACCGGTATATTTGTAACAGAAAGTCAATATTTTTAATAAACTAATAATGGACTGAAAGGGGTGAACTACAATGGAAGAATCAAAATTGTATACCACTCAAGAAATTGAAAATTTAAAGCAAAAAATTGAAACATATAGAGAATCGTTAACCTCGTTAAAAATGGGGACGTCAATTGAAGATTTCCTTTATATGAAGCAGGAATTTGATGGACTAAAAACACAAATGGCCCACTTAGAGGGGATCACAGAGACATTAGATACTAAACAAAATTCATATATAAAAGGATATGATGATCAAATCAGGGTTCTTTCAATACAACTTGAGTCTTTGAATCAAACCATTGAAGAAATGAACCAAGAGATTTTATCAATTTTAAATAAACTATTGCCAGTTAAAGGAGATGATACAACGACCTTACCTTCCTCCATTGAAATGCCTTCTCAAACTTATTCTAATCTTTTGCCAAGACAACCTAGAATGACACAAACAGCAGATCAAACTACAATTACATCAGCACAGCCATCTTATAGACTACTACAAAGTGTGGCAGGTAAAGCCAAAAAACACCAACCAAATGTAAATACCGGGGCTCCCTCTCCTCAAAATGGTCTACAGGCAACTAAACCTGAAGAGCGGCATTTTAATCAGCAATATTTTCAATCAATCAATACGCACCCGAGCCAAATATATAATGGCTTATACAGAAACACGACAGTTGAATCCACCTTCCATTTTAAAAATGCCACGGATGCAAAGGAAGTTCCAGTAAGTGTTTATGATCCATTACAGCCTACTTCAAGTGAAGAAAACATCGAGAATGAACCTTTACAATCTGTTCATGAATCGGAGAGTACTAAAACGACGGAAATTTTAGATGCTCCTATCGAGATTGTGAAAACAGAAAGTGAACATAACCTTCATGAGATGCCAGAAGTATCTAATGAGTCGTTAGAACAAGCTATATCGGAGCTACCTAGCGAGCAAATCAACCAAGTCATTTCAGAAAATGTAGAAGTGCCTGTAGACACATATCACTCTCCTTCATTGGAAACTGAAGAATATGTTGAAGGGTATCAAGCTGGAACAGCCTTTGAGATTCATCCATCCCTTGAAGAAGCGCAACCTGAACCTGTAATTAGGCCGATTGAAGAAGAAAATAAGCAACCCGAACCTGTAATTAGGCCGATTGAAGAAAGTAAGCAGCCCAAACCTGTAAAAGAGCTAATCGAGGAAGAAAGTAAACAGTCTGAACTTGTAAGTAAGCCGATCGAAGAAGAAAATAAGAAGGGAAAGAACTCCTTTTTCGATTTCTTTAAAAGATGGAGTTAAATTTATCGTTCTATAAAACATCCACTATGTATGACCATACATAGTGGATGACTTTATGTTTCAAATAAAAGCTGACTTTCAGAAATCATTGAATTTATAGGTGATGAAGATATTTGCCCTTCCCCCCCTTTCACATATGAATAGAATAATGAAGAAAGGGGGTGTAAAAATGTGTTTGAATAATTCAATGTGTGGTTGCTCTGGTAATGGTCATGGTAATGGTGAATGTACTGCTCTAGGCCCATTTATCGGAATTGATGCTGCATGTATTACTCCACCGGTAGCTACAGGTGCGATTATCCCATTTTCTTCAGGGATTGACCCTGTTGCATTAGTAGCTGTTGCAGGTGGTTTAATTGGGACTGTAAGTCTTGTTGGCTTCGGGACATCTGTTCCAGGGATAGCTCTTACTGGTGTTAATATAGATTTAACAAGTACTCTTACAGAAGCGTTTAATGTTCCACGCCCAGGTACAATTACATCTATTTCCGCTACAATTTCAGCAACTGCTGCTTTAACTTTAACAGGAACAGGGACAGTTAGAGCACAGATTTACCGCGCAGTTCCAGGAAGTAACGTTTTCAGCCCTACTGCAGCATTTGTTGATTTATTACCAGCATTACCATTAGCAGCTGTAGTAGCTGGTACGATTGCAAGTGGCAATGCAAACGTATCTGTTCCAGTAAATACTGGAGACCGCTTAGTAATGGTGTTCTCCTTGACTACTTCAGGGGTTGCTGCGACTCTTCTTGGTAACGCAAGTGCAGGAATCAATATTGTATAAGAGAATGTAGATCACAACTACTAATAAAGTATTAGCATCCTTAAAAAAATGAAATCAACTGAATGAACTTATAATAGGCGATTTGCAAGAAATCGCCTATTTTTTATGCCCCCAAAGCAAACTGAATATGTGCCAAATGATGCTTACCATGCCAAGCATATAAACCGATTGCTTGCTCCAGTGTTGTCAGTCCTGAATCAGGATGATTGAATGCTCGTTGTAATTGCTCATCTTTTAAGTTACTTAGCAAGTAAACCCAACGTTCATGTAAATTTTCTATTAAATTATAAGAAGTTGCTACTGGCATTGCAGAATCTGGTAGCTGTGCCCATTCCGCTTCATTGTATGGTTTAATGGTTGGGACGTCCTCTGTTAGGGCTAGCTTAAAACGGATATAGCTATTCATGTGGCTGTCGGCAATATGATGGACTAGCTGTTTAACTGTCCAACCATTTTCTCGGTAGGTTTTTGCCAATGCTTGCTCACTTGCTCCACTCAAGGCCTCTGCAAGCTGCATCGGTAATAAACGAATGTCGTCAATCCATTCTTTTACCTGCTGTGAAGTAACCTCTTTTGGTAATTGAAACTGTCCAATAGGATATTGTAGATCTGTCATATTGTTCTCCTCCGTATCAATTGTGTTTTCTGTGCTATTCAAATGGTAGTATTATAACTTACAAGAAAAGGTACTTGCCAATTATTGACGAATATCATATATCAACGTATCAAAGTATTTCCCATTCGTATACAGCAAGAGAGCCCATTCACCAGGCTTAGGGATTTTTACACTAGAGGGTGCATGAGCATCTGCTCCATTTACTGGCCCACCAAGCACAATGCTCCATCCATCTACTAAAATTGGCTGGATGGCCTTTGATTCTTTATGATAACCTACAACCGTTAACTCTGTACTACCACTGTCATCCATTCCCCATAGATGCCACATCCACTTTTGTGTACTTAAGCTTGGCATATCAGCACCAATGACTCCCGATTTATTAGCATTACCAATGATGCCCCTATCGCCGAACTCAACTGCTTTACGACTCCAATCAATCGAGGAAAAATCACTTTCCTGTACAAAATCAGGTATACCCTCTGGCATTGTTATGTTCTCTTTATCTGCACAGCCTACCACGAGTAACAATAGAACACATAACAGTACAAATCGTTTCATAACATCCCCCCCATTTCTTATAAACCGTTTTCTTCATTAAATTATTACAGATAATTCAGTAAATTAAAATGCTAAATGCCTAGAGATTTTTTAACAACAGCTACTAATGGCTTTAATGGATGGATAACTGATATAGCTGTTTGCTCTTCAAATTGTTGTGCGGCATCTACCATTGAAAGCTGCGCTACAGAGATCAACCTTTGTTCATCAGTTAATGAAAGCAGAGTCTGTAAAATGGCATCACTGTAGGCTTCCTTTTTTCCCTGCATAATGAGGTCAAATGTATTCTCAATGACTTTTGCCACGACAGTTACTGATTTTTCATGATGCTTAGCATATTGGTGAAGTCTAGCCATTGTTCCTTCAACGGTCATAGGATTTGTAAAAAGAATGGTTATAGGTTGTTGTACGTTACATATGCTTTCAAAATATAGCTCATCAATCTTTATTATGGGAATTGATGAATCGACAGTAGCATCATCCTGTAACAAGGCAATATAATTAGTACATGTTATTAAAATAGCATCCACATCACAGCTAGCTATCCATTCGATTTGTTCCTTAACTTTACGAGCTACATCACCCATTCCTTTTGATACTCGCTGCATGACTCCAGGATCTACAAAATGAAGCAATTCCATATCCTCATCATTTTGGAAAGTACGCTCTATGTACTCTATATTGGAATAATGGGCATGCAAACAGCCAATTCGTTTCTTCAAATACCTTCCTCCTCATTGGAAAGCCTCTTTTCCATTGTTACCTTACCAGATTCCCTCCCATTTCTTCTTTTCTTACAGCATATCTTAATAATTGATCTAATGCACTGGAGTAAATTACTCCACCTCAATTCATCATAGAAAGATGACCTATTAAGCATACATATTCATAAAAATAACCGCATTATCAAAAGACAATGCGGTCTACCAATTTGTTTATTTATGCATAAAGCGTATGGCTCTACTCATAACAGTTGGTACAATTGAAGCATGATTTTCGTCTAAAGCCTCGTAAAACTCAACATTCATTATTTTTTCTAGTAACGTTGCCATTTGGCGCGCATCATCCACCATAAAGGTTTCAAGTTCACCTGCACTAATAAACAATGTTTCGTTCATTTCTTGATGCTCATTCAAAAATACTGACGCACATTGTACTAATTCATGCTCATTCCACCAAATTGAAGGGCTAATAGCTAGATAGCGTTGGAAGCTAGATTGATGGTGAAACAGTTGCCAAAGCGTAAAATAACCTCCTAAGGAATGACCAAATAAAGCTTCCTGTGCTTTATTCACAGGATATTGGGCCTCAATTGTCGGCTTCAGCTCTTCCTCTATAAAGCGGCTAAAATACACTGCTCCTCCTAACTTTTCATGACCCTTCCCTTTAAATCGTGCAGGATAAATATATGTCTCTGCTGGCGCCGTAAAATCATAAAATCTTCTTTCACGCATATCATCGCCATGTCCGATGCCTACAACAACAGCTGGTAGGACCCCCGTCTTTGGTGCATTACGACTTTGTAAACGTATCGCTTCCTTTACAAGATTAAAATAAGATGAGCCATCTAGTACATACAACACCGGAAAGCCTACTTCTGGTGCTTCCTCACTTGGCACATAGATATTAATCGTGTACGTATAATCCGTTAATTTCGATGTTATTTGTTGTGTGGCATGCTCTATTTTAGTTCTCTTCATTTGTCACCCTCCTTTAAAATGTCATAGCCATAGCATACAGGTGTATTCGTTACTGGATCTTCCATAATGCGTGCATCAATATGAAATACTTTACGCATCACTTCTGCACTTACTATTTCCTGCGGCGTTCCGGTTTGTATAATAACACCTTTCTGCATCGCAATAAGATGATCTGAATATCTGGCAGCGTGGTTAATATCATGTAGAACCATGACAATTGTACAGTCGTGCTGCTCATTTAAGCTTTTGACTATATCCAGCACTTCTAGCTGATGTGCCATATCTAAATAGGTAGTAGGCTCGTCCAACAGTAAAATATTTGTTTCTTGTGCTAAAGCCATCGCTAACCAAACGCGCTGACGCTGACCTCCAGACAGCTGTGCAAGCTCTCGATTACGATATTCCATCGTATTTGTGACAGTTAACGCCCACTCAATCATTTCCTCATCTTTATTTGTTAATCGATTGACATTGTTTCGATGTGGATAACGACCATAGGCAATTAACTCCTGCACCTTTAATTGACCAGGTGCAACAGGTGTTTGAGATAGAATAGCTAGTTTCTTTGCAATATCCTTGGTCGATAAATTTTGCATATTTTGCTCTTGCAAGTATACCGTGCCTTGCTGCTTTTTTAATATACGTCCAATTGTTTTAAGAAGGGTTGATTTACCACACCCATTTGGACCAATAATCGTTGTCACCTTGCCCTCTTCTATCGTTAAATTTAAGCCTTCAAATACACGAACCTGCTCATAACCGGAAGCTAAATTTTCCATTCTAAATGCAGTTTGCACATCATTTCCTCCTATGCCTTAGATTTCACAAGTAAATACAAAAAGTAGGGAATCCCAATAATGGAAACAACAATTCCAACAGCCAGTTCCGATGGTGCAAATACGGTTTTGCCAATAAAATCAGCTAAAATTAACAAGGCTGCACCAATCAATGCACTTACCGGCATGACAAAACGGTGTTGAATACCGACCAGCTGCTTCGCAATATGAGGAGCCATTAAACCTATGAAGCCAATACTTCCTGATACGGATACACAGGCACTAACAAGCCCAACACTAGCTAATAACAGCTTCATTTTCTCTTTTTCAACAGCGATTCCTAAACTTGTGATGCTATCCTCTTCAAGCTGAAAATAATCAAGTAAATGCGATTTTCTATACACATACATTCCTAAAACTAAGAGCCAAGGTAACATCGTTAGGGCAAAAATCCAATTCGCATTATAGATAGACCCTGCCATCCATATAGCTGCAGATTCAAAATCTTGAGCACTCATTTTTAAAGATAAGAATAATGACAAAGCACCAAACCCACTATTAATCGCTATCCCTGTTAAAATTAAACGCTGCATATCTAGATGACCATTTTTTAAAGCAAATGAGAAAATCAATATAGCAGCAATCGCACCACCGATAAAACCGAACAATGGCATCATTAAAATAGACAACCAGCTACTCATATCTGCACTCACTAGTTTTAATTGAAAGAAGAACATAAAAATTACGACCGCTGCACCAGCGCCAGCATTAATTCCTAAAATCCCAGGGTCCGCTAGTCCATTGCGTGTAATCCCCTGTAAGACAACCCCTGCCAAACCTAAGCCAATGCCGACTAGTCCGGCAATAACAATTCGAGGCAAGCGAAATTCAAAAATTACTAGATCAAATTTAGGATTTGGCTCAATCCGCAACAATGTTTTAATGACATCCATGACAGACATATCAAAAACACCATTTGTTATATGTAGATAGCTCGCAAGCAAAATTAATAAAATAAGCATTGATATAGTTAGAACAAAAATATTGGAGGTTTTTTTACGCACGTTTTTCACCTCCGTGCTTGCGAACTAAATATAAGAAGAAGGGTACGCCAACTAATGCTGTTAAGACTCCAATTGGCGTTTCAAATGGATAGTTAACATAGCGACTAAGGACATCACAAAGCGCTAAAAAGAAGGCACCAATAACAGCGGCACAAGGAATGATATAGCGATAATCTACTCCAACTAAGAAACGTGTAATATGTGGGATAACTAGCCCTACAAAGGCGATTTTTCCAACAAGAGCCACCGCTGTTCCAGTCAAGCATACTACTGCTAGCATACTAATAATTCGCACTGCTTTTGTTTTCTGCCCAAGTCCCATAGCTATATCTTCACCTAATGACGTAATAGTAATGGCTTTCGCAGATAATAAAGCCAGGACTAATCCTGTTAAACCAAACGGAATAGAAAGAATAAGCATATCCATGTCCACCATATGTACTTTTGTGTTATACCAAGCACTGACTGTTTGCGAGACTTGGAAATACATCGCAATGGCAGTAGCAATACTGCTTAAAAACGTACCAATGACCGTCCCAATAATCGCTAACCTTACTGGTGATAGGCCATTGCGAATTAATGAACCAAAACCAAAGACAATGCCGGCTCCCAATGCTGAACCAAGCATAGATAATAAAATCATTTGATAGTTTGGAAGTCCGGGGAAAAAGACGATAGCTAATGTTATGACAAAAGCGGAGCCGTCGTTAACGCCCATTAATGACGGTGAAGCTAAATAATTTCGTGTAATCCCCTGCATAACTGCTCCAGCTACTGCCAAAAAAGCTCCTACTAACAATACTGCGGCTACTCGGGGAATACGTCCTGTCCGTATAATTTGATGATCAACATTCGAAGGATCAAAAGCTGCCATCGCCTGCCATACTGTCATTGCACTAATATCCTTCGTGCCATACGTAATAGAAACAAGTGCCACAAGGGCAATAAGGAAAGGAAATACCGCTAATATTGAAAATGACACTATGTTTATTTTTTTCAACTTTTACACCTTTTTCTTTACCATTTTCACACCCAAACTGTTACTGAACAAAAGGCCGGTAATAGCCCGGTGACATCACCAAATCTACTACCAGCCTGCTATACTATTTAAGTAATTTTTCAGCTGCAGCATCTAAGAATTTTACCTTAGACCAAGCCGTACCACCTTGTGCTAATGGCTCAATTGCATTAACGAAAACCTGATTATTTTGCGCTGCCTTCAAGCTCATGAAAATCGGATTCTTTTGTAGATCCTCTAAAGCTTTTGGCGTATCCTTATTCTCTGAATCCTCGAATTGTAAGAAAATCGCATCTGGATTTACTTGAGCTAATGTTTCAAGTGATAGTTCAGCTTGCGCCTTAGCTGTAGTGACCACTTCTGGGACGGGTGCTCCTAAATCTTCATAGAGGACTGGATTTAAATAAACACCTGCTGGATAAATGTACATTACACCACCACGAACACGGATTATTAATACTTGCTTATCTGCTAATTGTTCCTTTGATTTCACTTGTGCATCAGCAACTTTAGCTTCATAGTCAGAGATGATTTTTTTAGCATCCTCTTCTTTACCAGCTAATTGTGCAAGTAATGTTAAATTTTCCTTCCAGTTTGTTGAAATATGTGAGTACGGAATCATTGTTTGAATTTTGTTCAGCTTTTCAGCCGTTTCCTCAGGGAATTTCGAAGTGCCAACGATGACATCAGGATTTAGATTAAGAATGGCTTCCGCATTTGGCTCCATTTTATTTCCTACAAGTGTAGTACCTTCAAAATCCGCTGCTAGATAAGCAGGAACTTTACCACCAACTTCTAGTACACCTACTGGCTTAATGCCGAGCATAGCAGCGTCTTCCATTGATTCTAGACTTGCAGCAACAATATTGTTAACTTGTGCTGGAAGCTCATATTTTTCACCTAAGTATGTAATTGTTTGTGTTTGTGCTTGTTCTGTCTGCGATTCTGTTGCGCTTGTCTCAGCTGTATTAGTTGTTGACGTAGACTCCTCCGCCTTATCTGTCCCACATGCGGCAAGTGACAGTGCTAAAAGTGCCGGAGCACACATTTTAAAATATTTATTCATAAAAATTCTCCCCTAACAATCTTTTATTGATAATGATAATCGTTTTCACAAACAAGTCAATACACAATTGATATTCATTATCATTTACGGATACTATCCTAACAAAGTAAAAAAAGATTGTGAATGGACGATTTCGAAAATGACATGGATTTTTGCCGATTTAAATAATAAAAAAACTGCTTCTTTTTTTATAAGAAACAGCATTTACACATAGTTAGCTTCTTCCATTTTTATCTTTCGATAAGCTGAAGGTGACAAACCAGTACATTTTTTAAAGACTCTACTAAAATAAAAGCAATCTACATACCCTACACATTCAGCAATTTCAGCTATAGGAATTTCAGCATATTCTAGTAAGTCCTTTGCGCGCCGTATACGATATTCCGTTATATAGGTGCTAGGATTCATACCTGTATGCTGCTCAAATAAATACGCAAAGCGACGCCGTTCAATTCCAAATTCTTTAGAAATATTTGACACCAAAATCTGCTCTGCATAATTCTCATGTATATACTCTAAGGCCTGTTCCATCCATTTACTAGCACTATCTAAAACCTTCATTTTTGCCGCTATAAGAATATTTTCTAGCAAATTCAAAAATAAAGTCTTGGACTTAAAAATAGCCATACTTCCTGGAAGTGAGTAGCTTTCTATTATTTGCTGGACGATGTTAATGATTTGCGTGTTAAAGCCTGTATTGATTGAAAAATGTTGCTCTGCTAATGGGAAAAGAGCAGATTCCTCTGTAGGTAGACTATAATGAATAACTGCATATTCCCAACCTTTGTGACTGGTAACCTTTACTTCTATCGGCATCTGGGAACCTGCATGGACAATCATTCCCGGCTCCATAACATAGGGAGTTCCTTTAAAGCTAAAGATGGCACTACCTGCAAGAGGTATAACTAAGCCACATTTTCCTGGCGCTGTTGTTCTTCCTGTATCTTCTTCACCGGGTTCCATTCTTTTAGTAAAAACATCCGTAAATTTTACAGAAGCATGTGCAAAGTAATCAATTAAATATTTGATATCCATATGCTAACTCCTAAACATGTATAACATTCTGAATCTGTGAAAAATGATGTAAATCATGATTGATTAACCCGATAAAATAGTCAACAATGATTATCTCTGATTGACCAATTGTAAATGTCTGCTGCCATTGCTCATCTGTAAATTGCTGAAGAACTTGTAATAGCTGACTCCTTGAGGTAATAAAATCCGTGATTGTTTGATCCATATGCTGTTCCCGACTTTTCTTGGCTGCACTCGTATTTAGCTTTTCAGCATCTGGTCCTTTAGGTAGACGTTCATCAACAAAGAAAAAAGGTATGCGTTGATTTAACACAAATTCATCCCAGGGGTGAAGATGTCCTATCACCTCTGCAACTGACCATTTCCCAGGTTCAATTGGCATACGCCATTGAACTTCAGATAGAGACCTAAAATCGCTTATCCAATCCATTGATTTTTTATAGTGGTTGATAACATAGGTTTTATCTCTTTGCAATAAAGCTCACCTCTTTACTGAAGATTAATTTCTAACTTTGGCCATCTTAAGTGCCACTGTTTAAGATGCATTCTTTGACGATAAATCTCATAATTATTTTCAAGGAAAAATGGCGTCGGCTCTACAATACCTGCTCCTAGATGTCTAACCCCATACGGTGCAGCAATCTCTAGTAAACCTTTTGATAATTTCACGCCAATAGCCGTTGGTATTTCAGGGAAATGAGCAATTCCATCAACAGCAGATTTGTACGGTTTACTTCCATTAAGGACGTGCATTCGTGCTTGATTTTTCACAGACCATGGCTCATTTGGAGATATCTGTTTGAGTTCCTGTTCATAGTGTTTTTCTATTTTTTCCGCTACCTTTTCTTTATCAAAATATATCACATCAATATCAGCAATCGGTGTTCTATCTTCTTTTTCATGAAGGACATCCCATACCTTTGAGCGAATGATCCCTGCACATACCCACCAATCTGGCAGCTGCAATGTTTCCACTGTAGATAAAATTTCCATCATCCAATCATCTGCCACTATTAGATTTTTTAGTTCTTCCTCCGTTTGTAGCAATCTCAAGTCGTCAGCCTCCAATTTAACTTTTACACCAAACTTTTAATCTTGTCGCTACCTTTTCTGGTTCATCTCGGAATATATCATGTCCAGCTCCTACAATTGATTCAACATTTAAATGTCCTATTTTCATTTGTAAGTTCTGGATACAATTTTTTCTTATCGTATCTAACTCTGCAGGTATCGTTGCATGTATTAACAATATGGGGCATTTTACCATACTCACTACATGATCAACTGGCTCCAAATTCATACCTTTTAACATCGCTTGTGCAGTGAAGATAGAAAGAGTTAGTCTAATTTCTCCATTTTGCTCCCTCACCTGTGCTTTTGAAGCTGCTTTCAACTCCTCGGACCATCTAGAAAGCTCCTCTTTTTCAGAGTTAAAAAATTCCTTCCATGATGGAAAGCGGACATTTTCACAAAAGGATTCTACATCTTTTAATTCCTTTTCTAGAGTGGTCCCTATATCTTTCCCTGACATATATCCTCCATCTAGTAATACGACACCTTTTATTTGTTGTGGATATCTTGCTCCAAAGTGGATAGCCAAGTCTGCTCCAAAGGAATGCCCAATTAAATAAAAGGTTTTATTTTTTAAATATGTACTTATTATTTCTTCTATCATTTTAATTAAATTGGAAGGGAGATAATTCTTCTCTTCTTCTAAAGCTGTGCTATAACCATGTCCAGGTAAGTCAAAAGAGATAACATGATACTCTGTTAAATATGTTGCTACCTCTCCAAATGCTAAGCCTGTGCTTCCAAGTCCATGTAAAAAAACTAAAGATGTATTTTGAGGATTTCCCCATTGATATATTTGGTAATTCATCTAATTGCCCCTCTTTTTCTATAAATTTATTTTATAAATTTCCAAAAATAATATATTAGATTTATGCAATAATACCCTTTACCCTAAAGCTATTAAAGTGAAGGGAGAGGCTTATGAATAGAATGCTTATATTGCTCTTTGTACTACTTAGCTTAATTGGATTTTTCTATATAAAAATATCTTTAACACTCGTATGTATCGGAATGGTAGCGGCCTTTATTGGCACACTTGCGGGAGGTGGCGGATTAATTACGCTGCCTGCCATGATGCTTGTCGGTATACCAATTCAAACAAGCATTGCAACTAATAAATTTTCGACGGGCATTTCAGCTTTATCCAGCATTTTTTATTTGCTCTACCACAAGGAATTACATGTCACATCTATTATAAAAAATATAACGCTTGCTATTGTAGGAGGGATTTGTGGCGCACTTCTAGCCGTATCACTATCAGATCGAATAATGAATGTCATTGTCTGCGTACTACTTATTTTAGCCTTAGTCGTCACGTTGAAGAATAAAGAATGGAACGAACTACCTGTAAAAACACAATATAAAACACATCGTCTTTGGCAAGTGTTTTTCATCGCTATGTATGATGGGGGCTTTGGCCCAGGCTCTTCAACATTTAGTATTTTACATTATCTACGTTCCCATCAAACTTACATAAAAGCTGTACAGCTCACACGTGTCCTCATCTTTGGAAGCTGTACAGGAGCATTTGTTATTTTTTACAATACTGGCTTTATTCAATGGCACTATGCGATCGCCATGGCCATTGGCTCAATCATAGGCTCACAGCTAGGTCTTCTAGTGTTACCACGTATTCCATTAAAAATAGCCAAAAAATTACTAACTACTATTATTCTTTTATTGATTATCCAAGTGGCATTTACATTCATTTACTGAGCACCACTCAAATGTTCGTGTATTAACTTCCATTCATCGTCAACGAATGTAAAAATATTTGTTGCTCTACCGCTACCTGTTACAAATTTTCCGTTTAGATAGCCTTCATAGTAATATGTATAAAGACAGGTAGCTGTTTTTTCGTCAACTGTTATCCAGTTTACATCTGATGCCGAATAAACTTCTTCTTTGATTACATTCCACGCATGCTTAAAGTACGCCTCAATTTCTTCTGTAGTAGTGCATGTTTTATCAGAGAACCAATAAATTGCCTGAGGATGCAAGATTGCCTTTACTTGATTAAAATCATGTGTATTTGTTGCTTGTATATACCTTTCCAGTGCTTGTTGATGTGTCATCAGCTCTCCTCCTTTTTAACAATATTATCCTAAATTTTAATGATTGTCGTGTGACATTTTGCTGTTAAAGCCTATAATGAAGATAAAATATATTATGCGTAGTATTTAGGAGGATAGCTATGTTAGCTACTATTAAAAAGCACTCAGATTGTCATGTCGTAACGTACAAAAGACCGCTACCACATTCAATTGACACTGTTTGGAAGGCCATAACTACCAATGAAAACCTACAAAAGTGGATGAGTAATCTTGAAATAATTGACCTACGTCAGCACGGTAAAATACATTTTAATATGAACGATGGAACAGATACCTATGAGGAAATTGCCATAACAGATTATGCTGAAAAACAAGTACTCGAATTTGAATGGGGTCAAGATCGCGTTAGATTTGAACTGTCACCTACAGACAATGGCTCATTATTACGATTAATTGAGACCCTACAAGAGCTAACCGACCACACGCCAAAGGATTTAGCAGGATGGCATATATGCCTTGACTTGTTATCAGATTTATTGAATGGTGTAGAACATCAAAGCTTCCCAATGGAAAACTGGCAGCAACGTTTTAACGAATACAAGAAGCTCATAGATGATGTAAGATCTTAAATTGCAAAAAACCTAGAGCAACTACTGCTCTAGGTTTTTATAGTGTTGAAAAACAATCATAGCATTATTACGAAAGGGAAAGTTCGTTTCAAATGGATGTTATCTTTTTAGCAAAGATTTATGTGCTCCCTACTCTTTTAATGTGTGAGCTTCTTACTACGATATGGTTGATTGGCGTTCCAGCGTTACTCCTAGGGGATTAGCGTCACAGATGAGACCCTGGAGCGAACGTTAGGGAGTGAAGCGGCTCATCGGACGCCCCCTGAAAGGGATGCTGGCGGAACAGAAATCAACGCCTCACCTTGCTAAACAATCTTTTTCTATTGATAAAAAGCTGTAGCAATTTCAAGAGCTTTTAACGGCTCTTTGATCGAATCGAGTGTGTAGACAAGCTTTTCATCCTGCCACACAATTAAATTACCAGATTGATATACATCCAGCTGAGCTAAACCATATTGCTTTGGAATAGGTAGCATATGATTTTCTAAATATTTTACTGCCTGCTTAGCAAGCTTAATACCTGCCTCTGGGTCGTCAGTGCGTGTATGTGTGGCGATGGCCCATCTCCCTTCATTCCAACCCGTCCATAACGAGCCAGCACCCGCATCTTGATAACCCGTTATATTGTAGCCAAGATCAACTTCGTGCCCTCCATTTTGACTAAAATTATCGAATGCGATTTGTGTACTAGCCCCTTCAGCACTTTTGTATTGCTTGACGAACAATCTACAGATGGCAGTCGCAGAATTCTTTAATCGAATATCATTAATTGGCATATTTTCTTTACTTTCATAAAAGATAATTTCAACATGGTCCCCTTCAGCACGTGTTGTGGCCGTTAAAAAAGCATCATCTGCAATCGGTAATGTTGTTGGCATTTTTATTGGTATATCCGAATGGATCTGATCCTTTATTTGTTGAAGAGATTCACCTTGTGACACAACTGTATCCCTATTGTCATTATTAGATTGTACGACGGGTTCATCGATCTCATTTTCTTGTGCTTGATGAATTTTTTCATGACCAGCACAAGCACCTATGATACTACTACTCAATAGTAAAATGAGAAATAGCCATCTTTTCATTGTGTTAACCTCCATCTAGTAATACCCTTTTTCGGCATTTTTCCCTGACAACGGTTAACTTAAACTTGTTTATCTATTTAAGCTTATTGATTTGCTGTGTCAGCTCATTAAACTTTTGGTCAAGCATTGCATAGTCTTTATCCTTTGCTGTAAGAAAACTCAATTTTCCTAACACCTCTTGCCTTTCCGTTTCAAGCTTTAAACGAAGAGCTACAAGATCATCCAACTGCTTTGGAGCCTCTTTACTCCATTTTTTCTCCATCTGTTGACCGCGAAGCTCCCAAACACTATTCGTTACTTTCTCTAAAAAATATCGATCATGTGATACGACAAGTATTGTCCCATTATATTGGGCAAGTGTGCGCTCCAATTGCTCACGCGAAGGTAAATCAAGATGATTCGTTGGCTCATCTAAAATCAGAACATTCCTATCCTCTAAAATATAGGCCATCAGTTTACACTTTACACGTTCTCCCATGCTCATTTTTCCTATAGTAGACGTCCAATGTGTCAGTGTAAACCCTAAATTCTTCATTAAATTGCGAACCTTGCCCCGCTCTTCAAATGTTTCTCTGTAAAAATATTGCTCTGGTGTCTGATCAATTGGTAAATCAAAAACTTCCTGCGTCAGATAGCCAATATTGGCAGCAGGAGATAGCCACACTTCACCCTCTGCTTCTAACTTGCCTAAAAGTACTTTTAAAAAGCTTGTTTTTCCACTTCCATTGTTTCCTATAATGGCGATTTTATCTCCAAATTGAGCAGTGATATTAACATCTTTAAATAACATGCGATCACCGAAACATAAAGATAAGTTCTTGGTCTCCAAAAGACGCTTACCGACACGCTGAGATGTTCCTAAAGAAAAACGAATGTCTGTATCTGGCTCCACAGCTTCAACTTTTGCCTTTGCAAGCTCAGCTTCTAATCGTTTTTTCTTAGATTTCACTTGCGAGTCTAGACGTTTTGCTTTCACACGATGATATTCCTTAAAGCCTTCTAGTTTTGTTGACTGTGCATGGCCCTTTTGCGACCATGATGTTAGCTCCTGCATTTGATCCTCAATACGCTCTATGTTTTTTTGCTGCTTTTCGTAGGCACGTTGTTGCGTTAATCTTCTATGCTCTCTTTCAGCCATATAACTTGTATAATTGCCATTATGTTCAATCAGACTCTTTTCCTCAATAGACCAGATTTTTGTAGCAACCTTATCTAAAAAATAACGATCATGTGAGACAACCATTATCGTTCCCTTATAGTTTTGTATTTGCCTTATCAAAAAAGCTGTACTTTGTTCATCTAAATGATTGGTTGGTTCATCAAGCAGTAAGAGTTGGGCATTCTGTGAAAAACCCTCTGCTAGACGCATTTTTAGCTTTTCACCACCACTTAAAGCTGTAAATGACACATTTGGCACCTGCCATTTAGCCAACAAATCTGCCTCTCCTGCTGTTACTTCTAGTTTGTCAAATTGGGCAAGCTCCTGCTCAACAAAGGCAATCTTGATATTCTGTATCCCTTGTATTACTCCCTTAGATGGCAAAACCTTTCCTTGTATTAACTGTAATAATGTTGATTTTCCAGCACCATTTCTACCAATAATTCCGATGACCTCACCTTGCTTCACTGTGCCTGTCATATGCTCAAATAGTAAGGTATCCTTTATTTCATAATGTACATCCTGTAATTTTAAAAGTTCCTTCATACTATCCATCCTCTCCAGTTGGAGGGACAAAAAAATCCCTCCAAGTATTTTGGAAGGATTAGTCTCTACAATATCATACACAAATAAGCTATTGAAATAGCTATGTTTGTCACTCCAGAATCTTTATGAAAAAGTTTTGGAGTAGCTAAATATTAGTATCTACTTACTAATATCAAGCAATTATTATGAAAAATGGGCAGACTAATCCTATTTTTGTTGTTCGCGAAATATAAAATTTCAAATACAAAAAATAAGATTAGTTATTCATTAGCCACCCATCTTCCCTTCTTCATTAGTTACCGTCAATTGTAACATCATTTTTGAAAAATAAAAATTCTTTTACTCTTTATTAATGCTTATCTAAAACATTCATACGAACGGATTTGGTTTCTGGAAATTGTTCGGAAATACCAGCCATATCTTCTACTCCAGCGGAAACCAGCTATAAATTCCCTTCCCACAACTGTTGGGAAAAACCAAAAGCTTCTACCGCTATTCATCCAAATATAAGTATTTCTAAATAAACAGGAACGTATACCACTTGTACCTACACGCGATGTAGGGATTGTTGGTGAAAAGCCTGGTGGGGTACTCATTGGCATTTGCCCTCCCGGAGGTGACCCAAAATTAGAAGGTCCAAATGATGTAGTTTCAAAATGATCATAATCTGCCCAGCCCGGTCTTCTAAAATTATCTTCTCTAAATGGATTATTGTACACACAAACCCTCCTTTTACATTATTCAATATATGTAAAAGGGCGATTAACCGTTGAGCCATTGCCTAACTAAGACAATTCGTTTCCTATTATTGTATAATAAACGGGATATTTTTCTAAAAGGAGTCCCTATGAAAAAAATACTTTTACTCTTCATTGCTATGCTTACAGCAATAAGCATTTGGTTTATGATTACTAAAAATCCTGCTTCATCCTCTTCAACTAGTATTCAAGCAAAACTTGCAGATGTAAAGGATTATAAATATTACTTAGATAAAGGCAATGATACCATTGGCGAGGATATGACTAAGTTAGATTTAGTTATTGTGGAACCCATCGAAATGCAGCAAAAATATATAGATAATGCTCAAAAGAACGGCACTTTAGTTTATGGATATATTAATGCAATGGAGGCAGATCAATGGAATACAGTCCTCTATCGCCAGCTAGAAGAAGATGATTTTTATCGAGACAAGCAAGGTGAAAAAATGTACTTCGCACAGTGGGATTCTTATTTAATGGATATGACTTCTTCGCATTATCAAGACATTTTGCTAACAGAAATAGAGAAGCAAATTGTTCAGAAAGGCTTAGACGGTGTGTTTTTAGATACTGTTGGTAATATCAATTCTTATTTACCTGAAGATGAACAAAAGTGGCAAAATGAAGCCATGTTATCTTTTATCCAACAAATTAAACAACGCCATCCCACTTTATCGGTTGCTCAAAATTGGGGATTTAAAACGCTAATAGATTATACCGCCCCCTATGTCGATTTTATTATGTGGGAAGACTTCTCATATCATGAGGTAGGGAATGATGAATGGTCTCTCGAAATGATGAAAAAACTTGTCCATCTACGAGAGGAATTTGGTACACAGGTTATGGCAATCGGCTTTACAGATGAATTAGAAAGCCGTGCATTGGCGAAGAAGTATAACTTTAAATTTTTTTATAGCCCGGCTGGTTCATACTATAATACCTGGCAATGAGCGTAGCATCCCTCTGAAAACACTTGTTTCGGGGGGATATTTTGTTTAAGAGCTCCTCTCGTGGGTAGACTAAAAGAAATTCAACGTGAGGTGATATGCTTGGGGATGACAGAGATGTATGAGGAAAAAAATCATAAACACGAAAATCGCTTTCACTATAAGCAACGCAATATGTGGACAGGTATACTATTCGGACTTGGGGTTGTTGCATTTATAGATGAGGTTATTTTCCATCAATTATTACATTGGCATCATTTCTATGATAAATCTACAGCTAATATTGGATTAGTGTCAGATGGTTTATTTCATGCCTTCAGCTTTTTTGCTACGATTGGCTCTGCTTTTCTATTGGCCGATTTACATCGAAGACATGGATTTTGGTTAAAAAGATGGCTTGGTGGTATTTTTCTCGGAGCTGGAGTCTTTCAGCTTTACGATGGGATTATTCAGCATAAATTCATGAAACTTCATCAAATTCGCTATCATGTCGATATTCTACCCTATGATCTAGTGTGGAATATATTAGCAGCTATATTAATTGTAATTGGTATCATTTTATTATTCCAAACAACTCAAAAAGCACGTTAGGAGGGTTGCTCATTTTGCATTCTCATGAAGCTCACATCCAAAATTTTTTCACCTTTGGACAGCAAATATTAGCTTTTCCATTTTTTATAGCACTTATTTTCTATATCGTTGCTGTCATTGTTTCGAATCAACATAAAAAGCAATGGTCACATTATCGTACTAGCTGTTGGATAGTAGGATGTGTAAGTGCCCTTGTTACATTAATTGGCCCATTGGCTTCCCTTATTCATGTCAATTTTGTCGCACACATGATAGGTCATTTATTGCTTGGTATGCTTGCCCCACTACTTATGGTATTAGCAGCACCTATGACATTACTTTTAAGGACCTTACCAGTAAATACGGCACGTACTCTTTCTCGGATAATAAGAAGTCCTTATTTCCGTTTTGTTCGTCACCCGATAATTGCATCTACGCTAAATGTAGGTGGTCTATGGTTACTCTATACAACACCACTTTTCAACATGATGCACGAACATTTACTTTTATATATTTTTATTCATCTTCACATTTTTCTAGCAGGTTATGTGTTTACCATTGCTTTTATTTATATTGATCCCACTCCACATCCACACTCCTATGTCTTTCGATCCATTATATTATTAGTAGCATTAGCAGCTCACTCTATCCTAGCAAAATATATTTATGCGTATCCTCCTCAGCATGTAATAGCTACACAGGCAGAGCTAGGTGCCAAGATCATGTATTACGGTGGCGATGCAATTGAAATGATTATTGTTTATATCCTTTTTTATCATTGGTTTAAAAGCGCAAGAAATTTTAAGGCAGCTATTTCTTCTCATTCGAATTACTCAAATGAACCTAGGTTTTAGTGATTGCTGAAATTAAGTTAAATAGGATTGGATAATGCGCCAGTCCTCTAGCTTTTCAGCAAAGGATTTTATATTTTTTCCTGGGATTGGACTTGTGGACGGCATTTTTTTGTAAGCTCGTCCTTCAAGCAGTTCTAGGCCAAGATGCTTTTTAAAAACTTCAAATGCCTTCCCTCCATTAAAAAGCACTAATTGGATGTTAGGATACTTTTCAAAAAGTGTTTGAAAATCATTCGGCTTTTCATTACGAATCGCTGCATCAAGACTACCTTCACGTTCACAGGTTTCAATCGTATCCCAAAGACCAATTGAATTGCTTTCTAATAATGCAATTCTTTTATCATATTCATCTGGAATATCTGTTTCCAATACTTCACCAATAATGGGCCAAAAGTGATTGCGTGGATTACCATAGTATTGCTGCTTTTCTAATGATTGCTTTCCAGGCATCGAGCCAACAATAAGCACCTTTGTTGATGAATTTACGACTGGTAATAATACATTTGTTATTTCATTTGACACAACAATCACTCCTTTTCTCTATTGTAGCGGAAAATCTGATCCAGCAAGTATATCTTGGCTTGATATGGATAACGGATGATGAGTAGGATGATTCTTTATATATGTCTGCACGATCTCGTAGCCTATACAGTAGCCTATCCACAAAGGAAGCTTTCCACCATATAAAAATGGCCTATGTTTTTCAACTCCTTGAAGTTTTAAATGAGGCAAAAAATAGGTCTTCCACAAAGCTAAAAGCTCTTCCAATTTGTAGTTCTTTAACCACGGTAATAGCCATTTTTCTCCGTATAATTCTTGCACCGCACATTCTGCTAATCCCTCTAAAATAAGAGAATCCAACAAAGTCATATCTCCAAGAGACTTTTTTAAGTTGTGTAAACGGCATACATGGTTATATTCATGGGCAAACAGCGCTTGAAGTTCTCTTGTTTCTATTTCACCAATAAATAAAAAAAGTGCTTGAGGATATGCAACACCGTTTTTATTGGTCATCGTTTGCTGCTGTGTGATTGGAAAAATATAAATAGGTACTGCTGGACCATTCCATTTTTGTTGTAAATAAATAAATTCCTGTTCCACACAATCCCAAACATTGTTTTTCTTTAATTTCTCTAATTGAACTACCTCATTTGGAAGAAAAAGCCCCTGTTGCTGTAATGAAAATTGTATTTCTTCTGGCAATCCATCTTGAAATATCTCTCCTAAACGCTCACAAAGAATGGAACACTGTAAGCTATTTAGTTCTTTTTTTCTTGCCAATTTCCTTGCACTTATAAATTCCTCCAGCCACTTATCTGTTGACACGACTGCCATGTCATCACCTCTATATAGCATATGTTGGAATAGACAATCGGCTAGTGATAAATGCATTAAACCGCATATATTAGCTTGTAATGACATCGAAAGGAGGGATATGTGTGAATCCATCTGATGCTTATAATCTCTGCTGTAAATATCATGGAAAACGTGTAAGGATTTCGGATTCATCTGGTAGAGTACATGTTGGGGAAATCACAAGGGTAGACAGAAGACAGGTATGGATTCTACCTGATAGAAGATACAGTGGTTATGGTTTAGGATTTTGGGGATTCGGGGGATATAGAGGTGCCGGTTTTGGCTATGGAATAGCTTTAGGAACAATATTAGGTATTGCACTAGCTCCAATTATTTTCTTCTAAATCAAACTATGAAAAATAAGCCATTTCAAACCTAGTTGAGATGGCTTATTTTTCGTTATTGAATTTGCTCTTGTTGCTGTTTACTTTCAATCAACTCGGATATTGTGACAAATGAATAGCCTTGTTTTTTTAATGCGGGTATTATTTCTTCTAGTGCCTTAATCGTTTGCGAACGGTTCCCGCCACCATCATGAAATAAAATGACATCTCCAGGTCTTGTTCCCTTCATCACCTTTTGCACTATTTTCTTGACACCAGGCTCCTTCCAATCTTGAGTATCCTGATGCCAAGACCACATTACGACCTTGTAGCCGTCCTTAACAGCAGCATTTATCATAGCATCCGTATAATTTCCACCAACGGGACGGAATAAAACTGGGGAAAAACCAGTAATACTATAAATCGTGTCATTCGTTTGTTGAAGCTCTTCTTGCAATTTTTTGATGGAAACTTTAAATGGATGTGTATACGTATGATTTGCTAATTCATGCCCTTCTGTATAAGAACGTAAAACAAGCTCTGGATACTTCTCTGCATTTTTTCCAATAATAAAAAAGGTTGCTTTAGCATCATGTTTAGCTAGTAAGTCAAGCACTGCAGCCGTGTATTTTGGATGTGGGCCATCGTCAAAGGTAAGGGCAACAATTTTATCTTCTGTATTGATATCCCATACAACTTTACCTGTCTCTTCATAATATGGGCGCCCCTTATCTGCATAGCCTTTCATTCCTAAAAGTCCCGAGATGATTAAAAAGCAAACTGTTAGAAGCAGTACATAATTACGTGTCATAGCATCACCTCCCAAGTCCAACATTCAGAACTCCGTCAACTTACTATTTACGAATTACAGTGAATTATACTTCCAAAAGGACTAACGGTTTTCTCCTTTAATTATTTCAAAAAAACATTATGAACTACATAAAATTTTGAACAATATGTGAAAGGTTATGAATAGACCTTTATTTTTTTATGATCTAATGTAAAATAAAATCATCATTGATATATAACAGATTCACAAATAAATTAAATGTTATGCAACACAATAAAGGAGATGACATATATGTGGGTTATTACGGTTTTTGAAAAAAATACGTACCGCATGTTTGAATACAGTACTAAAAGTGAGGCAACAATTGCTTTAAATAATTTTAAGCAAACCGCTTTACTTTCTTATACAAAATAAAGGTAAAGGAATCTATTCATTACGAGTAGATTTTTTTTGGTTTTTTCCATATAACTAATTGATTAGTTTAGTTGTCACCTTCTTTCACATTTTTTTAATAGAAATGTTGAACACCTTACTCACCATCACCATATGTATATAGAGAAAAGGAGTGATTTTGATGGTGACAATTGAACCTATTATGATTAAAGGGCATTTCTTCACAGCAGTAGTTGTTCAATTACCTAAAACAACGCTACTGACCATTTCCAATAATACAGGCTATATTATGTGTGGAGCATTAGATGTTGGTCTTTTAAATAGTCGCTTAGTTGATCGAAAAATTGTTGCTGGTCGTGCAGTTGGGGTGAAGACAATTGATGAGCTTTTAACAGCTCCATTAGAATCGGTAACATATGAAGCAGAGCAGCTTGGTATTACAGAAGGAATGTCTGGCGTAGAAGCACTTTTAAAAATGATTTAACATACTAAAAGCGTCAGTTCTAGAGTAACTAGACGCTTTTTCTTACTACTTCTTGAATAAGCAATTTCCCCCTTCCCCATACTGTGGGACAAAGGGAGTGTATCATTATGAATAATCGGAAACATTTTAAGATACATGTAACATTACTTGCTATCGTCCTGATTGTCTTCGTCTGGTCTGTCATTAAGCCATCCTCCTACTTAGATTGGCTAGCAGAAGTAAGCCCTGGCATTGTGGCGATTATTGTTGTTGTTTGTATCTATAATAAATTTCGCTTCACAACATTTTCTTACTTTATCATTGCCCTACTTTCAATCCTTACTTTTATAGGTGGGCATTATACCTATTCGGAAGTCCCCCTTTTTAACTGGATAAAAGAAGAGTTTCATTTACAACGTAATCACTATGATCGCTTTGGCCATTTTTTAAAAGGTTTATTAGCTATTGTTATAAGAGAAATACTACTTAGAAAGACTACGCTTACTAAAGGAGCTTGGTTAACAGGCATAACAATTAGTATTTTGCTTGCAATTGCTGCATTTTATGAAATCATCGAATGGTTAAGCACAAGAGTCTCGAAGGGCAGTAAAGGGGCAAAAGACTTTTTAGGAATGCAGGGAGATCGCTGGGATGCTCAATGGGACATGTTTTTAGCCTTGCTAGGAACAATTTTAACCTTATTATTATTTACAAAGCTCCATAATAAATTATTAAAAAAACTAGACAAGTCATAAACTTTTTTGCATAGCTTATACTATAAAGCTCACGAAGGGTGGTATTGTATGTACTATGCACAGGTCAATCAACAAGCAACCCATACATCGCGTGTTATGACTGTAACTGGCAACGGACAGGTAAAGGCTACGCCCACTTCTGCTCAACTACAAATTGAAGTTCAAACACAAGGGGATAATGTCCAGGTGCCACAACAGGAGAATGCGATCATTATGAATCAAGTCATTCAATCACTCGTAGCGCTTGGTATTCCAAGAGAACAAATTCAAACAACAAGTTATACAATTACACCGCTATATCAGTTTGAAGATGGCAAGCAAATTTTTAATGGCTATGAAGTGATTAATGCCGTTACTGTCAACGTAACGAATATAGACGATCTTGGCTTAATCATTGATACTGCCATAGAGCATGGGGCAAATCGTATTGCCAACATTCAGTTCAATATTGACCATACAGATGCTTACTATCAGCAAGCATTAAGAGTAGCCCTTCAAAATGCTCTTTTGAAGGCAAAAACGATTGCGGAAACCATGCATCTTCCTTTACAACCTCTCCCAATTGAAATTGTCGAGGAGCAGGTTAACACACCTATCCTTTATCGTTCTATGGTTGATGCCTCTGGAAATACACCTATCGCACAAGGGCAAGTAGCAATCCAAGCTACTGTTCGCGTAACATATCAATACTAACAAATAGAGCCTTCTGCTTGTGGCGATGAAGGCTCTTTTATTATTTTAAAAAAATATTTTTCTCAATATGAAATTCATTTTGATGTGTTTTAATCACCACATCAAAATACTGACTATACGGATGCATAAATAACTCATATTGAATACGTCGTTCATTATGTGACTGCTTTAAATAATTGAGTTCTGTTCCTCTTTCGTTTACATCACGTCCAGATCTTCTCATTAGTTCTGTAGCTTCATCTGTATAAAAGTAAATTTTTAAGTCAAATAACTCCGGATTTATAAACGCTACACTCATACCTTCAACAATCGTAATTGGCCTTTTGGAAGAAACGAAAGAACTTTTCATATAATGTGTATCGATGGTCCATAAATCTAGTCCTTCTTTTATCATCTGAACATCTCTTTCCAATGAAGGTAGATGATGTGCAGCAGGATGACAAGCAGTCATTTTAAAACGATGATCCTGATGTTGATATGTATAATCAATGATTGCCTGTTTGCGTATATCTGAACTCACAATATACGGATCCGTATTCATATAATTCACTTCATCTCGATTTAAAGCATTTATTAATTTATGGGCAAACGTTGTTTTTCCTGCAGCTCCATGCCCTGAAATGCCAATGATTATCCTTTTATCAGCTAACGTAATCCATGTTAAAATATCTTTTAAAATGGTCTCCATTATACACTCCTTCTTTTATATAGAACAATTTCTCTGAAATCATACTAAAAGGTATGATAAGACACTCCTACCATACCACCTTGTATTTAAAAATCCGGATTCCATACTCGCTCTATTCTGACATTGCTATGCTTTTTACTTAATCGAAAAACATCTGGATTGCTTAAATTTTTCCAGCTTTGAAAATCAACGTCCTTATCATAATACTTCAATAACAATGCAATGATATTGCCATGACTTACGATTACTGTACTCGCAACATTTCGAGCAAATGCTTCTTCTACAACATTTACAATTCGATTCATCGCTTCTTTACTAGATTCGCCACCATCAAATGTTAAATCCAAATCGATAAATGTTGCCTGTAATTTTTCATACCAATCCGGTAAATCTCTAGTACTTAAAAGTCGCTCTGAAAGTCTTTCCTCAATTTCTATCGTAATATTATCCTTCGTACTTAGTGGTTCTATGGATTGAATTGCTCTTAAAAAAGGGCTAGAAAGAATTCGATCAATTTTTATATCCTTGAAAAAATCTACTAAACTTTCCGCCTGCTTTTTTCCCTCCTGCGTTAAAGAGGCATCTTCAGATTGCCCTTCTGCTAGACAATGTCTAATGACGTAAATCTCCCCCATAAAAGCCCCCTTTATTTGTATTTATTTAACATTTATTATACCTGCTTTACTGACTAGTTCCAACTTATTTGACGACTCTCCAATTGTCCCACTCATTGAATTTCCACTCACATCTTTTTTGTTTAAACCTTTTAAATCAACAGTAATGTCTGCTGAATCACTCGAAGCTGAAAGCTCTAATGATTGTGGGTTATTTTTATAAGAAATCGTAATATCTCCTGAGCCAGTTTCGATTAATAATGATTTTTCTTCATCTATCTCTTTCAAAACAACCTCACCGCTAGATGAAGTAATTTTCGTCTTTGTGCTAGAAACGTTAGTAATGTAGCTATCACCATTCGTAGCACTTATTAATAATTCTTCCAAAGAGCTATCTAAAATATTTATTTCCCCATCCTTCGATATAAGTTCTCCTTTATTGGCTGCAAGCCCCTTCATTATAGTTGAGCCTGATTCACTTGATATTGTCATGACCTCAGTTGCTAAATGATTAATACGAAGATCCCCATAACTATTTCTTATTGCAATTAATTTAACTGAATTCTTTGGTATAGCAATGTGAATAGTTCCTTTTTCGCCAATACTAATATTTTTTAGAATACCTACTTCTGTATCTCTTTGAAATACACTTATTTTTTGACCATCTTCTTTTATTTCCACAGGGTCACTTTGTTTCTTTTGCTTATTTCCTTTAATATTAATTTTCAGTTCCTCTGAATCTATATTTTCTAATACAATATTCCACGACTCATTGTCTATTTCTAGTATTTGAATTTGCTGTCCATCAAAAGACTTTTGTTTTTCATAGCTTTGCTCCCCATTTAGTTTCAAGACAACTAATAGTCCACCTACTAGAATAAAAAATAGTAGAGTCGTTACAATGGTTTTTTTCATCAAATCTCCTCATTTCACGTTAGATCCACTTTATCAACTTTGCGGTAGGATAGATAACCTACAAAAAACCCTACTAAACACAACATAATTGGCACAGCAATGATTTGAAATAAACTAGAGGAGGTAGAGCCATCAGAAATTGTAGCGTTAATGACAAATCCAATGAATACAGCTGATGTAATGGTTGAGGCGGTTGATTTTTTTCGCATACCAAAGTACAACGGTATTAAGCTTACGCCAGCTGTCATAAAAGCACTTAGTAGCAGCGAAGGAACTGTCTCAAGCATTTCTTTTAAGTCAGTAGATTCCCCAAAAAGACCCAATGTCGGATTTAAAAAATAAATAAGTAAATTGATAACGATTGTTGCACTTATGATGCTTACAAAACAAAAGCTAAAGACGAGAAGAAGCTTAGCGACTATAATTTTTTTCTTTTCAATGGATATGAAAATAATAATTGAACTGTTTTATTTTTATATTCATCGATAACTAGACGTGCAAGAATAACACTCGAAAAAATAATAAAGACAATTCTAATTAAAATGTTCGTTAACGACATAAATTCTGTGTAATTCTGAAACTCACTATCCCCCTCAGACCCCACCGCCATTAATGTAACAGCTACAAATATACCTATTATACTAATGATTAAGCCATTAAAATAACCCGCCATCCGATTCTTTTTCCACTCTAGCCTTAGTAGTTTAAGCATGTTGATTTCCCCCATCAATCAGTTTTAAAAAATACTCTTCTAAATGCTGTTGTTGCTTTTCAATACTATGAACGACAATGCCATTAACAATGAGTTCTTTATTAATTTGAGATGATGAATTATTTTCATCAAATATACGCACCCTCTGTTGACTCGCGATTTCATAGTTTCGAATGTTCAAACTCTCCAGGACATTCGTTGTTTTCTTTAAATCGTCCACCGTGATTTCAAGATATTCCATTGTTTCTTTTCGAATATCATCCATCCTGACTTCTTTTAGTAATTTTCCATGCTGAAGAATGCCTACTGTATCCGCGATAGATTCAATCTCTGATACAATATGACTCGAGATTAAAATTGTGATGCCATACTCTTCTTTTAGTAGCACTAGCAATTCACGCACCTCTTTAATGCCAATCGGGTCAAGACCATTAATCGGTTCATCTAAAATTAAAATCTCTGGCTTGGTAACAATGGCACGCGCAATCCCTAATCTTTGCTTCATTCCCAAGGAAAATTCACTAATCTTTTTATTTTCAACACCTTGCAGGCCAACTATTTTGAGAGCTTCGTCAGCTGCCTTTTTTTCATAAATGCCCATATATTCGCAATGTAGTTCTAAATTCTCCTTTGCTGACAGCCTTTCATAGAATTCGGGGTACTCAATAATGCTTCCTATTTTGCTTAAATATTGATAAGAAGTCCTCGTAACAGGTTGATTAAAAACTTTAATGTCACCAGATGTAGGTTTTATTAAATTTAAAATCATTTTCATAATGGTCGTTTTCCCCGCTCCATTCGGACCTAAGAAACCATAAATCTCTCCTGGCCGAATATTCATATTGACACTAGAGATGGTCTCTACTCCTTTAAAACTTTTATTTAATTGTTTAATTTCAATAACAGCTTCCACAGTTTTAGCTCCTCACCATTTTGTTTTCGTTACTTTAAGCTTAATAAAGGAAAGTAAAAATAAAGTAAACACAATGGAAAATGACCGTAATATTTTTACTGAATGAGGATTTCAAAACTAGAAGCTGTTATGATGAAAAGGAAAAGAGGGATAAAAGTGGAAACGGCAAATATCTTAATCGTGGATGATGAATTGGGCATTTTAAAATTATTAGATATTACACTACGGAAAGAGAACTTTATAAATATTGAGACTTCTTCAACCGGTAAAGGAACTCTACAGCTTGTTAAGGACAATGATTACGATGTCATTCTGCTGGATATTATGCTACCTGATATTAGTGGCTTTGAGTTATGTACGGAAATACGTAAGCATACCAACACACCTATAATTTTTGTCAGCGCTCGGTCAACAGATTTTGATAAATTAACTGGTTTAGGTATTGGCGGCGACGATTATATAACAAAACCATTTAATCCTTTAGAGGTTGTAGCTAGAATAAAAGTTATTCTTCGACGTCAAAAAATGTATGAGGCTGCTCAGCAACAACAAAGTATTAAGTACGATTTTGGTTATTTTGCCTTTAATCCGGAGTCGGCGACGCTGAAAGTAGATCATCAAATTGTTGAATGCACCGCTAAAGAACTGGAGCTTCTGCACTTCTTCTGTAAAAACCCAAATCGTATTTATACAACTTCTCAACTTTACGAATTTGTCTGGGGAAATGATGTTTATGGTGAGGAGAAGACTGTTACCATTCATATTTCGAAATTACGAAAAAAACTTGGGGATGATACGCGTAAACCTAAAATAATCGTTAATCTGCGAGGCATTGGCTATAAATTTATCCCACCAAAAGAGGGATTATTATGCGAATAAATACTCGATTTACACTACATCTCGCTTTGGGGATCATACTGTGGATACTTTTTAGCGGCATTTGCATTCTAATCGGGCTTGAAGGTATTCTTCCAATCTTTAAGCACACTGTTAGTGAAGATTATGAGAATTTGCTGGTACTATGGATTTTTTGCTTTAGCACGTTAATTTGCATTGCTGTATTTGGCTGGTATTTTGGAGGTCCGCTCGGTTTTATCATGACTTGGATTCAGCAGCTTTCACAGGAAAACTACATAAAACCAAATGGGCTTTCTAAGATTTATAACCGGAAAGGCAAACTTCGTATGCGCTTTATGCTATACCAAGAGGTACTAGAACATCTACAATCCTTATCAGCAAAACTCAAGGCTGCCGAAATAGAAAGAGCCCAAGTGGAACAAGCAAAACAAGAATGGATAGCTGGTATATCTCATGATTTGAAAACACCACTTACCTATATTACAGGCTACTCTACACTATTATTAAACGATCTATATGAATGGTCGAAGGAAGAAGCACATAGTTTTATTCAGGAAATTGCTGATAAAGGAAAACATATGGAGGAGTTAATTCAAGATTTAAGTCTCGTTATTCAG
Organism: Lysinibacillus sp. FW12; assembly: GCF_050817245.1. Classification (NCBI taxonomy): domain Bacteria; kingdom Bacillati; phylum Bacillota; class Bacilli; order Caryophanales; family Bacillaceae; genus Lysinibacillus; species Lysinibacillus sp. FW12. The sequence continues at coordinate 422,653 of NZ_CP139094.1, read as the reverse complement.
TTAAATAATACAAATGGAAAACTACCCCTTCACAAAACAAAACATGATATTGTTGAATTTACAAAAAGAATTGTTGCTAACATAAGCAATTATCCACAAGCAGAAAAATATATATTGCATTTTCAAGCAGATAAAAATTCTATAAACATTGATTTTGACACTAAATACATGCAGCGGATATTGCAAAATATTTTAATGAACTCGATTATCCACAACCCTCAGAACACTGATATTTATACACATATTTTTGATAGCGATCAATTTGTTGAAATTCACATTGTGGATAACGGAGTTGGTATGTCTCCCGAGATGACAGAGAATATATTCCAACAGTATTATCGTGGGACAACTACAGATACCTCTTCTGAAGGCACTGGATTAGGCATGGCAATTGTTTATAACCTTGTTCAAGCACATAGTGGCACTATTTCTGTAGAAAGCGAGCTTGCTAAAGGGACTACATTCACCATTAGACTTCCGAAAAGATAACATAACACTAGCATTTATTTCTAAAGAACATCATTCATGAAACCTTATTGTAGCTCATATAATTAGACATCATAAATTGGTTCAATAAGGAGGATTCAATGCAATCTGAAAAATTGCGACTAAGGAAGATCCAGCGTCTTGCATATGAAATCATGGATGAGATGCACAAAGAGAAACATCGCACTGAAATGCACAAATTAATTCCGATTATTGATAATTTGTCGCGGGCAATTGGAGATTTAACAGATTCTGTTGGTAAATACTCGTTGGATTATGTAGAAGAAAAAGTAAAAAATGCGCATGCACTTTTATTTAACAAAGAAAAAGTGGATATTTATTAATAAAGACAGGGATAAAGGGTAATCATATTCATGATTACCCTTTAGTCATTAATGCGTTTCAGGTTCGAATGTTTTACAGTCTGTTTCCTCACTGTTGGAAGCATGTTGTCCCTTCTGGCTGACAACATAAATTTTTTCTGCAGTACATTTGTTTCCAGAATCCCAAAATGTACAGTTATTGACTTCACAAAGAATTTCTTGTGCCATCGTTTCACACCTCCTCTTTATTAGCTTTAACAAATTAGAGGTAAACGATACGTTATTAATCAAAGTCAATCACTGGTGAAGCTTGAATAACAAAGCATCAAAATCAATCCATGCTAAAGTCTAAATTAGCTGGTTGTTTAGGTAATCGTTCCTGTGAAAGCATGTTAGTTGAAGGTACCTTGTCGTCGACTTCCTCAAAGCGGAAACCATCTGCCCATACCTTACCCGAGCCAATCAATAACACACCAAAATAAATGGAATCACCTTCTTCAGGCACATCTAACACAATAGAATAGTGATTCCATTCGGTAGTCCCTTTTACAGACCGTTGATCCATATTGTCAAATTGAATCGTATCACCCGTAGCATTGTCAATGCGCATCCATGCACCACATTTGGCAGCATCTACAGTCTTTAAATAGCATGACATTTTCAAGCGCTTGCCTTTAAATTCAGCTGCTTGAAAGCCCTGCATCATCGTAGCGAATTGTCCATTATTCGCTGAAGCGCTTGAAGAATACAATACTCCCGAACGAGTTCCTGAATGAAATACCTTGTCATCTGTATGAAATTGATATAACTCAGGATTCCCACCGCTCAACATCCAACCCTTAACCTGTTCATTTGATACCACTAATTTTTCCTCCTCCGTCATGCTTAATGATTGCATCATTTTTCGATACTTCCCTGGCGGCAAAGCGTAAATTTCTTTAAAAGCTCGTGTAAAAGCTTCTTGTGATTGAAACTGAAGTGTAAATGCAATTGTTAATATCGATGCATTGGAGTACATTAAATAACTTGCCGCCAAAGCTAGTCGGCGTATACGAATATACTCACCAATTGTTAATCCAGTTTCTTGTTTGAAAATGCGACTTAGATGATATTTCGAATAGCCAGCAGTATGAGGAAGGTGCTCAAGTGTCATTTCTTCCGTCAACTGCTCCTCAATAAAGGCAATGGTCCTTTGCGTTGCCTGACTATACTCCATGTTACTCACCTCATCTTCATCATACTGGAGAAGGAAAAAGCTTTTTTGATAAAGGTTGCTAATTTTTTTAATCGATTATTTTGGTTGGCGTTGCTTCTTGTACAACAATAAGACCATCATAAGCTTCAACAGGTGTCATTTTAATGGTATACAGCATTTGTGTTAGCTTATACCATGGACGAAAATCGTCACCGACATTGCCCATTCTTTGGCTTTTAGAAAGAATACTTGCTAATTCCTCTGATTGACTAGCATGTTCAAAATCTACATAAAAAATAGTATCGTTAACCTCACTAAAAGCATCTACTAAAGCATTATGATGTTCAATCGTGTATTCCTTTCGTTCACCAGACCCATTTTGTGCTTGGAATGTATTTTTTACAAAGTCTGTACCAATCGCAAAATATTGATCTTTATATTGCTCGTTTAAATATTGTCCCATCGATTGATATCCTGCCATCGTCGCAGAGGTTTTCTCAATATGACCATTATGTGCTGACATGAATACTTTATCATGCCCTTTCGTGGCTTCATATTCAACAATCCATTGTAAATTTTCAGCTAAATATTCATCTCGTAAATTCATATAGTTTCCATCATTCAAAAATAATTGCGTTCGCTGCTTCATTATTTGAGCATATTGTGCCGCAAAGGAGAAAGCATCCTTCGATGACTTTTTCTCATATGCCTCTCTATTCGATTGTAAATCTTCAATAATTGTATCAATCGTTTTATCCAGTTCTGTTAGCTGATTATTCGATAATTCTCTCATCGTTTTGTTTGAAATATGTTTTAGCTCGGCCTTAAATTTCTCAGCATTCCCCGCATGTACATCTGTATAATAATCTAGCAATCCCTTTTTGCTATAATCATAGCGTTGCATATCATTACCATAGAAATAAATTTTATCTTGTTCTTCGACTGCCAGATTATAGTCGTGCATCCACTGCACTAATTCTACCATTTGTTCGGTTTGGTAGATGCCATAATCTAAAGCTTTTATAGCTTCCTCCGCCGTACCAATACCCTTTAAAATAAATTGGTTAATTTGCTGGGCACCTCCAAAATCCCCTTCTAAAACAAAGACTTGGACATGTTCATTTTTGATCATCGCTTCAAACAGATCTTTTTTTAATGTTTGAAATTCAATATTTCCGTGTGTTGCTTCCCCAAAACCAATAATTTTCACATCATCAGGAATAGAAATATTTTCTATTTCACTAATGTATTGCGAGGCATCTGTTACTGCCTCTCCCTGTCCACACCCTGCTAAAGCAATAAGTAGCAAAGATGCAGTGAATAATCGTAAACTTCGTTTAATCATTGTCATGTCAATACTCCCTTAAGGTTAAATCGCTTTTCGTTGGAAATAGTAATATCCGCCGAGGAAAAATAGGATGAATCCCCCACCTATAACTGTTAGTAATTGCTCCCAAGGCACAAAAAATACATCGTCTGTATTGCCACCTATATACATCATTGAAAATGGTTGTGCCCAAGGATAATATGGACCAATTCGCTCAGAATTTACCGCTAAAATAGAAGGTAACGTAAATATGACATTGACAGCAAAGGGAGCAGCAAAGCTTTTAAACATAATGGACATCCACAATTGTAAGGCTACTAGGGGTAATGTTGCCACCCAGCCTCCTGCAATACTTTTCCACACGATCTCTATTGGAAAGGGATCCGTGTAGCCCTTCAGCATACCTACAGCATAGATAGATCCTAAATACAATAATTGCATAGCCAAAACAAGCAGCATAACCAATACATATTTCGCGACAAATACTTTCCCTCTTGTTACAGGCAGTGCTAAAAGCTGCTTCCATCCACCTGACTGATGCTCATATCTACAAATGATACTTGCAAAAACGCCAGTAATAAGAGGTAAAAATAATAATGCATATGTTAAATTCATTGAGAATAAGGAAATAAACCATTCATTGATTTGAACCCCTGACATAGTATTCTCTAGATTGGCTGATAGTCCAATAAACAAACCTATTATTGGTCCTGCGAAAATAATCGGCACCATTTTTGATTTACGTAACTTAAACCATTCGGCTCGAAGTAGAGCAATCATTATTTCACGTCCCTTCTTGCAAAATCAATCATCCCAACAATATATAGTAAAATACCAATTCCTACGCCTAATAACACATTGATGATTGGCTCATCCCATTGGTTCATTAATGATGGCCATTTCCATATCATCCAATCTGGTAAAACAAATGAAGAATAGGCAAATATCACTCCGAAAATACCTACTGTAATAGGAATCCCTTGATTGTGGCTAACACTCGCAATCCAAAGCTGGAGCGCCAATATAGGCAATGCTGCTAGCGCAGGAAAATAACTAAATTTGGCAACCTCTAAGTAAGGTACAGGTGCTCCTAAGTTTAAAAACAGCCCATAACTAAGCGTAAAAATCATCAGTACTGTGGAAGCCAAAAATAGTAATAGGGCCAACACTGTAAATTTAGATAAATACACGGATAATTTTGAAACAGGTAAGGCAATCAGCTGCTTCCAAGCATTTGTCTCATTTTCAATACTCGCCATGAATGAAGTTAGAATAGCAATGCCCAGCACAATGGCAAGCGGTGTAAAGGAATGGATGTTTAATAAGTAATAGCCCCAATCGTCCTCACTTTGTTGTAATAAATAATCTTTCCTTACTCCGTAATTAACCATTTGTAGGGCGACTACACCCAATGGTCCTAAAAGCGTTAAAAACCATAATCCTTTACGTTTGATCTTCAAGAAATCAGCAGTTAACAATTTACCTATCATATCGCCTGCTCTCCCATCGTCATTTGCAGGAAGATTTCCTCCAATGAGCGTTTCTCTTCCTCTACACGGAATACAGAAATGCCCTCCTGAACAAGGACTTGGACAATATGAGCTACTTTTTCATCCGAGCATTCCTCTAAGAAAATAACGCCATTTTGATAATCTGCCTTAATGCCATTTGCCAGTAAACAGCGCCATCCCTTTTCACTATTATTTACTTTAAATAGTACCTTTGGCTGAGCGAATCTCCGCATCTCCTCAATGGAATCTTGGAATATCAATTTCCCCTTAGATACTATACCTACTTGTGTAGCCATTTGATCGATCTCTGATAATAAATGACTGGAAATTATAATCGTCATGCCGTATTCCTTCGGTAGTCGTTTAATTAAATTACGAATTTCAATAATGCCTGAAGGGTCGAGACCATTAGTAGGTTCATCTAGAATGAGTAATTCAGGATTATGTAGTAGTGAAGCTGCTATTCCAAGACGTTGCTTCATACCTAGCGAAAAGCCCTTAACCTTCTTATTGGCAGCCTCTTTCAAACGAACAATTTCTAGAACCTCATCTATTCGAGATTTAGGCACACCTAAAATTTTTCTTAGCGCCTCCAAATTCTCATAGGCTGTTAAATGTGGATAATACGAAGGATTTTCTACTAACGAGCCGACATTAGCTAAGATTTGGATACGCTCCTTCGTAATATCCTTTTGGAAGATTTTTATTGTCCCTGAGGATGGCTTCATTAAACCAAGAAGCATACGAATCGTTGTCGTTTTTCCTGCCCCATTCGGTCCTAAAAATCCATATATTTCGCCTTTTCGTATTTGCAAGTTCAAATTTGCTACAGCTTGCTCTTTTCCAAAGCGTTTTGATAAGTTTTGTGTTTGTACGATATATTCCATTGTCCTCACCTCTTTCATTATCATAAGAATAGAAGTTTAAAAATAGGTAAGGGCCAAGTTTAAATTTTGTTTAAAAATGTCTACCATCATCAAATGCCAAGCTTTCATTACACTAAAAATAAAAATCTGCGAGCCTTTACTTCCCAAGCTTCGCAGATTGCATAACATTTTTGATTATAATTTTTGTGCCAGATTGACTAGAAGTTATTTCCCACTCTAAATCCATACCCTTTACCATAATATCGACAATAGATAGACCAATCCCTGCTCCTTTTGCATTGGATTCATTTTTCATCCCTTGACCATGATCCTCAATAATAAATGCTTTATAGCTATCCGTGGATTTTGTTTTCACACTTATATATTTACCACTGTAAGCGTGACGTAGCACATTTTGAAAGATATTATCAAATATTCGCCCTAGCCATAATGGATCAACACTCCACTCATTGGATTCAAATGCTTGCAGTTCAATATCGATAGTAAATCCTTCTCGTTCAAAAACTGGGTACCAGGTTGTTAAATGTTCCCGCACAAACCGAATAACATTGATGTTTTTCGGTTCGAATTTATATTTGCTTGCCATTAGCAATGTGTACGACATTAAGTTTTCAATTAAAGCATCAATATTCACAATGGATGCTTCCATTGCTTTTAAAGCCTGTATACCTTCCTCTGACAATGCTTCTTTGCTAATTGTATAAGATTGAGCCCTTACTTTTGTTAAAGGTGTTCGCAAATCATGTGATAAATTGGCGATCAGCTCTCTTCTTAGTTGTTCTTCCTTCTGCTGACGCTGTTTACTATCTCTTAGCTCACAAACCATTCTGTTAAAACTATGCTCTAATTGTCCAATTTCGTCCCGCTTTTTCACCTGTATTTCAATAGGTAAACCGTCAACATCACGAATTTCCATAGCCTCTTGTAGATGTAATAGTCTTTTTCGAATTCCCTTGAAAAATAAAAATGAAACGGCAATAAAAAATAGGATAACGGCTACAACACCAAAAAATAAGAAGCTACCGTAGTTATCATAAATCTTTATAAGTGGGGGCTTAAAGACATCCCTTGAAATCTCTAACACAATAAAGCCATTTGACACATCATCACCTAAGAAAGCAATTACAGTAAATGGATCACTTCCATAGCGCTCTTTAATAAATTTGGTTGTAAATGCAGGTGTCCATATTTTAGGAAGCTCATCCTGAACATTCATGGTAGTCAGTAAATTTCCCTTTTCACTTACCCAGAACATTGAAGCTGTAGGATATTGCTTTTGCCATTTTTGAAAAAGCTGTTCAATGGTAGCTTCTGATGCATTGTTTATACTTTTTGCTTGTGTATGCCATTGTTCTTCAATATCACTTTCCAGAAGAGCTTCACTTGAAAAGTCTCCAGATCCTGTCTTTGAAATGCCTAACATGAAAGTAGCAACACCGAGATAGGAAATTTGAACAATCGATATAGCTAATACAATAATGAGCATATATTTCGCTAATAATGAACGGAAAAATTTCATAGTTTCACCCTATAGCCAATTCCTCTAATTGTTTCGATAATCTGGGGTTTTGCAGGATTAATTTCTATCTTTTCTCTTAAATATCGAATATGAACCATCAATGTTTTATCACCTTCAATGTAACTCTCACCCCAAACACCCTCATAGAGTTGTTCCTTCGTTAAAATTTGATTTAGATGACGAATAAAATACTGCAATAAATAAAATTGTTTGCCAGTGAGAAGAATTTCTTCTTCATTTAATGTATTAATAATTCGCATATCTTTTGTATAAATTTTAAGATGCTGCAATGCCAATACATCATCGTTTTTTTGATATCTTCTTAGTAATACCTCTAATCTTGCTACTAGTTCATCAGGATGGAATGGCTTTGTTAAATAATCATCAGCAAAATTAAGCCCTTCAATTTTATCCTCAACGGCTGTTCGAGCAGATAGCATCAAAATAGGTAAATCTTTATTCTCTCGTTTTATTCTTTTGCCAATCGAAAAACCATCTAACCCGGGTAGCATGACATCCAATATAGCAAGATCTTTTGAAGCAATGTGTTGTTCAAGACCTTCGCCAGACTCTAGCCATGTTACCTCATAGCCTCTTTCCGTTAACTCCTTGCTAACCCATTGTCCTATTTCTTTCTCATCTTCTATGTACAATATATGAATCAATGTTCATCCTCCTTCTTGTTGATAATCAAAAGCTATATTAAAATACCATATTTTGCAATATGAAGTTAACTAAAAATTAAAAACAATATTATTGCATACATGGTTATTATAGGATAAACGCTATTTATTTTCTTAGGAAATTTGAAAAATGTCTATTAATTGAGTAGATATAAAAAAGCGCAACTATTAATAGCTTTGTGTAAGTTGCGTTTTAAAGGTAGATATTATTATCTGTAATTGCTTTCTCATCTGCTCTAAATACAATTAGAAACTTCACACGTAGGTGCTAGAATATGCTAACATGACACTAACTATATGAAAAACATTAAAAAAATTTGTTTTACTTAGGTTTTACATATAATAAAGGGGTGTGACTTAATTGGATATTCGACAACTAAGATATTTTATAGCGATTGTGGAGGAAAGGAAGATTTCTGCTGCTGCTGAAAGACTGCATATTTCTCAGCCACCATTAAGCCAACATCTAAAAACAATGGAAGAAGAGCTTGGTTCAAAATTGGTAGAGAGAAGCGGCAAGTACTTTGAAGTGACGGAGGCTGGGAAGACCTTATATAAATATGCATTGCAGGTTGCTCAATTAATGGACGAGGCGGAAGCAGAGGTCAAGGATGTAGGGCTAGGCATTCATGGACGATTAACATTAGGCATCAATACATTTTCAGTTGTTGAGTTACCCCAATTATTACATCAATTCCAACAACAATTTCCTAAGGTAACTTATAAAATTCAACAAAATGAATCCTCTTATCTCTGTAAGCTTGTAAGAGATCGTGTAGTAGAACTAGCGATCATTCGTTTGCCCTTAGAATTAGATGATTTCTCTGTCCTTCATATGTACACAGAACCGTTTTATTTTATACAATCCAAGAAGTTTAAGTTGTTAGAACATGAGGTGACTTTGGCCGAAATTCAAAATTGGCCGATTTTATTACCGAGTACAGAAGGGTTAGGAGTTCACTATTCAATTTTAGAAGCATTTTCCCGCTTCCAATTACAGTCCCATATCGTCGGGGAATGTTCAGATACTGCGCTTTTGATGAATTTAATCGAATCAGGTTTTAGCTCCTCCATCGTACCTGAAACCATTCTAAAGCAATTTGAAGACCTACCGCTTCATGCCTACAAAATCCCAACTACAGAGTTATCCACTTCCGTAGGACTTGTATGGATGAAGAATCATTATTTATCTAAAGCTGCACAAAACTTTGTGAATTTAATGAGGGAACATTATTGTTAAGCAGTCAATGACAAAGAGCACACTAACGTTTCTAGTGAGCTCTCTTTTTGAATCATTATTGAATAATTAGCATGTCATTTTCATCAAATTTCCACATATCACCATAAGCTACTTCCCAATAGTAACCGTTTGGATCTTGGAAGTAGCCACTATAACCGCCCCAAAATACTGTTTCTGGCTCTTTTACAATAGACGCTCCAGCTTTTTTAGCTAATGCAAATACGCGGTCCACCTCTTCTTTTGATTTACCATTGTAAGCAAGGGTGATACCTCCAAAGCCGGGGCTAAGTTCTGGTGGGTTTGCTTCATTGATATCGTTTACAAGACGTTCAATTGGAAATAGTGATATTTTAGTTCCCCCATTATTAAAGAACATTACATCTGGATTTGTTTCTTCTCCATACACTACTACTTCAAAGCCAAGTCCCTCTCGGTAAAAGGTAAGTGACTCCACCAAATTTTTAACGCCTAATGTGATTAAGTTTAAACGATTCATTTTACAATCCCCTTTTTAAAGTAGTATTACTATTTAAATTCTCTATCCAACAAATTTTTCCTTTTAATTCGGGAAGAAAGTCATTTGGTTGCATCAGCACAGAGATAATCATAATCTATTCATTTTTTTAGATTTCACTATGGATTACCCTTCATTTCTTTATATCCTCCTGATTTCACCTGTAATTTTAAATTGCAAAAAGTACTATTAAAAAACTTTTATCTCTCTAACCATTGGCATCACACAAAAGTTACCTCGACGTTTCTATGAAACAAAAATGTACGTACTTTTTTTTCCTCTTGTGGGGCATCATAATGAAAAAGCAATCAAGCAAACACACAATTGGAGGAATAATAATGATTACTCATTTACAAGATACAATCACATTAAATAATGGCCTACAAATGCCTGGTATGGGTTTAGGCGTTTTTCAAGTAGAAAATGACGCTACTGCAGAAATGGTTAAAAATGCGATCGAGGTTGGCTATCGAAGCATCGATACTGCTGCTATTTATGGAAATGAAGCAGGTGTAGGAGAAGGTATTAAACAAGCTCTAGCATCAACTGGCTTACGTCGTGAAGATTTATTTATTACATCAAAAGTATGGAACGATGGCTTAAGCTATGATGAAACAATTGCAGCATATGAAGAGAGCCTAAAAAAATTAGGATTAGATTATTTAGATCTTTATTTAATTCATTGGCCTGGTAAAGATAAATATGCTGAATCGTGGAAAGCACTTGAAGACCTATATGAACAAGGTAAGATCAAAGCAATCGGTGTATGTAACTTTACTGTGGCACACTTGGAAAACTTATTATCATTTGCTCGTATTAAACCTGTTTTGAACCAAGTGGAATTCCACCCACGCTTACAACAAGTGGAGCTTCGTTCATTCTGTGACAAGCACCAAATTCAACTTGAAGCATGGGCACCTTTAATGCAAGGTGGTCTTCTTGAAGATGAAACGATTTCAAAAATTGCAACAAAATACGGAAAATCAAATGCTCAAGTTATTTTACGCTGGGATGTACAAAATGGAGTGATTACAATTCCAAAATCAGTACGTAGAGAGCGTATGATGCAAAACGCTGATATCTTTGACTTTACTTTAACAGACGAAGAAATGGCATTAATCAATGAGATGAATCGTGAACAACGTGTTGGTCCAAATCCAGATGAATTTGACTTTGCTCTATAAGCATTAAAAAGAGGAAAGAGACTGTCTTGTATGTGACAGTCTCTTTCTCCCTCATTATGATGTTTGCTGCATAGCGATATCTTCATCGCGTTGTTTTAACAGAACATCTTCACCTTTATCCTTTAGTAATTCAACATGCTTTTCGCCCCAAGTGCAAAGCATATTCAAAATAGGCTCCATCCCTTGTCCATAGGAAGTCAATGAATATTCCACTTTAGGCGGTACTTGATTGAAGACCTTGCGATGGATTAAACCAGCTTGCTCTAACTCTCTTAATTGACTTGTAAGCATTTTTTGGGAAATGCCTGGAATCAATCGTCGAAATTCATTTGTTCGAATTTCACCATGGTGGTTCAAATGGCAAAGAATGACCGGTTTCCATTTACCACCAATAACTTCAAGCGTAGCTTCAACACCTATATTATAAATTTTTTGCATTGTAAACCCCCGTAATATTCAAAAGTAACTAAAAGTACTCTACACAACTTTTAGGCATGCATGAATATTACTACACATACTAAAAAAAATCAAAGGAGATATTAGTAAAATGTCACAATCAAAAAAGCCAAATGCAAAATTGACATTGCTAGCACTTGCAATCAGTGCATTTGGTATAGGGTCCACTGAATTTATCAGTGTTGGACTTTTACCATTAATTACAGATGATTTTGGTATATCTTTAAGCACTGCCGGTTTAACCGTTTCTATATACGCACTAGGTGTCACTGTTGGTGCTCCATTATTAACAGCCTTAACATCTCGTCTTAGTCGAAAAACAGTTTTATTGCTTGTTATGACCATTTTTATAGCGGGGAATTTAACTGCAGCTATCGCACCAATTTTTTCTATACTGATAATAGGTCGTATTATTTCAGCATTAGCTCATGGTGTGTTTATGTCGATCGCCTCTGTTATAGCAGCTGATGTAGTTGAACCAAATAAACGAGCAAGCGCGATTGCCTTTATGTTTACAGGCTTAACGCTAGCAACTGTGACCGGTGTTCCACTTGGTACATTTATTGGACAAGTAACAGACTGGCGTATGTCGTTCATTTTTATCGTCATTATAGGCATTATCGGTTTAATTAGTAATGCTTTACTAGTACCTAACCAATTATCAAAAGGTAATCCTATTTCTTTACGTGATATTGGCAAAGTATTAGGCAATATTCGCATGTTATTAATCCTTTTCATTACAGCAATTGGATATGGTGGGGCCTTTGTAGTCTATACGTATGTTTCTCCTATTTTAGAGCAATATATGGGCTATTCCCCACATGCAGTAGTGATTATATTAGTTGTCTATGGTATTTGCGTTGCTATTGGTAATACATTAGGAGGCCATTTTGCTAACCAAAATCCACTACGTTCCATCTTTATAATTTTTGTTGGACTTGCCTTAGCGTTACTTGGTATTGGCTTCACTCTTGAATCACCGATTATCGGATTAATCATGGTACTGACAATGGGATTATTTATGTTCATGAATGTCCCAGGATTACAGTTATATGCTGTTCTACTGTCTGAAAAATATGTGCCGTCAGCTATTTCTATGGCTTCAGCATTAAACATTTCTGCTTTTAACATTGGTATATTTTTAGGATCCTATATTGGAGGTTTTATTATTCGCCATCAATCATTAGCACATACGCCTCTTTATGGATTCCTAATGGTTATGCTAGCAGCGATTGTTACATTATTATGGTTGCTTTTCGATAATAAAAAACGATAATATTGTTAGTCCGTTTATCTAGCATTTACTTGATATTTTAGTAATTTAAACATCGGTATATATACAATATTGATAAAAAGGAAGCTCCCTGTGGCTTCCTTTTTGTGTTATAAGTAAGACAAGAATGGAGTTACACCTAAATTCGCTTGAATACATAAGATAAGATATCAGCTATAGGATAGGAGGAATTCCATTGTATTACAATCCTTATCCGTATTTCGTTCATCCCTATCATTACTCAGCGCCACCAATGGCCAACCACCTTGCTGTAAGATCCTTTCCCCAACATCTTGCAATGCTGACCAACAATCCCTTTCCACCTGTTGATACACATAAATTAAAATCATCGGTTACACGGATAAAGGCAATTATGCAGCAAGCCCAATTACTGACGGATAAAATTGAAAGCTCCCAGCAATTTGCCCATGATTTAATGAATGCAGCACAACTTTCAAATAAAGCAGAAGTGGAGAAATTAATTTCATCCACAGGTATTACGATGAAATTCGAAACGAACTATACACCTGATAGTTTTAGAATACGTCTAATTGATAATGGCTGTTGTGGTGTCATATTGAATTTAAATTGGTGAAAAAAACTCTAACCTTGTATCCCTATTGAACTTGTAAACTATAGAAAACTATGATAAAGTGTTTGTATTATTATTTCTGAAAATTCTTATATTTTTCTTATCAAGAGAGACGGAGGGATTGGCCCGATGAAGTCTCAGCAACCAGCTCAACAGTATGGTGCTAATTCCAATTGGCCTAATTCCAAAGCCTTGAAGATGAGAAGATGAACTACCGTTGTTTATTCAGGAGTCCTCTTCTATAGGGGGCTCTTTTTTTACTACTATTTTAAGAAAGCAGGGAAAACGATGTCTAATGAATTATTACAAGCATTACAATTATTAAAATCTAAACAATGGGTCGATTTAACACATACATTCGGCCCTAACTCACCCCATTTTTTCATGTTCGAAGATGCAAAATTTGAAACATTATTCTCTCACGATGATGGGTTCTTTGCACAACAGTTCACTTTCCCTGGTCAATATGGTACGCATATCGACCCACCCATTCATTTTGTGCGAGACACACGGTACCTTGAAGAGCTCGATTTAAAAGAGCTTGTTCTTCCCCTTGTTGTCATTGATAAGTCCGAAGAAGCTGCTAGCAATCATGATTTTTCTTTAAGTGTTCAAGATATACTTGAGTTTGAAGCACAGCACGGAAAAATTGAGGCAGGTACCTTTGTAGCGCTACGTACCGATTGGAGTAAACGTTGGCCAGATAAGGAAACATTCAGCAATAAAGATGCGGAAGGATATAACCATATTCCAGGTTGGGGCTTAGAGGCTTTACAATTTTTACTGACGGAACGTAAAGTTAGTGCGATTGGTCACGAAACATTCGATACTGATTCAGCAGCTGATTTTCGTAAAAATGGCAAACTAGATGGTGAATACTTTGTGCTCGAACAAGACACTTATCAAATTGAGTTAATGACTAATTTAGACAAGCTACCTGCAACAGGTGCAATTATTTTTAATATTGTACCTAAACCAGAAAAAGCATCTGGATTCCCTGTTCGCTCCTTTGCTATTTTGCCATAACTTAAAAGTCGGTATAGAGATACCGACTTTTATTTTTGTACATTTCTTTTTTTGAATATAAAGTAAACGACGAACATTAATAGAACAAATAATAGGATGAGATACATACTATAATGGGATAAGTAGTAACCAACAAACCGCCATTTCTCTCCAAGCATTTTCCCTAACGTTATAAATGTGAATGTCCAGATAAATGCTCCTGTATAGGCAAAGAACGCAAACTTTTTATATGGATAATTATTAATAGCCGCAATATACGCTGTTATGTGGCGGACACCAGGGATAAAATAGCCTATTAACAATAAGATAGGTCCAATTTTGGCAAACATTTTTTTCGTAAAATCAATTTTTTGTTCAGTTATATGAATTTTTGGCCCATACTTTTGTAGTAATGGTAAGCCAAATCGATAACCAATATAGTAGCTTAAAGTAATACCTCCAACTGCGCCAATCATGGCACTTAATAATGCAGGGATATGTTCAAGGCTTTCCCGATAAACACTATAACCTACATATGTTAAGAAAACCTCATCAGGAAGTGGCAATCCAACTATACCTCCAATTAGGATTACGATAATGCCAAAATACCCGTAATGTTCAATTAGAGATTGCACGTGATGTGCCATAAACTATCCCACCTAAAAATTTTTTAACTATAAAATATACAGGTTTCATTATAATCAAACTGCGGAAAACAGAAGAAGCAACTTGAAGATTGTTTTAAATTATTTGAAGCTGACGCAAAGCAAAGTCAATACCGCCCTCGGTAGATTTCTTTGTAACAAAATCAGCAACGTTTTTCAAAGCTAAGCTTCCATTTCCCATAGCAATTCCTAATCCTACCAGCTCCAGCATATCCATATCATTATCCCCATCTCCAAAAGCAATGGCATTTTTAGAATCAATGTTAAAATAATCTAGTACTGCTTGAACAGCTATTGACTTGGAAACATCCTGCTGTAGTACATTCACAATATAAGGATGCCATCGCTGCCATAATATATTCGGAAATTGACTAACATATCTTTTTTCTCCCTGTTCATCTGTATATAGACACATGAGAAAAACTTCCTCATTCGTAATTTTTTCATTTATAACCGGAAAATCTCCCAAAGACAATGTTTCCTGCATAGCATGTAAAGCAGCTGGACTTTGTATGCTATTCATCGCTAGCTGCTCTGTAAAAAATGTTAAGCTATGCTGTTGTTCCATTGCAAAAGCCTCAACATTTTGGACAATCTCTTTAGCAATAGGCGTTTTATGTAGGACAAGATCATGATGTTTCACATATGCACCATTTGCCGTAATAAAGGTCTCTATCCCCAACTCTTCCAACTCACGGCACATGGATAAAGGTCTTCCTGTAGCTGCTACAAGGTGAATTCCCTTATTCTTTAACAAATCAATTGCCTGCTTTGTACTTTCTTCTACACAGCCATCCTCATAATTGATGAGTGTGCCGTCTACATCAAAAAACACTATTTTATAGTTCAACTTGAATCATCCTCCAAAACAATACTTTTGAACCACACAAAAAAAATCCCTTTAACGATTACTAATAAAATATTTGTACGTATTTCGACAAACTTTCAACCATCTATATAACTTACATTAACAGCACCGATAAATACTATTAAAGGAACAGTTCTAGTGACAATTAATTAATAATGTAATGATTATTTTTATTTTAATAATTCTAAAGAAGTATACCAAAGAACACAGAATTGTTAAAATAAAAGATAATCATTTAAATATATTGAATGATACTTTTTAACGAATAGATAGAACAAAAGAAATAATTTTCTAAAGCAGGCAAAGGAGTTGATTCTTATGGCATTTAACATTTATTACTACGAAAGTAGTGTAGATTGCAAATTTTGCAAAAGGCATTTTACAACATATAAAGTACGCCCTAATCGATATAAAATCATCGAGGAACAAACAGATTTCATGCCTGTTTATGATGGCCTAAATCCTTTGCTGTATGAGGTCGCTGTATGCCCACATTGTGGCTACGCCTACCACAAATCTATGACAAGGACTTATGGACCGTTCATGCAGCTCATTGATGAACTATACATTAAAGAGCTCCAAAAACCCATAGACATCTGCCAGGAACGTACAATCGATGATGCCATAATCAGTTTTAAGCTTGCTTATTTAGTATCCCGTGCTTCAATGGAAGAATCTCTCTTAATGGCGAATTTCGCATTAAAAATAGGTTGGCTATATCGTTTAAAAAACGATGAAGAATCCGAAAAACGCTACCTTTTTGCAGCAAGAGACTTTTATAGTAAATCCTTTGCATCCAATCAGGAGGGTGGAGAGAGAATTCAGTTTTTACATGCTGAACTAAGCCTCCGACTTGGTGATATGGCGGAAGCCCAAAAAGGCTTCTCTCGCTTAATCGCTGATAGAAATGTCTCGCCAAAATATCGAAAGCTTGCCCGTAATCGTTGGGAAAATTATAAATATGACGAACAACCTATAACAGTTAATGAAACTATTAATTAATGGGACGAGGAGAGGACTTGTAATGTTGCTATTTCATAAGAGAATAGATGTGAGAGAAGAAGATATATTTTCAGAGTTGCATCACTTTCTATTAAGAAAAAATAATCGCTACTTAACAAATGATGAGGTTGTCACTTTAACAGGAGTGTCCTCTGAGCTGCTTTTCAAATGGGTAAAAGCAGGAAAGTTAAAAAAATCAATTTTCCCTAATTTAGGTGCACCTTGTGAACGTTGTGGACAAATTACACAGGCTAAAATTTGTGTTAGCTGCTCCTCCTCCATTGTTGGTACGTTAAAACAAGAAGAAAAAGACCGCGCATGGTTCAATCAAATCCAACGTAACCATGTTAGAGCTAGTACGTACCATTATAAATAGCAATCGAACATCTTCATTAATCAAAGATGTTTTTTCTTTTTAACTGACCCTACCAAATTTAAACAAAATTTAAACTAACTCTTCCTAAGCTTTAAACTAAGCTCTCTATAATTAGTATCAACATAAAGAGAAGGACTGATTATCAATGAAGAAGGCTAGGAAGCATAAAGTTTTATTAAGTTTTGCACTGGCAAGTTTAATGACATTGAACGGCGTAGCAAGTGTCTCTGCAGCTGTTCCTGCAAAAGAGCAACAGGTCAATATAGAAAACAAATCTACAGTTAAACAGGCTAGGACCTCTAATGAAACATTACTTGATTGGAAAAAGTGGGTGAACGATCATGCTTACAGTTTGTCATCCATCCAACCTGAAGTATCGAGTGGAACGAAAATCCCTTCTAATCAATTTGAGGATTTGGAGATGCTTAAGCCGTTATTACACGATAAACGTATTGTTTTTCTAGGAGAGAGCTCTCATGGTGTGGCACAATTCAATCATGTTAAAACACGTTTAATACAATTTTTGCATCAGGAAATGGGCTATAATGTTCTTGCCTTTGAAAGTGGTATGGGTAATGTGATGAACGCCCAAGGGCAAATTGACAAACAAGCAGCTCTACAAACAATGAAGGATTCTATTTTTGGAGTTTGGTGGACGAAAGAAACATTGCCTCTGTTTGACTATGCAAAATCAACTCAAGCAACAGAACAACCACTTATACTTACTGGCTTCGATATTCAACAGCAAGGGGCATTTACGAACGGCGATTGGCTCCAGAATCCTAAGTTAGCTCAACAATTTAGTGAAGCTGAGAAACAACTAGCTGAATGGAGCTCCGGGAAAGATTTAAAGGGCTATCAGCAAGTAAAAGCTACAATCATAGATGTGTATAAACAAGTAAAGTCTCAAATTCAATTGAAAGAAAAAGAATTACAAGCGGCTTATCCAAACGAGTCTCATATTGTCAAACTAATGGAACGTACTGTAACAAATCGCATTCGCTTAGCAGACGAATATGTGGAGCTAACGATCCAGTCCAATATTGATATTGAACAAAATAATATTGAAACATTTTTAAAAACAATGGAATGGCGTGATCAATCGATGATGGAGAACTTACTTTGGTTAGCTGAGGAGGTTTATCCAACAGAAAAGTTCATCGTATGGGCACATAACGACCATATTCGTAAGGCACAATCGGAAGTAATGGGTTCCCCTTATCCAGTCAAATTAATGGGGGAACGTTTACCAGAAATCTACAAGAAATATAGCTATGTATTAGGTCTATATATGACTAGCGGAGAGACAGCAAATAATATGGGTGAACCGATGGCTGTTTTACCTCCTATCAAGGGATCTATTGAGGATATACTGTCTTCAACTAGTAAACCTTACACATTCATTGATTTGCGCAACCGCCAGAATGAACGAGGCAACTCATGGATGTTCGAGCCCCGCTTATCTTACAGTTGGGGTATGATACAGGAAAGCTTAGTTCCTCGCGATCAATACGATGGTATACTTTTAATTGATAAGGTGAATAAGCCAACCTATGTGAAATAATTTCATATATTAAAATAGCAAACTAGGCTTCCTAGTTTGCTATTCCTTTAAGTATCCATTGATATAGTATCCCATTCTTCATCTTGATAGCCCATCATCCAGAATAAGCCTCTACGTCTTTCCATCACAACACTTTCATTTAACGATAAAGGAGCTACTTGTCCATTTATTCGACTATCTACACAAGCCCAATGTAATCTGTAGATCTTATCTGCTTCATCTAATATCTCTTCCTTACTGCGCAATACTGTTTGCTTATAAAATTGTTCAAATGTTTCACAACGAGAAACGACCTGTATAGCATATTCACAATCACATACGTCGTCAGGGAAATCTAGCTCTTCCACAAGCCCTAATGCCCAAATGAGTGTCCAATAGGCTTCATACTGCCATGAAATATTGACAGCATCTTGAGGACTGGGATGCTGAGTCTCAAGAAAGAATTTTTCATGCTCTGTTAAAGATTCTTGCACCTCATATGTACGTAACATATTAGTGAAGAATTCTCTAGACTCTTCAATATTTCCATTTTGTGCTACATCACAGGCAAATTGAATAACAATCAACAGGGAAACTGCCCTTTTTGCAATTTCTTCTTGGCTCTTAAAGCGGCAACCTTCTAATGGTGGCAGTTGGGGTAGAGAAGTTGCATATGGGATTTCTTTGTCTGTTAAAAAGGCAATCGTTCTGTTTTTTCGTGTTTCCCCCTGCTCTGATGTCACTTCCTGACTTCTTATCTTCCTTGCACAGGCTTGAGGTCTAAAATTTGCAGGACCTGACTCCCCATTAGAATAAACAATAACGCTACCACTCTGATCCAGTAAAGTGCCATCCGGTAGAAAACCTACACCACCTATGCTTGCTAGCAGTCTCGTAAATAGTTGCATATGGTTTTCCGTTATCTCTTTATCCATTTCGATTGCAATGACTGTATTGAATACAGATATTTGTATCATAACCTGTTCTTTTAAATCTTCATCCTGAAAAGGAATTCTATCGTAATACCCCATCATCCCCGGGATGTTTTGAGTGAAATAATCTGGATTAGTATCTTCAAATAAAACGGTAATAGAACATCTGGATTTTTTGAAAAGCCCTTTGGATTTTACTAAATATCCACTATCACCTCGTTCAATGGTAAAGCCGTTTGCAAATACCTCTGCTATTTTGTCTTGAATATCATCCACATCATTTTTAGACGCAAATATTGTAAAATGATTCAAACTACTCTCTCCTTTGTTGCATAAAGCTTGCCAGTTTCCAATTATCCAAATGATTAAGAACTTGGCTAAACAACTGTCTATTTTTACGAAGAACCTCATGCTCATGCCAATAGGTCAGCAATGGCCGCCATTTTCCCTCGTCAACAATCGTCGTTGGGATTTTGCCTTGCTGCATCATATGCCAAATAGCTCTGATTGAGGTAATCCTCTCTGCCTCACTACCACTCAACCATTCAAGTAATATATCAGCACTAGGCTGTGACTCTGCCAACAGCATATCCCAACCATCGATTGGAAATGCCACATATGGCCTCATCCATTCTATGATGGTTGGATTGTGTAAAAGATGTAATCGATGTAAGGCAGTATAAGCATTAATCTTATCCTTTTCCATATCAGATAAAATGAATGCTAAGCCTTCATCTGCTGGCAAACAATGTGCCGTTAAATAATCACGCAACCAGTTGGGAATATCGCTTTTCTCTTGCCAAAGCTCTCTTACCCAATTTTCAGCCTCTTTTGAACATACCTTTATTAGCACTTCACTCCATGCCTTTTGATCTGATGGAGATAGCGCCCGCATAATTTTATGTTGGAGAGCCTGATACACCTTCTCTTTATCAAAATGCAAGAAGGCTTCCTGCACTTGAACTTCCTTTACGCCATGCATGGAAACATAATGAAGTAACGATTCTAGACTAGCTTTAGCCAATTTTAAATTAGAGCCTAAAAATTGCTTTAGCCATGTTAGCCATATTTGTGAGCTTGTCAGATGAATATCCAAACCATTTTCGCTACAAAATTGTCGGTGTTGCCCACAATCTACCCCAATACATCCTAAAGCTGTCATACTGTCAACATATGTATGAAAGCTGTCGGCAAGGAAATCAAATTCATCCTCTTCATGACTCCAATACCAAATCGATTCATCCTCTAGCTTGATAAGAAGCGCATCCCCATTACCTGCAGTAAAAAATTGTACGTATTGTTGTTCAAGATTTTTATCATCCCCGCCAAAGTATGGGAAATCTAAGTCTTTCAAGCTCCAGCCAAACTCACCTGATGGCGTATCAATCAGTTCGTTTGGCAAGATAGCCTCATCTGGCAACGACCAATAGATACTCACTTGTTGTGAGCTGGTTTGCATTGCTTGACGGAACTTCTTAGGAAGTTGTATACCAAGCCTTGACTCTACCTTGCGTAAATCTTGTTCACTAGCGACAGGTTGTACTTCAATTGGATGTACAAAGGCACCTTGTTGCTTCAGCTGTTTCATCAAAAAATTCCAACGATCAATCCACATTGTTGCTCATCTCCACATCGTGCTCAAATTTCCGTCTTTTTTATTTCTATCGTCAGGAAATCATTTACTAATGAGGTTAATTTTTAATTTAACTACAAAATACTCTTATTTTACTGACATCAAAGCATCCAAGTATGATAAATTACTCAACCAATTTAGTTCGTTCTTCTTAAGCTGTGTTTACTTAATTTTTTTACCTCCATCATAATCTTTGTCACATATTCTTCCTCTCGATTTTTAATAACGGCATCATAAATATATTCCTCATAAACGTATTGACCTAATTCATAGCCCTTTTCATGCATGACATTAAATAATCGTGTATATGTCTCTCCAAGCTTCGCAGAAGGTCCTACATGATAACCAATAACAAATTCACCCTCAATTGCTTTAAAATAAGGATGTCCTTCTCTTGGATTAGGTTGTTCAATATATAGATAGCTATAATTATCGTAATTTCCAGCTAAAACCTGCTCTCTCCTTGTCATTCCACCGATTGGATAACCTGTATCCAATTGAGAACGATCTAACTCCTCGATAAAATCCGATACAGCCTTTACAAACTGCTCTTCTGTAGAATCTTCGATATTTTTACTTAGATATAGTGTTTCTTCAGGAAAATATTCAATTGTAATATCGTCAAAGTTAAGGTGAAGTGCTTCCTCGTTTGTTTTAATTTTGACATCAATGATATTTTCAATCATTTCTAGCTCTCGACGTTTCTTTGCTACGATTTCCTTTTGCTGATGCATTAATTCTAAAAAATTTTCTGGGGATTTCTCCGCCATATATTGCTGAATATCCTTTAATGACATACCAACTGCCTTTAATAATTCAATGACACCAAAAAAATCATATTGTGCAAGTGAATAATAACGATAATCTTTACTATCTTTCATGATGGGAGATAACAAACCAATTTGATCATAATAAATTAATGTTTGTTTATTAACCTTACATATTTTGGCAAATTCACCCGTTGTAAAATATTTTACATTTTTATTAAGCATTTTTTGAGTTTCCTCCCTTGACTATATAGTAACTATATACTTTAAATTGTACCTATTCACAATAAAAATAGAAAGGTTTTGACATTATGTTCACGGAGATTCGTGACATTACAGCTTTTAACAAGCAAGAAATTTTAGCATTACGTATCGCTGATAATCAGCAACATTTTATTGAATCAACAGACCAATGCTTAGCAGAGGCAGAATTGGATCAACGCTTTACCCCCTTAGGTCTGTATAAAGATAACATCGCAATCGGCTTCGCTATGTATGGTCTATTCCCCCACGAAGATCACAGTCAGCGTGTATGGCTAGATCGCTATTTAATTGATGAACGCTATCAACAGCAAGGATTAGGTAAACATTTTTTACAGCAACTTATTCAATACTTAGCGGTAAAGTTCAACTGTCGCCAAATCTATTTAAGTGTGTATGAAAATAACGCTGTAGCCATTCAACTATATAAACAATTTGGTTTTATGTTTAATGGTGAACTAGATGACAAAGGAGAAAAAGTAATGGTGCTGGAGGTATATGGACATGACAACCATTAATCCAATTGAAACAAGACCACTAAAACCATTGTTTTTATCGTACTTATTTCCAGCAATGATTGGTATGCTGTTGATGTCTGTTAATATTTTGGTGGATGGTATTTTCGTTAGTAATGGCGTGGGACCATCAGCATTAGCAGGGGTTAATATTGCCGTCCCCATTTTCTCAATTTTGCTATCGATTTCTCTGTGGATCGGTATGGGAGGAGCTACACTTTACTCGATTTCTCTTGGGGAGGGGAATAAACAACGAGCCCACCAACTCTTTACATTGGCGTTCACTACGATGCTAATGGTCGTGATCACGATTATTGGACTTCTTGCGTTCAATCTAAAGGAGATTTCCTATATATTTGGAGCAAGCGACGTTACATTTCCATATGTGCAACAATACCTACACGTCATTTTACTCTTTGGTGTGTTTTACACGATTGAAAATCTATTAAGTATTTTCATTCGAAACGATGGTAACCCGAGACTTGCTATGCTTGGCTTAATAACGACGTCAGTATTAAATATTATCTTAAATTATGTCTTTATCTTTGTACTAAATTATGGTGTCACAGGCTGTGCCTTAGCAACAGCCATAGCTACTATTATAGGTACGTCTGTACTATGTCTCCATTTTTTCCGCCCACAATCTGAATTAAAGTTTGTCCCTTCATTTTTTAATCTGTCAGATTTAAGAAAAATTTTTGCTATTGGACTACCTAGCTTTATCGTAGAAGCTTCGGTAGCTGTTATCGTTATTTTATATAATGTGACCTTCTTACACTATTTAGGGGCAAATGGCGTTACAGCCTATGCCATGGTCAACTATATCCATACTGTATTATTAACAATTTTCCTTGGGATCGGTATGGCCCTTCAACCATTAGTTAGTTATCATCATGGGGCAAGATTAATAGAAAGATTAGTAGCATTATTAAAAATCGGCTTAGCTACTGCTTTTATTTTAGGGTTAACGACAGCACTTATTGCCATGTTATTCCCTTCGCAGTTAATGGCATTATTCGGAGATAGCTCATTTGAAATTCGTAGCATGGCTGCTCAAGGCTTTATTCACTTTGCCATTGGCTATGTATTTTTAGGTATTAATATGGTGCTCGCAGAATTCTTTCAATCTATAGAGAAAATTCGAATTGCTACAACCATTATGTTACTACGTAGTATTATTTTATTTATACCGACACTTATCCTATTGCCTAAATTCCTTGGCCCACAGGCAATATGGTGGACCTTTCCAGTAGCGGAGGGAATTACAGCCTGCCTTATTTACTGGTACATTAAGAAAAATCCACGGACGATTTCAACTTCCAAAATGCTTAAATAGAAAGAGACCTCACGAGATCTCTTTCTGTTTCTCTTAACAAAATTGCATTTTCAGAGTACCCTTTCCATCTTCCACTACAACTTCACCTACTGCTCCATTAACTAAAATTAATTGGGGTGTACATGGCCAATATCTACATCAGACTTGTTGATCTTTTATCAATTTAAATCCCCCCTTGAACATTAAATAAGGAACCATCTTGTATATGTGGATGATTCCTTTGTTAGATCTATTCTATTTGTTTCTCATTGGGTACCACTACTGCTTTCTTGTGAGGATCTTCCGAGGATGTTACCCCCAGAATATCAAGAAGGAACATAAATAGTGGAATACCTATAATCAATCCCCATACACCAAGGAAATGCTCTGAGAAGAGAATGACCATGAATGTGTAGAAAATCGGTAAATCAGTCTTTGCGGACATTAGCTTTGGATTTAAAAAATAGGCTTCAATAGCATGTAATACCATGACAATCACTAATATATAGACAATATACATCAAACCACCGATACTATAGGCAATAATACTTAGTGGAATTAATGAAATGATGACACCTGCAACTGGTACTAAGCCTAAAATGAAGAGCATGATACCAAGGGCAATCAAATGTGGGAAGCCCATAATAGAAAGGGCAATTACTGATAGCACACAGTTAACCGCTGCAATAATGAACTGTGCCTCAATTACTTTACCAAATGAGCGAATGAATATTCTTGAGAAATAATGAAGTTCATCATAAAGTGGTCCAACCTTACTATCCTTAAACTTTGCTGTGAACTCAATAATGCGCTTCTTTTCTAACAGAATGAACAAACTCAATATAAGTGAAATCAATATTTGCATAATGATTTTACCAATATTCGTAATATTTTTAAGAGTTAAATCTACACCTTGCTCTAAATATTTCCCAAGTTCAATTTTCTCAAAGGTAGGAGCTAAGTACCTAGCAATTTCATTATCATCTGGATCGAGATTAAAACTCGCAATTAGATCAAAAAGCTGTGTAATTTGTTGGGTCACAATCGGCAAATATTTGTATATCACTGCAACTATACCTGCAACAAGTAAAAGGTATAACGTTACCGTAACAGCTTTTTCATTCATCGGTACATATTTTTTAATACCCTTCGTCGTCTTCGTAGTAAGCTGATTCATCAAATAGGTAATAATAAACGTTAGCAGAATTAGATTGATCATACTACGCATTAAATATAAGGCAATAGCAATACCAACTAGAATTATAAAACGTTTAAATCCATTACTCCGAAAGAAATTAGTCATTTATTCACTCCTTCTACAAAACGGCCTCGCTGTTTCTGCTACCTAGGGCTACACTATCAACTAAACACAATAAAAAATTGAATTATAACAATACGCATCATTCTTATGTAAAAATTTCCCTCTTATTAATTAAGTATAGCCAGCTACCTTCAAAATAAGACGAAATTTATGTTTCTAAAGAAGTGTCTATATAAAACCTAAGGCGTGGGTGAATTGTATGTCTTGTCAAATTAAAATGTCAATACTTTTATCCTTTGTGAAAGCTTTATCAGCGTATAAGCCTACATTCTATGAATCTATTATAACCCTTTATAACAGCATATCCAATTTGTATGTTCTTTTATAATGGTATTTGTAAGAATCTTTTAATTACCGATACCTTATGTTAACTTGATAAAAGTACAATTTAGAAATAGATAGGACTGATTCCATGAAAATTTCAAGAAACCCTGAGAATATTCATCAACCCGTCGCTCCTTATGTCCATCAAATCGAAGTCACTGGTCCACATAGATGGTTAACCTTATCTGGACAAATTGGCATGCAACCAGATGGAACTATACCTGAAGACGCGGTAGCTCAATTGAAGTTAGCGCTAGAAAATATTAGAAAAAATTTAGAAAATGCTAATATGGAGGTTCGTGATATTACAAAGCTCGTATTTTATTTAGTAGGAGATATGGAAGCTAGTCAACGAAAGGAAATAATAGGTGATTTTTTGGGAGATCATCTACCTTGCATGACATTAATTTACGTAGTAGCACTGGCTAATCCCTCCTTAAAGGTTGAGATAGACACATGGGCTTGTAAGGAATTATAAAATCATTCTATGTTAGATTTTAATAAAGTGTGCAGTTTTATGTATTCCCCCAAGTACCCCTTTACCACTCCTAAAGGGGCACCGCTTCTTCTGCCATTCCTTCATACATTGTTTTATTTAAGTAATGTAAGAGTCGTTGCAATTGCATTGTCAACAAATGATCTTTGGGGCTGTGATTTCAGCATGACCGTTAACCCTATTAACGCAACAATTAAAGCTTGTGCTAATGATTTGGCATCTGTGTCAGCATCCAACTCACCAGTCTGGATTCCTCGTTCTATCGTCTCTTGAAAAATGACAGCTAAATAAAG
The DNA here is from genome assembly GCF_050817245.1 of Lysinibacillus sp. FW12. NCBI lineage: Bacteria > Bacillati > Bacillota > Bacilli > Caryophanales > Bacillaceae > Lysinibacillus > Lysinibacillus sp. FW12. The sequence continues at coordinate 396,147 of NZ_CP139094.1, read as the reverse complement.
TTGATGCTCTCTAGTCAAGATTTCAAATCTTTCATCATGAGGTGCCAGTTCTACCATTGTATTTATACAAAAACACCCCTTACTAATATCACCTGTATATTCTCCAGCAATTACATCTTCGAAAAAAATAGTAAATGCCTTTTTTACAGATGAATGACTTTGAAGTCTTGCTCGTATATCAGCCGCTCGAGATGTCGTATATTTACGAAGTGCTGCTTCAAATAGCTCCCTTTTATCCCCAAAGGTTGAATAAATACTAGGACGCTGAATCTCCATTCTAGCAGTAAGATCACTTAAAGAAGTCGCTTCATATCCCTTTTCCCAGAATAATTGCATAGCAGCTTCTAATACCTTTTCCTCATCAAATTCACGGGTTCTTGCCATTCAAATTTCACCTCCGTTATTTAAGGATTCGAGAGTAGGTCTTATATCTTTAAATACCAAGCAGTATGTATTTATTGTATTACCTATTGTTATTATTGTCAATTTCCACTTTATAAATCAAACCATTTATACATTATTTTTAATAAACCTTGACATGATAAATACGACTAAGATATATTTACCAATAATTATATTATACCGAACGGTATGTTATGATGACAATTCATTATGAAAGGAGAATATACAGCGTGGACTATGATCCAAAACCACAAAAAGATGCACCCTCTTTAAGTCAACAACCTACGATGTCTCAAGCTGTAACATTATTATTTGCAACCGCCTGCGGAATGTCTGTCGCCAATATTTATTTTGCACAGCCGTTGCTTGATCAACTAGCTCTAGAGTTTGCTATTGATCATTCGATTATTGGTTTGATTATTACTATCACGCAAATTTTTTATGGTCTAGGCTTACTACTTCTAGTGCCACTTGGAGATTTACTAAACCAACGACGCTTGATTATTGGTCAAATGCTATTATCCACCGTGGCTTTGTTTATAGTCGGTACTGCCTCCTATATTGTAGTGCTATTCGCTGGTATGGCCCTAGTTGGTTTACTTGCCGTTGTGACACAGACACTGGTGGCATTTGCAGCAACCATGGCTTCTTCTACAAATCGTGGTCGTGTCGTTGGCATTGTCACAAGTGGCATCGTCATAGGTATACTGCTTGCTCGAACCTTTGCTGGTCTATTAACAGATCTTGCAGGCTGGCGTTCTGTCTATCTTGTCTCTGCCACCCTCATGCTTTTAATGGTCAGTCTGTTTCTCAAAGTGTTACCAAGAGTAGAGCGTGAAGTAAAATCACTATCCTATTGGCAGCTAATTAGCTCCGTGTTTACGCTGTTTATTCAAGAAAGAACATTACGTATTCGCTCTGTTGTAGCCATGCTAATTTTTGCTGATTTCAGTATTTTGTGGACGCCACTTGTTCTGCCACTTAGTGCGCCACCATTAGCTCTTTCACACAGTGTCATTGGAGCATTTGGCCTTGTTGGAGTGGCTGGTGCTTTAGCGGCTGCAAAGGCAGGGAAATTAGCAGATCAAGGTTTTGGACAAAAAACCACAGGTATTGCTTTAATGCTTTTACTCATTTCATGGTTGTTTATCAACTATTTAGAACAGTCGTTATGGGCATTAATTGTAGGTATCGTGTTGCTTGATTTGGCTGTACAGGCAGTTCATGTCACAAACCAGGCGATGATTCTTCCATTGCTTAGCGAAGCCCGCAGCCGTCTTACCGCTGGCTATATGGTGTTCTATTCTATCGGAAGCGCTGGCGGTTCAATCGCTTCTACACAGACGTATGCACTCTTCGGCTGGAAAGGCGTTTGCTTGCTTGGAGCTTCTATTAGCACGATCGCCCTTCTTTTTTGGGTAACGACAAAACGATTTACAAATTATTAATTTGATTAGGAGATATACAAAATGGAAATAGGAATTACTTCTTTCGTAGAAACAAAACCAGACATTCACAGTGGTGAAGTAATTAGTCATGCCCAGCGTTTACGTGAAGTAGTAGAAGAGATGATTCTTGCAGATCAAGTAGGATTAGATGTCTTTGGCATTGGCGAGCATCATCGAGAAGATTATGCCGCATCCTCTCCAGCAATGGTGCTAGCTGCTGCTGCTTCTCAAACGAAAAACATTCGACTCACAAGTGCCGTAACTGTCCTTTCTTCGGCTGATCCTGTGCGTGTCTTTCAGGTTTTTTCCACATTGGATGGACTATCGAATGGATGTGCAGAAATCATGGCAGGTCGTGGTTCCTTTATCGAATCCTTCCCCTTATTTGGCTACGATTTACATGATTACGATGAACTATTTGAGGAACATTTAGACTTACTACTTAACATTCGACAGTCCGAGAAAGTAGTTTGGGAAGGTAGACATCGACCAGCAATCAATAATTTAGGTGTGTATCCTAGACCAGTTCAGGAGTCTCTCCCAATCTGGGTGGCTAGCGGAGGAAATCAACAATCTGCTATGCGTGCTGGCCTTTTAGGATTACCGCTCATGCTAGCCATTATTGGTGGCAGCCCAATGCAGTTTGCACCGATTGTACAGCTGTATAAAAAGGCCGCGCTTCATGCAGGTCATGATTTATCAAAACTTCAAGTAGGTTCTCATTCAATAGGTTTTGTTGGGCCGAATAGGGAATGGGCAGCAGACACATTTTTCCCATCAACAATGGCTGGTATGAATAAATTAGGCAAAGAAAGAGGATGGCCTTATTATGATCGTTCTAGTTATGATGCTGCACGAAGTTTTGACGGAGCATTATATGTCGGAGATCCAGATACTGTTGCTGAAAAAATTATTCACCTTCGTAAACACGTCGGAATTACACGCTTTATGCTATACGTGCCATTAAGTACAATGCCACATGATCAAGTCATGCAAGCTATAGAACTACTTGGAACAGAAGTTGCCCCTCGTGTACGTGAGGAAGTCGCCAAATGGGAAGCTGAAATGGCTCTAGAAGGAGAGCCATTTCTTTAAGACTTCATTATTCAACAGGAGGAGTTTATTTATGACCATTATTAACCGAGTCTTACCAGAATTAAGGAAGGCTTACACAGAATTTCCTGGCTTTCGATTGGAGGAGGATTTAACTTGGAGTCGAAGTCTCCTGTCCCATCCACCTTCGAAAAGATCAGAACATGTACTTACTAGCAACCGGATGATTCCTAGAGATGACGGGAGCGAAATGTTGGTTAAAATCTATGAACCAGCTAAACGGAAGCAGGATAAACTTCCAGCTATGCTTTGGATACACGGTGGTGGCTTTGTCATGGGACACCCTGATATGGATGATGTTTTATGTGAACGCTTTGTTCAAGCAGCTAACTGCGTTGTCGTATCCATCGATTACCGACTGGCACCTGAACATCCTTATCCAGCAGCAATTGAAGATTGTTATGCTGGATTAGTTTGGATGACTTATAAGGAGCAATCACTTGGTATCGATGTCAGACGGGTGGCAATTGCTGGCGCAAGCGGTGGTGGAGGATTAACAGTAGCACTAGCATTAATGGCTCGCGATAAAGGAGGACCATCAATTATATTCCAGATGCCACTGTATCCGATGCTTAATAACCGAAACGAAACACATTCTAGCTATGAGATCATTGATGATCATGCAACATGGAATAGAACAAATAATATGACTGCCTGGCGTATGTATTTAGGAGAGGAAGAGAACATTAATGCCCTTTCTCCGTATGCAGTCCCTTCAAGAGCCGAAAACTTAGCAGGATTACCGCCAACCTATATATGTATTGGTCAACTTGATTTATTTCGTGATGAAACCCTTGATTATGTAACACGTCTTGCACAGGCAGGAGTTGAGGTTGAATTCCACCTCTACCCTGGCAGTTACCATTGTTTTGAGGTCTTTGTGCCAGAAGCGAAAATAAGTCAGCTGGCTATTCAGAACTATTTAGATGCCATGGCACGCGCACTCAATATTTGATTAGTCATTTCGCCTTCTAATCACCCATGAATCAAGAGATATAAAAATGCGAAAATGTTGATAACACAACATTTTCGCATTTATTTGTTCATCTATTGTGGACGTTCTATCGAGAAAATCTCGCCAACTTTAGCATAGTTTGATCCCGCAAGCCTGCTAACAGCATTTAGTTTTCTTGGATCGATTCTTCCTTCATGATAAATTGCTTCATCTATATGAAATTGAACAACTTCTCCAATAAATAAATCTCCTGTCTGTTCCTCCCCATTCATCAAAGGAACGGATTGTACTAGGCGACACTCCATACGAATCTTTGCTTCTTGAATGCCAGGAACGGCAATTTGCTGACTATCGACTAATGTAAAATTTGTTCGTGCAAGTTCGCTTTCTGTAACAGGCAATGAAGCTGCTGTTTCATTCACCTGCTCTACATTATCTTCATCGACAATATGAACTACAAATTGTTGCTGATGATGGATATGTCGAGCTGTGTCCTTTAAACGTCCATTTGGTCTTTGGATCGCTAAAGAAATCATCGGTGGATTGGATGACACGATATTAAAGTAACTAAATGGTGCTCCATTGATAACCCCTTGCTCTGACTTCGTCGTTACAAACGCGATTGGTCTTGGAATAATACTTCCAATCAATAACTTATAGTTTTCGCGCTCTGAATTATTCTTAGGATCAATCAAAATCAAGCGACTCACCCCTCTTAATCAAGCTCACGCACTTTAATCGGGATTAATGTTCTTTCTAATTGCTCTCGATGCTGCTCATACTGAGGTGGCAACATTAATTGGCTACCCATTGTTTCTGGTGTTTCATCATGAGCAAATCCAGGAGGATCTGTAGCGATTTCAAATAAAATTTCGCCAGGTTCACGGAAATAAATCGCATTAAAATAATTACGATCTTTTACTTCCGTTACATGTTGTCCATGATTCATAACATACTCTTGCCATTCTAAATGATCCGTATTATCTTGAGCTCTCCACGCAATATGGTGAACTGTCCCTACACCCATTTGACCACGTTGACCTGCAACTGTTTTTAAATCTACTGTATTGCCGATCTCTGCACTAGATTTATATCGAGTATAGTCACCTTCTGTCGCTACTTTTTCAAAACCCATTACCTCTGTTAAAACTTTTGCCGTTTCTTCAGGGTGGCTTGAATATAGAGTAGCTCCACCAAAGCCTTTAATGGCAACTTCAGGTGTGACTTCACCAAATGTCCATTCATTTAATTCACCTTCAGCACGTGCAACGAGTTCAATATGCAGACCATGCGGATCATCGAATTGAATGACTTGCTCACCAAAACGTTCAGCTTTTTGGAAAGGAACAGAGAACTTCGCTAAGCGATTCACCCAAAATGGTAGTGCCCCTTCTGGTACAACATACGTTGTGACACCGACCTGACCGTCACCAATACGTCCTTGATAAGCATTAGCCCAAGGGAAGAATGTAATGATTGTTCCCGGTTTCCCACCTTTATCACCGAAATATAAATGATATGTGCCTGGATCATCAAAGTTTACTGTTTGTTTTACTAAACGTAAGCCTAACACTCCTGCATAAAAATCAATATTTTCTTGCGGATGTCCTACGATCGCTGTGATATGGTGAATACCTGCTGTATGTTTTTTCATGTTAACAAGCCCCTTCATGACTAATTTATCTTACCTTTACTGTGCCCAATTACAACCTACCTCAAACTATATAAGCTTAGCGAATTGTATATAGCGCTTTAGACCAAGGGATTAATTGATCTAACATTTGATTTACTGAATCTGTTTGTACTTCTTTTGGTTTAAAGTCTGTTCCATTTTCAAAATCTGTGAATAATGATAGTGCTGGGTGAACACGTACATCTGCGATTAAAAGCTCGCCCATAATGCCACGTAAATGTTCTGCTGCACGAGCACCGCCAACAGAACCATAAGATACGATTCCAGCTGCTTTGTTATTCCACTCTACACGTAAATAATCTAGTGCATTTTTTAATGCTCCTGTAATAGAGTGATTGTATTCTTGTACGATGAATACAAAACCATCTTGTTTAGCAATAATTTCTGACCAACCTTGTGCTCCTGAAGCATCTTGTCCTGGTTCGCCTAATAAAGGTAATTTATAATCAGCAATATCAATTACTGTATAATTTGCGTCACCGCGTTGATCTGCAATTTCCTTTACCCATTGTGCTACTTGAGGGCTTACTCGCCCCTCACGAGTTGATCCAATAATAATACCAATATTTAATTCTGCCATTGTTTGTTCCTCCTCTTTTTTTGAACTAAATAATTTATTCAAAAAACCCATAATTGTACCTCCTTGCGAGAACTAAAGGTTTGAATTCATTTATCTTGAATTTATATATCTTGAATTCGAGATAATAATAACACGATATTTTATTAAACGTCAACACCTTTCTTTTTTAATTTTAAAAGGCAGAGAAATTTAGCTCTCTGCCTTACTTAAAATCTTATCCACTTGTGATTTTAAATAACTATATTGGTCATCATTCGTATCTTGAAAAGCCTCTGCTCTATTTGAATCGATATCTTGATAGTCAATTATGTATGAAAACTGTTCCTTCGTAAAATCCATTCTTTCCCCATTAATTACATTATAAAAGTGCCAACCTTCATCAAGAAATGTCTTCTTTATGTCGCCACCAAGGATATTCTGTACAACTAAAGAAGTGACTCCACATTGTCCTTTTGCAGGGTTATCTAAACTCCATTTAGAACTAGAATGAATCGACCAAGATTTTCTTAAGACACTTAATAACTCGTTGTTCATGTCAAAGCGCTCCTTACAAATATTTAAAATGGTACTTCATCTATTTTAATGGGTGTAGTTTCTCCTAAAACCCAATCATCTTTAATGGCACCATACAAAATACTATCTGTCACTGTACCATCTTCGTTTTCCCACGCATTTCTCAAATAGCCTTCTTTCACAAAACCAGCTTTACTAAAGCACTTGCGCATGCCAATATTATCAACCCTTGTATAGCCTTCAATACGGACCTTACCTTTTTCGCCAAATAAATAATCTTGTAGCCAACGTAGTGCTTGGACACCGTATCCTTTCCCTCTACATTTTGCATCTAAACGAATATCAAAAAGAGGGATAGTATCGCCTATATCATGAATAATCATAACCCCTATTTTTTCTTCATTTTCAAGTAACCAATATGTTTCACGATCGTCTTTAAAAAAGCCCTTTGCATACGCTGCTCGAACAGACTCTGCTTTTACATGCTGATCCGTGTGATAAAACCATTCATTTTGTGTTAAAAAATGTACTAATGCATCAATTTCATCTACAAATAATTTGATGTCCATCACTATCTCCTTCTTTAATAAATGTCGTCACATATATCAGAAAAGATAAAATTAGTTTTTGTATGTGCATATGGTTGTAATTCATCAATAAATTGTTCTACATCAGAAAAAGATTGAAAATGGGCTTTTAATAAAAAACAAGCTTCACCAGATATTCGATAACAAAAATCCATATTTGTATAATCCTTAATATAATCTTTAAAATCCGCATAGCGATTATTTTTGATTGTTGCTTCGATTATAGCTTCAATTGGAAAACCTAATGCCTTTTGATTTATATCTAGTGTATACCTCTTAATAACTTCTTGTTCCTCTAATTGCTTTACTCTTTCACGCACAGCTGGTGCAGATAAATGTACCCTTCTCCCTAATTCACTGATGGAAATCCGACTATCCTTTTTCAACTCTTTTAGTATCATTTCGTTAATGAAATCCATTTTGGAAATATCCCTTCTTTTTAAAAGAAAATAATAACATCTTCCTTCGAATGTGTATGTCAACTTCGTTATTCACATTTTACACTAATTAAAGGAGGGATGTTTATGACACTAATTCATTTACACGACAAAGGCTTAACGCCATTTCAACAACTTTTAGGCTATAACGAGGGCATACAGTTGCACTGGCAACAGTTGGGCGAGGTACTCGAAAAGGATGGGCATTTATCTGCTCCATTAAAAGAAGAGGTTCGCAAAACATTGGCTCAAAAAAATGGTTGTCAATATTGTAAGGCAAAGGGAAAACCCGATCCACAGCATTATGATGAGAAAACAGCGATATGTACAGGGTTTGCCGAAGCCTTCCTAGCCTCAAAAGGCCATACAGCTCCTAATGTCACGGCTGTTTTAAAAGACTATTTAACAGAGGCCGAAATTAGTGAGCTGCTAGCATTTATTTGCTTTACAACAGCACAGCAATATTTTGGCGCTCTCATGCAATTAAAATAAAACTGAACTAGGGTATTTCCCTAGTTCCTATCAGTTTATTTTTAGCATTCTATCCATCACTTTAAAAACTCTATTAGTTTGTTCAACTGCCCTAACTGTCACTTTTGCCATTCTATCATTCTGCTGCCATCGCATCTGCCTTTGTTATGTGAACAGTTCCAAATGGATGATTTGGTGGCGCATAAATCGAATAAAGCTTTAGCGGTTTATTGCCTGTATTCGTAAGATTATGCCAAGTTCCTGCAGGTACCATGATAGCCGTATCTTCTGAGACATATCGTTGATCATTTAAATAATCCTTTGTAGGACCCATTTGTACTACTCCATGTCCCTCCTCAATACATATAAATTGATCGACATGAGGATGAACTTCTAAGCCTATATCTTCACCTATATTGAGACTCATCACCGTTACTTGTAGGTTTTTACCTGTCCACAATGCTGTGCGATAATTTTTGTTTTGCTTTGTTACCTCTTCAATGTCTACAATGAATGGCTCAGGCCCATAGTCAGTTCTTACAATCTTTCTTTCCCCTTGCTCTATTTGATTTGGATAGGTCCAATAAACCGGATGATAGCCATAATAATACATTTGGTTATTTCCATAATAAGGGTGATACATTCAACTCAATCCTCTCACGCATAATAACATTAGTTTATGCAGTTGAATGAAAGAAGGTACACCTATAAAAAGAGTGGGCGAAGTTGTCATGTATGAGAGACTGGTCAAAAAGCTATCTATCTAGTAGTACTGCGATAAAATGGGTTCCTGAACAAGGAGTTGAAGATGATTGGAAACGAGATGCCGAAGCAGAGCTTGGATTTAGCTTGCACGATCCTACTGCTGGTGTACTATGAGTTCCCGGCTAAAGGCAACTTACGACTCAGACAACTCCTTTTTTAAACGCATCCGAAAGCCCTCATCTGTAAGAAATTTCATTTGAAAACTATTCATACTATTAGATAATTTCAGTTGTTCCATCGTATTTAAGTCGTTAGCAAAAAAGGCGATTTCCGTTTGATTCCCTTTTTTATCTTCCGCGTAGGCAGCTAAAGTTAACACAAAAGCTGTCGATCCCCCCTTTTGGCCTGCATGTTTGAGCCATTCTTGATTTTTGGGGTTAAGCATCAACTGCTCCATTACAGGATCTAAGTACTTATGTACATCTTCACTAAAATAATTTTTACTATTCAATTTTTCTAAAATAGAGATGTAATTGTCTGTGGAAGCCCTTATTAAACGATCAGACCATACCTTTTGAAAATCCCTATTGAGCATTTTTAGTGCTTTTGCTTTCTCTTCTTTTGTTAAAGGATGCTCTAGCCAATTCTCGTGAATAGCCACCGCCCTTTCTCGATATTCAGCCATATCCATATCTCTTAAAGCTGTTAATGTTTCTTTTTTCGTTAAACTCTTTTCTTCCATTAATTGAGTGGGAATATAGATAGCACTTACGATTGGATATAAGGGCTCATGCTCTTTTACAGCGAGTTGTGTAAGAACATCATTTACATATTGAAGACCGAGTATATGCATTAAGTAATCCGTATTCGCATTGGAACTATACGCAATCATACCGTTTGCTACCTCGCTCAAAGGGACACTTTCCATACCCTGAAGGTCTAATTGTGCTAACCATGCTTCATGTGCACCGCCATCTGTTTTAGGAATATAAAATGGCTCTAATTCCTTTAGATCGACCTGTTGCTGAGGATTAATACGACCATCTGCTGCCTGTTGCGCATAAGCGATGGCTACGATTATTTTAACCGTACTTGCAAGCGGTAACGGTTCCTTTGTATTGAGCTCCACCCAATGTTGTTGATTGTATTGAATTGCTACAGAAACATTTTTATCCTCTTTATGTTCCTTGATAAATTGCACAATATATTCAGGATCATCCTTCTTAATTTCCTTCTGAAACTTCCAAAAGACAATGCCTAGTACTGATACTGCACAAACTAAAACACTGCCAATCACCCAAATTAATTTTCTCACATTCTCCCCCCATCACTCTGCTACTTCCAGCAACCATCGCTGTAGACGATTGATTATTTAAGCGTAACGCTATTTTCTGTGCTTATTTCTTCTGGTAGCATCACTCCCACAAGGATACAAATAGAAGCTCTTGTTTGATTCAAGGCAAACTCCATCGCTGTTAGCCGTTGTCATACCCTTCCTCCTCAATGAATTAACGAAGCTCTTAAAGTACTAATTCCATTCTCTACATATCCTTTGAGGCATGTTAACGTATAAACCCATCCCTCTTTTTGACCCATCATTTTTGCCACAATTTCTGGGTCATGTGCATTAAATCCTGACTCCACTACAGTAATAATCGTTTCCTTTTCTGACTCTTCAAGGGTAATGGTAACCATTGTCACTTCTCCTTGCTCTTCGCCCCAAACAAACACAATTTTTTTACTGGCCTCCAATTCCAGTACGGTGATGACACCCTCGAACTGATATTCATCATATTTAAGCGTAATTCTTTTACCCTCTCCCCATCTTTCAGAGCTGCTAGAGAACCAATAGTTCCCGATCTCAGTGGGAGAAATAATGGCTTCAAATACTTTATGGGCTGGCTGATTAATTTTTAATTTTGTCGTCACACTCGTATTGATCATCGTCATCATCCCTTTTTATAATGTCTATCTTACACCTTCGCCAAATTTTCCCTTTTACCTCCTTCAAAATAAAAATTCAATAAAAAAGATGCGATTCTTCTAATAAAAGAATCGCACTTTTTATTTAAAATATCTTTTTATTTTCTATTACAAACTGGACATCCGCTACATTTTTGATGAACTTTTTATCATGCGTGACAAAGATGATTGTTCCTTCATAGGCAGCCATAAATTGCTCAAGCGCTTCTAATGCATGAATATCTAAGAAATTAGTCGGCTCATCCAATAGTAAAATATTATAGTTTCCCAAAAACAGCTGACAGAGCTGGAGGCGTATGGCTTCTCCACCACTTAAAAACTTTACGACTTTTTGTATATCGGTTCCTATAAACTGCATGGAATGAAGCATACTTCGTAATAGGCCTTCATCATATTCAGAGCGATTTTTCAAAAATTGCAGAACGGTCTCCTCGCTTTTAAATTGATAGCTCATCTGTAGGAAATGACCTATCTTAGCCTTAGGGGAGATGGTTAATCCTTCACCATTATTAGCGATATGTCGTAGTAAGGTACTTTTACCACAACCGTTACTACCTGTAAGCGCAATTTTTTTACCCAATGGTATTTGAAAGCTTACATTATCCAATAGTACCTTTTCCTGAACGTGTAAACAGAGCTGCTCGGCCATAATCGGAAATTTATTGTGTAGTTTTAAAGGCTTCGGTTGCCGGAAAACTATTTTTCTCTCTCCCTGTACAGCCTCTACTTTCCGGAGCTTTTCTATTCGATGCTCGATGGCTTTAGCTGCACGCTGCACAGCTTTTTGACTTGTGCCTTTGGACTTTGTCATAAACATACGATTCGGTTTTGCGTTAGCCTCTCTTTTCGACATACTACCTGCTTGAGCAATTTTTTCAGCTTTTTTCAGCTTTTCATCAACAGCTTTTTCAAGTCGGCTTTTTTCTTTCAAGTATTGGTCATATGCCTGACTTTGCTGATCTCGTTCTAATTGCTTTTGGTAAGCATAATCACTGTAATTGCCCGCATAAATTGTGATCTTACCATTTTCAACTTCCCATATGGTTGTAACCAGATCATCTAGTACAGCACGATCGTGACTTATTAGTATAAGTGCCCCATAATAATAGCGCAATTCATCAAGTAGAAAAGAAATACCCTTTTGATCCAAATGTGTTGTTGGCTCATCAATGAGCAAAGCTTCCTCATAAATAGAAAATAATTGTGCTAGCTTTAATCGTGTTTGCTCTCCACCACTAAGCTGGTCAGATTGCTTGGGTACGGCAAGTTTGCCCAATAAGGCTGGATCTGGTTTAGTGGATGTCGGTGCTTCCACTTGTTCAAAATACCCGAAATGAACATGGCTTTTTATCCTCCCGTTTGTTGGTCGAATCTTCCCAGCAAGTAATTTCATTAATGTACTTTTACCAGCACCATTTTTACCAACGATTCCTATTCGGTCAAATTGATGCACAGCTAATTTTTCTATATTCAATATCTCTTGATCTAAATAAGTCACGACTACATTCTCTAATTCAAAGCAAACCTTTTCCATGTTGCTACCTCCCGAAATTTAATTATTTCGTATCGATAGCTATGGTATCGATACGAGCTTCTATTAAAAGCTCGTATCAAAAGAATAATAGACTGTACATTACATTTCCCTCCCTATATTCAATAAAAAAACACAGACTTGGTTTTGTCTGTGTTGAAAAGTAAAAGAGATAGTGTAGATTTATTCTCACTAAAAAAGAAGCCCTTGCTTCCCTTTTCTTATACATATGAAGATGATTAAAAAAGGACAGACTATCCCGTTTACTCTGATTTCACAAACAGAGTTTTTGACCCTATTTAGTTATTGGTTCAACATTGGGAAACGTAGTCTCATAGCATGTGTCATTTTTTAATAATCCTCCTTGAATTGTTACGATTATTATAAATTCTATCTACAATATGTCAAGTTTCAATATTCCCTCTAAAGACAAACTAATTATTGTCGATATATCACAAATGAACATTCTAAAAAGTATATCATTTAGAGAAAACCTGATATAGTATGGAATTTAAGAAAAAAATAAACTTCGATATGGTGGTGTTATGTGAATGAAAAAATACGTTATTGATATTTTTATGATTATGCTTGGAGCTTTGCTTTTTGCCCTAGCGGTTAACTTATTTGTTATTCCGAATGATTTGGGTGAGGGTGGCGTAACAGGCTTAACAATTATAGCTTACTATTTGTTCGGATGGTCGCCAAGTATTGTCAGCTTTGTTATGAACGCAGTTTTACTGATCATCGGCTATAAATTTTTAAATAGGCAAACGACAATCTACACAATTATTGCGGTCTCCTTCCACTCGCTGTTCTTACATTTAACAGAATCTTGGTCTATTTCCTCAGATGAAATTATCGTCAATACGATTTTTGGTGGCGTTTTTGCCGGAGTCGGCATTGGCTTGATTATAAGAGTTGGTGGTACAACGGCAGGCTCTACGATTTTAGCTAGAATTACTAACAAATATCTTGGTTGGAGTATTAGCTATGGACTTCTATTCTTTGATTTAATTGTCGCTTTTTCATCTTACTTTATTATTGGGGCAGAGGCGTTAATGCTAACGATTATTATGCTCTATATCGGCACAAAGGTGATGGAGTTTGTCATTGAGGGGGTTAACCCTAAAAAGGCTGTTACAATTATCTCCAAAAAACCTGAAGAAATTGCTGGACAGGTGACTGCTTATATGAATCGTGGTGTTACAGTTCTTGCAGGCCATGGCTATTATACAAAGGAACAAAAGGAAATCCTGTATATTGTGATTAGTAAGCAAGAAGTTGTAAAGCTCAAAAAAATTGTCAAAGAGGTCGACAAAGACGCCTTTATTGCCATTCATGATGTAAGAGACGTTTTTGGAGAAGGTTTTATTGAATTAGCAAAATCTTAAAAAAGTCAAAAACACCTTTTGTTCGCAAAAACAAAAGGTGTTTTCTCTATTTTATCCATTTCTCTTAATCTGTAAGGAGCTTTCAATAATGCTATCCAATAATGCTGAATAGCTAATTCCAGCAGCCTGTGCACTTTTTGGTAGTAAGCTATTTGGTGTCATTCCAGGGAGTGTATTAACCTCCAGCACATAAGGAACGCCATCCTTAACCAACATATCCACTCTAGCATAAACGCTACATTTTAATGCCTTGTAACTAATCATAGCAGCCTTTGCTACTCGTTCATGAATAGCAGGCGGAAGTTCTATTGGCTCCTCTATCGTGGAAGCATCATCATATTTCGCCTTATAATCAAAAAATACTGCCGTATGTTTGATTGATAGGACAGGTAATAGCTCCTCATTCAGTATCCCGCATGTAATCTCGTCTCCGATCAAATACTCCTCGATAATAATTTCGTTATTCGATTTAAATACGTCCGTAACAGCAGCTAATAAGGCACTCCGATCGTGAACGATGTGAACACCTACACTTGAGCCATCCGCATTCGGTTTAACAACAAGTGGATAGCCCATAAGCTCTATATTCTGTAAAGGAAGCTCCTCGCCCTTAACAAAGTGCAGCCAATTAGGTGTAGCAACCCCTTCATAGCGTAGTATTTTTTTAGTCATATTTTTATCCATACACAAACTACTAGCTAACAGACCGCTCCCGGTATAAGGGATATCCAATGCTTCTAATACACCTTGAATCGTACCGTCCTCTCCAAACTTACCGTGTAGTGCCAGTAACGCCACATCAATGTCACGAACCTTATCTATTACCTCTTTGTTGTCATCCAACGTAATGGCAAAAACATCGTATTTGTGCTTATCTAATTGAGCGACCATTTCCTTACCAGTCATAATCGAAACTTGCTTTTCGGAGGAAGTGCCACCCATGATTACGCCAACCTTCATTTTCTCAACCCCTCATGTCATTTTTCAATGTATCACCGATGATTTGAATTCCACGAATTATATCCTCGTCTGATAATCGAGAAAATCCTAAACGAAATGTATTATTACCTCTTCCATTTGTGAAAAATACATCTCCCGGATAAAACACGACACCCTTGTTATAGCATTTCTCCAATAGTATCCGTGCATCTACACCCTCTTCTAGCTCTATAAAAAGATGGAGGCCCCCATCACCTGTTATTCTGCTAAAGGGAATATATTGCATACAAGCTTGACGAGCAAGCTCATATTTTTTCTTATAAACAGACCTTGCCTTCTTTAAATATTTTTCAAAATAGCCATCCTGCAAATATTGGTATAACACCGCCTGATCTAATGTCGATGTATGAATCGTTCGAGCTCTTTTCATGCTCTCTAAATAACTGATTAATTCTTTATCTGCTAAAATCCAGCCAACACGTAGGCCTGGAAATAGGATTTTAGAGAAGCTGCCAATATAGACAATGTTATTACCTGATCCGCTAAAGGCTATCAGTGGTGCCAAATGAGAACCTGTGTACCTTAATTCTTCGTTAAAGCCATCCTCTACAATGGGGATTTGGTATTTTGAAAAGAGCTGGAAAATAGCATTCCTTTTTTCAGAAGAAGTGACGATTCCAGTTGGATTATGATAGGACGGGATGAAATAGGCAAAATCAAATTGCTTTTCCGCTAAGTCTTGTTCCACCTGACCTATATCAACCCCATCATCACTCATATCGATCCCATGAATGTCTAATCCATGCATACGGAAAAGCTTCAATGCTGCATGATGCGTAGGGTTTTCACATAGAACACGCCCTGACTTTTTGGCGAAAGAGGACAATAATATATCTAGCCCCTCCGTAAAACCATTAGTAATCATAATATCTTTATTAGAAATATCTACACCCTTCATTTCCATATAACCAAGAAGGTAATCAATTAAAGGTTTATATCCCTTTGCATAGCCATAATTTAAAACAATATCTCCTTCAATGGACATTCTTGTGAGGAATGCCCTTTTGAAGTTTTCAACATCAAAAAGCTTTTCTTCTGGGGCTATACTAATAAAAGAAATCATGCCCTTTTGCCAGTGTATATCTTGTCTTATTAAATCAATTTCATCTGCTAATAAAGTCGTATCATTTAACCTCTTCTTCCAATCCATTTCAATAATAGACGATGTTTTTAATGTAGTAACCTTTCCAACAAAATGCCCTTTGCCCTTCACTGCATAGATAATGCCATCTTGCTCTAATTCGGCATATGCGTTCAACACTGTATTTCTACTGACTGTTAATAACTTACTAAGTTCACGGGTAGATGGAAGCTTTTGATGCTCCAATAGATGTCCCTTGACAATCATATCTTGAACATATTTCTTTAATTGCACATAAACAGGACCTTCATCTAAAACCTTAAAATCATTAAACAACTTCCTAACCCCCTTGCTTCATTTTTGCATATCCATCGTTAATCTAAAAGGTCCACACATTATGTAATTTCCTGTTAGAGTGGTTGCTCTTCCTTTTATCATATTTCCATTGTATAAAAAGAAAACTCCCATTTTGAGAAATATCTTCAAAACAGGAGTTCCATTTATTATTCTAAAATACTTTTAAACTTCTACACTTTTATTTGCTCTTGCTCTTTATCAGGACATACTAAAGACACGATAACCCCAACAATTAAGCAAATAAAGAATGTCGCTGCCTTAGCCGAAACAATGGCCTCCATAGGGGAGAGAGACCATGCAATTGCACTAATGAAACCTACAACAATTGTGGCAATGACCCCAATACCTGAAACACGTTTCCAGAAAAAGATTAAAAGAATGACAACAGAAAATGTATTACCAATCCCTGCCCATGCAAAGGAAACTAAATTATAAATGACTGAGCCTGATTTAAGTGAAATAATAATACCTACAATCCCACTAATCACTGCAACTAGACGAGAAAGGTGAACTAGTTTTTTACTAGAAACATTCCAACGTAATGTCTTGTGGATAATATCCTCACTTATAGACGTTGTAATCACTAATAATTGTGATGATGCTGTGGACATAATTGCTGCTAAAATACCTGCAACAATAATTCCCGCAACCCACGGTGGTAAGATTTCAAATACCATATGAGGTAAAATCATCTCTGGGTCTTCTATAGAGCCTTGTTTATACAAAGTGGATGCGAAAATAGCTGATAAGAAAGCACCTACATATACAATGAGCGTCCAAATGATGGCCATATTACGTCCTGTAATGCGCTCTTTTTCAGTTGTAATAGCCATAAAACGAGAGCTTAATTGAGGTTGTCCGCCTAGCCAACCAAAGAACCATGACAGATTTGTAAATAGCATAGCTCCTAAAGCAAGTCCATTTAAGCCGCCCACCCAGCTATCCGCACCATTGCCCATATTCGCAAGCTCTGTTGAAATGCTTAAACCCTGATGTTGGATTTCCATATAAGCCGCGATAGGGACAATAATAAATGAGATGAGCATTAAAAAACTTTGGATTGTATCTGTCCACACAACAGACATAAATCCTCCCATACATGAATAGGCAATTATTATTGCACCAATAATAATTGTACCCCAAGTAATGTTTAATCCTGAGAAGGAGTAAATCGTTTTGCCCATCCCTGAAAATTGAGCAGCTAAATAACAAACAAAGAATAACACCATAACCGCAGAAGCTAGCCAACGAATAATGTCAGCATGCTTTGGAAATTTGACAGCAATATAGTCTGTTAAACTATTCACCTTATATTTTTGTTGCTCAGTCATAAAACGTTTTGATAAAAATAACCATGAAGCAACTACCCCTAAGAGCATGCCTGATAAAATCCAAATGCCAGAAAGTCCTGCTACATAAATAAAGCCAATTGCCCCTAAAAACATGTAGGCTGACTCCCCAGTAGCTCGTTCTGAAAAGGCTAGCGCCCAGCCAGGTAGTTTATTGCCCCCTAGAAAGTAATCATTATGTGATAAATCTTTTTTGCTAAAGTAAATCCCAACTCCAAGCATTGCGAGTAAATAGATAAATATCTCAACATAAACAATCGTATGCATAACCCAAACGTCCTCCATCTGATTAAAGTAAACAATCCCAATTGGTTTTATCAGATAATAGTTCGGGTTATTTTAATTGTCAATAACTAAATTTGTAAAAAGGATGCAAAGTATTTCGATATTTCTACAAACTTTAAAGCCCCCGGAGAAAGATGAACACTGTGTTTGTATGCAATTCCAACCTGTCGAATATATGCTTGAGAAAATTTTTTTCTAATCAAACTACTTGGCGCATGTAGTAAGAGAGAATTCGGAACAATGGAAATACCTAAATTTTCATTAACCATTGTTAAAATGACCTGATCGACCGATAATTCATATACCACATTCGGGTGGATTTTATGTTTGGCTAAAACCCTTGATACATCTCGGTCAATAGTACGTTTAGGCATAATCCAACGTTCATCCTGTAATTGCTCAATGTTAAGTTCACTCTCTTTTGCTAATGGATGCTCCTTCGCCATGATGCAGACAAGTTCATCATCAAAAATCGCGTCAAATACAAGATGTTTAGAATGTGGTTGTACTAAAAATCCAATATCTACTACCCCATTATGTAACCAATCCTCTATTTGGTCATAATCCCCTTCCAACAAACGAATGTGTAAATCCGGATGATGCTGTTCAAAGTACGCTAAAACCTTTGGCAGTAAGACAAGTGAAACACTTGGTAGAATACCAACGGATAACGTACCACCAATTAGGTTTTTTAATTTAGCGACTGAGGTTTCTAGTTGCTGCTGTAGCTGCAATATCTTTGAGATATGCTCATAAATAATCTTTCCCTCACTCGTTAAAACAATATTGTTACGGTTTCGAATAATTAGTGACAAACCAAATTCTGCCTCTAAATTACTAATCGTGTGACTGATTGAAGACTGTGTAAGATTTAGCTTTAATCCTGTCTCTGTAAAATTCCCCGTATTGATCAGCGTATGGAAAGCAATATATTGTGCCAATGTTGCCATATTACCGCCATCTCCTTTTATGATTTTTTTTCATAATAAATTGTGTAAATATTCATTTGATTTCATTTACTAGCCACCTCTATAATAAAAATAAAATCCAAGTAAATCAATAAGATTTGTATTGAGGGGGCTCATACTAATGGCAGGGGAAAAATTAATGATGAAGGCTTTATCCATGGACGTAATTACGGCAAAAATGTTTACAGAGTTACATCTCTCCATTACAGAGCAATATGGGGAGTATGGTCGTGAATTAATACAAAAAGGTTTAGAGGCATTTGGTTTAAAGGACGCTGAAGCCATGGCTAAGAAGGCAACAGCAGAAGGCGAAAATCATACTTTCTTTGAATATTTACCATCGATCGTGGAAGGTGAAGAGAAATTTGCGGATTTAACAACGTTCGCCCGTTTTTCAAAAATGTTTGCACAAATTGCTAAGCCAGTTGTAGATGAGTTTGGTGAAGCGGGTGAACAGGTCATCATGCGCGCAGTCGAACGTTTCGGCCATAAACGGGGCCAAGGTATTGCTCAACGTGCACGCACAAACGGCCTAGAAAATTCAGTGGATAACTATTTAACAAACTATGATATGGGCCGTAGTGATTTATTTGAAATTGAAACCGTCTATAAAGAAAATGAGGTAGAACAAACATTTACTCACTGCCCACTAGGTCAACAATGGGCTGATGATGATATGGGCAAATACGGCATTTTATATTGCAAAGTGATCGACCCCTCTATTGCCAAAGGGTACAATAAAAATTTAGAGGTGGTTCATGACCAATTTGTCTTGCGTGAAGGTCAATGCCACTTCCAATTCCAAATGAAAGAGTGATTGTCATGATTAATGGAGATAGACTCTTACAGCATCTTCAAGACTTAAGCCAAATTGGCCGTAATGAAGCAACAGGTGGTATTAATCGTTTCTCGTTCACGCCGGAAGAAAAGCAAGCCATTGAGTTAGTCACAACTTATATGGAACAAGCAGGAATGCGTGTAACAGTCGATGCAGTTGGAAACCTTATTGGAACTTATGGTGAGGGTAATGAAACCATAATGCTAGGCTCTCATATTGATACAGTACCAGAAGGCGGTAAATATGATGGTGCATTAGGTGTGCTAGCGGCAATTGAAGTGGTACATACTATGCACGAGCAACAGTTACTACCTTCAAAAAAAATTCAAGTTGTCGCCTTTAAAGATGAGGAAGGTACGAGATTTGGCTTTGGTCTACTTGGCAGTAGCGCAATGGCTGGCCTATTAACAGAGGAACAATTACAGCATAAAGATGAAGTTGGCATCTCCATTGAAGAGGCAATGAAGGAATTCAACTTGACTCCTTATCCTTTAATAAATGCACAACGTAATGACATTACAGCTTATTTAGAAATGCATATTGAGCAAGGAAAAGTATTAGAGAATGAAGATCTACCCGTCGGTGTTGTAACAGGCATAGCAGCCCCATTATGGCTAGAGGTAACCGTAACAGGTGTCAGCGAACACGCTGGTGCAACACCTATGCCGCTTCGTCAGGATGCGCTAACTGCAGCAAGTGAAATGATTTTAACTATTGAGCAGCTATTAAATGACACAACTGAATCTGTCGCAACTGTCGGCAAGTTGACTGTCTCTCCAAATGGCACAAACGTTATTCCTGGCAAGGTCACATTCTCGATTGATCTACGGGATATTGACGAAAATAAAGTAAGTACATTAGAGGCTGCCATATTGCAACAACTGCAACTGATTGCTAAACGAAGACATGTCACATTGACTTCTAAAGTGTTACAGCGCATTAAACCTGCAAAAACAAATACAGCGCTACAACAACAATTAGCTACAAGCATTGAAAAACAGGGAATACGTCCTTACTCCCTCATCAGTGGTGCTGGGCATGACGCCATGAATATCGCGGAAATTGCACCGATTGGGATGTTATTCGTCCGTTCAAAGGACGGTATTAGTCACAATCCTTTAGAATACAGTTCAGATGAAGATATTATTGTAGCAACTAATATTTTTTATGATACCGTTGTCGAGCTTGCTAGATAGACTATTTATAAAAGAAAGCCATTCTCTATATTGTTGAGAATGGCTTTTATAGTAAGTCTTCAACTTTTGCCCTAGCAATAATTTTTTGAATGAACGGCCCTTTTTTCTTGGTATAGGTTTGGCGATCATACTGAAAGTGATTAGCAAGCTGTTCTTTTAACGTTTCATATTCTTTCGCTGCTTGAGGATTTATTCGGAGATAATCTCGGAACAGGCATTTATCATTCCACTCTTTACTGTTATATTCACATACATGTAAATGACATGTTCCTTGGCCCCATAACCCTTTTCTAAAAAATCTTCTATCCATTAGCTCTAGCTTCGGAACGTATTCATAGTCAATATTACTTAGCGCCTCTATTAATTCTGGCACCTCCTCTATACTTTTGACGGCTAGTAGAATATCAATAATGGGCTTGGCCTTCAAACCTTTGATAGATGTGCTACCGATGTGCTCAATCCCTAATAATGCATGTCCAATAACTTTTTGAATTCTTCTTTTCTCATATAAAAATTGTTCTTCCCAATTCAAGTCATACTCTGACAATACCACTTTAATTTTTCTCATCTTTGTTTACCTAGCTATTTCTTTTTTAAATAATCCTACAATAAATCCATCTAATCCGAAATATAGATCATCCGTAGACCTAGATAACATTTTTCTTATTTCTATCTCCTCTAAAAAGTGAAATATTTCTTTTAATTGATTTTGTGTATAGCCAAGTCCTCCCTCTAAACTTCGTTTTAAATATACTTCTTCATCCGTCATGGCAGAATGCACCATTTTCCTCAAACAAGCATAAAGCAAAGTAGCCACCTGGTTTTAATAATTTATCAATCATATCTATATAACTAACACGACGATGTGGCGCTATATGATGAAAACATCCTGAATCATAAATAAAGTCAAAACTATTCTGTTCATAATCCAACTCAAAAATATTAGCGCAGACGAATTCTATATTGACATTTTCTTCATTCATTCTTCTTTGAGCCCATTTCAGTGCGTTATCGGATATGTCCACTCCAACCACGGAACATCCATTTTTAGCTAAATAAATAGCATTTCGTCCAGCACCACAGCCAATTTCCAACACTTTACCAGGATTAATCATATTCTTCTCAAAGTAGTGTACAAGATTTTCGTCAGGCTTATTCACAAAGAAAGGAATATTTTGAAATGTATCATAAAAGTCATTCCAGAAATGTTGGGGCTCACGCAACAAACCGTCTAATAAAACAAGCAAATCTTCATTGGATTTAATTAACATTCCATACCTCCCAATCTTCCCTTTACAACATTAATTATATGGGAATTGCTAAATACAATACCAGCTTCAAAATACCCGAAATATCCCATGTACAATAAGTAGAGAAAATATGATTTTCTCTACTATTTATTAGTATCACCTAATCCTTCTTTCATCCGGATTCAACTTTTCTAATAGCTGATAAATCATATCTTCATAACTGTGGGCTTCTTTATAGGCCCGCACAACTATCTGCCCCCTCTTAAAACCCAATCAAAATTGAAAACCTTTATTTTTCTTTTTTAGAACGTCCAGACAAATGGTGATGAGCAATTTTATAAAGCCAAGAGAAAAAGAGACCGTATAAGAAAATTGATGAATTAAATTCGGAGAAATTAATTTAGTGGTCACGATTAAAAGATTTTGCCATTTTCATCACAGTAAAATTCAATGGTAAACCTCTTCTCGTATTGTATTGTATTTAGCTCAAATATCCCCTCTATTTGAATACTAAATGTTCGCCCATCGTCAATTAACGCTGTTTTATAGGAGGTTTGCTTCCACGTTCCTGATTGCGTTTTTATTAGGCTTGTAGAAACATTTTCAACAGAAGAAAACAGTTGGCGTTTGTGGGATGCATCATATTGCGTTTCAAAATCCCCTGTTACTTCAACAGTTCTTAAAATATCAGGGAAGTACATATAGGTTTTTTTAGTAGTACTACCATCGTCATTGGTAATTACAGGTTCTGGTGTAATCAGGTAGTTATTAATTCTTTCGCGTTCTGTGGCTAAATGTTGTTTTACCCAAGATTGAACATTCTTTTTAAATTCTTCAGGTGAAATCCAATATTCATCTTCGAAATCCTCCATTGGTCCAACAGCAATGTTTAAACCTGATTTCAGCGCCATAGCCTCCTCTATAATTTTTACATATTGCGCATAGTACTGTTTTTTTATTTCTTCTGTTAGAGGTGGAAGTGGCTTTATAGCAGTACTTTCTACTAATTGAGACTCATCACGCGTATCTGTAGTAGCTAAGGGAGAATCTATTGTAGTTTTCTCTACTGTTTGAAGAGTAGGTAAGAGACTAATTCCAATTAGGACAACTGCAAAAATAGAAACCACCAAAGGTTTCCACTGATATTTATAATTAGGAGATTGGTTTATTTTAGCCAAAATATCTGCTCTATCTTTCTTTGTAAATTTAATAGACGTAGGTATTGATTTCTCCAGTTCATTTTTAATACTCATATTCTAAATTACCCTCCTCTATCGTTATTTTTGCTAATTTCCGCCCTCTAGCTAACCTGGTTTTAACTGTGTTGGGAGAGCATTTTAACACTTCAGCCATTTCTGCTATTGATAATTCAACATAATAGTGGAGCCAAATTACTTCTCGATATTTGATGGGTAAAGAATTCACTATTTGCCCTATAGACTGATTTTGCTCTTGGCGTAAAACATCTAGTTCAATAGAGTCTCTTTTTAACCAATTTTTCACTCTTTCTGTCACTTCAAATTTTTTATAATGCCAGCTTTTTAAGTAATTTTGACATTCATTCACTGCTATTCGATATAAATATGTTTTAATAGTAGAACGTCCTTCAAAGACATCAAGGCTTTTATAAAATTTAATAAAAACTTCTTGTAAAAGATCCTCCGTCTTCTGAATTTCTTTTACATATGTATAAATTAATCTTTTTAAATAATCCCCATGTTGATTCATTACTTCATAAAGCAATTTTTCTTTGTCATCAGTTGTCATAATAAACCCTCCCTTCTTATAAAGTTAGACAAAGCTGGAAATGAACTGGTTTCATTTTACCAAAAGGAATTTTTCTACTTATAAGTATGCTATAGTGTAGTTATGGTAAAATTTCTAGAAATTAGAAAGGAGCTAGGAAATGGAGGAAATTTTAACGATTACGAATTTAACGAAGAGTTATGGGAACAAGGAAATCTTAAAGGGGATTGACCTTCATGTATCTAGAGGAGAAATTATTGGCTATATTGGCCCAAATGGCGCTGGGAAAAGTACAACTGTAAAATTAATTTTAGGGCTTGAGGGCGATTATGGCGGAGAAATCAAGCTTTTTGGAAAAACCATAGAGCAGGATCAAATTGATTATAAGCGGAAAATCGGGTATGTTCCTGAAATTGCGGATGTTTATGATAACTTAACAGGCTATGAATATTTAACATTTATTGGGCAGCTGTATGGACTGGAGCTTGAGGAGGCATCTGACAAATCGAAATCGCTAATGGAACTGTTTGGTGTGGGTGAAGCGTATCATTCTAGAATTTCTTCTTATTCAAAGGGTATGCGACAAAAACTACTAATCATTGCAAGCGTCATACATAATCCAGACCTACTATTTTTAGATGAACCGATTAACGGCTTAGACGCAAACAGTGTCATGATATTTAAAGAAATCTTAACTCAGCTAGCTGCCCAAGGAAAAACCATCTTCTACTCATCTCATATTATGGATGTCGTTGAAAAAATCAGTAGTCGTATCATCCTGCTGTATGATGGGAAAATTGCTGCGGACGGAACATTTGCCCAATTACAAGCTGATAACATGGAAGGAACGCTGGAAAGAATTTTTAACCAGTTAACTGGATTCCATGAACATCAGGAGATTGGAGAAAAGTTTGTCTCCATCGTACAAGGAGTGTCATTATGACGGATTTTAAAACACTTCAATTGCTTGATATATTTCGATGGCTTTTTGTAAAAATGGGCATTGATTATGACATGATGAGAAAAATTCTACAACTTAAACTAACGATGGATGAGCGTAAAGTACCCACACTATTTCAACAGAATAAAAAGAAAGACGATCAAAAATTTGGATATATTAAGTCTCTATGGATTTATGTCTTATTCGGACTTATACTCATCCCACTTATGGGATTTGGTCAAAACTTTCTTTTTCAAATGAGTATTGCCTTTGCAATGATTATATTTTTAATTATGACTTCTTTAATTTCTGACTTTTCTTCTGTGCTCTTAGATGTGCGAGATAAAAGTATACTTTCGACGAAGCCGATTTCTGCTAGAACTATTAATGCCGCAAAATTTATGCATATTTTTATTTATTTATCCTATTTAACAATGGCCTTAACAGCTATCCCCCTTGTTATCAGCCTCTTTACGCAAGGAATTGTATTTTTTATTTTAACAGGTTTTGAAATCATACTCATTAATTTATTTATCGTGGCGTTAACTGCCATTTTATATATCGTTATCTTACGTTTCTTTGATGGCGAAAAGTTGAAGGATATGATTAACTATGTACAAATTGCACTATCTCTGATGCTCATGATTGGTTATCAAGTGCTGATTCGATCATTTGAATTTGTTAACTTAGATATGGTGGTTTCGTTTCATTGGTGGAGCCTCTTCCTCATCCCGATGTGGTTCGCCGCTCCGTATGAATTAATACTTCATGGTGACACATCCTTATTTACAGTAATCTACAGTATCTTAGCAGTGATTATTCCTATCATCTCTATTTGGTTATATATCAAACTCATCCCAACGTTTGAACGCAATCTTCAAAAACTACTAAGTACAAGTAAATCTAAAAAAGAGAAGAACAATAGACTCAAATCATTGTTATTATCTCTTATTTGTAGAACACATGAAGAACGAGCCTTCTATCGTTTTTCCACTCTGATGATGAGGCAAGAGCGAGAGTTTAAGCTCAAAGTCTATCCTTCTTTAGGTTTTTCATTTATTATCCCATTTATTTTTATCTTTACCTTTAGCAGATCTGAGGAGATTGACTACTCGAGCAGTATGGGCTACTTAACGATTTATTTTAGTATGCTAATTATTCCTTCTGCAGTGCTTTTCCTTGGTCATTCTGCTAAATATAAGGCCGCTTGGATCTATAAAACACTTCCGATTAAAGATTATATAGGTTTACAAAAAGGTAGCTTAAAGGCCTTTTTAATTAAATTGTATATACCTTTATATATCGTACTAAGTATTGTATTTTGCTATATTTACGGCGTTCGAATTATCCCAGATTTGTTAGTGGTTTTAGTAACAAGCTGGCTATATACGGTCTTCTGTTTTGTTATGATGAGCAACAAAATACCCTTTACCAGACCCTATGATGAAATTGGAGATGCTCAAGGCTGGAAAACAATGTTGTTGTTTATCCCTTTAACTATGCTGGCAGGTTTACACTTTTTAATCGCTAGTCAGGTTACTTTCGGATCCACTGTTTATTTCATTATGCTTTTCTTTATCAATATGGTGATATGGAAAGTTGCTTTTAAATCTTCTTTGTAATTAAAAAACGGCTGGATTCCCTTTATTCAATGGGATTAGCCGTTTTTTCTTCTTAAAACTATCCGTTTAGCAAGTTTTTTAGTTCACTTAAAACAGAATCTACTTGAATTTCGTTTGTTACATAAAATTCTTTGTATGCATGTTCTACACTTTTCTTTAGCTGATAATCTTTTTGTGAGTTAAGAACATCCTTAAAAGTTTGAACGGTTCGCAAAATAGAGGTATCACGCCTCGCTTCATTAATTCTAGATTCCAGTATTTCTATAGGTAAATAAAATTTGACAATGATGATGTGAAATCCGCTATTATTAAACCTTTGTATAAGACGGTTTCTATTAAATTCGTTTAAATTAGAATTACATAACACAATATGAAACTTCGTATGATCTACCGCATATTGTACGAGTGTTTCTGTTAATTTATATTTAATCGTATTTTCCCCATTATTCGGGATTAGCTTAGAATAAGAATCATATAAAAATTGTGCTTGTTGATCTTGATCTATCACAATACAATTTTGGCACATCTGCTCTAAACTTCGTGCAAATGTAGATTTACCACTGTGTGTCTTACCAATAGTCAGCACACAAAATCTAGTCATGGTAACACCCCATTCACTTTTTTAGTACCTCATTGAAAGTTTTAAAAAGCTTTCCGCTCATAAATACGTATCGATAGCAACCATGAGCTAATAAATAAAAGAACAGTAATGATTGTGGCAAAAAGGTATAGTTGTAGTTCCTGTACAGTCATAAAATTTTGCACTAGGGTTCTTAACCTATCATTAAAGTTAGGAACAAAATAATTTATTACGACCATATACATTCCAACTAAAGCAATACAAATAATAGTTAGATACTTGGTTTTGAATTTATAGGATATCGGTAAAATAAATGATATGGCAATCATAACGAGACCCATATTAAGTAATATTTCTTTCCACAATATTAATACCACTGTTCCATTTAAAAGATAATTGGCTAAATACGTATAGCATATGAATAATCCTGTAAAAATTAACGCTCCAATATATTTTGAACTAACAATTTCTTTTCGTGTATAGGGTAATGAATTAAGTAAGATGTTGGCATTATCTTTTTCATCACTAGAGAAAGCATTTAAAATAAAAACAACACTATAAACAAATACTATAAATACCGGAGAAACATTAACCAGTAAATAAAGTAGAATAGTAGCTATGTAGATGATGAGCGTGTTTTTTTGGATTAAGATATCCTTTAGAATAAGATTCAGCATATTACCACCCCTTCTTTGTATAATACATAATATCTTCAAGCGTGGGTTTTTCTACAACAACGGTATCACCAAATATAGTTTTAATACGATGTTTCTCATTCGCTAACGCTTCAAATCCGCTGTTTGTTTTGCGAATGGACACGAACTCCTGCTCCGTTTCACGATCTAATAGATCAAGTGTCCCTTTGACGACGGCATAATCCTCTTCAATCTTATAAAACTCCTTCGTAAATATATGCTCACCTTGGTGAATAAAGGTTATATAGTCTGCAATGCGATCTAAATCTGTTGTAATATGTGTTGAGAAAAATATAGTTTTTTCTTCATCTTGCATTAATTCATGTAAAATATTTAGAAGCTCTCTGCGAAAAATAGGGTCAAGACCTGACGTTGGCTCATCCATAATAATTAATTCCGCATGGTGAGCTAAGGCAATCGCTAATGATGCCTTCATCTTCATCCCCTTTGAGAAGGTTTTCATATTTTTGTTCAGAGGTAACTCAAACTGTTCAATATACTGCTGAAATGCCTTGTCATCCCAGTTTTTATAAGCTGGTTTAATGATTCTTTTCATATCCTTTAGTGTGATATTTTCATAAAAAATATTCTCATCATAGACAAAACCGATTCGCTCTTTTATTTCTTTTTCGTGTTTCTTATAACTCTTACCGAAAATAGAAATGGTCCCACTATCCTGCTGTAATAAATTCATAATCATTTTAATTGTGGTCGATTTCCCTGCTCCATTCCCTCCTATAAACCCTGTGACAAAACCTTTCTTAACGTTAATCGAAAGATCTTTTATTTGAAAACCTTTAAAAGATTTTTGTATATGTTGTAATTCAATAACACTTTCCATCACTCATCCTCCGTATACAATAAAGTAAGCATTTCCTTTAACTCAACTAAGCTAATATCCATTTCCTTCGCATTTTGAATCGCCACTAATAACTTTTCCTCAATAGCCTTCATTTTTCTTTCCTTCATGATTTCTGTATTTTGTTCAGAGATAAACGAACCTTTTCCAACAATAGAGTAAATAAAGCCGTTTTTTTCAAGCTCTTCATAAGCTCGTTTCGTTGTAATGACACTAATTTCTAAATCCTTTGCTAGCTGGCGCATGGAAGGTAATGGATGCCCCTCTTGTAATTCACCTGTTAAGATCGATTTTTTAATCTGCGCATATATTTGTTCATAAATAGGCTCTTTTGAACTGTTTGAAATAATAATTTGCATGCAATTACCTCTTCGCGAAATATTGTATATATACTTTATATACAATATATACACATTAAACCAGATTTGCAACTATAATTTACTTTTATTTAGCAATTTTGTGTAACTATCCCCACTACGCGACCAAGACCCACAATAGGGATATAGTTACCGTGAAGAGAAAAAATAGAGCATATAGCCAAATTAATGACTATATGCTCTCAGTTTTTAAAATATAAATTTTTAACGAATTGATCCAGCCATATATGAACAGTCGCTTCAGGAGATGTAATGAAGCGATACAAAAATTCAAACAAGTGCTTTGATTATTGCTTCGATTTCGTGTCGTCTTTTTCTCGCCATTTTTTAGGGTTGAGGTAACTTTTAAATTTGTTAGCTACTTCCTTCCCAACAAGTAGAGCACCTAGCCAAAACATGATTTCAGCTACAATAATACTTCCTGGAATAAGCCCAGCCTTTACTTTTGTAGGTATGGGTGTGAATGGTGTAATGATTGGGACTAACCATAGCGAAAGAGAAAAAATAATAACGCCTATACCAAGCTTATAGGTAAAGGATTTTTTGTTTTCAGTAGAGGGCATAACATGAATCTCCTCATTTAATTTAAAATAGTTCTATTTTACAAACTATAAATATAATAATATAGCTTGGAGAAATCCTTAGCTTTTAGGGCTTCTCTTTCAATAAAGAATTGCATTGTACCTGAATCTAATATCATGGCATAGGTCTTTTTATCATTACCTTCCATATCTAATTGAAACAGCAATTCGGCATGGCTATTATGTTCATCAAAACTATTTTTATCCATGAACGCATAGCCCCCTATCTTTGTGCCACTACTATCCGTTTTATCAAAATACTTACCATACTCAGGATCCTCCATTGGTAATTCATAGTGAACTGAACGTGGATCAGTATAAGGTACTAACTCCTCCTGTAAAGTAGCTTTTAATGCATAAGGGCCACCAAAGATGATCGGTTCACATAGCTCATACTCCTCTTCTTCTTCAGAAAAAGGCTCAATATCAACGGAGGTTTCAATTTCCTCATAGTACCTACAATAATAGCCATCCTCATAAAGACCATAATCCTCATCTGCCAATACAAAAAACTGCAAAAGACCATGCTGTGGGTAATTTTCTAGCTTAGGTAGCTGTGAAAAATTAAGCTGTGCCAAAAACATATAAGGTGTTCCACTCTCATGGATGGGGAATTCATCACCCGGCTTACAATAAGGTTGACCACCTAGTTTACTGTCCGTGTATGTAACCGGCTCTTCTACTGCTTGCAAGACAATCGCTTTTTTCAAAGAATGTTCCATTTCAAATTTCCTTTCTTCCTCATACTAAGAGGTAAATCAAACTAATAATCGTGTGCAATTCTAATGTAACTTATTTAATTATACATGTGCGGTAACTCTATAAAAATAAAATCCCACTCATTTGAAGTATCCAAATAAGTGGGATTGGTAAGCCTTTTATTTCAAAGATTGTAGTGGCACACGTAGCTCTGCATCTGGGTGGTTCGTAGTATATTTCCAAACATATATATCAAGATCTTTACCTTTGAAATTCTTATACTCATCTATATTCTTATTATTATTATCACCGAGAAATCCTACTGTGAGAGGCATCCCATAATTTCGATCTTTATGGTCTAGGTAATAAGTTTGACTGACACCACCAAACGTTGGATCAGAGCTAAAGGATTCAACGTAAAGGTTATTGTCCTTCTTATAATACGTCCATGTAATTGGAAAATCCCCAATCGTAGATGTTTTAATTTGAGGTTTCTCTGATATGTCAGTCAAACGAATCGGTTTATAATCGCCATCTTCTACATCCACTCGGTGTTTGGCTACTAAGGTTATAGATTGTTTCGCCAACATCGACACATCAACCCCCGTCATTTCAAAGCGAAGTTCTACTTTATAGGGATCATTTTCTACATCCCATCTTCCTCCATCTAATAGTACTCCTCCAATATCCAGTTGATAATCCATATAAGGTTGATGAGCATATCTCTCTTCACTTGTCAGAATTAATCGAACTTGTGTTGGTGTAACTTTCATTTCATGAATTTTTGTTCCACCAGGGACATTTTCTAAAGGAATATTTACCACTTTTCTAAATGATCCTTTTTTCAGTTGCTCTTTGGTCAGATTCATCTCAATACTCCAAGTATCCTCTGCAACACCTAAAGTATGTTCATACGCCAGTTGAAAATTTGACCCTTTGGTTTTTAAGCTATCTTTAGTAAAAATTTGTTGACTCAAGTATTCATCTGTTGCTCCAGGAGTACCAAAAACAGGTGTTTCCGCTTCTTGTATAGGTTGATTCTTATCATCTAAAGCCTTGATACGTACCCACTTGTTCTTCATTTTAGCGTCTGTAAACGTAACGGCTGATTGAAGGAGTATTTTCCCCTCTGGTTGTTCAAAAGCTTGTATAGTTACATTATCAATTCCATCCTTTTGAATAGTGAAAACCTGCGTATTAGTATCATTAGGATTATAGTTAATTGACTTCTCTTCATTACCAATCGAATGAATATTTTTCATCGAGAAATTAATATTGGACTTCTGGTCATCAGCAACCCAGTCTGTCTCAAAATATCCTTGGAAGAGGCCGAGATCTTCATTCCAAAGATGTGCATAATTTCCTTTAATAAAATCTCCGTTAGAGTCTGTAAGACCAATTTGATCAAAACTAACATCCTTTCCTTTCCAAGAGGCGTCAGGTTTTAAACTATACAAAAGGAAGGTTCTGTTTTCATCAATAAACACCGTATGTACGGTTAGCATAAACCCACTCTTCGTAACAGATTGTTCAACTTTTTGGCCTAAGCCCTGTTCTAAAGCAGACTGAATTCCCTCTCTATACGAAAGTATGTTAGACCAGTCATAATTCAATGCTGCATAGACAGGGGTAGCCATTAGAGCCACAGCTAGGCCCGCTATTAAAGCAAATTTCTTCCTTCTACGAGGTCGAAGTTCGATTGGTTCTTCTAAAGTCTTTAACTCATCTTTCTGGATACTGCTCCACATTTGATCAAAATCAGGATACTGTACATTATTGGTTGTCTTCATCTTGCTTTTAAGCTTCTTCTCAATGCGTTCCAAATTGATTCTCTCCCTTCAACCAAAGGTTTTGATTTTGCTCCAGTTCTTTTCGCATGATTTTCAATGCTTTATGAAGCCTAGATTTTACTGTGCCTACTGGGATCTTTAATGTTTCTGCAATTTCTGCTAGCGATAATTCTCCGATATAGCGGAGAGTGATAACAGCCATCAGCTTTTCTGGTAGCTGCTTTAGAAGATCTTCCCACTCCTCCTCTGCTGCTTTTTCCAGTACAATGGTGTCGACAGATTTAACTGATGCCGTAGTCTGTTCGTGGAGCAATTGAATCTGACTCTGTTTTTTCAGGTGAGATTGCTTTCTTTTTAGTAGATTTAAGCATTGATTCATTGCAATACGCATAATCCAAGCTCTTATGTGTTCAACGCTTTTCCAATCCTGACGAAAGACGATGACAAAGACATCATGGCAAAGATCTTCTGCATCTTGGGTGTTCCGTAGCATGTAATAACAAGTACGGTATACATCTTTGTTGTATGAATCGAATAATTCACGTTCAGTCAATTTATGGCACTCCTTTCTGCTTGTTCTAACTTATAAACAAATGACTATTAAGAAAGGTTCATTTTTTTAGATTTTTCTATGTAATTTAATTATAAAAAGCCACCATAACATGAAGCATGTTGAAAATAAAAAAGCAGATGGCCATATAGAAATCCTGATAGGACATCTAAACCATCTGATCAATGATATCTTACCCTTATGGGAAGTCGATGTTTTATTTCTTTATTTCCAACAATACAGTACTACACTTCGCCATTTTTACGTGCTGCCATTTCATCTTTCATTTCATCTTTCAACGCTTCTATCGATTGTTTACGACGCTCATTTTTTTCTTTTACCATTTTACTTTGCATAGGATCTGCAAACTCCATACTAATTTCTGCTTCATGAAGTTTTTCTTCGGTATTTTTAATAATACCCTGAATTCGTTCAACATTATTGGATCGATCATCTGGTTTTCGTTGTCTTGAATTAGCCATGTTAACCTCCTAAAATTTTGACATAACATTATTCTGGGTTGTTTTTTTGATTATATGAGTGCTAACTTTTACTAAGAGAAATTCTCTTTAACATGACTAATACTAGCTAAAATTAGAGTGGTCCTACTTCAGACAATCTCTTCTTTCAAACCCTCATATGCTGATTTTGAATGCATAAATACATATAAAATAAGCGAGATAAAAATAGCGACCGCACCAAATACGATACAAACCATTTGTAGCGAAAACCATTCGGCTAGCAATCCTAAAGCTAAAGTAAAACCAATTTGCAGTACATTTATTACCATTGTTGAAACACTGCCAAACCGCCCCATGATAGCTGTTGGAACACTTAATTGATAAAATGTACTATAGCCTGCATTACAAAATGACATACATATCCCTAAGGCAATAAAACTAATAATTGCTAATGTAACATTCGGTGATGAGTAAAATAATGTGTAGCAGATCATTGTCAGGAGCAGACCATAAACAATATATTGTCTTGTCGAAAACTTTTTAGCATATCGTGCAGCCATTGCTCCTCCAATAATGGCACCAATTCCTGCAATACTGACAATTACACCATATAGACCATCTGAAGCTTGTAAGTTCTGTTTAATAAATGTAGCTTCTTGTGAGTCTAATGCAAAAGCAATCATTAAAGCACCTTGAAAATAGAGAAAAACTTTTGCAAAAGCGCCCTCTTTCTTTGTAAATGAATAGACAACACCATAATCCTCTTTTAGCATTTGCCAAGTAATGCGCTGTCGATGCATGTTCTGATGATCTTCTACTGCTGGAAGCTTAAAAATCGAGAAAGCACAGACAAAGAACGTCAAGGCGTTAAACCAAATCGCAACAGATACACTGGATATTGCAATAATAAACCCAGCCAATGCAGGTCCAATTAAAAACGAGCCAGAGCTAAACATTCCTAAAATTGCATTAAAGGATTGTTTATCTTCGTCTGGAATATATTTTGAAATATAATAGGTACTACTCGGTCCAAAAAAGCTACTTACTATATTAGATAAAAATAATACGCAATAAATAAGCCAAATCGAGGATGTAAACGGTAACAATAAAATCAATATGCCACGAACAATATCACTATAAATCATCAATTTTTGTTTATTGGATCGATCAATAATAGAACCTGCAAAAAAGCTCGTTATAATACGCGCAATTGGCCCCACAATAAAGATACTAGCCATAGCTGCTGGGGACTCTGTTAAGTGCCAAACTAATAAATTAAGGGCAACTAAATTCACCCAATTTCCCAAATATGAGAAACCAAAGCCAAACAGAATGAGACGATACTTCCTAATGGTGCTCATAAGTCTCCTTTCTATCATCCAAGAATGAATTATTGGTCTTTTTTTACATAAAAGTATTCCTTTAGATAATCATATCTATCTATGAATTACAGTGCAACTAAAACAAGCAACCCTAGCTAAATGCATAGCTTTGGGTTGCTTGTTTAGTTTGTTGAATCTCGCTGAATTAAAATCGGTTTAAAGCGATATAATTTTTGTTCATCAGCTAGTGGTTCTTTTTTGATTTTTGCTAGGAGCAACGAAGCCGCCTTCTGAGCCATTGGTAAAATGGGCTGCTTCAAGGTTGTAATGGAAGGTGTTAAAAAATTTGCATATGGTACATCATCAACAGCGATTACTTGTACATTATTTGGCACATGTAAGTTTCTTTTTTTAATATAAAGCATTAATTCCTGAAAAATACGATCATTTGCCGCAATAATTCCCTTTGGTGGTTGTTCCAATGTAAATAATTGATTGAATATCTCTGTCATCTCAGCTGGCTCACCATTTTTTATATAGCGCTCATCAATCAACAGATTCCTATTTCTGAGCGCTTGTCGAAATCCTTCTAAACGTTCTACACGAGGAGTAATCGGTAAGGCTAAAGAAGTAGTGATAATGGCTAATGGTTGTTTTTGGAACGTCTCTACCGCCATATCCATTGCAGAAAAATTATCAAGCAACACAGCAGGAATATCTACTCCCTCAATAAATCGGTCAATAAAAACGATTGGCATTGCTTGTTGATGAAGTCTTATATAGAGATTTTTATTTTCTCCCGTTGGAAAAACGATTAAGCCATCCACCTGTTTTTCTAGTAAGGTTTCGATATGCTTTTTCTCTTTTTTAGGGTTATCCGCCGAGTTACATACAATCATATGGAAGCCTTCTTTATCGAACTCTGCTTCCAATGCATTAATAATTTTTGTTGAAAAGTCATGGATTATATTCGCTACTATAATACCTATCGTAAAGGTGGATTTCTGTTTTAAGCTACGAGCCATTAAATTTGGACGATATTGCAAAGTTTCAATAGCTTCTTCAATTTTCTTACGGGTCTCTACACTCATATATTCATATCGCTTATTTAAAAATTGAGAGACGGTACTATTTGAAACATTTGCATATTGCGCAACATCGGCAATTGTTGTTTTTTTCACTAAAATCAATCTCCTACCTATAAATATGAAAACTCTCCTTGGTATTATGTAGCATAGCATACTTTACTAGTTAAATTAACTATTCAAATAG
Organism: Lysinibacillus sp. FW12; assembly: GCF_050817245.1. Classification (NCBI taxonomy): domain Bacteria; kingdom Bacillati; phylum Bacillota; class Bacilli; order Caryophanales; family Bacillaceae; genus Lysinibacillus; species Lysinibacillus sp. FW12. Next base: position 360,521 of record NZ_CP139094.1, on the reverse strand, counting down.
TTATACACTTGTTCAGGTAAATCAATGCCCTTTTCCATTGTTTCCGCACTTCGTTTCTGTTCAATTTCGCCTGGTACCAGTACTTGATCAAAATTTGGTGCCGTTGGAGCATCATGTAATTCATTAATCATTTGTGAGATATTTGCTTTGAATTGATCAATATCTCCAAAAATATTTGGATCTAATACATATAAATATTGTCCTAGATTACGCTTTTGTTCGTAATCACCATACATTTTTGAAATATGTGGACCAAAAGCTGCACTTGCTAAAATTCCGGAGAGAACATCTACTACAAGTGCCATACCATATCCTTTTGCCCCTGCAAACGGTGTTAAAGATTTTACTTGATGAGGATCTGTAGTTGGCGCCCCTTGTACGTCAACTCCCCATGTATTAGGGATTGTCTCTCCTTTTTCACGTGCATATAAAATTTTCCCGAGGGCCACATTACTTGTTGCCATATCCAAAATGATTGGTTTATCGTCTGTTGGAAAACCGTAAGCTATCGGATTCGTGCCAAAATAAGGCTCTTTTCCTCCAAAAGGGACAACTGCTGAGTCGGTTTGAGAGCACATGATAGCAATTAAATTTTCGCTCGTAGCCTGTTCAAGGAAATAGCCGAGTGCCCCACAATGGCTGCTTTCTTGAATAATCGTTGTACATGAGCCATGTTCCTTTGCTATTTTAATCGTTTCATCCATTGCTTCCTTACAAATAACATGTCCAAAACCATTATCCCCCTTAAATAGAAGGTGATTTGTGCCACGCTTTTCAACTGAAAAATTTGGGTTTTTCGTTATGCCCCCTGCCTTTAAACGTGTTATATAATGTTCCACACGCATAACGCCATGAGAACTGACACCACGTAAATCTGCATAAATCAAAACATCTGCTACTTGCGCCGCAGTTTCAGCGTCAACACCATGAGCTGTGAATTTTTGAGCAACTAATTCTTTTAATGCTGATACAGAAATATTCATTGAAAGTCCTCCCCATTATTTAAAATAAATTTGCGCTTTGTTCGTGTTATATTGTTTTGCCTCAAAGTAAGAAATCGCTTCGTCAAATGCAATATTTTTCGTAACATAGCCTTGCTTTATCGCTCCTGACTGCATATAGTTCATCACTGTCTCAAAATCTTCTAAAGTAGCATTTCTACTACTCTTTAACGTTAATTCCTTTGAATGAAATTCAGGATCATTAAATGTAATGGTCTTCTTCATTAAACCAATAAATACTAATGTGCCGCTATTTTCTACGTATTGGAATGAAGATTCCATTGATTGTTGATTACCTGTTGCATCAAAGACAACTGTAGGAAGTTCACCATTAAATTTTTCATGTAACTGCGCCATTATGTCATGGCTACCAACAATCACACCATCCGCTTCCGACCATGCCTGTCCTTCTTTTAAACGTTCTTCGTTCAAATCCATTAATACTGTTTTTGCACCGCGTAACTTAGCAAAACGTGCTGCTCCTAATCCAATTGGCCCTGCACCGATAACAAGTACCGTATCATTTTCTGTTAGTTCCGAACGACGTACTGCATGGGCACCAATAGCTAATGGTTCCACAATGGCTAATTGGTCACCTGATACAGCATTATCTGTAATGACAATACTGTCATCAACTACGATATATTCGCCCATACCACCATCCATATGTACACCTAATACTTTCAAAGATTTACAGCAGTTTGTTTGACCTCGACGACATGCAACACACTCTCCACAATGAATGTATGGAATAACTGTTGCACGATCTCCTACGTAGATGTCCTTAACTGCTTCACCGACTTCCTCCACGATAGCAGCTAGTTCATGGCCTAACACTCGTGGATAACTAAAGAATGGCTGTTCACCTGCAAAAGCATGTGTATCTGTCCCACACACGCCAATATGTGTGATTTTTAATAGAACATCATGACTTTTTTTAATAATTGGCTTGTCTACCTCACGTTCCACCATTTGAAATGGTTCATTAATGATCAATTGTCGCATGCTATTTCCTCCAATAATCTATGAATTGTGGATAATTGCTGAATAACCTTAGTTGCATCACACTGGAAATGTTCTTCAATAAATTGTTGCATTGGCTCTGTTTGACCTTGTTCAAAATGGTTATGGATTTCAGTCAGTATTTCAATAATCTGATCCGATTCACGCATGGAAAAGCGTCTTGGATTCATTGCATAGATTCCTAACGCTAAAGCTTGATAGTATATTTCTGTTTCGGCGTATGGTGCAATTCGCGTTTGCCACTTTGATAACTCATTTAATTGAATATCATATAGCTGATGCTCAATAAATGGATTTAAAAAACGTTCAAAAACATCTTGCTGATAGTGTTCATCCACTTGAAATCGTTTGGTAAAATCATTTGTTACTTTTTCAATAAATGCTCGAATACCTGTGTTAGAAAATGCATCTCTTACAGTTGTATATTGAAAAATTTTCCCAAATGCTGAAAGCAAAATATGACTACCATTTAAAATGGCAACTTTGCGTTTCCGATACATGTCTAAATCATCAAATACAAAAGGTAAATCATTATTTGTTGGCCAATGTTTAAACGGCTCTTTCTGATCAATTACAAAAAGGAAATAGGGTTCACAAACTGTATAAAGGGCATCTTCACCGTGATAATCTTGTGGATAACCTGTTACAATACGGTCTACTAGTGTATTACAAAAAGTTAAAGTAGCAAGCCATTCATTAAATGCTGTAGGCAGGTTCCAGTCTTTAGCATGCTGTAGGCAAATAATTTTTAGGGTAGAACCATTCTGTTCTATTAATTCCAGAGGCACAATGGCCAGTTGTTTTTCACCTTGAAAATGATTGAAATATTGTTCTAGGAAGACTGTTAACTTTGCTGCATAGCTTGTTGGACAGGCAGTTGGATAAGGGATATTTTCGTAATAAATTCCGGCCTCTGTTGTATTTGACACAATCATTTCAAGTGTTTCTGACTGCGCATATTGCAAAAATGAATGCCAGTTCACATATGGATGAATAGTATCTTGAATAACCTTAACGGTGGTTTCTTCTTCTACAACCTCACCATTTTTTAACCCTCGTTCCATCACAGTGAATTGCAACTGTTGTTCTTCTAGTTGTTTGACCGTTTTTCCTCTTGCTGTCGCTGCAACGGAAACGATACTGCAAGGAACTTGAAGTTTTTCAACCGCTAGGTCAAAAAAGCCTCTAATAAAATTCCCATCACCTATTTGCATAATTTTAATAGGATGCTTCATGTCATTTTCTCTCCTACATCGTCACGCCATCTTTAAAAATGGCGATTTCTTTGAAACCATACTTCTCATTATTCGTTTGTACTTCACCTGAAGCTAACGCTAATATATACTCCATAAATCCATCGACTACTTCATCCATAGGCTTACCATCCACTAACTGCCCTGCGTTAAAGTCAATCCAATTTTTTTTGCGTTCATAAAGTGGAGTATTTGTTGAAATTTTAACTGTAGGTGTAGGTCCTCCAAACGGTGTTCCCCTACCTGTTGAGAAAAGAACAATTTGGCAGCCTGTTGCGGCAAGTGCTGTTGTTGATACAAGATCATTTCCTGGGCCATTTAGTAGATGTAGCCCCTTTGTTGACATACGGTCGCCGTAATCAAGCACCTCTTTTATTTCTTGGAATCCACCTTTTTGAATACAGCCAAGTGACTTTTCTTCCAATGTTGTTATTCCACCCGCTTTGTTTCCTGGAGAGGGATTTTCATATACAGGTTGATTATATTTCATAAAATACTGTTTAAAATCATTTACTAAATGCACAATATCCTCGAAAACAGCGGCATCTTTTGCACGTTCCATTAAAATCTGTTCAGCACCAAACATTTCTGGAACTTCCGTTAACACCGTTGATCCACCTGCTGAGATTAATTGGTCAGAGAATAGGCCAATCATCGGATTAGCTGTAATGCCAGAGAAACCATCACTACCACCACATTTCAAACCAATTTTCAGTTCTGAAATAGGTAATGCTTGTCTTTTAAATGTCGTCACATAGTCAAAGGCCTTTTCCAGCAATTGTTGACCCTCTTCCATTTCATCTGCTGACTCTTGAACATTTAAAAAGGCTACGCGTTGTTCGTCATAATGCCCGACTGTTTTCTTAAATAACTCAATATAATTGTTCTCACATCCAAGCCCTAATACAATGACCGCCCCTGCATTAGGGTGGTGAACCAAATTAGCTAAAATTTTTTGTGTATACGTTAAATCATCACCCAGTTGTGAGCAACCATATGGATGCGCGAAATGCTGTACACCATCAAAATTGTCAGCCTTTAATAATTGATTGCCTAACTTCGCCAAATTTTCAGCTACCTTGTTAATACAACCAACCGTATTAATAATCCAGATTTCATTCCGCACGCCAACCTGACCATCTGTTCTACGATAGCCCTTAAACGTGCGCTGTACATGACGAGGCTCTGCTATGGGATGTGTTTTGGGTTTAAATTCATAGCTTAATTCTCCTGATAAATTGGTTTTCATATTATGTGAATGAACCCAACTACCTAATGGGATTTCTTCTGTCGCATGACCAATTGGAAAACCATATTTTGTGATATGTGTATCTTTAGAAAGAGTTGTGATGGCAATCTTATGCCCACGTTGTACTGGTTGCTGTAACGTTATTTCTATCCCATCCAATGGAAGTAAAAAGCCTTGAGGAAGATCACTCAAGGCTATGACAATATTGTCCATCGGATGGATTTTAATAACTGACTGATTGTTCATTTGAATCCATCCTTTCTATTTCTAAGCTATTTCTTTATGAACTATTGGTGTAACAAATTTAATAACTGCTAATGAAGCGATGACTGCTAAGCCACCTGCAAGTAGGAAAGCAGCAGAGAACGTTCCTGTTTTATCTACTAGGAAACCTGTTAAAGTTGGTCCAATAATCCCCGCCGTGTTTGCAAGAAAATGCATAAATCCACCAACAGATCCAACATACTTAGATTCCACCACATCATTAATAATGGCCCAGTAAATAGCCCCTGTTAAATATAAGAAGAAAACGGAAGTGGCAACAAGCGCAACAGCACTAATTGTTGTTGTTACAATACCTGCACAGCCAATAGAGACAGCAGCTAAGAATAAGCATGTAACTAGCACGACTTTACGAGAGAATAAAACACCCTTACGCATAAAGCGTTTATAAATGAAATCTGATACAATCCCACTCAATGCTAAACCTAGGAATCCTAAAATCCATGGGATAACTGTTACGATACTCATATCTTTAACAGCCATGCCACGAGCTTCCACTAAGTAGCTTGGGAACCAAGTCAAGAAAAAGAACAGAATATAGTTATAGGCAAAAAATGAGAAGGCTGTAAATAATACTGTAGGCTGTTTTAAATAATAAGACAGGCCACGACTATGATTGATATCTTCTGCTGCAATTTCTAATTGTGCCATTGATTCTACACTGTCTTCTTTGTTCGGCTTTTCTTTTACTACTTTAAACCATACAATTGCCCAAATAAATCCAAGGATCATGATCGCAATAAATGAATACTTCCAGCCATATGCTAATGCTATATAACCAACAATTGGACCAGCGATCGCACCACCGAGTGGCGTACCACTATTGGCTAGCCCTACTACAGAGGCACGTTTATCCGCTGGGAACCAGTTATTCACCATTTTATTTATGGTTGAGGATAGTGGCCCTTCCGCCATACCAAATACAATACGAACAATAATTAATGAAGCAAACCCTACTACTAATACCATTGCTCCACTGAATAAAGACCATACAATCATTGCTACAAATAGCGTTAACTTGGCACCAAATTTATCGGAAGCTATTCCACCTAAGAAATTGAAAATGGCATACCCAACAGAGAAGCTACTAAAGATAATCCCTAATTGTGTTGACGTTAGATGAATATCTTCTTGAATAAATGGTGCTGCAATTGATAATGCTGAACGGTCTAAATAGTTAATGACACCCGCTAAAAATAGCATGACAATAACAACCGTTTTGCCATCTCCAAAAATACCTTGTTGTTTCATATCATTCACCCCTAAATTTGAAATAAATCCCCTCTGTTAAACGCCGGAGTAAGCCATAAATCCACCATCAACAGGAATCGTTACGCCAGTGACAAATGCTGAGTATGTATCATCAGCTAAAAATAATAATGTTCCTAATAAATCTTGTGGTTTTCCAAAACGCTTTTGTGGTGTAGCTGTAATAATTTTTTCTGAACGGGTTGTTAGTGATCCATCTTCAGTCAGCAATAAATTACGGTTTTGTTCAGTAATAAAAAATCCAGGTGCGATGGCATTAACTCGTAGACCTGCTTCTGCAAAATGCACAGCCATCCATTGCGTAAAGTTATTAATCGCTGCTTTTGCCGCGCTATATGCAGGCACTTTTGTCATAGGGGCATAGGAACTCATGGATGAAATATTAATAATCGTCCCCTTCGTTTTCAGCAATGCTTCTCCAAAAACTTGAGAAGCTATAAACGTACCTGTAAAATTATTCGAGAATACGCTTTCAAAACCGTTTGCCGTTAATTCAAAGAAATTGGGTGTAATTGATTCTTCTTTATATACTTCATCAGCCGTAATAGCATCTGGATGATTGCCACCCGCTCCGTTAATAAGAACATCAATTTGACCATAACGCTGTAAAATTGCTTGTCTCGATGCTATTAATGATTCTTTGTTTAAAACATCCACAGTAAAATTAATAGCTTCTCCACCATTTTCTTTAATCGATTGGACGACTGCTTCTCCTTTTTGTGCTGTACGATTTAAAATGGCAACTCGCATACCTTGCCTAGCCAATTCCCTTGCCATCTCTGAGCAAAGAACACCACTACCACCTGTTACAACGGCAACTTTATTTTGTAATGCTTCATGCACCTTTCTCACCTACTTTTAAAATAACTTTACGTACTTCATTTGGGTTTTTTTCTATATATTCAAAGGCTTCTTTTGCTTCATGTAATGAGAAAGTATGTGTAATTAAACCTTGTTGCTGTAGCATCCCAGCATCAACAAGCTTCACTACGTTTTCAAATTGGAATGTTTGTAAACGTGATCCCTTTATCGATAATTCCTTTTTCGTGATTGGTAGGGGGGCAAGCTCAATGGCTTCCTCTCCAAAGCTAAGAACTACCACTCTTCCAGCAACTGAAACAGCATCGATCGATTGCTTAAATGTTAGTGGAATACATACCGCATCAATAGATACATTGACACCTACTCCATCTGTCCATTGATTAACAGCCTCTAATAAATCTTGTTCCTTTACATTGACAACTTCATCCGCTCCAAGTTCTTTTGCGTATGAAAGCTTAGCTGGATCCAAATCAGAAATCATTACACGAGCATCCATTAATTTAGCCATCTTTAAAATACAAATGCCAATCGGTCCTGCACCTTGAATTAATAGGGTTTCACCTTTCTGTAGTTCACCACGATATACGGCTTGTGCGCCAATTGTGTAAGGTTCGATTAAGACAGCCTCTTCAAAAGGTGTGTGATCTGCTACTTTATGCAATTGCTTTTCTGCAACTACAAAACGCTCACGCATACCTCCATCTTCATGAACACCAAAAACAGAAAGCTGTTCACAGACGTTTGGTTGTCCTTTACGGCAAGCGTAGCACTCACCACAATAACGAATTGGTTCGACAACAACTTTGTCACCCACTTTTAATCCTTGCACCTCTTGGCCAACCTCTAATACACGTCCAACAACTTCATGCCCAGGTATACGAGGTAATGTCGCTAATGGATTCGAACCATGATAAATATGCATATCTGAGCCACATATTCCAACATATGCTGTTTGTACAAGCACGTCTGTTGAATTTGTTATCACTGGTTCTGCTACATCAATTAAAGCCATTTCAAAAGGTTTCATTACTTGTAGTGCTTTCATACATGTCACCTATTTCTTTAGATTTTCATAAGCATCCCAAAGACCATTTAAATACATAATGCCAAGTGCACGATCATATAAGCCGTAGCCTGGACGACATTGTTCGCCCCAAATATGACGACCATGATCTGGACGAACATAGCCTTCATAGTTTTGGTCATTTAATGTACGGACAATATTTTTAATATCGATTGAGCCATCCGATGTAAAATGCGATGTTTCAAAGAAACTACCATTTTCCTTGATTTTCACATTACGGATATGGGCAAACGGAGCACGATGTGCGTATTTTTCAGCGATTGCTACCATATCATTTTGTGGGTCTGCTCCCATTGAACCTGAGCAAAACGTAAAGCCATTCGCATTTGAATCAGATATTTTAATTAATTTTTCATAGCTTTCTGATCCTGTAATAATGCGCGGTAAGCCAAAGATTGAATACGGTGGATCATCTGGATGAATCGCCATTTGAATACCTACTTCTTCTGCAACTGGTAAAATAGCTTGTAAGAAGTAAGCTAAGTTATCCCAAAGTTTAACTTCATCAACTTCTTTGTACTGCTCAAATAATTCTGAAAGTCGAGCTAATCGTTCTGGTTCCCATCCTGGAAGGGTTAAATCCGAAGAAGCACTTACTTCATTCACCAGTTCTTGTGGATCTAAATTCATTACCTTCTCCTTGTCGAAGTAGAGAGCCGTTGAGCCATCTTCTAATGGATGGAATAAGTCTGTACGTGTCCAATCAAATACTGGCATGAAATTATAGCAAATAACTTTAACACCTACTTCACCAAGGTTCCGAATAGATTGTTTATAGTTCTCAATATATTGATCACGTGTTGGCAATCCTAGTTTAATATCTTCATGGACATTGACACTTTCTACGACATCTGTATGGAATCCAAAAGACTGAATATAATCAACTTCATCTTGAATAGCTTCTTTAGACCATACTTCCCCTGCTGGTAGGTGATGGAGTGCCCAAACAATCCCCTTTACATTAGGTATTTGCTTCACATCTTCTAGTTTCACTGTATCATTGCCACGACCATACCATCTAAAAGTCATATTCATACTTGTTACCTCCTAGTTTGATAGATTTTCCATATAAGCTTTTGCTTGAGCTACAACACCTTCATAGCCATCTGTTGCAAATGCTTTATTTAAATCACTTCCAATACCAACCGCTACCGCACCAGCATCTAACCATTTATTCATATTAGTTAAACCCACACCGCCTGTAGGCATAATTGTGATATTTGGGAGAGGGCCTTTAACAGTTTTAATAAAGCTTGGTTCATATTGATTTCCCGGGAATAATTTTATAATGTCACTACCACCTTCAAGGGCTGTCACCATCTCTGTAATAGTCATACACCCAGGTAAATACGGTATGCTATAACGATTACAAAGCTTCGCAATCGCAGCATTATAGCTAGGACTAACCACAAATTTTGCACCGTTTAATATGGCGTGACGTGCAGTCTCAACATCCAATACTGTGCCAGCTCCAATTATTGCATCACAATCGCGTAATGCTTTAAAGGTTTCTTCAACAAAAGGTGTTGTATACGTTATTTCAATTGCTCGAATGCCACCTGTAATGGCACCTTTTGAAATTTCCGTCGCTTCTTCGGGTGAACGTCCCCGAATAACAGCGACAACTTTTGCATCTGACAACGCTTTCAAAATTTCAATTTTTTGCACTCCTGACAACCCCTAACGTTCAATTAATTTTTCGTCGCCGATAAATTGTCTTAACTCTTGCAATGATGGAAGACCCTCATTATCTCCTTTAATCGTTGCTACCAATGCACCTGCGCCATTGGCTAAACGGAGACGTTCTTCGATATCATCACCATTTAAATAGCTATAGACATAGGCCGCATCAAATGCATCCCCTGCTCCAACTGTGTCAATAGCACGAATAGTAAAAGCCTCTCGATCATACTGCTCAGTGGCTGTATAAACCGTTGCACCTTGCTCACCTTTTTTTACAATAATTTCATCTATTTTATAACTCTCTTGAACGTCCTTAACTGTTCGCCCTTCAAATAAAAGTTCAAATTCATCCTGTCCTGTTAGCAGAAGATTGATAGATGGGTACACTTTTTCATAAACCTCTCTGGCATCTTCTATAGACCATAGTTTTAAACGTAAATTTGGATCAAAGGATATAGGAATACTTTTTGCCTGTGCTAAGGCAATTAATTTCAATGCAACTTGAATGTTATGTTCACATACTGCTAAATACACTCCGCTAATATGTAATAAATCCACATCATCAAGTACTGACTCATCTATACGATTTTCTGTCAACTCAAGTAGAGGTGATGGGTTACGGTAATAAAACGATTTACCTGCCCCGTCTTCCCGAATTTCTTTAAAGTAGATAGACGTTGGAATATGGGGTGTTCGTAAAACATGTGATACATCGATTCCTTCACCACGCGCAAAGTTATAAATTAACTTGCCAAATTCATCGTCTCCAATACAACTAATCCATTTTGCTTCCATATCTAAACGTGTAACACCTATTGCAAAATTTAATTCTGCACCACCAACAGCTCGCTCAAAGGAAGGAACGAAACGTAGAGGACCTGTCTTAGATGGATTAAAAACGACCATTGCATCCCCAATCGTTGCAATTCGTTTATTTCTCAATATGTTCATCCCCTTCACAAGTAAAACGTTTTAGTAAAACGTTTTACTAATATTATCATGATTTTTTTAGTGTTGCAACAATAATCCGACTATTTAGATTGTTGGAAATAAAATACTATTTACTAGGCATGCATAAAAAAAACTCGCAAAAGTTAGAAAGTAATCTAACTTTTACGAGAAAAATTCACTTTTAATAAGACGGCTTTACATCATCCACGTCTTACTCTAAATGATATTAAATACTTTTACCCGCTTATTTTGTAACTTAGCATTTAATAAATAGATACCAATACTAGGACGATGACAACATGTCATCTTCTCTGTTTATAAACGTAACGATTATTGAACAAATTTAGGATTTAATATACCTAATCCACTTCCTACAATTTCAAATTTCACTTTTGTAGCTCCCTCTAAATTAATATTTACCTTCACCTTGTCTTTTATTGAGCCACTATCGTAAATCAATTTATTATCCGCATAAATCTTCAAGGACCCTATACCTGAAGAACCAGCTACTAACTTTTTAACTGGCGCCAAATATGTTTCGAATCCTTTATAATTTCCGTTAGCTAAATATTCAACGGTATGATCTTGTACAGCTCCTCCGCCATGATAACCACCAAGCTGATAGGATTGTTCAAACTTCTCTCCTGTACTAATAACGACAGTGCTTGGATTGTGGAAGAAGTGGTCTTCCTCACTTCCAATAGGCTTTACATCTTTTAAAGAGATAAATTTTGGAACATCACCAATATAAACTGATTTAGTTTTCCCATCCCATGTCACCTTTTCTCCTAAAGACTCAGCAACAAAGCGCATTGGAACATATGTAGTGCCTTGATAGATAAATCCAGATTGACCTTCAGGGGGTACTTTTTCAACTTTATCTACATAATAACTAATCTTATCCTGAACTACTTCGATCTTTTTCGTAATGCTAGCCGCTTCAGATGTTGAGAAGTACGTAAAAGTCAAACCTCCTAATAGAAAAAACCCTAAATAACTTGTTATAATCAATAGCTTTTTCATAAAAACACTCCTTTGTATAAGTTATACATAACTATTTCTTAATTAGTTGAAAACCCACCCACATTATCTTAAAAATATAAACACCTTTTGATTACTTGGCTTACTATATTAAACGTTTTACTATTTTAAAAGGTTACATCTTTATATAAAAAATAATAAATTATGGAAATTAATCTAATAAAAAAATCATTTCACTACTAAGAAAAATAGAGGTAAATGATTTTATTTTCTACTAAGCTACAATCGGTATAGATTAATTTTGGATAGTCCCAAAACCTCTAACCACCCTAAAACTAGTTAAGGAGCCCTTTATTATATTCAATCCATTTTTCCATTTCTCTTTCAACTGCTCTATTTTGCCACTCAAACCAAATACCTGAACATTCGCTACAATGGCTGTCTACCCCAATTTTGTTATGCATATCTTTACAGGTAAATATAGTTTTTTTTCGACAGCTAAAACAATAGATTTCTTTCTCTTTATAAAATTCCATAACTAGTTCCTTTCAATTTTTTTATATTTATATCCGGTTCTAAAATTATCTATTCAAACCTAATGCAATAATCTTAAATGGGTGGGGATGACGCTTGATTGTACATATTAAAGCGTAATAAAAACGCTCAGATTATACTCTGGGCGTTTTTAGATTGAAATGTTTAATTATGTTGATTATCCAAATAAAAACAGATTGATTTGCCGATTCTGTTTTTATGGATAAGAGATATTGCGTAACGATAATTCATTAAAGAGGAAAAATTCCTAATACTACACAAACAATAATCATGACAATTGTAGAGCCGAATGCCCACTTTAAGAAGATACGTTGTAATGTGCCGAAATCTTCTCCAACCATACCGACTAATAAATAAGTAGATGGAACAAGTGGACTTAAAAGGTGGACTGGCATCCCCAAAAGGGAAGCCCTACCGATTAAGGCTGGATCAATGCCATATACTGCTCCTGCCTTAGCAAGTAGCGGCAGTACTCCATAGTAAAAGGCATCATTTGACATAAAGAATGTAAATGGTGCACTAAGGATCGCTGTAACAACAGCAAAATGTGAACCCATAGCATCTGGAATATAATCAATAACTGAGTTTGCCATCGCATCTACCATTGATGTACCTGAAAGAATTCCTGTAAAAATCCCTGCTGCAAAAACCATTGAAACAACAGATAATGCATTGTCAGCATAATTCGCAATACGTTCCTTTTGATCTTTTAATTTTGGATAGTTTACAGTAATCGCAATCGCAAAACCAAGCATGAATAATGTAACCGGTGGTAATAACTCCATAATTAATGCTACTAAAAGGACGATTGTTAGAGCATAATTAAAGACAATTAATTTTGGACGTTTTAAATGGTCATCTTCTACTGTTGCAGCAAGCTGAGCTGTAGCTTCAAAATCATATTCTATAACGCCAATTCGCTTTCTTTCTTCTCTTCCGAACATAAATGCCATAAACAGAACAAAGATAGCGCCGCCAATCATTGCAGGAATTACGGGTGTAAAAACCTCTGACATTTCAAGATTCAAAGCTGTCATAACCCTTGCCGTTGGTCCCCCCCAAGGTAGAAGATTCATTACACCTGAAGCTGAAACGGCAATACCAGCTAATACAATTGGTCGCATGCCAATTCTTTTATAAAGCGGCAGAAATGCAGAAATAGTAATCATGTATGTTGTCGTACCATCACCATCTAAAGAAATCAAAAGAGCTAAAACTGCTGTTCCAATGGCAATTTTTACAGGATCACCTTTTACTAACCTTAGAATTGTTTTAATGATTGGATCAAATACACCAGCATCAATCAAAATACCAAAGAATAGAATTGCAAATAAAATCATAATCCCTGTTGGAGCGACACTTTTAATTCCATCCAACATCATCGGACCCATTTCACTTCCGAATCCACCTATAACTGCAAACGTAATTGGAACTACAATTAATGCAATCATTGCTGTAAGACGACCCGTCATAATCAAAATCATAAATACTAATATCATTAAAAAGCCTAAAATTGCTAGCATAATTCTCCCCCCAATTGCTCTACTAAATTATTTACCAATTCGATAAATAACTAATTTTTCGAATATTTACCCTATAATAAAATAATTTCGATCAAATGTAATCGTTTACAAATTAATGTTTATTAATTTCTTTTTATCTATTTCGTACATTTTGTTCACGGTAAATTTAAGATTTACGCCACCTAATGTCTTCCCTAACACAAAACAAAAAAGGCTAACCTAGGACTATGCATGATCTCTCTACCACATGTATGAAATGGTAGAAATACAAAAACATAGGTCTCATAAGTCAACCTTGTAAGTCATATCTGAATATAATAAAGAAGAAAAAACCATTAATTTTCCATTAAAATATTAAAGAGTAGCTCTTCTTAATAAATTTCTAATAATTTCTCATATTTCTTATTTTCCTCATCAAGAAATTTTGAGGTTTCACTACTGTTCATATAAAAATCTTCCCACATATATTTCTTTAAAGTTTGTTTCCATTCTTCAGTTCTTACCATTTTTGCAAATGTCATCTCCCAAAATTCGATTTCCCTTTTTGACATATTAGGCGGTCCCATAATGCCGCGCCAATGTTTAAAAACTAAATCAATTCCTTCTTCTGTCCATGTAGGAATTTCGGGAAGCTCCTTTAATCGTTTCTCTGATGAAATGACGAGCAGTTGCACCTGATTCAAATCATAATATTTTTTAGCCTCGGATAAAGTCATCGTTGCAACATCTATTTGCTTTTTTAATAATGCATCCACTACTTGATTGCTATTTTCATATACAAAAAAATCTAGTTTTTCAGGTTCTACTTTTGCCTGTTTACTCGCTAATACAAAAGAAATCTGATCATCATTGCCTAATCTCGGGGAGACACCTATTTTATATGCTTGAGGTGTTTCTTTCAGCTTCTCCATTAAATTTTTTGCACTTTTTATTTCTGAATCCTTTGAAACAATGACAACATCCCATTCAGTAGCTAGGGTGGCAATCGGTGTAAAATCTTTATAAGTTAACTTACTTTGTCCCAATAAATGATTGGTAATGAGTAGGCTTGAATTCATTGCCAGCACATGATCTTTTTGCTGCTTTGTATATTTCCATCCTAGCTCTCCACCAGCACCTATTTTATTCAGTACATGAATGTCTTCGTCAACCAAATTGTTATTCACTAAAATGTCCCGTATAGCTCTTGCTGTTTTGTCCCAACCTCCACCTATAGAGCTTGGAGCAATGATTGTTACTGTATCTGTTATAGCTTCTTGCCCCTCATCTTGTGAACAACCACAGCAAAGTATGACAATAAGCGTGAAAATACTCATTATTTTTCTCATTGTTCATTCCTTGTCCATATTATTGATCGAACCTTGTTATCCTTTATAGTAATATTTCCTCTCAGGCCTACCGACGACTCCATATTCATGTTTTGCCGTACAAACATCAATTGAAACGAGAAACTCTAAATACCTTCTTGCAGTGGTACGTGATGCTCCAATTTGTTCACCCATTTCCTCAATGGAAATACCGCCTTTTAGTTCTTTCATTACTTTTTTCACTTTGTCCAAAGTATGACGATCTACACCTGAAGGTAAATCTTTTTGATTGACGGAGGTTTGATTAGCAACCCCAAAATATCGATCAATCAATACTTGGTTCACCTCATCACTATGGCTTAGTAGTCTTTTCTTCTTTTTATATTCTTCAACTGCTTCAACAAACTTCTCCAAGGTCACTGGCTTCAATAAATAATTACTAACACCATATCTCACAGCCGCTTCAAGCATTATTTTTTCTGTTGCAGCAGTCACCATAATAATATCAATTGAAGGATAATTTTCTCGAATCTTTGATAACAAATTTGTTCCAAGATCATCAGGCATATAGATATCTAAAAAAAGCAAATCAACTTCGTAATTCTCTAGTATTTCCATTGTTTCCTTTGCATTCAGTGCCTTCTGAACGACCTTTACATCTGGTACCTTTTGCAAAAACTGTTCTTGTACTTGTGCAATTCGAAAATCATCTTCCGCTATGACAACCTTAATCATTTTTCTCCTCTCCTTCTTTTATCTCGCTTTGCTGGTATATAAACACCAACCCGTTTAACGTCTTAGATGGGAGTAAACCCTTAATTTCAACATCAGTGGAGCTCTAGAAAATTTCACTGAGTAGGTTTCATTTTATCCCTTAATTTTTTTCGGAAGGAATACCGTGAAAATGGCCCCTCCTTCTTTGTCATTATTTACTTCTACTGTTCCACCTAAAGAATCTACAATTTGTTTAACATTAAATAAGCCGTACCCTCTGTTTTTACCTTTAGATGAGCTGTGTAAATCAAATATAGAATCTAATACGTCTTCAGCAATCCCCTTTCCGTTATCTGCTACTTCAATAATGATATCATTCCCAATTCCTGTAATTGAAAAGATCACCTTTCGCTCTTCTTGGTTGGCTACTGCATCAAAAGCATTATCAATAAGGTTTCCAATGATTGTAACGATATCAGTGATTCCTATATGACTTGGTAAGAGGTCTACATAACTATCGGGATCAATTTCAAAAGTAATTTTCTTTTCCGATGCTTTACCTAGTTTCCCTAATAGTATAGCTTGAACATTTATATCATGAATTTGATTAAAAAGTATACGGTTCTGTTGCTGATGATTAGTTGACTCCTTTTGTATAAATTCAAATGCATCTTGGTATCTCTCTAATTGAATTAACCCTGATAATAAGTAAAGTTTATTAGCGTACTCATGAGTTTGGGCACGAAGTCCCTCTGAATATTCGCGAACCTCCGTGATCGTATCAATAAGCTTTTTCAGCTCTGTTTTATCTCGGAAACTAGAAACTACACCCACAATCTGTTCATTTTCAATGATTGGAATAAAGTTAAAAATAAATACTTTCTCATTTATTATTATCTCTACATTATGAATTGGCTTACCCTTCTGCAGGACATAGTCGATATTAATGGATGGTAATACAAATTTAATATGTTGGCCAATCGAGGAATCATCAATAAGGTTCAACATTGACCTTGCAGAATGATTAATTAAAGTTAAGAATCCATTATGATCTATTGCTATGATCCCTTCCTTGACCGATAACAAAATGGCGCTTCTTTCCCTATATAATGACGAGATTTCATGCGGTTCCAGGCCCATAGTATCTTTTCTAATACTTTTGGTTAAAAAAATACCACCAATGATTCCTAAAATTAAAACAATTAAAGATGCAATGAGAATAGACTTAACACGCTTGTAAATATTTTGATAGATGTCTTTTTCCGCGTATTCAACTGCTACGGTTCCAATTACACGAGTGTACTCTCCATTGTCTGCAATGATAGGAACCTTCCCTATTAAAACAGAATCACTCTCGCGTTCCACTTCAAAATTATTAGAGCCACCAAATATTAATCCATGATTATTTGTATGGTCAAAACTCTTCTTACCGACCTGACTTGGGTTTCTATGCGAATAAATAATCTTCTCTCGATCTTCAATAATAATATTTTCCGCATTTACCTGATCTATTACCTGATCAGCAATTGGACGAAAACTTAGCTCTAAATCGCTTTTCCCAATAGATTCTTTAAGTTCCGGCATGAGAGAAATAGTCATAGCCGATTGCAATGCTAATTGTTTTACTTGCGTCCTAGCATCAACATATTGCAAGTAAGCAAATACGCTTGCAAGAAGACATACAATAAAAAGGATCAGGGTGCTAATTAGTCCCAATATTTTTGTTTGTAATGGAATCTTATTTTTCTTCAATGTATTTTTTCCTTTTCGACTAGTGTACTTCATTTATTACTGTTAATTTTCACCTCACTATAGTTAAAAATATGCCACTCCAATTATTTAAAAAGCGAAAACTTTTTTCATGTCGTTGCTAGGAAATATAAAGACAAAGCTATGTAATCTGACTGCTTTTTTGAATAGGAAGAATCTATAAAAACTTACTAAATATCATAAGAAAGGCTAGTTTGAATCAAACTTAATTTCTTGATTATACTATAGTTCAAAGGAATAGTTGAATAGCCTTCAACCAAATCAGTTGAAGGCTTTATATACCATTAAATGACAGAGGACTTTTGAGAGGAAAACATAAATTATAATTATTGCAGAAGTTTTTAATCTTTATAAAAAACCTTGGTACAGTAACAACTACTCTGCTTTATTTGTCCATTAAACCTTGGATTACTCACTGTTAAGTTAAAAAAAGGTCTTATACTTTCAAACGCTAAAAGACGCATTTTTAAATTCTTTTTATTGGATAAGATATCCACATAAGTGTTGCAAAAAAGTTGTATACTTAGGAATTAATAAAAATCCTCAATATAGGACATAAAGCTCCTTTATTGTGGGTTTTGCTTTTAATTTTCATTATCATTGGAAGGAAAGTGTGTTTCTCGATTATTTATAATAATTGTGTATGGCTCGATCCTTTTAATTTTATAGTTGATTTGTTGCCCAACAATTGCACACGATTGTTGAATATAAAAATACACGAAAATTAGATTGTCATCATCTATGTTGGGGAAAATCCATATTTGTGTATCATTAACGCTTCTTTACTTCCTGTTGTTAAACATACCTACAGTCTTGTTGCTATTGTAAAGATCTAACATTTCTTTTGATGTATGACACTTAGAAAATCTCCCTTCATATTGAAACTCATCTACATCCAAAGAACTCTCAGTTCAAGTCTGATTCTGTAACAGCAGGGGCTAGAACCTTTTGCCTGCATTTTTGAACCTTTACTTTTTAACTCCTAAGCTAGAAGTCAAATATGGTTTTTTTCAAATTAATAAACCTGATTTTTTAGTAGAGTATATTCCGTGTATACAAAACGATGGATTTATGTACAAATTTCTAATGAGAAAAAAATACCTTACTCCTTTTAGGAATAAGGCAAAAAAATTTCAATGTTTTTTATTTGTTTTTAAGTTCATTTTTTATATCTTTTAATAACTCAATTATCTCTGAATTTTTATCATTCATTTTTTCTATTTTTTTTTCTATTGTGCTACTCGTGAAAAAAATAATTAATAATATTGCTATTAAAACTATAATGTCCATAATTTATCTCCCTTACGGCTAATTCATATTAAATATAAAAAGACAAAACCTAAATAATTGATTTTGTCTTTTAATATTTAAAAAATTATTGCCATTCTAGTCTAGCATAAATACTTGAGTTTGTTGCATATACTGCAAGATCTCTTGTAACTGTGTACAAACCTGTTTTATGAGAAGCCTTGAATTTCCAAGCAGTTCTAGCTGGTTTTGAACTAGTTGCCGTTGGATTAGTAGCTTTTTGATCCAATGTTAACCAATCGTATAAAACCATATCAACATATAGGTCTCTAGGATCTGTTATTGTAGTTTGTCCACCCTGTACACGAGTTACTGTTGTTTTATATGAAATAGTCCATATTAAATCATTGTATTTTACTGTAACAGTACATGTATTATATCCAGAACCTGAAGAACAACTGTTGCTCACAGGTACTTCAGAATACCCATATGGTGTAATTAAATTTTCTTCTTCCATTTGTAAAGCAATTCTCGAACCGTCATCAAAAACTATGATATTTGTTTCGCCATCTGGTAGTAAAACAAGCTCATGTTCTTTTTCTTTAATTTTTTCAGGGTTTTGTGAATCTAATAGCTCCCCATTTAATACTTTTTGAATTAGCTTTTCTCCTGTTACTTCATCAATACCTAGTGATATGTAATTTTCTCTCAATTTTTCAATCTCTGTGTCGTTTAAAACTACTTCACTTGCATTAGATGTACCGACATTCAATAGAAAAATAAACGCAAAAGAAAAAATTACTGAAAAAAACCTTTTAGTATTCATTTTCCATTTCCTCCTCTATTTGGTTTACGATATTAGTGTAACATAATAAACGCAAAAGTATATGCATTGCAAGTAAATTGGTAATTAACTACCAATATAACCGAAATATTATTATTTAAATATATGTTCCGGTCTAAAAGTATTGATTTAATTCTGGGAAAATAGACTGATAAACAGTGTTTTTATATGCGCTTATTGTTCAGCAGCAATGCATCAATAGTTTGTTTTGAACTCTAATTAATCTAAAAGGCACTTTCCACGTTTCCAGGAAAGCGCCCTATTATTGAAATACTATTACATGATGTCCTCAAAATGTTCAGTAACATAATTTTTTAATTAAACCTTTTTAAATTTTAACCATACTATCCTTACATTGTAATTATGGGTATTATGGGTGGAAATCCAAAAGATGAACCATTGCATTATGGTGAAGTATTTAGTGTTTGGTCGGGTTTAGTTGTGAACAACTATGGTATAATTTCTGGCTATCAAACATTTTACAATCATGCTGGAGATGAAGACCTTAAGAAAATTATTGAAGATATTATTGAACTTTGTAGAGATGAGTAAAACAATTAGAAAAAATTCTAAAAACTAATGGTATTGCTCTACCTCCTGCTTCACCCGAACGACCTGTTGCAAGGATGGAAGATATTCCTCCTGGAGCAAAATTTAATGATCCTGAAATAAGTGCTGCACTTACAGCCGACCTTGCTACAGGATTAGTTGCATGCAGTCAAGGAATGGGAACATCTACTCGAGAAGATATTGCACTAATGTATAGTCAATTTCATACAGCAAAAGCTCAAATCGGTGCAAAACTACTTCGTCTAAATAAAAATAAAGGTTGGTTAGTTCCACCACCATTACATGTAGATTATCCAGAAAAATAATATTTTTACCTGACAAACCGTCTCCCCAGTATCAAACTGGGGTTTTTGTTATCAATAAAATGTACAAGAACCATTAATCTGTACAAATTATTTTTGAATGTACCCAACGTACTTAAATACATACTTATTAAGACGAAAAGGAAAACAATGATTCTACATCTTTTTCTTTGCATATATTAGTGTTACTTCTTATTTAGAGAAATGCGCCCGATTGTGGAAGAGGACAAATCTCTCCTGTAGGAGGATATATAGGGGATATTCAAATCATCTATATATTAAAAGAAAAAATGTATCAAGTAAAATCAATTAAATTTATACCTCATGAGTGTTCTCGAAACTTTACTGACTATTCTACTGATTTGCTAAGTTAATGGAGGTAAAACCTTCCAAATATTGGTTTGATAACATAATATAAATGAAAATGATTTTATTCCACAATCTGGCCCGTTTGAAGAATAACAAAAATGAGATTTTAATTATTGGCTAGAATATAAAAGAAAATCTCAAAGCTATAAAACTTTAAAGAACCTATTCATAAACACTAAAAAACCTCTTGCCAATATTTTATTGGCAAGAGGTTTCTTTATCAGACTTTTTTACGTATTATCAATCTTTTACCCTTATTATCAGTCTTTTTTACGTATTATCAATCTTTTTTTCAAGTCTACAAATACAACTTTTTTAACATAAAACCTTACTCAACAGTCACTGATTTTGCTAAGTTACGTGGTTTATCCACATCACAGCGGCGATGTAGAGCAGCATAGTAACTAATTAATTGTAGTGGCACTACAGACACAAGTGGTGTTAGTAATTCGTGTACATGTGGTATTACTAGACGGTCACCATCTTCGTCAATGCCAGCCATTGCGATAATACATGGATATGCCCCACGAGCCACTACTTCTTTAACATTACCTCGGATGTTTAGCCCGACGGATGCTTGTGTGACAAGAGCAAACACTGGAGTACCTTCTTCGATTAAGGCAATTGTTCCGTGCTTTAGTTCTCCACCAGCAAAGCCTTCTGCTTGGATGTAAGAGATTTCTTTTAGTTTTAATGCCCCTTCAAGGCTTACATAGAAGTCCATATTACGGCCAATGAAGAATGCGTTCCGTGCGATTTTTAAGTAGTCTTCTGCAATATCTTCTAACACGTCTTTTGAATCAATGATTGTTTGGATGCCATTTGCAGCAATCGCAAGCTCTTGTTTTAAATCAAATTCTAAGCCTTTGCCATTTGCCTTTGCCGTTACATAGGCTGCTAAAGCAAGAACCGCTACCTGTGCAACATAAGCTTTTGTAGAAGCTACTGCAATTTCCGGACCTGCATGTAATAACAATGTATGATCTGCTTCACGTGATAGTGTGGAGCCAGGTACATTTGTAATTGTTAGTGTTGGGTAACCAAGCTCTTTAATTTTCACAAGCACTTGACGGCTGTCTGCTGTTTCACCTGATTGTGTTATAAAGATAAATAATGGTCTTTCTGAAAGTAATGGCATATTATAGCCGAATTCACTAGAAATATGAACCTCTACTGGAATACCCGCCATTTTTTCGAAATATTGCTTACCAATTAATCCTGCATGGTAGCTTGTGCCTGCTGCGATAATATATAAACGATCTGCAGCTCGTAATGCCTCTAAAATCTCTGCGTCAATCGTTAAATCGCCATTGTCCCCTTCATATGCTTGGATAATTTTACGAATAACTGTAGGCTGCTCATCCATTTCTTTAAGCATATAGTGAGGATATGTCCCTTTTTCAATATCACTCATATCAAGCTCAGCTGTATATGGCGCACGCTCTACTACAGAACCATCTAATTTTGTAATTTCAACACTTGCTTTGTGTACGATAACTACCTCTTTATCGTGAAGCTCTACGTATTGATCTGTTACTTGTAGCATCGCCATTGCATCTGAAGCTACAACATTGAAGCCTTCACCAATTCCAACTAGAAGTGGCGATTTATTTTTCGCTACAAAGATCGTATCTGCCGCTTCTGCATCTAATAGTGCAAGTGCATATGAACCATGTAATAGAGATAGAGTTTTACGGAAAGCATCAGCTGTGCTCAAACCTTCTTTCACAAATAACTCTACTAATTGGACGATAACCTCTGTATCTGTATCAGATTTCATTGGAATGCCTTTTAAATATGTTTTTTGTAATAAATGATAGTTTTCAATAACGCCATTATGCACAAGTGTAAAGCGTCCTGATGCACTTTGATGTGGGTGAGCATTTAAACGATTTGGCACACCATGTGTTGCCCAACGAGTATGACCAATACCAATTTTTGCTGCAACTTCCTCATCTACCGCTTCACGTAAGTCGGCAATACGTCCTTTTTCTTTAAAAACCGTTACGCCTTCTTCATTGCGAACTGCAATACCCGCTGAGTCATAGCCACGGTATTCTAGTTTTTCTAAGCCCTTTAATAAGATTTCCTTTGCATCTGATTCCCCAATATATCCTACAATTCCACACATAATTTTTCTTCCTCCGATAATGTCAATTTAATGCAATGACAAATTAGACCTCATCTTATCAAACTTTTTTGAATGGACAAGCTATACTTTATTTTTATAAAAAATAAAGCCTCCTGTACATGCAAACAAATTACTGATTCAGCCATTCTGAACCGAGCTCTTTCGATATGTGAAGTTTCTTCTATTTATCTTTTGCTTTTAACTATACCTTTTTCATTTTCTGTACATTCAATCACTTAAATGCTTTCAAAATGAAAAATGACAATCGGGTATGTCGATCGGGAGGCATCCGCCGAATTTTCGATAATCCTCCACCTCGTCTGCTGAAGATCTATTCGTCCGATTTCTTCAGCTCAGGCGCTATAATTGTTTTCCGATTTTACGCTTTCTTCCCCTCCTTATGCGCTCGTTAAAGAACAAGGTCGGACCTCATCTTCAACTTCTCCATCATACTCAATCATATGCTATCCGTCAAATTTTCGTTATAAAAAAGACCTATTCATAATGCTTTTTCGTGACAATTATGTAAACAAAATAATATTAGCTATCATAAAAGAGTTACCAATTGATATGATCAAATAACATATGAATTCATTTACAGGTCAACGCCAGAGCCATAAAAAAGCACAAGCAACTTCATGCTTGTGCCCGCTTTTTATTTACTACCCAATAATTTAACGATTTCTCTATTAAAGGCTGGGAGGTCATCTGGTGTTCTACTTGTTACAAGCTGCTTTTGACAAACAAAGACTTCTTCATCATGGAATATTGCCCCAGCATTTTCTAAATCTACTTGAATGGATTTATAGCCTGTTGCATCACGACCATTTAAAGTCTTAGCTGTAATGAGCAGTTGTGGTCCATGACAAATGGCAAAGGTAGGCTTCATATCATCCATAAAGGATTTAACAAATGCCACTACACGATCATCCGCGCGTAATATATCAGGAGAAAAACCACCAGGGATAAAGAGAGCATCGAATTCTATAGCTTTTACTTCATCAATGCCTTTATCGATTTTTACGGTCGCTCCATGTTTCCCCTTTACTTCCTTACCTGCTTCCGTATCAATTGTTACTAGCTGATGTCCAGCCGCTTCTAAAGCTTCTTTAGGACTTGTAAATTCAATGTCCTCGAACATATCCGTAATAACTGTAGCAATTTTAGCCATATCAATAAAACACTCCTTGTTATTGTGACTCCTTATTACTGTTCCCCATCTCACTTATTTAAAACATTTTTACAAATAAGAAAAACCCGA
Source organism: Lysinibacillus sp. FW12 (assembly GCF_050817245.1). NCBI lineage: Bacteria > Bacillati > Bacillota > Bacilli > Caryophanales > Bacillaceae > Lysinibacillus > Lysinibacillus sp. FW12. The sequence continues at coordinate 336,329 of NZ_CP139094.1, read as the reverse complement.
TCTCCTGTAAATGGAAATCGAGTTTCTAATTAACACTATTCTGTTAAACCCATTTCTTGACGTACAACGTCCGCAATACGCTCAACAAAATGCTCACAATCATTTTCTGTTGCAGCTTCCACCATAACACGTACTAGTGGCTCTGTACCTGAAGGACGTACTAAGACACGACCATTGCCTGCCATTTCAGCTTCTACATCTGCAATTACAGCTGCAACCTTCGTATTATCCGTCACAGCATGCTTGTCTGTTACGCGAACATTAACAAGACGCTGAGGGAATATTTTCATGTCAGCAGCAAGTTCTGAAAGCTTTTTACCTGTCGCTTTCATAATATTAACAAGCTGAATTCCTGTAAGTAAACCATCACCTGTTGTATTAAAATCTAGAAAAACGATATGTCCTGATTGTTCGCCACCTAAATTGTAATCATTGGCACGCATTTCCTCGACAACATAACGATCTCCTACAGCTGTCTGTACACTTTGCATATCATTGTCTGCTACAGCTTTGTAGAAGCCCATGTTGCTCATTACTGTTGAAACAATTGTTTGCTTCTTCAAACGTCCAACCGCATTTAAATGCTTACCAATGATAAACATAATCTGGTCCCCATCAACAATTTTACCGTTTTCATCTACAGCAATTAAACGGTCGCCATCACCATCAAATGCTAAACCTACATCTGCATTTTTATCTAAAACAAATTTAGCTAATCCCTCTGGATGTGTTGAGCCTACACCATCATTAATATTTAAGCCAGTTGGGGAAGCACCCATTGTAGAAATGTCAGCTTCTAGATCCGCAAATAGATGTGTAGCCAATGATGATGTTGCACCATGTGCACAATCTAGTGCGACATGGATACCATCAAATTCTTCATCCACTGTTTGCTTTAAGTATTGAATATATTTTTGACCACCTTCGAAGTAATCACTTACAGAACCTAATTCTGCGCCGATTGGACGTGGTAATGTATCCTCTTGAGCGTCCAGTAGTACTTCAATTTCCTCTTCTTGTGCATCAGTTAGCTTAAAGCCATCCGGACCAAAAAATTTAATGCCATTATCAGCAACTGGGTTATGTGAAGCTGAAATCATGACGCCTGCATCTGCGCTCATAATACGAGTAAGATATGCCACACCTGGCGTTGAAATAATACCCAGACGCATTACCTCTACTCCAATTGATAAAAGACCAGCAACAAGTGCACCTTCAAGCATTTCACCTGAAATACGTGTGTCACGACCAATTAAAACCTTTGGACGGTCAGTTGCATCCTTTGTTAAAACATAGCCACCTATACGACCAAGTTTAAATGCAAATTCCGGTGTTAATTCACTATTCGCGACGCCACGGACGCCATCTGTTCCAAAATATTTACCCATTCTACTTATTCTCTCCTTCAATGCAAGACTGTGCCTAATGAATAAATTCATTAGATACTTGTCCGCCTACTTTTGGAAAAGTCTGTTTTGTTCATTCATTGGTAATTATTAACATTCCTATCAGCCAGTTTGTTTGGTGAAAGAATAATTCCTACTCACCAAAACAAACTCCGATTGGATTTTTGATTTAGAATCAAAATAAAATTATAGTCACATATTGTTTAAGAATCAATATCTTCCGTTTCCTCAGTTGGCGTATTTTTATCAGTAGTAGTGTTATCATCAACCTCATCAGTTTCTTCAGTTGGAGGTGGCGGTAACTGTGGCGTTTCCTCTGTAGAAGCTGGTGTTTTCGGTTGTTCCTCTTTCTCTACCTTTGTAATATCTGCCTTCACTTTTATTTTTTTGTCAGATATTTTTGTTACACCATCTGGTAATTTTACATCAAATTCATATGTTTTGGACTCTGTAATTTTTGACAGGTCAACTGTAATTGGTATTTCAGTTAAACCATCAATAATTGATTTTCTACCAAATACTTTAATCATTTTCGGTGTAAATGTTAATGAATTAATCGTAATGTCTTGTGCCGCTTGCCCTGTTTCCCTGAGCACAACAGGTATCTCTCGACTATATTCTTCGATATCTACTTGAACCTTAACTGTTTCAGGTTCAATTGTCACATCTAACTTATTTAAATCTCGATCTAATACTTTTACTGCTGCCTCCTGTGAAAATGACTGAGTAAGACCTTGTTCACCTGTAACAGTAGCTTTTACATAGCTTATGCTTTCAATAGCACTTTTTGCACCCGTCACGTAAACGGTAGGAGGATTGGCTGTCATATCTTTTAATATATAACCTTCTTGGATGAGACGCTTATTCATTTCAGGGTCAACACGGAATTCCTGTGTGACCTTTTCCTCAATATTCACATGAACTGTTGCAGGGTCTAATGTAACCTTTAACTTATCAGAAATATTTTCGTATTTTAGCTTTACATCATGCTCTCCAATCAATAAATTGCTTAAATCAACAAATATAGAAAAGTCTTTTGCGGCTTTTGCTTTTAAAACCAGAGGCATTGGACCTTCAATGGTAACATCGACTGTTTCAGGTAAGCCTGATACAATAAGATTTTCATTATCGTAATAAACATCTACTGGAACATCACGAATGACATCTGTTTGTTCGTTCGTTGTTGTTTTACTTATTGGAGATAGCTCAGTACGAACTGAGAAAAAAAGCAAAAATGCTAAAAATAGCGCGATGATTCTTAATACCCAAGGGCTATCCATCATTTTATCCATTCTTTTTCCCCCTCCAAGTCAACTTAGAGGCTGCATTAGATTCCTGTGCTGAACCGAACCACATTTTGCGTAACAGTGTTTCGAACTCCTCTAGAGAAAGATTGCGATGGAGATTACCGTTTAATGTAAGACTAATTGCACCCGTTTCCTCTGATACAACAATTGTAATAGCATCTGTAACTTCACTTAAACCAAGTGCAGCACGGTGACGTGTCCCTAGCTCTTTTGAAATAAACGGACTTTCAGAAAGTGGTAAATAACATGCTGCTGCCGTAACTTTATCTTTTTGCATAATAACCGCTCCATCATGTAGCGGCGTATTAGGTATAAAGATATTAATGAGAAGTTCTGACGAAATTTCAGCATTTAGTCCTATACCTGTTTCAATATATTCATTAAGACCCGTTTCTTTTTCTATAGAAATTAACGCACCAATTCGTCTTTTAGCCATATAACTAACAGACTTCTTCATAGCCTCAATGAGTCTTGTTTGTTCTTCTTCTTCTTGACTAGATGAACGTTGGAATAGCTTTCCTCGGCCAATTTGTTCTAGACCACGTCTGATTTCAGGTTGGAATATGATAATAATCGCTAAGAAACCAAACTCAATGACCTGTTGTAACATCCAGCCTAGTGTTTGTAACCCTAAAAGGTCTGTTGCAATTCGTGCAATAATAATGACGAAAATTCCCTTAAGTAATTGGACAGCCTTTGTACCTTTAATGAGGGTTAAGACTTTATAAACAACGTACCAAACGAGCAGTACATCAATGAAGTTAATAACAATATTCACAGGAGTTAAATCCGTGAAATGTTCGATAATTTGCACGTGGCATCCCCCACTTTTCATTGCGAATCCATACACATTCAAGTATATCACATTCTTAACAAATGTAACTTTTTTCAAATAAAAAGTCTACTCTAAAGAGTAGACCTTTCAGCCTCTCACGTGCACTATTTTTTAGGACGTATAGAGTGTTATTTAGTTTCTTCTTTTTCCTCAAATGTCATGGCCGTCTTTACAGAATTTTTAATCGTATACCAAAGCCATTCAAATACTTCGTCAATTTCCTCAATTCTTCCGGAAACTACCGCTGAAGATGCCATATATTGCCCGTTAATCACTGTGACGTTGCCATCAACTTCACCTTCAACAATCAAATCGCCGTTTTTCACAACAATATCACCCTTCACCACTTCTCCTTCAGGTACAATCACCGTTTGACCATCCACAACTAAATTTGGTTGTTTGGTTACGGAGAAATGCTGATCATCCATGAAGCTACCTAATAATGTAGCACTCATAAATAAGCAAAATACTGCTGCTGCCACAAAAAACGGATGCCGGCGTATCCATTTTTGTATACCTACTCGACTTTTTGGCTTAGGTAAACGAGCCATTACTGCTGCTTCAAAATCCGGAGGCGCTGTAATATGGGAAGCACTCTTCACAAAGGCGATTGTTTCACTCAATTCTTGCATCAACTGTTTACAATCATTACATGTATGCAAGTGTTGTTTCAACTCTTGCTCATGCTCACGACTAATGTCACCGTCTAAATAATCATGCATATAGTCTATAATATGCTCTGGACAAGTATTCATGACGCTCCCCCTCCTACAGATTGTTTAACTGTTTACGTAATGCCTCACGTCCGCGGTGAATCCTTGTTTTCACCGTTCCAAGCGGCATATCTAAAATCTCGCTAATCTCTTGCAACGATAACTCTTCTATATACTTCAATACTATAACTGAACGGTATTTATCCGGCAAACGTCCAATTTCATATTGAATGCGATCTTGCAGCTCCATTTGCTCTAACTGCTCCTCTGGTAGCTGGTCGTCTGCTGCGATTTGCGAATACATATCAAGCCCTTCTGTACCAGCTACTTCTGCATCTAAATAATAATCCGGTTTCTTTTTTCGAATACGGTCAATGCAGAGGTTTGTCGCTATGCGATAAAGCCACGTCGAAAACTTTCTTTTCTGATCAAATGTATGCAAGTTCATATAAGCACGCACAAAAGCCTCTTGAGCAATGTCTTCGGACTCTTGTTTGTTGCCTAACATTCGATAGCATACTTGGTACAGTTTGTGCTGATAGAGACTCACAATATCGGCAAATGCGTTTTGATCGCCTTTAAGCACTTGTTTTATTCTCTTATTTACTAACGCATCCATCGTGTTGACTTCTCCACCTTTACAACTGTCTTATACTATACGACCCATCGATAAGAAAAGTTTCGTTTTAATTTAATTATAGCAAAAGATTTTTATGCAATGTGGCAACAGGCAATTTTTTGTAAAATTTTCTTTAAACTAGTGTTTCTCCAAATAATGATCCCATTAATGCAACAGCTACATTTGCCGTTGTATTCTTCTCATCTAAAATTGGATTTACTTCTACAAACTCCGCTGATGTTACCATCCCAGATTCCTGTAGCATCTCCATTGCTAAATGACTTTCACGATACGTAATTCCTCCTGGAACAGGCGTACCAACCCCTGGAGTATATAGCGGATCTAATCCATCTAAATCAAGAGATAAATGTAAACCATCAACATTACGCTCTTTTAAATAAGCGAGTGCATCTTCCATGACACGCGTCATTCCAAGTCGGTCAATCTCATGCATTGTATAAACTTTGATGCCTTGCTCTTTAATCAAATCACGCTCACCAGGATCTACTGAACGAGCTCCGATAATAATAACGTTCTCTGGTTTAATTTTTGGAGCATAGTTGCGAATTTGGACTAAACGTTCGTGACCTAGTCCGATACTAACCGCTAATGGCATACCATGGATATTACCTGAAGGTGTTGTCTCAGGTGTATTTAAATCCGCATGAGCGTCATACCAAATAACACCAAGGTTTTTATAATGCTCACCTAGTCCCGCTAATGTCCCAATCGCAATACTGTGATCTCCACCAAATACAAGCGGGAACTTTTTCTGTTCCACTACTTCATGCACACTATTAGCTAAAGCAGTACTAACCTCCACTACTTCCTCTAAATTAAGTAATTTTTCATCTACTGCGGCATCCGCTTGCTTTTGGCTAACACGAATATCCCCTTGATCTTGTACTTCGTGTCCAATAGCTTCTAAACGTTCTACAACCCCCGCATAACGGATAGCACTAGGTCCCATATCTACACCACGACGTGCTTGTCCGTAATCTGTTGGTACTCCAATAATAGAAATATTAAGTTTATTCATGTTTTTATACCCCCTAAAAGTTATAAGATTATTGTAAAGCCTACATACCACTTGGCTCAACCCGACAAAAATGTGCATATTTATTCAAATTTAGAGAACATAAAAAAATCTCCTACTGTTTTCAGTAAGAGATTAGTTATCAGTAATTAATATAACACTTTTGAATGTATTTTATTCTAAAAAAGTGAGCCATGAAGGACTCGAACCTTCGACCCTCTGATTAAAAGTCAGATGCTCTACCAACTGAGCTAATGGCTCATAAAAGAAAAATGGCTGGGGTACTAGGATTCGAACCTAGGCATGACGGAATCAAAATCCGTTGCCTTACCGCTTGGCTATACCCCAATCATTTATAAAACTGGTGGAGGGGGACGGATTCGAACCGCCGAACCCTAAGGAGCGGATTTACAGTCCGCCGCGTTTAGCCACTTCGCTACCCCTCCGGAATAACACAATAATGGTGGAGGATGACGGGCTCGAACCGCCGACCCTCTGCTTGTAAGGCAGATGCTCTCCCAGCTGAGCTAATCCTCCATAGAAACAGGTGTTATGTCACAGTTTATTTTCTTTTTAAAGCCTATGTTTTAATGGTGACCCCTACGGGATTCGAACCCGTGTTACCGCCGTGAAAGGGCGGTGTCTTAACCACTTGACCAAGGGGCCATTCTTATGTCTTAAACAGGACAAGACTTATAATAACATCTTTTCCTAATTGTTGCAACACTTTTCTACAAAAAAATTTTATGTACAACAGAATCTTAAAAATGGACAAAAAAATGGCTCCGAAGGCAGGACTCGAACCTGCGACAACCTGATTAACAGTCAGGTGCTACTACCAACTGAGCTACTTCGGAACAATACTATTCAATTCGGTTTTAAATAACCTCTTAAGTACATTTCTTATTATAGCAAGCATTCTAAATAATGCAACACATTTGGTGAAAATTTTTATATTTTTTTGTCGAAGGATGCTTACAGATTAATTCAATGCATAATAGTTCTCTATTATATCTAATATTTCTATTTTACGTACTAAATATTCTTGCTGTATATTATTGTAATTGTTAAAATAAAAATAGTTTTATGAATTTTCTATCAAATTTCCTGGGGGAGGAATGTTCTTATGGTATCAAATGATTTAATTGCACCTGAGTTTTATAACATCACAGAGGAATTAGAAAAGTTTTCGCAGGATAGTGATCGTCAAGCAATACGTTGGTTAAATACACAACAAGAGAGAAGAACAGTTTCATATGTTGAACTTGTCCAAAAAATGAACCAATACGCCAATGCGTTTACGAAGATAGGGCTTCAAAAAGGGGATCGCGTTTTAGTTATTATACCTCGCCTACCAGAAGCCTATTTCGTTTTTCTTGGCTGCTTAAAGGCTGGCATTGTTCCTATTTCATGTTCAGAAATGCTACGTGCAAGTGACTTGGAATATCGTATGGAACATTCTTCTGCTAGTGCCGTTATTGCCTATGAGGCATTTACTGGTGAGGTTGATCAAATAGCTTCTACTGTAGACGCATTAAATAACAAATTAGTTATCGGTAGTGCAAAAGAAGAATGGACTTCTTTAGATGAATTAGCAAGTACACAGCCAACTACATTTACAGCTGTAGCGACAAAACGTGATGATATGGCATTCCTTTCGTATACTTCAGGGACAACCGGTAAACCTAAAGGTGTTGTTCATTCACATGGCTGGGGATATGCACATATTCGAACAGCTGCTTCAAAATGGCTTTGCGTTCGTGAAGGTGATTTAGTTTGGGCAACTGCAGCCCCGGGATGGCAAAAATGGATTTGGAGTCCTTTCTTATCCACAATCATGCTTGGTGCCACAGCATTCGTTTATCATGGTGGGTTTGATGCAAAGACATACCTTCAATTAATGCAAGAGGAAAAAATTAATGTCCTATGTTGTACACCGACTGAATATCGTATCATGGCGAAAATTGATAATCTACAAGACTATAATCTTTCCTCTCTCCGTAGTGCCGTTTCTGCTGGTGAACCATTAAATCGTCCAGTCATCGAAACTTTCATGAAGCATTTTGGACTTAAAGTACGAGATGGTTACGGGCAGACAGAAAATACATTATTAATTGGTACACTTGAAAACACTGAATTACGTCCAGGATCAATGGGTGTTCCAACACCAGGTAATATTGTACGTATTATCGACAATGAAGGTAATGAAGCACCGGTTGGCGAGGTTGGTGATATTGCCGTTCACAAATCCTCCCCTGCTCTATTTAAAGAATATTACAAGGAGCCTGAACGTACTCAAGCAGCATTCCGTGGTGATTGGTATATTACTGGTGATCAGGCAAAATGCGATGAGGATGGTTACTTCTGGTTTGAAGGTCGTGGAGATGACATTATTATTTCATCTGGTTATACCATCGGACCATTCGAGGTAGAGGATGCCTTAAACAAACATGAAGCTGTACAAGAGTGTGCAGTTGTTGCCGCGCCAGATGAAATTAGAGGGCATATTGTAAAGGCCTTTATTATTTTACGAGACGGCTTCAAGGCCCGTGATGAAGAAGAGTTAATAAAGGAGCTACAAGAGCATGTAAAAACGTTAACAGCGCCTTATAAATACCCTCGAAGTATCGTCTTTATTGATGAGTTACCGAAAACAACATCCGGGAAGATTCGCCGTATTGAACTTCGAGCTTCTACTGTTCATACGCATTCATAACAACATATTGAAAATAAAAAGGCGCTCCTATTAAGGAACGCCTTTCTTACTATATACAATTTTTTTATCAGCATAAATAAAAAAAGCCACTACTGAGTGTATCAGCAGCGACTTTTTGCGCCTAGCGACGTCCTACTCTCACAGGGGGAAGCCCCCAACTACCATCGGCGCTAAAGAGCTTAACTTCCGTGTTCGGTATGGGAACGGGTGTGACCTCTTTGCCATCATCACTAGACTATATTCGACCTTCAATACACGGCGTATTACTCCGTCAGCTGCTCTCGCTCAATCAGTCACGTACATTAGTACGCTCCCTCAATCACTCGGTTGCTTCCTTGTTCTACTTGTGTCTTGAAGCTCTCATTTTTATTGTTGAAAGTATTGTTCTTTCAAAACTGGATAAACGGTGCATTGAATGCTTCAAACAATTTGGTTAAGTCCTCGATCGATTAGTATTCGTCAGCTCCATGTGTCACCACACTTCCACCTCGAACCTATCTACCTCATCGTCTTTGAGGGATCTTACTTACTTGCGTAATGGGAAATCTCATCTTGAGGGGGGCTTCATGCTTAGATGCTTTCAGCACTTATCCCGTCCACACATAGCTACCCAGCGATGCCTTTGGCAAGACAACTGGTACACCAGCGGTGTGTCCATCCCGGTCCTCTCGTACTAAGGACAGCTCCTCTCAAATTTCCTACGCCCACGACGGATAGGGACCGAACTGTCTCACGACGTTCTGAACCCAGCTCGCGTACCGCTTTAATGGGCGAACAGCCCAACCCTTGGGACCGACTACAGCCCCAGGATGCGATGAGCCGACATCGAGGTGCCAAACCTCCCCGTCGATGTGGACTCTTGGGGGAGATAAGCCTGTTATCCCCGGGGTAGCTTTTATCCGTTGAGCGATGGCCCTTCCATGCGGAACCACCGGATCACTAAGCCCGTCTTTCGACCCTGCTCGACTTGTAGGTCTCGCAGTCAAGCTCCCTTGTGCCTTTACACTCTACGAATGATTTCCAACCATTCTGAGGGAACCTTTGGGCGCCTCCGTTACCTTTTAGGAGGCGACCGCCCCAGTCAAACTGTCCGCCTGACACTGTCTCCTGCCCCGCTAAGGGGCATGGGTTAGAATTTCAATACAACCAGGGTAGTATCCCACCGACGCCTCCTTCGAAGCTGGCGCTCCGAGATCTCTGGCTCCTACCTATCCTGTACAAGTTGTACCAAAATTCAATATCAGGCTACAGTAAAGCTCCACGGGGTCTTTCCGTCCTGTCGCGGGTAACCTGCATCTTCACAGGTACTATAATTTCACCGAGTCTCTCGTTGAGACAGTGCCCAGATCGTTACGCCTTTCGTGCGGGTCGGAACTTACCCGACAAGGAATTTCGCTACCTTAGGACCGTTATAGTTACGGCCGCCGTTTACTGGGGCTTCAATTCGCAGCTTCGCTTGCGCTAACCACTCCTCTTAACCTTCCAGCACCGGGCAGGCGTCAGCCCCTATACGTCACCTTACGGTTTTGCAGAGACCTGTGTTTTTGCTAAACAGTCGCCTGGGCCTATTCACTGCGGCTCTCATGCGCTTGCACGCTCAAGAGCACCCCTTCTCCCGAAGTTACGGGGTCATTTTGCCGAGTTCCTTAACGAGAGTTCTCTCGCACACCTTAGGATTCTCTCCTCGACTACCTGTGTCGGTTTGCGGTACGGGCACCTCTCACCTCGATAGAGGCTTTTCTTGGCAGTGTGAAATCAGGAACTTCGTCCATACGGACTCGCCATCACAGCTCAACGTTACAATGTGCGGATTTGCCTACACACACGCCTTACTGCTTGGACGCGCATAACCAACAGCGCGCTTACCCTATCCTACTGCGTCCCCCCATTTCTCAAACGGTGAGGAGGTGGTACAGGAATATCAACCTGTTGTCCATCGCCTACGCCTGTCGGCCTCGGCTTAGGTCCCGACTAACCCTGAGCGGACGAGCCTTCCTCAGGAAACCTTAGTCATACGGTGGACGGGATTCTCACCCGTCTTTCGCTACTCATACCGGCATTCTCACTTCTAAGCGCTCCACCAGTCCTTCCGGTCTGACTTCAACGCACTTAGAACGCTCTCCTACCACTGACATCGTAGATGTCAATCCACAGCTTCGGTGAATCGTTTAGCCCCGATACATTTTCGGCGCAGCGTCACTCGACCAGTGAGCTATTACGCACTCTTTAAATGATGGCTGCTTCTAAGCCAACATCCTGGTTGTCTGTGCAACGCCACATCCTTTTCCACTTAACGATTACTTTGGGACCTTAGCTGGTGGTCTGGGCTGTTTCCCTTTTGACTACGGATCTTATCACTCGCAGTCTGACTCCCGTGTATAAATATCTGGCATTCGGAGTTTGTCTGAATTCGGTAAACCGGGATGGCCCCCTAGTCCAAACAGTGCTCTACCTCCAGTATTCTCATCACGAGGCTAGCCCTAAAGCTATTTCGGAGAGAACCAGCTATCTCCAAGTTCGATTGGAATTTCTCCGCTACCCACACCTCATCCCCGCACTTTTCAACGTGCGTGGGTTCGGGCCTCCAGTAAGTGTTACCTTACCTTCACCCTGGACATGGGTAGATCACCTGGTTTCGGGTCTACGACCACGTACTATTTCGCCCTATTCAGACTCGCTTTCGCTGCGGCTCCGCCTTCTAAAGCTTAACCTTGCACGTAATCGTAACTCGCCGGTTCATTCTACAAAAGGCACGCTATCACCCATTAACGGGCTCTAACTACTTGTAGGCACACGGTTTCAGGATCTCTTTCACTCCCCTCCCGGGGTGCTTTTCACCTTTCCCTCACGGTACTGGTTCACTATCGGTCACTAGGTAGTATTTAGCCTTGGGAGATGGTCCTCCCGGATTCCGACGGAATTTCACGTGTTCCGCCGTACTCAGGATCCACTCAGGAGAGAACGAACTTTCGACTACAGGGCTTTTACCTGCTCTGGCGGACCTTTCCAAGTCGCTTCATCTAACTCGCTCTTTTGTAACTCCGTATAGAGTGTCCTACAACCCCAAGAGGCAAGCCTCTTGGTTTGGGCTCTTCCCGTTTCGCTCGCCGCTACTCAGGGAATCGATTTTTCTTTCTCTTCCTCCAGGTACTTAGATGTTTCAGTTCCCTGGGTCTGCCTTCAAGACGCTATGTATTCACGTCAAGATACTACGCGATTAAACGTAGTGGGTTCCCCCATTCGGAAATCTCCGGATCAAAGCTCACTTACAGCTCCCCGAAGCATATCGGTGTTAGTGCCGTCCTTCTTCGGCTCCTAGTGCCAAGGCATTCGCCGTGCGCCCTTAATAACTTAACCAAGTTATTAAGCCTATAAAAAACTTAAAAAATAAATGTGTTTGTTACAATTTCAATGTCGTTTTATCCAGTTTTCAAAGAACAAAGTTACTGCCTGCTTCTACTTCTTCGCAGCTTTGCGACGAAAGCGTAGCGACAGGAGCACATATTTGAAGTATTTCATTCGGAAGAATGAACCTTCAAAACTGAACGCAAAACGTAATCTTACAAACCCTAGGTTTGTATTCCGAAAATATCCTTAGAAAGGAGGTGATCCAGCCGCACCTTCCGATACGGCTACCTTGTTACGACTTCACCCCAATCATCTATCCCACCTTCGGCGGCTGGCTCCAAAAGGTTACCTCACCGACTTCGGGTGTTACAAACTCTCGTGGTGTGACGGGCGGTGTGTACAAGGCCCGGGAACGTATTCACCGCGGCATGCTGATCCGCGATTACTAGCGATTCCGGCTTCATGTAGGCGAGTTGCAGCCTACAATCCGAACTGAGAACGACTTTATCGGATTAGCTCCCTCTCGCGAGTTGGCAACCGTTTGTATCGTCCATTGTAGCACGTGTGTAGCCCAGGTCATAAGGGGCATGATGATTTGACGTCATCCCCACCTTCCTCCGGTTTGTCACCGGCAGTCACCTTAGAGTGCCCAACTAAATGATGGCAACTAAGATCAAGGGTTGCGCTCGTTGCGGGACTTAACCCAACATCTCACGACACGAGCTGACGACAACCATGCACCACCTGTCACCGTTGCCCCCGAAGGGGAAACTATATCTCTACAGTGGTCAACGGGATGTCAAGACCTGGTAAGGTTCTTCGCGTTGCTTCGAATTAAACCACATGCTCCACCGCTTGTGCGGGCCCCCGTCAATTCCTTTGAGTTTCAGTCTTGCGACCGTACTCCCCAGGCGGAGTGCTTAATGCGTTAGCTGCAGCACTAAGGGGCGGAAACCCCCTAACACTTAGCACTCATCGTTTACGGCGTGGACTACCAGGGTATCTAATCCTGTTTGCTCCCCACGCTTTCGCGCCTCAGCGTCAGTTACAGACCAGAAAGTCGCCTTCGCCACTGGTGTTCCTCCAAATCTCTACGCATTTCACCGCTACACTTGGAATTCCACTTTCCTCTTCTGCACTCAAGTCCCCCAGTTTCCAATGACCCTCCACGGTTGAGCCGTGGGCTTTCACATCAGACTTAAAGGACCGCCTGCGCGCGCTTTACGCCCAATAATTCCGGACAACGCTTGCCACCTACGTATTACCGCGGCTGCTGGCACGTAGTTAGCCGTGGCTTTCTAATAAGGTACCGTCAAGGTACAGCCAGTTACTACTGTACTTGTTCTTCCCTTACAACAGAGTTTTACGATCCGAAAACCTTCTTCACTCACGCGGCGTTGCTCCATCAGGCTTTCGCCCATTGTGGAAGATTCCCTACTGCTGCCTCCCGTAGGAGTCTGGGCCGTGTCTCAGTCCCAGTGTGGCCGATCACCCTCTCAGGTCGGCTACGCATCGTCGCCTTGGTGAGCCGTTACCTCACCAACTAGCTAATGCGCCGCGGGCCCATCTTATAGCGACAGCCGAAACCGTCTTTCAGTGTTCCACCATGAGGTGGAACAGATTATTCGGTATTAGCCCCGGTTTCCCGGAGTTATCCCAAACTATAAGGTAGGTTGCCCACGTGTTACTCACCCGTCCGCCGCTAACGTCAAAGGAGCAAGCTCCTTCTCTGTTCGCTCGACTTGCATGTATTAGGCACGCCGCCAGCGTTCGTCCTGAGCCAGGATCAAACTCTCCATAAAAGAAATTTGATTAGCTCAAATTGTTTTGCTGGCATCAATTTTGATGTCCAAAATTTTGTTTTGTTCACTAGCCGAAACTAGTTACTTAAAACTTTATTGATTACGTTTTGCTTGTTCAGTTTTCAAGGTTCATGTTGTTGATTTCTCTGTCACCTCTTGGCGACTTATACATAATAACATCGATTATTCATGAAAGTCAACAGTAAATCATAAGTTTTTTTAAAGAGATTCATTTTTTCTTTAAAATTTTAGAAACGGGGTTATTATTATGGTCCGCAAAACGTTGATTTCACTGCTTTTTATCGTAACTCTCTTTGTTTTTCTAAAGCCTATAAATTCAACGATGATTTCTGTATTTAATATTGCTAATGCACCAGTAGTAGTCACGAAAGGACATTATGGTACGTCTCTTATTGTTGAGATTTCATTCTCAGATGACTCTCTATTAGAATGGCTCCAAACGGTAAAAGAACCTTATCCACTTTTACTTTTAGATACAGATTGGATTAAGCGTTCCCCCGAACATATAAAAATCATACATGAACGAAAATTACCTACGGGGTTGCTTGGCCCAGAAGATTCAACAGATGAACCAGTAGACATTGCTCTCATAGAAAAAGAAATTAATACCTATGAAAAATATTTGAAGGAAAAACCACTGTGGTTCGCTACTCGGAATCATCAATATTCACAGGACCTGCAAAAATCTCTGTTTCAGCAACAAATGAATTTATTGTCACCTTCTCTTATTTGGCAAGGTGAGAAGACTCCAAAATTGCAAAAAGGCGATTTTGTATTTTTCCCGCTCCATCAAAACAATAAAATACCTTTTAAAGATCTAAATAAACTTATACAACAAAATAAGTTTATGTCAATTGAAGAAAATATATTTGGCTATAAGGTTCAAACAAAAAAATCCCCATAAAAAAATTGCCTCCATTAGTAGAGGCAATTTTTCTTATGCATTTTTTGCTTGTTGACGACGTGCTTTGCGACGTGCTTCTAATTTTTGACGATCTTCATCGGATTTTGCATTATATTTCGGTAATACTAATAATTGATACGCATTAACAGCCAATAACGGGAATAATAATAGCGCAACATATTCATTAATGTTTTCATCACGACCCATTAAAGCAATTGTCCATTCCAATGTTGTAATCACAATCATAAAGAAAAGGGCAGAAATTAATACATGTTTTTTTCCTGTTAATTTTACTTTTTGGACCGCTGTCGCTAATGCTCCAAAAATGAGAACGATCAATAAACCCGTATAAAATAACCAGCTTTGCCCATCCTTTACCCCCGGTACGAAACGGAAGAAGACAATATCAAAAATAGTAATTGCGATTAATAAAAGCTGTACCCAATTCCATAATGTCAGTGTTCTAAAAATATTTACACCTACTTGATGAAGTGTTAAATAAGCAAAAAAACCTGCCTGTGCAATAACACTCATTGTAAAGCCTAAGAAAACCATCCATAAAAGACCAGCAAAAAACTCGCCCCATTGACCGTTTACTATGTAGGGTTGGAAGAATTCCCAGCGAATAAATAAACTAAAAACTCCGTTGACTACACCACCAACGAGCATTGCAAAGAAGAAAAACTTTGCCCAATTTCGTATCGTCACAACTAAAAGTCCCCCAATTTCTCAATATATCTGTCCTTATTTTATCAATGCATTGTTAAAAAAGCTAATTCTCATCCTATCCAATACATAAAGTCATCAGAAATGTGAACAATAATTGAAAGAGTCTATCTAGAGAAAGGACTGATTGTCGATGCGAAAATTCATCTTATTATTGATTTTAATGCTTTTTCTTTCTGCCTGTGCACAAGATAAAACCTCTACCATGTCCTATGATGAAATAAAAAAAATCATGATCGACTCTTTACAAACAGAGGATGGTAAGAAGGCATTGCGACAGCTTTTAGAAGAGCCAAGTTTCCGTGAGCTTTTGATTTTAGAGCATGATGAAGTGAAAAAGGCTACAGAAGAAACATTACTTTCCAAGGAAGCAGAAGACTTTTGGAAGAAAACCTTTGAAGATCCAAAATTTAAAGAAACTGTTGCGAAAAGCATGCAAAAACAGCAACAGGATATTATGAAGGAATTAATAAAAGATCCTACTTTCCAAAAGGATATGGAGGCTTTTTTCGGGCAACCTGATATGCAGAAGCAGTTAGAAACCATCCTAAAATCATCCAATATGCGCAAGCAAATGGAGGAAGTCGTGAAGGATACAATCGAAAGCCCTTTAATGCAATCTAAATGGCAAGAACTTATTAAAAAGAGTGGCGGCGGCGAAACGGGTTCATCTGGAAGTGGCGATAAGAAGGAAGCAAGTGGCGATAGTGCTGGCGGTACGGATAAGGAGCAAAAAGGCACTGAATAACCAGAATAGCAATATAAAAACCGGATTTTCCCCAAAGTGGAGATTATCCGGTTTTTTATTTATTTACTTAATTTCTCAATGACTTTC
Organism: Lysinibacillus sp. FW12; assembly: GCF_050817245.1. NCBI lineage: Bacteria > Bacillati > Bacillota > Bacilli > Caryophanales > Bacillaceae > Lysinibacillus > Lysinibacillus sp. FW12. The sequence goes on along the minus strand of NZ_CP139094.1, from coordinate 320,061 downwards.
GTTGCGATATCTAAATAAATTTGACCTGTTGAATGGTTTTCAGCATAAACAGAAGGAGCAAAATCTTCATCCGTCCAATCAGGTTGCCCAAGTGGGATTTGTCCAAGTAGCTCTGTACGTAGCTCTTCAGCTAGCTTAGGACCACCGCCTTGACCAAAGACAAATTCTCGCTCGCCTGATTTAGATTCAAACCAAGCCATATTTTCAATAACACCTAAAATTTCATGGTCTGTTTGCAGAGCCATAGCGCCTGCACGAGCTGCAACAAATGCAGCTGTTGGATGTGGTGTTGTAACAACGATTTCTTTTGATGACGGTAACATTTGATGAATATCTAATGCTACATCACCTGTTCCCGGTGGCAAATCTAATAGTAAATAATCAAGCTCTCCCCATTCAACATCGCGGAAGAATTGATCTAATACTTTACCTAACATTGGCCCACGCCATACGATAGGTGCATTGTTTTCCACAAAGAAGCCCATAGAAATCATTTTTACACCAAAGCGATCTACTGGGTATATACGATTGTCTACTACCTTAGGCATATCTGTAACACCCATCATATCTGGCACACTAAATCCATAAATATCTGCATCAATTAAGCCCACTTTTTTACCTAAACGGGCTAAAGCAACAGCTAAGTTAACAGATACAGTAGACTTACCTACACCACCTTTACCAGAAGCAATAGAAATTACTTGAACTGTGCTTAATGGTGATAAAATATCCTGAGCTTCTGATTCTGTAGCTGTGCCACGGAAGCTTTGTAATTTTTCTGCTGATAATTCTTCAAAGCGAATACCGACTGTGTTTGCACCCGCTTCTTTTAAAACCTCAACAATTTTCATTTGAAGCTGTAATTGTTCTGGTGTGTTTAATTTAGCGATCGCAACTTTTACACTGACATGATTTTTTTCTTCTTTAATTGCTACGTTTGTAATACCATCTGTTTCTGCAAGCGATTTATGTAAAAATGGATCTTGTAGTTGTCCCAGTATTTCTCGTACTTGTTGTTCAGTAATCACGGCGAACACTCCCCTTATCTTGTCTCATTGTTAGTATATCATAATGATTTGATTTACGTTGTAGATGTTGCTCTACTCAATTTTAGCTAATAAATACTCTTCTATACCTTCAACTATAGCATCTGCCATTTTTTCTTGGTAATTCTTATCTATTAATAGTGCACGTTCCTCATCATTACTAATAAATCCAGTTTCCACTAATGCTGCAGGTACTTCCGCTTTCTTCAGTAAATAGATTTGTTTAATAGACAACGCTTCTCGATCGGTGTTTTTTAAGTTATTACGAATGGATTGCTGAATACTTTTAGCTAATATCTCACCATCAGCATGTCCTTCCTTATGATAAAATACTTGGGCACCACGCCATTTTGTTTCCGGTATGGCATTTGCATGAATAGTAATAAACACATCTGGTTTTTCTTTTTCCACGATATCCTTTCTTAAAAAGATATCCTGCTTTTTCCGTTCTCTTAATGTCCCATATTTTTCTGATGGCGCATGCTCATCAATAACATCTCCATTTTTTGTACGTGTCATTACGACTGTTGCGCCTTTCTTCTTTAATTGCTTCTCAACATGCTGAGCAATTGCAAGTGTAATATCCTTTTCAATTACTTCGCCCTTTGAAGCTCCTCCATCCTCCCCACCATGCCCTGCATCAATGACAATTTTAATGCCACCAAGTGGGTCTGGTAAAAAGAAGTTACGGTCCGAAGCATTTGTTTCATATGCCACGACCACTATACTCATTAGCATAATTACTCCTAGTGCAAGCCAGCGCTTCACCCATATCCACCACCCTTTTACATATAGTGTACGAAATTAGTGGATGAACTATGCCAGAAAGAAAAAAAAACTCCCAAGTATTGAACTGCCCCGTAAAAGTTAGACACCAATCTAACTTTTACGGGGGTTTTTTTATGGCAAAAGTAAAGGCTGAACAACGTATTCAAGCAGTCCAGCGATACTTAAATGGAGATGAATCTATGATTGAAATCGCAGAAGACATCGGAGTGACAAAAAGGGTTGTAAGTGAATGGGTTCGCCGATATCAAAAAAATGGTGTAGAGACTTTCTTAAAGTCCTATACAAACTATTCAGCTGACTATAAAATGAATGTACTAAATTATATGAACGAGACAGGTACATCTTCAGTTGATACAGCTGCTCTCTTTAATATTTCATCTTCTGGCTTAATTCGGGGTTGGAAATTAAAGTTTGAAGTTGGTGGTTATGATGCTCTTGTTTCCAAGAAAAAGGGGCGTCCATCCATGAAAAAAGACACAAAAAGAACAACGAAATCAATACCAGCTGAAGGGTCTGTTGAGGCGTTAACAGCACGTATTAAACAATTAGAAATGGAGAATGCCTACTTAAAAAAGTTGAATACTTTAGTTCAAATGAAAGAAAAATTACCAACCAAATCAAAGCGCAAGTAATTTACGAACTAAAGGAAATCTATGAAGTGGTGGAATTAATCAAAGTCGCTGATATTCCACGTAGTACGTATTATTACTGGGAAAAGCGTTTGAATCGTACTGATAAATACGCTGATGTGAAAGTCGCAATTCAGTCCATTTATCATGAACATAAGGGACGTTATGGCTATCGTCGGATTGCTAAAGAACTTAAAAAATACGGCATTGTTCATGATCCCAAAACGATTAACGGTTTGATGAATGCCATTGGCATAAAATGTGAAGTCCGCATGAGGAAATATCGTTCGTATAAAGGAAAAGTCGGAAAAATTGCCCCAAACATATTACAACGTGATTTTACAGCGAAAAAAATGAACGAGAAATGGGTAACAGACGTGACAGAGTTCCATCTATTTGGTGAGAAACGCTATTTATCACCAGTCCTTGATTTATGTAATGGCGAAATTATTGCATACACGGTAATGAATCGTCCAGTGTATAACCTCGTCCATGATATGCTAGAACAAGCATTGGAGCGCATTCAATCAGGTGATCAAGTCGTTCTTCATTCGGATCAAGGTTGGCACTATCAAATGAAAAAGTATCAACGAACCTTAAAACAACATGGGATTACGCAAAGTATGTCCCGTAAGGGCAATTGTTTAGATAACGCAGTCATAGAAAATTTCTTTGGCTTATTAAAATCTGAACTCCTGTATCTACAAGAATTTGAATCCATGGCACATTTCGAACAGGAACTTCATGACTATATTCACTATTACAATCACAAACGAATGAAGGCAAAATTAAAAGACCTAAGCCCGGTGGAGTACCGAACTCAGGTCTTAGAAGTAGCTTAACTAAATATGTCTAACTTTTTTGGGTCAGATCATATTGAACTTGAGAGTTTTTTTTCTTCTATATTAAAGGGAGGAAGAACAATTTTATTGCATTGTAAATTCTGGCTCGAATTCACCTTCGTATGGCTCATGCTCTACAAATACCGTTACATCATTACCATCTTTATCTTTACCTGTTCGTTTGTACGTAAACTTCTTATCATTCATTTCAGTAATTTCAAGTGCGACACCATATTTATTGTCACCAAGAGAAACGTGAGCTCTTATTTTATTATCATGGATGACATCAAAGTAGCCATAGTCTCCACGACTTTCACCCGTTTCAGGATTGAAAAATTCATATTTATTTGTATCAGCATCATATTTTGCAATGCTGATGAAATTTGAATTGAATTCTGTTACATCATGACCCGCTTCATCTAAAACAACAGTTCCATGCCATAGTGTGTTTGCTAAAATTTTGTCTCCATCAATGTTTGTAACAATATCACCAGTTGATGCATCTAGTGTTTTATCCGAATCTGTAAATGCCAAATCTTTTTCTTTATAAGGTATATGTTCCACAAATACTTCTACATCATTCCCAGCAGCATCCTTCCCCATTCGTTTATAAGTAAAGATACTATCGTTTAACTCAATAATCTCTACAACTGCTTGATAGTTCTTGGATTCAGAAATTAAAATCCTTTGTTTCCCATCATTTGTAATAAAGAATGTTCCTTTATCGTCACGACTTTCACCTGTAGCAGCATCAAAAAATTCATAGTGACCTGTTGCAACATCATACTTTGCTAAACCGATGAAATTTGAGTTCTCCGCGGTTAAATCATTTTGATCCTTATCGTATACTTTTGTACCTTGCCAGTTTGTACTGCTTAGAATATTGGCCATTTCTTGACCCTTCGTTAATTGCTCCTGCGCTTGGTCATTCGTTGGATTTTCTGATGTAGCACCTTCTGTTTTTACTTCCTCACTATTCGTAGTGTTGCCTTTTGCAGGCTCCTTATCTTGACATGCTGCAAGTAGTGCCATTGCTGCAACAGAAATTATTAAGAACTTTTTCATAGCTAGTTACCTCCACTGTTTATATTTTTGAGTTATGTCAAACTCATTATGAAAAAACGAAAGGTTTCTTATACCTTCAAAACTATATTAAAACGGAATGTTAAACTTCCTCTAAATAATTTCTTAAAAAAGCATAAACTTATGCGAAAATATTTTTAATAATTTTAAATGGGGCAACTGACTTATCAAACATGTTCTTCGTTCTCATCGTTGTACAATCTGTCCTTGTCTATTATATGAAAAAGCTAAGCCATGCATATTTTTTAAATATTATTCATGTAAAATGCTCCATGTTACCATATTTTTATAAGACGGTTAATGATGCTATAGCACGAAATCAGTTCTGCTAGTAACATTTAGCTGCTTTATTGTGGAGATATAATGAAAGAAGGTGGAGGAAATGGATGATCAATTGATTATTAACGCGGCGAACGGTAATACGGAGATAGTATTATCGCTTCTGCAAAATGGAGTGAATATCAATACCACCGATCAAATTGGAAGAACAGCTGTCTTAGCTGCAACCTATAATAATCAGGTGGATACTGTGAGGGTACTTATTGAGCATGGCGCTGATATTAATAGTAGAGATAATAATCTTGAGAATGTACTTTTACATGCAGGTGCATCAGGCTACCTTGAAATAGTAAAGCTTGCTATAGCAGCAGGAGCTGATACAAAGCTAACGAATCGCTTTGGGGGAGTAGCTATCATACCAGCTTCAGAACGTGGACATGTAGAAGTAGTTCGTGAGCTACTTAATCATTCAGATATTGATGTTAATCACATTAATCATTTACATTGGACAGCCCTATTAGAAGCAGTCATATTAGGTAATGGCGGTGAGAAACATCAGGAAGTCGTACAATTATTGGTCGATTATGGTGCTGATTTAAATATTGGCGATAGAGACGGTATTACACCGTTGCAGCATGCGAAAAAATTAGGTTTTCATGAAATCGAAAGTATTTTAAAAAACGCAGAATCTGAGCGCTCTTCTAATAGCTAACATAAGGAGGATTTTTCATGATTCAAGAAACAGATTTAAAGCATCTAAAGAGATGTATTGAACTTGCCCAAAATGCGCTAGATGCTGGTGATGAGCCATTCGGTTCGATTCTTGTGGCTGCTAATGGCGAGGTGCTAGCAGAAGATCAAAATCATGTATCTGGTGGTGACCATACACAGCACCCCGAATTTGCATTGGCACGTTGGGCAGCTAAAAATATGAGTCCCGAGGAAAGAAGTACGGCAACAGTTTACACTTCAGGCGAACATTGCCCAATGTGCGCTGCGGCTCATGGCTGGGTGGGGTTAGGAAGAATTGTTTATGCTAGCTCCTCTAAACAATTAGCACAATGGCTAAAAGATATGGAGATATCTTCTGCATCCCGTGTTCGTAATCTATCCATACAAGAAGTAATTCAAGATACTATCGTAGAAGGCCCGGTGGCAGAACTAGCTGAACAGGTGCATCAACTACATCGTCAGTTTCATAAAAAATAATACTAAGCAATCTTTGGGATCACTCCAAAGATTGCTCTTTTATATTGCTTCCTAACAAAAAAACTCTTTCCACAAAAGTAGAAAGAGTTTTTGTATAAACGCTGATATTAACGTTTTGAGAACTGAGGTGCACGACGAGCGCCGCGTAGACCTGGTTTTTTACGTTCTTTCATGCGTGAATCACGAGTAAGTAATCCAGCTGATTTTAATGCAGCACGGAAATCTGGGTCTACTTGAAGTAGAGCACGAGCGATACCGTGACGAACAGCACCAGCTTGACCAGTGTATCCACCACCGTTAACGTTTACGTGGATATCATAGCTTCCTGTAGTTTCAGTAGCTACTAATGGTTGTTTAATTACTTCACGTAATGCAGCGAATGGTACGTATTCTTCGATTTCACGTTTGTTGATAACAATTTTACCTGTACCTGGTACTAAACGTACGCGAGCTACAGAGCTTTTACGGCGACCAGTGCCGATGTATTGAACTTGTGCCAAAGTAATATCCTCCTCTTAATTTATATTATCCGCGAAGCTCGTATGCTTCTGGTTTTTGTGCAGCATGTGGATGCTCTGTTCCAGTGTAAACATTAAGTTTAGTGAACATTTTGCGACCTAAAGAGTTTTTAGGAAGCATTCCTTTAACTGCTAATTCGATCATTCGTGTTGGGTACTTGTCTAGCATTTCACCAGCAGTACGAGTTTTTAAACCACCAGCGAATTGAGTGTGGTGACGGTAAAGTTTACCTTCTAATTTGTTACCAGTTAAATGGATTTTGTCAGCGTTGATGATGATTACGTGATCACCTGTGTCAACGTTTGGTGTGAATGTTGGTTTATGTTTACCACGTAAGATTGCAGCTACTTCAGAAGCTAAACGTCCAAGAGTTTGGCCTTCTGCATCAACTACTAACCATTTACGGTCTACTTCGTGACCTTTAGCCATGAATGTTGTACGCATGTATATATCCTCCTAATCGATTCGATTACCGTTATTTTTCATTAAACTACACTATAAGTTTCGGGGCTTATTTGTGGTGGTAATGAAAATACCATCTGTTATCATATAATGAATGACTTCTAAAGTCAAGCAATTTCATTAAACACCTGGTGATGTTGTTCAGAATTTCAGAACCCTATTAATAGAACACCTTTTCTAAGTATAAGCCTTGTGGTGGTGCGGTTTTTCCGGCTTTATCACGATCTTCAGAAGCGACTACAAGTGCCAAGTTGTCTATTGTACGACGACCTACACCAACCTCCCAAAGTGTACCCGCAATAATACGCACCATATTATATAAAAAGCCATTACCTTCAATCACCATGTGAAGCTCTTCTCCATGCCATTCAAATTGCAGAGTCTTAACTGTTCGTACCTTATCCTTCACACTTGTATTCGCCGCACAAAAGCACGAAAAGTCATGTGTACCGATTATAGCCTTTGCTGCCTCCTGCATTGCCTCAACATTAGGCTTAACCCCATTTGTCTCAACCGTGTAATGTCTGCGGAATGGGCTTTGAATAAGCTCACAAGACCATATATAGCGGTATCTTTTCCCTACAACGCTGTAGCGTGCATGAAAGTCATTTGCCACTTCCTCTACCGATAATACACGAATATCTCTAGGTAGCTGTACATTCAATGCCTTGTGGTACTTTTCTGTTGGAATGGAGAGTGGTGTATCAAAATGCAATGTTTGCCCTGTTGCATGAACTCTAGCATCTGTACGCCCACTTGCAGTTACTTTAATCTTTTCCCCTTTATGCATAATAGCTAGTACTCGCTCCAGTTCAGCCTGCACTGTACGTTCCCCAGGCTGTACTTGATAGCCTGAGAAATGCGTTCCATCATAGCTGATAATTACTTTTAATCGTCGCATAAAGCTTACTCCTTTTAACTTCTATAGAAGAATAGCAATACGCCTATTGCTACTAATAGCACAAGCGCAAATGTGTCGCCCATATCCCATTTTAGTCTACGATATCTAGTACGACCTTCACCACCACGATAGCCTCTTACCTCCATCGCTGTTGCTAAGTCCTCAGCTCGCTTAAAGGCACTGACAAAGAGAGGTACAAGCAATGGTACGACAGCTTTTATTCTATCTTTTATCGGTCCAGAGGATAGGTCTGAACCTCGTGCCATTTGTGCTTTCATAATCTTATCTGTTTCATCCATTAAGGTCGGAATAAAACGCAATGAAATAGACATCATTAAAGCCAATTCATGTACTGGTACCTTCAATGCTTTTAATGGATTTAGAAGCACCTCAATACCATCTGTAATAGAAATAGGTGATGTTGTTAATGTTAAAATCGACGTCATAAAGACTAATACTAGAAATCGTATAGAAATATAGATCCCTCGTCTAATTCCTTCATCATAAATGGTAATGAACTTTGATTCAAAAATAGGAACGCCTTCTTTTGTCATAAATATATGAAGAAGGAATGTGAAGGCCATCAGAAAGATAACAGGCTTTAATCCATTAATTAAAAAATATAGGCGAATCCGTGATATTAAAACTACCAATAGTGTAAATGCCAGTAACATAGCGTATGTCACTGTATTATTCGCCAAAAAGACAATAATAATAAACGCAAAGACGAAAATGAGCTTAGACCTTGGATCCAGTTTATGCACAGGTGAATCACCAGGGAGGAAGCGTCCAAATATCATTTTTTCCATCATGGCTCTCCACGCTCCTCTCTTAGGCCTTGAGCAATTTCAGCTGCAAGCTCCTCCTCTGTTAAGCAAACCTTAGAGAAGGAACGTCCTATCATATGCTCAACCCTCTGCTGAAAGCGAACAATACGTGGTGGCTCTAAGCGGAAACTCTTTAATGTTTCTACATCTTTAAAAATATCCCGTGGTGTTCCACTTAAGACATTCTTACCTTCATGCATAATCACAATATTATCCGCATATCGTGCCGCATCCTCCATACTATGTGTTACTAAAATTGTTGTGAGATGTCGTTCTTGATGAAGCTGATAAAACATATCCATAATTTCTTTTTGACCTCGTGGATCAAGACCAGCCGTAGGTTCATCTAATACAATAACCTCTGGGTCCATTGCTAAAACACCTGCAATCGCCACTCGACGCATTTGACCGCCTGATAAATCGAATGGGGATTTCTCAAGTACGTTGTCAGGTAAACCAACTAAGCTAACAAGTTCCCTTGCACGAGCTTCTGCTTCCTCCTCTGATACTCCAAAGTTCATAGGGCCAAACATAATATCCTTTAAAACCGTTTCTTCAAATAATTGATGCTCTGGAAACTGAAAGACAATACCGACCTTTTGACGTACAGCTTTTAAATCCTTTGCTTTTTTACCAGCTACAATAATGCGATCCCCAATATGTACTTCTCCTGAAGTAGGTCTTAGAAGTGCGTTAAAATGCTGAAGAATAGTCGATTTACCAGAACCAGTATGGCCAATAATCGCTTGATAAGTATGGGAGGGGATATCAAAATCTACATCGAAAAGAGCCCGCTTTTCAAAAGGCGTCCCCTGCGAATAGGCATAGCTTACTTGTTGAAGTTTGATGTCCATAAATCATTCACCAACTCTTCTTCTGTCATATGTTGTCCCATTAACGGAACACCTTCCTTTTGCAATAGCTTTGATAACTTCAAGGCAAATGGTAAATCCAGTCCGAATTCAACTAGCTTGTCCCCGAGTGCAAAGATTTCAGCAGGTGTACCTTCTGCAAATTTCTTGCCATCATTCATAAAAAGAACACGATTTGCTAGCATCGCCTCTTCTAAATCATGTGTAATCGATATAACTGTTAATCCTGTTTCCGCACGTAAGGTCTGGACAGTTTGCAACACCTCTGCACGCCCCTGTGGATCTAACATAGATGTAGCCTCATCTAAAATAAGAAGCTTTGGCTTTAATGCAAGTGCTCCAGCGATGGCAACACGCTGTTTTTGCCCTCCTGATAGATGATGCGGTTCATGGTCTAAAAACTGGCTCATTTTTACTTGATCCAGTGCTGCATGGACACGCTTTACCATATCCTCAAAAGGTACACCGTTATTTTCGAGTGCAAATGCTACATCATCTTGCACGGTTGCGCCGACAAATTGATTGTCAGGGTTTTGAAATACCATTCCCATTAAAGAGCGGGACTCCCAAAGGTTATCTTCACTTAAAGGCTCACGTAATATACGTACATCTCCTTGTTGAGGAAATAATAAACCATTCATCAACTTAGCGATTGTGGATTTACCAGATCCATTATGACCTACTATGGCAATCCATTCACCTTCTTCAACTGCAAAGCTAACGTTTTCGACAGCATTACGGCTAGCTTGATCTTCTGGCGTATATGAAAAAGTCACATTATTTAAAGATAAAATTTCAGGCATATCTAGTACTCCTCTCTCCATGCTCTGCTCTACTAACTAACTTACACTTTTTTATGTATGAATTCTACTACATTCCGTATGTCGATAAAAGAAAAATACTACAATAACAAGTCAAACTAATAATAGGGTAATGGATAACAAATTAAAATCCATATATTAAAAAAAGCACCACAAATTGGCGCTGTCTTTAATAATAAAAAAGCGCGCACCTCATTCGATAGAAATGCGCTAGTCGTTACATTTACAAGAAATACGGGTGCTCAAGCCCTTATTTCTCCTGAATGAGGTGCGGAGAGCTAAACGAGACGCCACACCACATAGAGTGTCCGCTCATCATAACGCTCAGCTTAATTATTTGTCGTATAAATCATTTATAAAGAAAGAGGGTGGTGATTCCCACCCTCTTCACCACAAGTTTTCTCTTATGATTAAACTAGTTCAATCACAACAACAGGTGCACCGTCACCACGACGAGGACCTACTTTAAGAATACGAGTGTAACCACCTTGACGCTCTGCATAACGTGGTGCAACATCATCAAATAACTTTTGAAGTGCAAATGATGTTGTTTCGTTACCTTCAGCATCAGTCGTTGTTACTAGTTCACGACGGATGAATGCAGCAGCTTGACGGCGTGCGTGTAAATCTCCGCGTTTACCTAAAGTAATCATTTTTTCAACAGCTTTACGTACTTCTTTAGCGCGAGCCTCAGTAGTTTCGATACGCTCGTTAATGATTAAATCAGTAGCTAAGTCACGTAACATCGCTTTACGTTGAGAACTTGTACGACCAAGTTTTCTGTAACCCATGGATGTTTCCCTCCTTTATAGAAAAAAATCTGATCTTGTTAGTTGTTTTAAATCGCTTAGTCTTCTTTGCGTAATCCTAAACCAAGCTCTTCTAACTTCGCTTTTACTTCTTCTAGTGACTTACGTCCAAGGTTACGAACTTTCATCATATCGTCTTCTGATTTATTCGCAAGTTCTAGTACTGTATTAATACCAGCGCGTTTTAAACAGTTGTAAGAACGAACAGAAAGATCAAGCTCTTCGATAGTCATCTCTAAAACTTTTTCTTTTTGATCTTCTTCTTTTTCGACCATGATTTCAGCAGTTTGTGCCTCATCCGTCATGCCAACGAAGATGTTAAGATGCTCGGTTAAAATTTTTGCTCCGAGCGAAATCGCCTCTTTCGGACCGATGCTGCCATCTGTCCACACATCAAGAGAAAGTTTGTCGTAGTCAGAAGACTGACCAACACGAGTATTTTCCACTTGGAAATTGACGCGTGATACTGGAGTGTAAATAGAGTCGATCGGGATCACGCCGATAGGAAGATCCTCACGTTTGTTTTGATCAGCAGGAGTGTAACCACGGCCACGTTGTGCATACATACGCATACGTAAATGACCGTTTTTAGCGATTGTTGCAATATATAGATCTGGGTTTAAAATTTCTACGTCACTGTCATGTGTAATGTCAGCAGCCGTAACTGTACCATCGCCTTTTACATCAATCTCAATAACTTTTTCTTCGTCAGAGTAGATTTTAAGAGCTAGTTTTTTCACGTTCAAAATGATTGAAGCTACATCTTCTACTACGCCTTCTACAGTTGAGAATTCGTGAAGAACACCATCAATTTGAATTGAAGTGACAGCAGCTCCTGGTAATGAAGACAGAAGGATACGACGTAAAGAATTACCCAAAGTGTTTCCATATCCGCGTTCAAGCGGTTCTACAACAAACTTTCCATATTTGGAATCTTCGCTGATCTCCACCGTTTCAATCTTTGGTTTTTCAATTTCGATCATTTTATTTACCCTCCTTCAAAACATCGAATGTATAGGTTCTTTCCATCATAGATTCGATCGTCAATGACGTATCGTTTATTATCTGCACAAGACAGTCTGTACAAAAAATGATGTTCTCATACAATATGAGACGCACCCATTACACGCGACGACGTTTTGGCGGACGGCAACCATTATGAGGAACTGGAGTAACGTCTTTAATAGCAGTTACTTCTAAACCAGCAGCTTGAAGTGCACGAATAGCAGCTTCACGACCAGCACCAGGACCTTTAACAGTTACTTCCAACGTTTTCAGACCATGTTCAAGGGATGTTTTAGCAGCAGTTTCTGCAGCCATTTGAGCAGCGAATGGTGTAGATTTACGTGAACCACGGAAACCAAGAGCACCAGCACTTGACCAAGATACAGCGTTACCTTGCATATCTGTAATCGTTACGATTGTATTGTTAAATGTAGAACGAATGTGTGCAATACCAGATTCGATATTCTTTTTCACACGACGTTTACGAGTTTGTTGTTTACGAGCCATGTTAAGAAGGAACCTCCTTTACCAATTATTTTTTCTTGTTCGCAACTGTTTTACGAGGACCTTTACGCGTACGCGCATTGTTCTTCGTATTTTGACCACGAACAGGTAAGCCACGACGGTGACGGATACCACGGAATGAACCGATTTCCATCAGACGTTTAATGTTTAATGAAGTTTCGCGACGTAAGTCACCTTCAAGTTTGTAAGAATCTAATTGTTCACGGATTTTGTTTAACTCATCTTCAGTTAAGTCGCGTACGCGTGTATCTTCTGAAATACCTGCATCAGCTAGTACTTTCTGAGCTGTAGTTTTACCAATACCGAAAATGTACGTTAATGAAATTACCACGCGTTTGTCGCGAGGAATATCAACACCAGCAATACGTGCCATGTACGTTGTGCACCTCCTTTAGAATTAACCTTGTTTTTGTTTATGTTTAGGATTTTCACAGATTACCATTACTTTACCGCGTCGGCGAATTACTTTACATTTTTCGCAGATCGGTTTCACAGATGGTCTCACTTTCATCTAACCTAACCTCCTTAGTAGTCCGGAGCGCAAAAGATTATTTAAAACGGTATGTGATACGACCGCGAGTTAAATCATAAGGAGATAACTCGATAGTAACCTTATCTCCAGGTAGAATACGGATAAAGTGCATACGAATCTTACCAGATACGTGTGCTAGAATCACATGTCCATTTTCTAATTCTACCTTAAACATCGCGTTTGGCAAAGTCTCAACAACTGTCCCTTCGACTTCAATTACATCATCTTTCGCCATCTACTCTGTCTCCTCTCTATATGCAAATTAAAGTTCTCATCGTTACATCAAACGGATATCTGCTGCAACTATAGAAGCAACCTCGTTTCAACATATGTTTGGATTGTATGAGAGATGTTTGAAAGACGCTCGTCTGGTTTCGCTTCACACAATCCACGGAATATACAGAACCAGTAAGGGCACTGAATCTCCCATGTTTACACGAATACCGGAATGTCTTGGATGAGATATTCATACCCGTTACACAGATGCTTCCACGAAACCCATTATACTCCTCCAAAAGGTATGTTGCACTTTTTGGTAGAAATATATACCGGGCACAATATGCTTTTGCAACTCTCAAAAAAATTATGTTTCGTTGTTGCTCCCGCATGCCTCCCGCGGAAGCAGTATTCTGCGCCCGGAGCCGGGTATCAGCTGCGGCTGCCCTGTAAAAGAGCATCAAGATCAGCAAACACTTTGTTAATATCTTGCTGTCCATCTATATTAGTTAACACACCTTTTGCTTTATAGAAATCAAGTAAAGGTTGTGCTTGTTTCATATTTACTTCCAGACGGTTCGCAACCGTTTCAGGATTATCATCTGCACGTGTATAAAGCTCGCCACCATCTTTATCACATTTTCCTTCCTCAGCTGGAGGGTTGAAAATTAAATGATAAGAAGTACCACAAGTTTTACAAATACGTCGACCTGATAGACGAGCGATTAACTCATCTTTTTCAACTTGAATGTTAATTGTATGCTCAATCGCTTTATTTAGATCAGCAAGGATGCTATCTAAAGCTTCAGCTTGAGGAACAGTACGTGGGAATCCATCAAGTAAGAATCCCTTTTCACAGTCAGGTTTAGCCAGTCGCTCACGAACAATACCAATCGTTACTTCATCTGGTACAAGTGCACCTTGATCAATAAACGATTTAGCTTGTAAGCCTAGTTCAGTACCTTCTTTGATTGCAGCACGGAACATATCGCCTGTAGAAATATGAGGAATTGCGTACTTCTCAACAATTTTATCTGCCTGTGTGCCTTTACCAGCACCTGGCAGACCCATTAAAACGATATTCATTAGGAAATATTCCTCCCACAAAAGGTTTGCTGATTTAAGGAAACGATGGAACGTTCCCTAAAAACCAACATTACTTCATAAAGCCTTTGTAGTGACGTTTAACAAGTTGAGATTCTAGCTGCTTCATCGTTTCCAGCGCTACGCCGACTACGATAATAATACTAGTACCACCGATCTGCACTGAAGCAGGTAAATTCATAAAGTTTATGAATATAATCGGCATTACAGAAATAACAGTTAAGAAAATCGCGCCGACAAATGTCAGTCGATATAACACGCTTGTTAAATACGTTTGAGTGTTTTCACCAGGACGAATACCCGGAATATAAGCACCTTGTTTTTTCAAGTTATCTGCCACATTTTCTGGATTCACTTGTACGAATGCATAGAAATATGTGAACGCGATGATTAATGCAACATAAATAATCATCCCAACAGGTTTTGTATAATCAAAAGTGTTATTAATGAATGTTGTTACATTATTTTCACCGAAGAACGGAACTATCGTACGAGGTGTCATCAGAAATGCCGAAGCAAAGATTACAGGAATAACCCCTGCAGCATTTACTTTTAACGGTAAATGCGTTTGTTGACCACCCGTCTGTTGGTTACGCCCAGTAACTCGTTTTGCATATTGAATTGGAATTTTACGAAGTGCTTGTTGCACGTAAATAACTCCAACAACAACTGCTAATAAAACTAATACAAGCAACGCAAGGATGATGATGTTGATAAATAATTTATCTCCTGCACCCTCGATTTGCTGTGCAAAGATTTGGTTAATTCCTGTAGGCAATGCTGCAACGATACCTGCGAAAATGACAACAGAAATACCATTACCAACACCATGAGCAGTAATTTGCTCAGCAAGCCATACTAGGAATGCTGTACCCGCTGTCAATACTATAGCAATTGTAACATACGTTAGAACGCCTTCTTCTTTAATCAATGATCCACCGTACATTCTGTTAAAACCGAATGACATTGCGAATGATTGGATAAAAGCAAGAATAATAGTAAAGTAGCGAGTGAATTGTGCAAGCTTACGTCTTCCGACTTCACCTTGCTTTGCCCACTCAGCAAATTTCGGTACTACGTCCATTTGCAATAACTGAACAATGATTGAGGCCGTGATGTAAGGCATAATCCCCATCGCAAAGATGGAGAAGTTCTTTAAAGCACCACCGCCAAAAGTATTGAGGAAACCAACGAGGTTAAACTCATCAGTTGCCTTTAATACATTAGCGTCAACGTTAGGTACCGGAACAAATGTTCCAATACGGAAAACGATTAACATTAAAAGAGTGAAAATGATTTTATTTCTTATATCTCGAACACGCATAAAGTTAGAGATTGTCTGAAACATTAAATCACCTCAGTAGTTCCGCCGGCATTCTCAATTGCTTCTTTAGCTGAAGCTGAGAATTTATGAGCCTTAACAGTAAGCTTTTTATTAAGAGTTCCGTTGCCAAGAACTTTAATTCCAGCTTTTTCGTTACTCACTAGACCAGTTTCAAGTAATAATGCAGCAGTTACCTCTGCACCGTCTTCGAAACGGTTTAAAGCATCAAGGTTAACGATCGCGTATTCTTTACGGTTGATGTTCGTAAAGCCACGTTTAGGTAAACGACGGAATAATGGGTTTTGACCGCCCTCAAAGCCTGGGCGTACACCGCCACCAGAACGAGCGTTTTGACCTTTATGACCTTTACCTGCTGTTTTACCGTTACCAGAACCGATACCACGACCAACGCGATTGCGTTGCTTACGAGAACCTTCTGCTGGTTTTAACTCATGCAGTTTCATAGTGGGTGGCACCTCCTTGTTCAATAATTGAAAATTAAATTTCTTTTACAGTAACTAAGTGAGCTACTTTATCAAGCATACCGCGAGTAGCTGCGTTATCAGCTTTCTCTACAGTTTGGTGTAATTTACGTAAACCTAAAGCTTCAACAGTTTTGCGTTGTGCAGGTTTAGTACCAATCACAGATTTAGTAAGGGTGATTTCTAATTTGTTAGCCATTATCTTTCCCCCCTTATCCTAATAGTTCTTCCACTGATTTACCACGTAATTTAGCTACGTCCTCTACGCGTTTTAATTCAGTTAAACCTTGAATTGTAGCACGCACCATGTTAATTGGTGTGTTAGATCCAAGTGATTTTGAAAGAATATCAGTAATACCAGCAAGTTCTAGTACGGCACGTACTGGACCACCAGCGATAACTCCTGTACCAGGAGCAGCAGGTTTGATTAGGATTTCTCCTGCACCAAAGCGACCTTGCACTAAGTGTGGAGTTGTTCCACCTACGCGTGGCACTTCGATTAAGTTTTTCTTCGCATCTTCAACAGCTTTGCGGATAGCATCTGGCACCTCTTGAGCTTTACCAGTACCGAAACCAACATGACCGTTTCTATCGCCAACTACAACTAATGCTGTGAAGCGGAAGCGACGTCCACCTTTAACAACTTTAGCAACACGGTTAATAGTAACTACGCGTTCTTCAAGTTCTCCAAGTTTGTTTGCGTCAATACGACTCATGAAATGTGTCCCTCCTTCTTATTAAAATTCTAAACCGTTCTCACGTGCAGCTTCAGCTAAAGCTTTAACGCGTCCATGATATAAGTAACCACCACGGTCAAATACTACAGCAGTAATATTTTTTTCCGTAGCGCGTTTTGCGATTGTTTCACCGACTTTAGTTGCTGCGTCAACATTGCTACCAGCACCTTCGAAACCTTTTTCTTGAGAAGATGCGCTAACAATTGTTACGCCTGCTACGTCATCGATAAGTTGCGCGTAAATGTTCTTGTTAGAACGGAATACGTTTAAGCGTGGACGCTCAGCAGTACCCGAAATTTTAGAACGTACACGAGCATGACGTTTTTTACGAACCTGATTTTTATCTTGTTTCGTAATCACAAGGGTCACTCCTTTCTAATGCTTAAGCAGCATTATTTACCTGTTTTACCTTCTTTACGACGTACATATTCGCCTTCATAACGAATACCTTTACCTTTATAAGGCTCTGGTGGACGAACGTCACGGATGTTAGATGCAAGAGCACCAACGCGTTCTTTGCTGATACCTTTAACGATGATTTTAGTGTTAGAAGGAACTTCAATTTCAAGACCATCTTCAGGTGTGAACTCTACTGGATGAGAGTAACCAACGTTAAGTACAAGTTTTTTACCTTGTAATTGCGCACGGTAACCAACACCGATAAGTTCTAAAGCTTTTTCGAAACCTGCAGAAACACCAGTAACCATGTTCGCAAGAAGCGCACGAGTAGTACCGTGGTTTGTGCGGTGTTCTTTTGATTCAGAAGGACGAGATACAGTGATTACGTTACCTTCTTGCTCAATTTTCATATCTTGGTGGAAAGAACGAACAAGTTCGCCTTTAGGACCTTTAACAGTAACAGTGTTGTTTGTATCAACAGTAACAGTTACGTTAGCAGGTACCTCGATAATTTTTTTACCTACACGAGACATTTAGTTGCACCTCCATTCATTTATTGCTAATTACCAAACGTATGCTAGAATTTCTCCGCCAACTTGTTTAGCGCGAGCTTCTTTATCTGTTAATAAACCTTGTGAAGTTGACACTAAAGCGATACCAAGACCGTTCAATACTTTAGGTACTTCATTTGTTTTAGCATATACACGTAATCCAGGTTTAGAAATACGTTTTAAGCCAGTGATAACACGCTCGTTATCTTTACCGTATTTTAAGAAGATACGGATGATACCTTGTTTGTTGTCTTCCACGTATTCTACGTCACGTACGAAACCTTCACGCTTTAAAATTTCAGCGATCTCTTTTTTCACGTTGGAAGCTGGTACTTCTAACTTCTCGTGACGAACCATGTTCGCATTACGAATGCGAGTAAGCATATCTGCAATCGGATCAGTCATTGTCATTACATTTACCTCCTTCCCAAATTAGGGGATTACCAGCTGGCTTTTTTCACGCCAGGAATTTGTCCCTTATATGCAAGTTCTCGGAAACAAATACGGCAAAGTTTGAATTTGCGATATACTGAATGTGGACGACCACAGCGTTCACAACGTGTATACTCTTGCACTTTAAACTTTTGCTTACGTTGTTGTTTAACGATCATAGATTTTTTAGCCACGTTTTCGCCCTCCTTGTTTGATTACTTTTGGAACGGCATACCGAATTGTGTCAATAACTCGCGAGCTTCTTCGTCAGAATTCGCTGTCGTTACGATCACGATGTCCATACCGCGTACTTTTGAAACTTTATCGTAATCGATTTCTGGGAAAATTAATTGTTCCTTAACACCTAAAGTGTAGTTACCGCGACCATCGAATGCTTTTTTAGAAACACCACGGAAGTCACGTACACGAGGTAGTGAGATAGAAATTAATTTGTCCAAGAATTCATACATACGCTCACCGCGTAATGTAACTTTAGCACCGATAGGCATACCTTCACGAAGACGGAAACCTGCGATCGATTTTTTCGCTTTAGTTACTACTGGTTTTTGACCAGTGATAATTGTTAATTCTTCAACAGCTGCATCTAGCGCTTTTGAGTTTTGAACTGCATCACCAACACCCATGTTGATAACGATTTTCTCAACTTTTGGTAGTTGCATAACTGATTTATATCCAAATTTGCTCATAAGAGCAGGTGAAACTTCATTTAAATATTTTTCTTTTAGGCGGCTCATGTGTGTACCTCCCTTCTATTTATACTAATTAGTCGATTACTGCACCTGATTTTTTTGCTACACGAACTTTTTTACCGTTTTCGATTTTATAACCTACACGAGTCGGCTCGCCAGATTTAGGATCGATTAGCATTACGTTCGAAACGTGAATTGCAGCCTCTTGGCTTACAATACCACCTTGTGGATTCAATTGGTTAGGTTTAACGTGTTTTTTCACGATGTTCACACCTTCAACAAGAACGCGATCTTGTTTTGGGTAAGCTGCAAGGATTACGCCTTCTTTGCCTTTATCCTTACCAGTGATCACCTTAACCTTGTCACCTTTTTTTACATGCATGCTGTCGCACCTCCTTGATTGGCACTGTCATGAAATTAAAGAACTTCTGGAGCTAGAGAAACGATTTTCATGAAGTTGCTGTCACGTAGTTCACGTGCAACAGGTCCGAAAATACGAGTTCCGCGTGGTGATTTATCATCACGAATAATTACACAAGCATTTTCATCAAATTTGATGTACGTGCCGTCTTTACGACGAACGCCTGATTTAGTACGAACGATAACAGCTTTAACAACGTCACCCTTCTTGACAACGCCACCTGGTGTTGCTTTCTTAACTGTACAAACAACGATATCACCGATGTTAGCAGTTTTACGGCCAGAGCCACCAAGCACTTTAATTGTAAGAACTTCACGTGCACCTGAGTTGTCAGCAACTTTCATACGACTTTCTTGTTGGATCACTTAGGTTACCTCCCTTCGGAAATTGGTTGTTCCGAAATAGTTATTAAATAATAACCGCTTTTTCTACAACTTCTACTAGACGGAAACGTTTAGTAGCTGATAGCGGGCGAGTTTCCATGATACGTACGATATCACCGATTTTCGCTGTGTTTAACTCATCATGAGCTTTAAACTTTTTAGAGTATTTTACACGCTTACCATAAAGCTTGTGCTTTTTGTAAGTTTCAACTAAAACAGTTACAGTTTTGTCCATTTTATCTGAAACAACGCGGCCCGTGTAAACTTTGCGTTGATTGCGCTCAGTCATACTTGAAAACCTCCTTTATCAGTTATTTGCACTGATTTCTCTTTCACGAATAACAGTTTTCATACGCGCGATTGCTTTACGCACTTCACGAATACGAGCTGTGTTTTCTAATTGACCAGTCGCCAATTGGAAGCGAAGGTTGAAAAGCTCTTCTTTCAGTGATTTCACTTTTAATTCTATTTCAGAAGTAGCAAGGTCACGGATTTCATTAGCTTTCATTAGATTCACCACCAGTTTCTTGACGTTTTACGATCTTACATTTAACAGGAAGTTTGTGTGATGCTAAACGAAGTGCTTCACGTGCAACTTCTTCAGATACGCCAGCAATTTCGAACATTACTTTTCCTGGTTTAACTACTGCTACCCAACCTTCAGGAGAACCTTTACCAGAACCCATGCGGACTTCTAGAGGTTTTTTAGTGTAAGGTTTATGTGGGAAGATTTTAATCCAAACTTTACCGCCACGTTTCATGTAACGAGTCATCGCGATACGAGCAGATTCGATTTGACGGTTAGTAATCCAGCTAGCAGTTTGAGCTTGTAAGCCCCATTCGCCGAAAGTTACTTCTTTACCGCCTTTCGCTTCGCCACGCATGTTGCCGCGGTGTTCACGACGGTATTTAACGCGTTTAGGCAATAACATATTATTTGCCTCCTTCCACAGATTTCTTCGTAGGAAGAACTTCACCACGGTAGATCCATACTTTAACGCCTAATTTACCGTAAGTAGTATCAGCTTCTGCGTGTGCATAGTCGATGTCAGCACGTAGAGTATGAAGTGGAACAGTTCCTTCACTATAATGTTCAGCACGCGCGATATCAGCGCCACCTAAACGACCAGATACTTGTGTTTTAATTCCTTTTGCACCAGCGCGGATTGTGCGTTGGATCGCTTGCTTTTGCGCACGACGGAATGATACACGGTTTTCTAATTGACGAGCGATGTTTTCAGCTACTAGACGAGCGTCAAGATCAGCACGTTTGATTTCGATAATGTTGATGTGTACACGTTTACCAGTTAAATCGCTAAGGTATTTACGAAGGTTTTCAACTTCAGTACCACCTTTACCGATTACCATACCTGGTTTCGCAGTGTGAATTGTAATGTTTACACGGTTTGCAGCACGTTCGATTTCTACTTTAGAAACAGAAGCGTCTTTAAGAGCCGTTTCAATATATTTACGCACTTTGATGTCTTCGTGAAGTAGAGTTGCATAGTCTTTTTCAGCGTACCATTTTGACTCCCAGTCACGAATAATACCAACGCGTAGTCCTATTGGATGTACTTTTTGACCCACGGATTAACCCTCCTTCTTCTCAGATACCACTAGAGTAATGTGGCTTGTGCGTTTGTTAATTGCGCTTGCACGTCCTTGTGCACGTGGACGGAAACGTTTTAATGTTGGACCTTCGTCAACAAATACTTCAGAAACTACTAAAGAGTTGATGTCAAGATCGTAATTGTGCTCAGCGTTAGCAACTGCAGATTTTAATACTTTCTCAACGACTGGAGACGCCGCTTTTGGAGTATGACGTAAAATTGCAACTGCTTCACCAACTTGCTTACCTCGGATTAAGTCTACAACTAGACGTACTTTACGAGGAGCAATGCGTACTGTACGAGCGATAGCTTTAGCTTGTGTCATTAGGATTTACCTCCTCTCAAAATTAGCGTCTTGTTTTCTTGTCGTCTGCACCGTGACCTTTGTAAGTACGTGTCGGTGCGAACTCACCAAGTTTATGGCCTACCATATCTTCTGTTACGTATACAGGAACATGTTTACGTCCATCATATACAGCAATCGTTAAACCGATGAAGTTCGGGAAGATTGTAGAACGGCGTGACCAAGTTTTAATAACTTGTTTTTTCTCAGAAGCCTCTTGTGCTTCCACTTTTTTCATTAAGTGGTCATCAACAAAAGGTCCTTTTTTCAAGCTGCGACCCATGTAGGAACCTCCCTCCGTGATTCCACCACGGCTCTCACATAGAACCGTAGTTTAATCACTTTATTTTTTACGACTACGGATGATAAATTTATCCGATTTGTTTTTCTTCTTACGAGTTTTGTAACCAAGTGCTGGTTTACCCCAAGGAGTCATTGGTGATTTACGTCCGATTGGAGAACGTCCTTCACCACCACCGTGTGGGTGATCGTTAGGGTTCATTACAGAACCACGAACTTCTGGGCGTTTACCTAACCAACGGCTACGACCTGCTTTACCGATGTGTACAAGTTCGTGTTGTTCGTTACCAACTTGACCGATTGTAGCGCGGCAAGTAGCTAAAACTAAACGTACTTCACCAGATTGTAGACGAACGATTACGTACTTATCTTCACGACCAAGTACTTGAGCAGAAGTACCAGCTGAACGTACTAATTGTCCACCTTTACCAGGTTTTAACTCGATGTTATGGATTGTTGTACCCATTGGAATGTTTGCTAATGGTAATGCGTTACCTACTTTAATATCAGCATCTGGACCAGAAACGATTGTTTGACCAACCTCTAGACCTTTTGGTGCTAAGATGTAAGCTTTTGCTCCATCAGCGTAGTTGATTAATGCGATATTCGCAGAACGGTTTGGATCATATTCAATAGTAGCAACTTTTGCCGGAATGCCATCTTTAACACGTTTGAAATCGATAACACGGTATTGCTTCTTATGACCACCACCATGATGACGAACAGTGATTTTACCTTGGTTGTTACGACCAGCTTTGCGTTTAGTTGGTTCAAGCAATGATTTCTCAGGCTTGTTAGTTGTAATTTCCGCAAAGTCTAATGACGTCATGTTACGACGACCATTAGAGGTAGGTTTATACTTTTTAATCGCCATTGTGTTTCCCTCCTTCTTGAGTGTTCAAATCATATATCCATTAAGGATTACATTTCGAATAATTCGATTTCTTTGCTATCAGCAGTTAATTTAACAATCGCTTTACGACGTTTGTTAGTGTAACCACCGTAACGGCCAACACGCTTGAATTTACCTTTGTAGTTAAGAACGTTTACTTTCTCAACTTTTACGCCAAAGATTTCTTCTACAGCGTCTTTTACTTGAGTTTTGTTAGCGCGAGTGTCTACTTCGAAAGTATACTTTTTCTCTGCCATAAGTTCTGAAGAACGCTCAGTAATGACCGGACGTTTTAAAATATCACGTGCTTCCATTATCCAAGCACCTCCTCAACTTTTTCTACTGCAGATTTAGTGAATACAACTTTATCATGACCTAATAGATCAAGAACGTTGATTCCATTTGCAGTTAAAACTGTTACACCTGGGATGTTACGAGCAGATAATGCTACGTTTTCATCTAGGTCAGCAGTTACGAATAAAGATTTTTTCTCTAAAGAAAGATCTTTAAGAATTTTTGTGAATTCTTTTGTTTTTGGTGCTGCTAGAGTTAGAGCATCAAGAACTAAGAAGTTTTGTTCTACTACTTTAGCTGATAAAGCTGATTTAAGAGCTAAACGACGAACTTTTTTAGGTAATTTATAAGAGTAGCTACGTGGAGTAGGACCGAATACGATACCACCGCCGCGCCATTGTGGAGAACGGATAGAACCTTGACGAGCACGACCAGTTCCTTTTTGACGCCATGGTTTACGACCACCACCAGCAACCTCAGAACGGTTTTTAACCTTGTGATTACCTTGACGAAGAGAAGCACGTTGAGCTACTACAGCGTCGAATAATACTGCTTCATTTGGCTCGATTCCGAAGATCGCATCGTTTAATTCGATTTCACCAACTGAAGCACCTGTTTGACTAAGTACAGATACTTTTGTCATTCCTGTTTCCTCCTTTCCTGAAGTGATTACTTAGCTTTAATTGCAGTTTTTACTGTAACTAGAGCTTTTTTAGAACCAGGAACATTACCTTTAACAAGTAGTAAGTTACGATCTGTATCAACTTTCACGATTTCTAAGTTTTGGATTGTAACTACATTGCCACCCATTTGACCAGGTAATTTCTTTTGTTTGAATACGCGGTTCGGAGCAACTGGACCCATTGAACCAGGACGACGGTGGTAACGAGAACCGTGGGCCATTGGACCACGAGATTGACCGTGGCGTTTGATAACACCTTGGAAACCTTTACCTTTAGTAACACCTGTTACATCAATTACATCGCCTTCTGCGAAAATTTCTACTTTGACTTCTTGACCAACTTCGTATTCTTCCACGTTCACGTTGCGGAATTCACGAATGAAGCGCTTAGGAGCAGTGTTCGCTTTTGCTACGTGACCTTGTTCTGGTTTATTAGAAAGCTTAACGCGCTTATCTTCGAAACCAACTTGAATTGCTTCGTAGCCGTCTGTTTCAACAGTTTTCTTTTGAAGAACTACGTTTGGAGTAGCTTCGATAACTGTTACCGGGATTAAATCGCCGTTTTCAGCGAAAACTTGTGTCATACCAATTTTTCTACCTAAGATTCCTTTAGCCATTTGTCACACCTCCTGTAAGTTTTAAAAAGTTATATTGTTTTTACCATTAAAGTTTGATTTCGATATCAACGCCAGATGGTAAATCAAGTTTCATTAACGCATCAACAGTTTGTGGTGTTGGGTTAACGATATCGATCAGACGTTTATGCGTACGCATCTCGAATTGTTCACGAGAATCTTTATACTTGTGAACCGCACGAAGAATTGTGTACACAGACTTCTCAGTTGGGAGTGGAATCGGACCTGATACACTTGCACCTGAACGTTTTGCAGTTTCCACAATTTTCTCAGCAGACTGATCTAAAATACGGTGATCATACGCTTTTAAACGAATACGAATCTTTTGTTTTGCCATTATTTTCCCTCCTTCTCGCCTATTTTCTAGACATTCTCCACGAAAATTCTCCCACACACCGCCATGGCAAAGCGGCCGGGTGTGTCGGCAACCTCTCGCTTCATCGCAGTCAAAGACCAACATTCAACATTATATACAATAAAAAAAGAATAAGCAAGTCTTTTCGCTAAATTCTTTTAAATGTTGCAGATATTCTTAGTACTACTATTTTCTTCGCTTATTTAAGCCGTTTACTAGTATATAAAATTTTAAAACATAATGCAACACTTAAGGTTGTTATATCAACGTTTTCGGACATTTCAAACAACTTGTTAGAAGTAGTCTCTATAGTTTATAGAAACTACTTCTAACTTATAAAAAGAAAACACAGGCAATCCAGCCAAATACAATCAGGGGAATGTTAATAAAAATAAATGTCGGGACACAGGTATCCCAAATATGATGGTGCTGTCCGTCTACGTTTAAACCTGCAGTCGGTCCAAGTGTTGAATCTGAAGCTGGAGAGCCTGCATCTCCTAACGCACCTGCCGTACCAATTAAACATAGTATTGCTAAAGGACTCAATCCTAACCCTTGTGCTAAAGGAACAAATAACGTAGCAATAATAGGCACTGTTGCGAACGATGAACCAATCCCCATCGTTACAACTAAACCAACAACCAACATGATAAAGATCGCTAGACTTCTATTTCCTTGTAGAATAGTAATAGAGCTTGTAATTAAACTGTCCACATCGCCAGTAGCATTAATAACTGCTGCGAAACCATTTGCCGCAATCATTACAAACCCGATAAAGGCCATCATCTTCATTCCTTCAGATAGAATATCATCTGCCTCTTTCCATTTAAGCGCACCTGTAAAATACATGATCATAATGCCAGCGAACGAACCTACAATCATTGAATCTGTTAGTACTTGCGCACATAACGCTACAACTAATGCAAGTCCAGTAGAAAACATAACATACTTGGTGACGTTAACATTTAATGATTCCGTCTCCACATCATCCTGTCTATACTGTCGTGGCTTACGATAAATAATGAAAGCCATAATCAACCCTACCAGCATGCCTAGCACTGGGATCGCCATTGCTGCAGGAACATCACGTGAAGATACTGTCATTCCAGCCTCCGACACTTGCGTTGCCACGATATCTTGAAAAATCGCTCCAAAACCAGCAGGCACAAAACTGTAAGTACCTATTAAGCCTACAGCAATTAGGGTTGCAATTATACGTCGATCAACTTCCAAGATATTTAAAATTTTTAAAATGGGAGGAATCATTAATGGAATAAAAGCAATATGAATAGGAATGACATTTTGAGATAAAATAGACATCACGAAAATAAGGAAAAAAATTAAGACCTTCACTAACCCTTTTCTATTACTTTCTCCGTTGAGGATGTTTAACATTCCAGCAATCATTAATTCTGGTATTCCTGTTTTGGCAATGGCAATAGCAAAACCGCCAAGAAGACCATAGCTTAAAGCAATTGTTGCTCCTGCCCCTAACCCTTCTGTAAAGGATTGGACGGTTGCTTCAATGCCCATCCCACTTGTCAGGCCACCAACAAAGGCTCCTAAAACTAAGGAAAGAACCACATTAATTCGGAGTAAGCTTAATATTAACATAACGGCTACCGCCATTATAACTGCATTCATAACCACACTTCACTTTCACTTGCTAAATTACTAACATGTTAAACTTTATTATTCAGATAATTGAAAGTCAAGGATTTTCACGGTTTCAAAATAAAAACAGTGTGAAATAGAATCATCACACTGTTTTGAGTTTCTCATTATTAAATTGTTACAATGATTCTCGTACCACTTTTTTATAGTACCCTACCGAAAGGATGGCGAAAATTGTATATAAAGCGATATAACAGCACATCGCAATCCATAATGGGGCCGTTAACTCGGTGCCAAATAAGAACCAACCTGATTTAACAGCAAAATAGCTATGCAGTAAGCCAATAACTAATGGAACACCAAAATTAAACGCTTGCTTCATATATATACCCTTCATTATATCTCTTTCTGCAAAACCAATTTTTCTTAGGATCGTATAGGAACCACGCTCTTCCTCTGCCTCTGACATTTGTTTGAAGTATAGAATACTACCAGTCGTCATTAAAAATGCTAATCCTAAAAATGCTGTTGTAAAGATTGTAAGACCTAATGACTCAATATTATCTTTACGTTTCCCTTCATAAGATGATTGAGTATATTGCTGTGTCTCACCTTCAGGTTCTGTAGCCGTAACAACACCCGCATTAGTTTGAATATATAGTTCCTCTGCTCTTTCTAACTCCTCTTTTGACTTTAAAGTAATGGTTGTTTGTTGGTGCCAAGGATAAAACTCTGATTGTGTAGATAATTTTGTAAACATATCATCTGTCACAACAAAGATTGGGCCGCCACCACCAGCTGTTACAACACCACTAATAATACTTTTATCATGAACTTCTACAACGTGAAATGTTTCCTTCAGCTCCCCTGCCGTTACATTTAAGTCATGATCCTTCTCTAAGGGGAACATCTCGGCCATATACCCTCCATAGTTTGTTAAAACAACATCGTTACCTGTTAATGAGGCTTCTGGAACACTTTGCTGATAATCCGAAAGTGGAATGGTATAAATGGTTCCTTCCATTGTATATAAAGGATTATCCTTTTGCTTTTTAGACATTAATTGACCTACCGAAGCTGTTACACCTTGTAAACGATAATCTACTTTATCATAGGCAATGTTATTGTTCTCTAACTCATCTAAAAATTGAGTACCTTGCCCCTCAAGCAGAATGAAATCACCTGGTACTTGGCTATATGCAGATGCCTCTGACGAATAGTAGGCGATATAGGATAAAGTCGTTACACCTAGCGATACACCAGTTAACACGGTGATAAGTGTTAAAGACTTTGCGTTACTCTTCATACGATGCATAATTGGCGTTAATGCTAGTACATCTCGAATTGATAGATGCCCTTTTTTCTTTAAACGAATCGTATTCATAATAAATGCGACTGAGAAACGAAAGACAAGGAATGTCCCGCCTATTGTAGTAGCTAATATGATAATCATATTGATAAATAGGTTACCTGCAGATTCAATATCAAATAACTTTGTTGACGCATAGTAGCCATAAACAATCAGGACAAGCCCAATAAAGCCAATTGCCATTTGTAATGCACTAAAACGTCTTACACGCTCGTCTGCTTGTTTGGCTGCGCTAAATAATGATAATAATGAAACGTGATGGATCATCCAAGCCATCTGTACAAGGACAATGATTAAAAGAATGGTAAAGACAATCATTGACTGCTGTAATGCCTGTGTACTAAACGTCATAGTTACAAGCGCTTCTTTTTCAAGTACACGTAATAAAATCATCGCAAATACACGAGAGCTAAAGAAACCAGCAAGCATTCCTAAAATAACAGCCCCAACAAATAATAAAATGTTTTCGATTGCTAATAAACGGACAATCAATCCCTTTGTCATGCCTATCAATTGGTACAAGCCGATTTCCTTGCTACGTCGCTTCATAAATAAGTGATTTGCATATAGGACGAAGAACAAAACGATAAAATATAGAATATAAGTTGCTGCCTTAAATCCTGCTGTGGCCGTTCCGCTCATTTGAACAGCGTCCCATACTTCAGAATTATTTTGCAATGTTACAAAGGAAAAATATAAAGTAACACTAAAAATAAGTGCAAAAAAATATAGATAGTAGTGCTTCATATTTTTCTTCATACTCTTTAGCACTAACTTACTAAGACTCATAACCATCACCGCCTAGCACACCTTGAGTATGCATGATTTCCTGAAAGAAAGCCTGTCTTGTTTTATCGCCTTTATATAGCTCACTATAAATATGACCGTCTTTTAAAAATAAAACACGTGTACAGAAGCTTGCAGCGACAGCATCATGCGTAACCATCATGATTGTCGCTTCTTTTGTCTCATTAATGTTTTGTAGATTTTGGAGCAAGGCTGTGGCTGATTTTGAATCTAATGCACCAGTAGGCTCGTCAGCAAACACTAACGATGGATTCGTAATAAGTGCACGGGCAGCAGATGTACGCTGTTTTTGCCCACCTGATATTTCGTTAGGATATTTATTTAAAATTTCAGTGATACCTAGTAAGGATGTGAGTTCCTTCACTCTACTTTCTGCAACAGCTTTCGGTAACTTACTGATCGCTAACGGTAGAAGAATATTCTCCTTTACTGTTAAAGTGTCCAGTAAATTATAATCTTGAAAAATGAAACCAAGCTGCTCTCGACGGAAGTTCGCTAAAGCCTTTTCTTTCATACCACGCAAATTATGACCGTTTATTTCAATAACACCTTCTGTCGCAAAGTCAATTGAGCATAAGACGTTTAAAAGTGTTGTTTTCCCAGAGCCAGAAGGACCCATAATCCCTACGAACTCACCTTTATTCACTTCTAAATCAATACCCTTTAATACTTCTTGAGCGGTTGATTTTTTACCATATACTTTCTTTATCTTACGACCAATTAAAACTGTCACTTGATAGCGCCCCTTTCTATATTCCAAGTGTACCCTGTCACATCTGAACATTCGTGCGTTTTACATGACAATATAAAAAGGTAGGTGACATTTTCGTCATCTACCTGTTAGTTTGATATATTCATTTTGTAATGGGAAACGCAACGTAAATAATGAGCCTTCCCCAACACTCGATTGAACATTAATACGAATACCAATTTTCTGGGCTACATTATACGCTAAATAAAGACCCATTCCTGTAGATTGTGAGGATTCTCTTCCTGCTGTTCCTGTATACGATTTTTGAAAAATTCTAGGTAGATCTTCCAAGGGTATTCCAATACCTACATCTTTAATATGTAATAAAGTGGCTCCGGTTGGGTCAAGTTCAGTAAAGATCGTTATTTCAGAACTTGCTGGACTATACTTGATGGCATTTGAGAGTATTTGTCGAACAATAAACGCCAGCCATTTAGGATCCGTTGTAACCGACTCTGTGAGCTCATCGACTTCAAAGCCAATCCCCTTTTCAATACACCATGCTTGCAAATCCCTGATTTCTTTATATACGATCGGTTTCAGTTCAACTATATTTAAATAATTATCCTTTTCAATTGAGGCTAACCTTGTTAGATGCAGCTGTTGGTCAACCAAAAGATGTAACCTCAGCCATTCATTCTCTAATTTTCGACGCAGTTGTAAGTCTTCAACATGTTCTAACATTAAATTAATGGTTGTTAAAGGTGCCTTTACTTCATGAACCCAGGCCAATAACTCATCTGAATACTCTTGTAGCTGCACTTTAGCTTGATTTAATTCCCTGTTCTTCTCATCAAGGATATCTTCAACTTTTCGAAAGCATACATCCTGAAAAGGAGTTAAAGCAAGGCCGCCTTTATGTGCATCATCAAGATGGCTATCCATATTTCCCAGGAAATCTTTTAATTTCCCAACTTCAAAAACATAACGCCACATCAAAAAAAGTGAAAAGCTAACAAGCAAACTAACGTTAACATACCAAATGGAGACACTATTTAAACCAACATCTAGAAGAAATAACATATTTAACATTACAATAATGAAGATAAAAAAGCCTATCCATGCAATGCGTTCTCTAATAAATAATATCAAATTACTCACATCCCTTGGCTCACTGCCATATACCCCAGGCCTTTTTTCGTTTGAATCACATCACGTAAACCAATATCCTCTAACTTTGTACGTAATCGATTAACATTTACCGACAAAGTATTATCGTTTACAAAACGTTCATCATCCCACAGTTTTCTCATTAACTCATCTCTCGAAACAATATGATTAGCATTTTCTACTAAAATCCGTAATATAAAGAGCTCATTTTTAGTTAATGAAGCGATACTCCCGTCATACATAATTTCACTTCTAGCATAATCAATAACAGCATCATTAAAACGTGTGACGTCCATTTTATCATCAACATAGTCATATGTTCTTCGCAATATAGCCTGTGCTTTTGCAAGTAACACTTCCATATGAAAGGGCTTTTGTATAAAATCATCTGCCCCCATTTGCATGGCCATTACCATATCCATAGGATGATCTCGGGAAGATAGAAAAAGAATTGGTACTTTTGAAAGATGACGGATTTCTCGACACCAGTGAAAGCCGTCAAAGGCAGGCAATTGAATATCGATTAGCACAAGATGAGGCTTCTCCTCTATAAAATCATCCATTACTTTTTGAAAATTTTTAGGTCCGAAAACATGTAATGACCACTGCGCAAACCGTTCTTGAATCATCCTAAAAATAGAAGGATCATCTTCAATCAGCAATATTTTCATTTCCATATTCAAAACGCCTTTCTTTTTAAATATTTTTTCTAAATGACATGCTAACAACTATATACACATAAACTAATAAAAACCTTATTTTCCCTTTATTTTAACACAAAAAAACCAATCTGTAGGCGTCCCTACAGATTGGTTTGAAATTAGCATAAGCTAAAATTATTTTTGGATAGAAGCAACTACGCCAGCGCCTACAGTACGGCCACCCTCACGGATAGAGAATTTAGTACCTTCTTCTAGAGCGATTGGAGCGATAAGTTCAACTGTCATTTCGATGTTGTCACCAGGCATTACCATTTCAACGCCTTCTGGTAAGTTACAGATACCTGTTACGTCAGTTGTACGGAAGTAGAACTGAGGACGGTAGTTAGAGAAGAATGGAGTATGACGGCCACCCTCTTCTTTTGATAAAACGTAAACTTCAGCTTTGAAGTTAGTGTGTGGAGTGATTGAACCTGGTTTAGCTAATACTTGACCACGTTGGATTTCTTCACGAGCTACACCACGAAGTAAAGCACCGATGTTGTCTCCAGCTTCAGCATAGTCTAATAATTTACGGAACATTTCTACACCAGTTACAGTAGTAGATTTAGCTTCTTCAGCAATACCGATGATTTCAACTACGTCACCAACTTTAACTTGACCACGTTCAACACGGCCAGTTGCAACTGTACCACGACCAGTGATAGAGAATACGTCCTCTACTGGCATCATGAATGGTTTGTCAGTTTGACGTTCTGGAGTTGGGATGTAAGAATCTACAGCGTCCATTAATTCAACGATTTTTTCTTCCCATTCTGGTTCACCTTCAAGAGCTTTAAGAGCAGAACCTTTGATTACAGGAATATCGTCACCTGGGAAGTCATATTCAGATAGTAGGTCACGGATTTCCATTTCTACTAATTCTAATAATTCTTCGTCGTCAACCATATCACATTTGTTCATGAATACTACTAAGTATGGAACACCTACTTGACGAGATAAAAGGATGTGTTCACGAGTTTGTGGCATTGGGCCATCAGCAGCAGATACTACTAAGATACCGCCGTCCATTTGAGCAGCACCAGTGATCATGTTTTTAACATAGTCAGCGTGTCCTGGGCAGTCAACGTGTGCATAGTGACGAGTAGCTGTTTCGTATTCTACGTGAGAAGTATTGATTGTGATACCACGCTCTTTTTCTTCTGGAGCGTTATCGATGTCAGCGTAAGATTTAGCTGTACCACCCATTTTTTTAGAAAGAACTGTAGCGATTGCAGCAGTTAAAGTAGTTTTACCATGGTCAACGTGTCCGATTGTACCAATGTTAGCATGCGTTTTAGAACGGTCAAATTTTTCTTTAGCCATTAGAGATTGCCTCCTCAAAATTGTATGTTTTAGATTTAAAATTTATAGAATGAATGCTGATAGAGAACGGGCCCATCCCCTATCCTGCAATCATAGCTTACAAATTAGTTATACTTTATGCAAGATGAAATTTCAATTATTCACCTTTATTTTTTTTGATGATCTCTTCAGAGATTGATTTAGGTACTTCTTCATAATGATCGAATACCATTGAGAATACACCACGACCTTGCGTTGCAGAACGTAAAGTTGTTGCATATCCAAACATTTCTGAAAGTGGAACCATCGCACGAACAACTTGAGCGTTACCGCGAGCTTCCATACCTTCTACGCGGCCACGGCGAGAAGTGATGTTACCCATGATATCACCAAGATATTCTTCAGGAATTACAACTTCAACTTTCATCATTGGCTCTAAAAGAACTGGGCTACATTTTGATGCAGCAGCTTTAAGTGCCATAGATGCAGCGATTTTAAATGCCATTTCGTTTGAGTCAACATCATGGTATGAACCATCGAATAATTTCGCTTTGATGTCGATTAATGGATAACCAGCGATTACACCGCGGTCAAGCGAGTCACGAAGACCTGCTTCAACAGCTGGAATATATTCACGTGGAACTACACCACCAACGATAGCATTTTCGAATTCAAAGCCTTTACCCTCTTCGTTTGGAGAGAACTCGATCCATACGTCACCGTATTGACCACGACCACCAGATTGACGAGTAAATTTACCTTGAACTTGAGCAGAGCCACGGAATGTTTCACGGTAAGATACCATTGGAGCACCAACGTTAGCTTCTACTTTAAATTCACGACGCATACGGTCAACTAAGATATCAAGGTGAAGCTCACCCATACCTGAGATGATTGTTTGACCAGTTTCTTGGTCTGTATGTGCACGGAATGTTGGATCTTCTTCTTGTAGCTTTTGTAAAGCTTGACCCATTTTATCTTGGTCAGCTTTAGATTTAGGTTCTACAGAAAGAGAGATAACTGGCTCTGGGAACTCCATAGACTCAAGGATAACAAGGTTTTTCTCTTCACAAAGAGTGTCACCAGTTGTTGTATCTTTAAGACCTACAGCAGCTGCGATATCACCAGCGAATACTTTTGAAATCTCTTCACGGCTGTTTGCGTGCATTTGTAGGATACGACCTACGCGCTCACGTTTACCTTTTGAAGAGTTTTGTACGTATGAACCTGATTCAAGAACACCAGAGTACACACGGAAGAACGTTAATTTACCTACGAATGGGTCAGTCATAACTTTAAATGCTAAAGCTGCGAATGGCGCCTCGTCTGAAGATGGACGTTCAGTTTCATCACCATCTGGAGTTGTACCTTTAATAGCAGGTACATCAACTGGAGATGGTAAGTAGTCGATAACTGCATCAAGCATTTTACGAACACCTTTGTGTTTGAATGCTGTACCACAGATTACTGGATAGAATTCTACTGCGATTGTCGCTTTACGGATAGCCGCTTTAAGCTCTTCTTTAGTAATTTCTTCACCAGCAAAGTATTTTTCCATGATTTCTTCATTAACTTCAGCAATTGCTTCGATTAACTTTTCACGGTACTCATCTGCTTGAGCTTGATATTCTTCAGGAATTGGTTGACCTTCACGTAATGCTGTACCTTCTTCGTTATCGTAGTAAGTTACATCCATTTCTACTAAGTCAATAATTGCTTTGAATTCATCTTCCGCACCAATTGGTAATTGGATTGGATGAGCATTTGCTTGTAAACGCTCGTGTAAAGTACCTACAGAATATAGGAAGTCTGCACCCATTTTATCCATTTTGTTAATGAATACGATACGTGGTACACCGTAAGTTGTAGCTTGACGCCATACAGTTTCTGTTTGAGGTTCAACACCAGATTGAGCATCAAGTACAGTTACTGCGCCGTCAAGTACACGTAAAGAACGTTCTACTTCTACAGTGAAGTCTACGTGTCCAGGAGTATCGATGATGTTTACGCGGTTGCCTTTCCATTGAGCTGTTGTCGCAGCAGAAGTGATTGTGATACCACGTTCTTGCTCTTGCTCCATCCAGTCCATTTGAGAAGCGCCTTCATGAGTTTCACCGATTTTGTGAATCTTACCTGTGTAATAAAGGATACGCTCAGTTGTTGTTGTTTTACCAGCATCAATGTGAGCCATGATCCCAATATTACGAGTATTCTCTAGAGAGAATTCGCGTTTCATTAGGTATTTCTCCTTCCATATTGGGCTTATGCTATGTTTAGATTACCAACGGTAGTGAGCGAATGCTTTGTTCGCTTCTGCCATTTTGTGCATATCTTCACGTTTTTTAACTGATGCACCAGTGTTGTTAGAAGCATCAAGAATTTCGTTAGCTAAACGCTCTTCCATAGTTTTTTCACCACGAAGACGAGAATAGTTAACTAGGTAGCGAAGACCTAAAGTTGTACGACGTTCTGGGCGTACTTCAACTGGTACTTGGTAGTTAGAACCACCAACACGGCGAGCACGTACTTCAAGAACTGGCATTACGTTATTTAGAGCAGCTTCGAATACTTCGATTGGATCTTGACCAGAACGTTCTTTAACTAGTTCGAACGCACCGTATAAAATCTTTTGAGAAGTACCTCTTTTACCATCAATCATCATTTTATTGATTAAACGAGTTACTAGTTTTGAATTATAAATTGGATCTGGTAACACGTCACGTTTGGAAACAGGACCTTTACGAGGCATGTGTTTTCCTCCTTTCATTGAGTAAATAACTTATATATTTTATATTATTTTTTTTCTTTAGGGCGTTTTGTACCGTATAGAGAACGTGATTGCATACGACCGTTTACACCAGCAGTATCAAGAGCACCACGAACGATATGGTAACGAACACCCGGTAAGTCTTTTACACGACCGCCACGGATAAGAACAACACTGTGCTCTTGTAAGTTATGGCCTTCACCAGGAATGTACGCAGTAACCTCGATTTGGTTAGTTAAACGTACACGAGCGTATTTACGTAACGCTGAGTTTGGTTTTTTAGGCGTCATTGTACCTACACGAGTACAAACACCACGTTTTTGTGGAGATTTAACATCAGTTAAAGATTTTTTAAATGAGTTATATCCTTTGTTTAACGCTGGTGAATTTGATTTCGTGATTTTAGATTTACGAGGCTTACGTACCAATTGGTTAATTGTAGGCATCGATTTTTCCTCCCTTCATTCCTTCTTTTTTTAATACCACACATCCAGGTGGTTCATTTTTTGGGTAAAAACAAAGTCTTTGTGCTTTTTACACAAAAACTACTCTACAGTAATCGCAACTACTGCAGCTCCAACATGGATTCCACAGGCCTTGCCCAGTTCCTTTTTGGACTCAACAAGAATAACTGGTATACCGATTTCTCTCGCGAAAGATATGGCCGAATCGGTTACCCAATTGTCTGCATCAAGTGCCACAAAAAGTTCTTTCACTGAACCAGCTTGCATTGCTTTTACTGCTTGCTTTGTACCTATGATTGTTTGACTAGCCCTTACTTTATCATAAGACATTTTCATATCCTCCGAAGTACAGACAGTTAACTATCAACCTTCAATATATTATCATTACCAGATTACACTGTCAACCAATATCTTTAAAAAGTCCGAAGAGATGATGAAAATACATCTCTTCGGCCCTATTTTAATGTTTATTCAGCAGAAACGACTTCTGTGTCAAGCTCATCTTTTTCGATGCGGATTTGACGATAACGTTGCATACCAGTACCTGCTGGAACAAGCTTACCGATAATTACGTTCTCTTTTAATCCAAGAAGCTCATCACGTTTACCCTTAATTGCTGCATCTGTTAACACACGAGTTGTTTCTTGGAATGATGCAGCAGATAAGAATGACTCTGTTTCAAGAGAAGCTTTTGTAATACCAAGGATCACTGGACGACAAGTTGCAGGGTTTTTGCCATTCATAACAGCATCTGCATTTGCCTCTGAGAATTGGTGGATATCTAGTAATGAACCTGGTAGTAATTCTGTATCACCAGCTTCAATTACACGAACTTTACGAAGCATTTGGCGAACCATTACCTCAATGTGTTTATCCCCAATTTCTACCCCTTGCATACGGTATACTTTTTGAACTTCTTTTAATAAATATTCTTGAACAGTTGAAACGTCTTTGACTTTTAGCAATTGTTTTGGATCGATAGAACCCTCTGTTAAAACTTGACCACGTTCTACATTATCACCTTCGATAACTTTTAGACGTGCATTATAAGGTGCTTGGTATTTACGAGTTTCTACATCACCTTGAATAGTAATTTCTTTTAAGCCTTCACGAATTTCTGTGATATCTGAAACAGTACCAGCAATTTCTGAAATAACAGATTGACCTTTTGGATTACGTGCTTCAAAGATCTCTTGGATACGTGGAAGACCTTGTGTAATATCATCTCCGGCAACCCCACCTGTATGGAATGTACGCATTGTTAATTGTGTACCTGGTTCACCGATTGATTGAGCTGCAATAATACCAACTGCTTCCCCAACTTCAACCTTTTCACCTGTTGCCAAGTTCATGCCGTAACATTTTTTACATACGCCATGTTTTGTATTACATGTAAATGCTGAACGGATTGTCACTTCTTCAATACCAGCCTCGATAACTGCACGAGCGATATCTTGGTCGATTAATCCGTCTTTTTCTAGAATCACTTCACCAGTTTCAGGATGGAAGATTGTTTTCTTCGTATGACGACCAACAATACGCTCATCAAGAGCCTCAATTAATTCAGTGCCTTCCATTAATGCGCCAATTGTTAAACCGCGGTCAGTACCACAGTCATCTTCACGCACAATAACATCCTGTGCAACGTCAACAAGACGACGAGTTAAGTAACCTGAATCGGCAGTTTTTAGGGCAGTATCGGCAAGACCTTTACGAGCACCGTGAGTAGAGATGAAGTACTCTAATACTGTTAAACCTTCACGGAATGAAGATTTAATTGGAAGTTCGATGATACGACCAGCCGGGTTGGCCATCAGTCCACGCATACCAGCTAACTGAGTAAAGTTAGATGCGTTACCACGGGCACCTGAATCAGACATCATGAAGATTGGGTTTGTTTTCTCAAGTGATTTCATCAGCTTCGCTTGAATTTCATCTTTCGCAGCACTCCAACTTGAGATTACACGATCATAACGCTCATCTTCTGTGATGAAACCACGACGGAATTGCGCTTGAACTTTATCCACTTTTTCTTGAGCTTCAGCTAAAATTTCACCTTTATCTGGTAATACCACGATATCAGATACACCTACTGTAATACCAGCACGTGTTGAATATTTGAATCCTAGGTTTTTCATGCGGTCAAGCATTTTAGATGTTTCAGTAATGTGGAAACGTTTAAATACTTCTGCAATGATATTACCTAAGAATTTTTTACGGAATGGATTTACAACTGGTACAGATGCAAAATATTTACGTAATACAGCTGTACGTTGTGCATCGATTTTCCCTTTTTCATCAAGATTTTTGTAAGCATTATCTGATTCAAGCTCTTTTAGCGTTTCTTCGTCAATTGTTAAATTAGCGAAGTATTTTTCAGGTGTTTCATGCTCTAAGTTGAAATCAGTTGGCTCATTGATGTACGGGAATGACTCAGGCAATATTTCATTAAAGATAACTTTACCAACAGTTGTTAATAAGAACATATTATTTTGTTCTTCTGTGAATGTTGGGTTATTTAACGAACTTGCTTTAATAGCGATACGTGTATGCAAATGTACATGACCTGTGTCATAGGCAATTAACACTTCATTTGGACCATAGAATACAGTACCTTCACCACGAGCACCTTCACGTTCAAGTGTTAAGTAGTAGTTACCTAATACCATATCTTGAGATGGTGTTACAACAGGTTTACCGTCTTTTGGATTCAGGATGTTTTGCGCAGCAAGCATTAGAAGACGAGCTTCAGCTTGTGCTTCAGCTGATAACGGTACGTGAACCGCCATTTGGTCACCATCGAAGTCAGCGTTATAAGCTGTACATACTAATGGGTGAAGACGGATCGCACGGCCTTCAACTAGTGTTGGTTCAAATGCTTGAATACCAAGACGGTGAAGCGTTGGTGCACGGTTTAGTAGTACTGGATGCTCACGAATAACATCTTCTAAAACGTCCCATACGTCGTTGTTTAAACGTTCGATTTTACGTTTAGCAGATTTAATGTTATGTGCAAGACCACGTTCTACTAGCTCTTTCATTACGAATGGCTTGAATAATTCGATCGCCATTTCTTTCGGTAAACCACATTGGTACATTTTTAAGTTTGGACCTACTACGATAACGGAACGACCAGAATAGTCAACACGTTTACCAAGTAAGTTTTGACGGAAACGACCTTGTTTACCTTTCAACATATGTGAAAGTGATTTTAATGGGCGATTACCTGGACCAGTTACAGGACGTCCACGACGACCATTATCAATTAGTGCGTCAACAGCTTCTTGTAACATACGTTTTTCGTTTTGTACGATGATGCTTGGAGCACCTAAATCTAATAAACGTTTTAAACGGTTATTACGGTTAATTACACGACGGTATAAATCGTTTAAATCTGAAGTTGCAAAACGTCCACCATCTAATTGCACCATTGGACGAAGCTCTGGTGGAATAACAGGTAGTACATCTAAAATCATCCATTCAGGTGAGTTACCTGAGTTACGGAAAGATTCGACAACTTCAAGACGTTTGATCGCACGAGTACGTCTTTGACCTTGTGCAGACTTTAACTCTTCTTTTAAAGATTGTGTTTCATCTTCTAGGTCAATTTTGCCTAATAATTTTTTGATTGCTTCTGCACCCATTGAAGCTTCGAATGTGTTTCCGAATTTTTCACGGTATGCACGGTACTCTTTTTCAGAAAGTAATTGCTTGCTTTCTAAATTTGTAGCACCTGGTTCAATCACAACGTATGATGCAAAATAAATAACTTCTTCTAATGCACGTGGTGACATATCTAAAATTAGACCCATACGGCTAGGAATACCTTTGAAGTACCAGATGTGAGAAACTGGTGCTGCTAATTCGATGTGTCCCATACGTTCACGACGAACTTTAGCGCGTGTTACTTCAACACCACAACGATCACAAACAACGCCTTTATAACGTACACGTTTATATTTACCACAATGACATTCCCAGTCCTTAGTTGGACCAAAAATACGCTCACAGAATAAACCATCTTTTTCTGGTTTTAATGTACGGTAGTTAATAGTTTCAGGTTTTTTAACCTCACCATATGACCAAGAACGAATCTTGTCAGGAGATGCTAAACCAATTTTCATATATTCAAATTCATTAACGTCTATCAAGGAGCCTACCTCCCTCTAGTATAGGTCTTTATAAAGACTCTTTTACGCAGCTCGATAATCGTTTGCAAAGAATTGCCTCTTTGGCAAAGGATTAGAAATAGAATGATTTATTAAAAGAAAAAGCCAGGCAGGGCGTTAAATCCTGCCCGGCTAATTTGAAAAATAAGTTTGACCTATTCACAACTGTGAATTTGGTTTTCCATTATTCAAAAGACTCTACTGGCTCTTCTTCTGTATCTGGCTGTGGTGCAATGTTAAGTGCGTCAGCTGGTTGAAGATCGTCTTCTTCATCTAGATCACGAAGTTCTACTTCTTCATCATTAACTGTTAACATCTTAACATCCATACCAAGAGATTGAAGTTCTTTAATCAATACTTTGAATGATTCTGGAACGCCTGGCTCTGGTACACTTTCACCTTTAACGATGGCTTCATAAGTTTTCACACGACCAACAACGTCATCGGATTTAACTGTTAAAATTTCTTGAAGTGTATAAGCAGCACCATATGCTTCAAGTGCCCATACTTCCATCTCACCAAAACGTTGTCCACCAAATTGCGCTTTACCACCAAGTGGCTGTTGCGTAACTAGTGAGTAAGGACCAGTTGAACGTGCATGAAGTTTATCGTCAACCATGTGAGCAAGTTTGATCATGTACATGATCCCAACTGATACACGGTTATCGAATGGTTCACCTGAACGTCCATCATACAGGATTGTTTTACCATCACGGTTCATACCTGCTTCTTCCATCGTTTCCCAAACATCTTCTTCATTGGCACCATCAAATACTGGTGTAGCCATATGAACGCCAAGGTAACGAGAAGCCATACCTAAGTGCAACTCTAAAACTTGTCCGATATTCATACGAGAAGGTACACCAAGTGGATTTAACATGATATCAACAGGCGTGCCATCTGGCATGAATGGCATATCTTCCTCTGGTAAGATACGCGAGATAACCCCTTTGTTACCATGGCGTCCGGCCATTTTGTCACCAACGCGGATTTTACGTTTTTGAACAATATAAGCACGAACTAATTGGTTAACACCTGGTGGTAATTCATCGCCATCTTCACGGTTAAATACTTTAACGTCAAGAATGATACCGCCAGCACCGTGTGGTACACGTAATGAAGTATCACGAACCTCACGAGCTTTTTCACCGAAGATTGCGTGTAGTAAGCGTTCTTCAGCTGTTAATTCTGTAACCCCTTTAGGCGTTACTTTCCCTACTAGAATATCACCATCACGTACTTCTGCACCGATGCGGATAATACCACGTTCGTCTAGGTTACGAAGTGCATCTTCCCCAACGTTAGGAATATCGCGAGTGATTTCTTCAGGTCCAAGCTTTGTATCACGAGACTCTGATTCATATTCTTCAATATGAACAGATGTATAGACATCGTCTTTTACAAGGCGCTCACTCATAATGACAGCATCCTCATAGTTAAAGCCGTTCCATGTCATGAATGCAACTAATACGTTACGTCCAAGAGCTAGTTCACCTTTTTCCATTGAAGGACCATCTGCTAAAATGTCACGTGGTTTCACACGCTCGCCTACTTTTACAAGTGGACGTTGGTTATATGAAGTACCTTGGTTTGAACGAATGAACTTTTGTAATTTATATTTCGTTAAATCGCCTTTAACCTCTTTACCGTCTACGACTTCAATGCGGCGAACATGGATAGAGCGAGCTTCAACGTGCTCAACAATACCATCATATTTCGCTACTACAGCTGCACCTGAATCACGCGCATCAACATGTTCCATCCCAGTACCAACGAATGGTGCTTCTGGGTTAAGAAGTGGAACTGCTTGACGTTGCATGTTGGCACCCATAAGTGCACGGTTCGAGTCATCGTTTTCTAAGAATGGGATACATGCAGTCGCTGCAGAAACTACTTGTTTAGGAGAAACGTCCATGTAGTCCATTTGAGCTTTATTGAATACTGTATTATCCCCACGGAAACGACCTACTACTTCGTCGTTAGCAAAAGTACCGTCTGGATTTAACGGAGAGTTTGCTTGTGCTACGTAGTAGTTATCTTCTTCATCAGCTGTTAAGTAATCAATTTGGTCCGTTACTCGACCTGTTTCATGGTCAATACGACGATATGGTGTTTCGATGAAACCAAATTTATTTACTTTGGCAAATGAAGATAATGAGTTGATTAACCCAATGTTTGGACCCTCTGGTGTCTCGATTGGACACATACGACCATAGTGAGAGTAGTGAACGTCACGTACTTCGAAACCAGCACGTTCCCGTGTTAAACCACCAGGTCCTAATGCAGATAAACGACGTTTATGTGTTAACTCTGCTAATGGGTTTGTTTGGTCCATGAATTGTGATAATTGAGAACTTCCGAAGAATTCTTTAATTGACGCAATTACAGGACGAATATTAATTAATTGCTGTGGTACGATCGCAGCTGTGTCGTTAATTGACATACGCTCACGTACAACACGCTCCATACGAGATAAACCAATACGGAACTGATTTTGTAGTAACTCACCAACAGAACGTAGGCGACGGTTACCTAAGTGGTCAATATCATCTGTAGCTCCTACTTGGTAAAGTAAGTTGAAGAAATAACTTACTGAAGCTAAAACGTCAGCAGGTGTAATATTCTTCACTTCTTCATCAATGTACGCATTACTAATGATATTAATTTCTTTTTGCGCTTCATCTTTTGGTGCATAAATCTTAATAGATTGGATGGTTACATCATCCTCAAGCACACCACCAACTTGTGATAAAGTGCGGAAACCGATACCTTTCGATGAATCTTCAAGGTAAGGTAGGATTTTATCTAAAGTACGACGATCAAGTACAGTACCTTTTTCTACTAAAATTTCGCCTGTTTCTGGATCTACAAGCGTTTCAGCAATCGTTTGGTTAAATAAACGATTCTTAATATGAAGCTTTTTATTCATTTTGTAGCGACCAACATTCGCTAGATCATAACGTTTAGCATCAAAGAAACGAGAGTATAATAAGCTCTTCGCGCTCTCTACTGTTGGTGGCTCACCTGGACGTAAACGTTCATAGATTTCTAAAAGTGCCTTTTCAGTACTTTCAGAGTTATCTTTTTCTAACGTATTACGTAAATACTCGTTATCACCGATAATATCGATAATCTCTTGGTCTGAACCGAAACCTAACGCACGAAGTAACACTGTTACTGGTAGCTTACGAGTACGATCGATACGCACATATACTACGTCTTTTGCATCTGTTTCGTACTCTAACCACGCACCGCGGTTTGGAATAACTGTAGCGCCAAAACCTTTTTTACCGTTTTTATCAGTTTTATCATGGAAATACACACTTGGTGAACGAACTAATTGTGAAACGATAACACGTTCAGCACCATTGATAATGAACGTACCTGTTTCAGTCATTAATGGGAAGTCACCCATGAAGACATCTTGTTCTTTCACTTCGTCTGTTTCTTTGTTGTAAAGACGTACTTTCACACGTAATGGAGCTGCGTAAGTAACATCTCGCTCTTTACATTCATCAACATCATATTTAGGCTCACCTAATGAATAATCGATGAATTCTAATGAAAGATTACCTGTAAAGTCCTCGATCGGCGAAATGTCACGGAACATTTCACGTAAACCTTCTTCAAGGAACCACTCGTAAGACGCCGTTTGAATCTCAATCAGATTTGGAAGCTCAAGCACCTCTTTAATACGCGCAAAGCTTCTACGCTGGCGGTGTTGTCCGTACTGAACTAGTTGACCTGTCAACTCATTCACCCCTCAATAAAGCGATATTAGGTCTTTGCAAAATCATACAAATAGTGTATGATTTCGAAAGACAAAAAGAAAACGAGTCTTCAAAAAGATCTCATTTTCGGTTAACTAAACTTATCTTGGCAAGTATACCCACATTAAAACAAAATTATACAAAAAGGGCATACGACCTCAAAATAATATTTTTGCATTGTATCATATTATCATAGCCGATTTGTCAAGTCAATAAATTATACATATTTCATTTATTTTTTTGCACGTACTATCCAGTATCCTTTTTTCTTCTCAACAACATCGACTTCTGAAAATTTTCCTTCCAAGTAACTCACTGTCGATGGCGCTCCCTGTTTCTTCTGGATTACTACCCAAAGCTCACCTGAAGACACTAGTCGATCATAAGCTCCATCGTAAAAGCGGAAAATCGTTTCCTTCCCCGCACGAATTGGTGGATTCGTTAAGATAGCTGCTGCTTCCACATCGTTATCAACCATCGATAGGCCGTCACTCACAAATATTCGCACATTTTGAACACCGTTCACTTGCGCATTTTTTTGCGAAAGCGCAACTGCACGTTCGTTTATATCCATCATAAAAACGGTACGGTCTGGATTTGTTTTGGCAATCGATAACCCTATTGGACCATATCCACAGCCTACATCAAAAATCGCACCATCAATATCTGGCATTTGAAAAGCGTCTATTAAAACACGGGATCCAAAATCTACTTCGCTTTTACTAAAAACACCTGCATCCGTTTCAAAAGTAAACGAATGCCCCAGTAACTTGAATGTCCAGTGACGTGGTTTACTCTCAGTTTGAGGCTTGCTTGTATAATAATGATCTGACATTTTTTCACGCCTCCTCAGAATGAAGAAAAAAGCTCGCCAAAATGACGAGCTTTCCTTTTGTTAAAAAGTAACGCGAGATTACTTAACTTCTACAGATGCGCCAACTTCTTCAAGTTTAGCTTTGATTTCTTCAGCTTCATCTTTAGAAACGCCTTCTTTAAGAGCTTTAGGAGCGTTATCTACTACTTCTTTAGCTTCTTTAAGACCTAAACCAGTGATTTCACGAACCACTTTGATTACTTTAATTTTTTCTGCACCAGCAGATGCTAATACTACGTCGAACTCTGATTTTTCTTCAGCAGCGCCAGC
Source organism: Lysinibacillus sp. FW12 (assembly GCF_050817245.1). Classification (NCBI taxonomy): domain Bacteria; kingdom Bacillati; phylum Bacillota; class Bacilli; order Caryophanales; family Bacillaceae; genus Lysinibacillus; species Lysinibacillus sp. FW12. Next base: position 275,073 of record NZ_CP139094.1, on the reverse strand, counting down.
AGCACCACCAGCAACTACTGCTACAGGAGCAGCAGCTGTTACACCGAATTCTTCTTCGATAGCTTTTACTAAATCGTTTAATTCAAGAACTGTCATAGCTTTGATAGCTTCTAAGATTTGCTCTTTATTCATTATAATTTCCTCCTAATTGGATAATGTTTTATTGTTTGCGATCAGGCCGCAGAAGTGTTGATGCGTATTAAATTACGCGCCTTGTTCTTCTTTTTGTTCTGCAACAGCTTTTGTTGCAAGTGCGAAGTTACGCACAGGAGCTTGAAGTACAGATAAAAGCATAGAAAGTAGACCTTCGCGTGATGGAAGTTCTGCAAGTGCTTTAACATCTTCAACAGAAGAAATCGTACCTTCAATAATACCAGCTTTAATTTCTAAAGCTTCGTTTTTCTTAGCGAACTCGTTGATGATTTTAGCAGGCGCTACAACATCTTCATTTGAGAACGCAATTGCGTTAGGACCAACTAATACGTCGTTGATTCCTTCAAGACCAGCAGCTTCAGCAGCACGACGAGTTAAAGTGTTTTTGTAAACTTTGAACTCAACGCCAGCTTCACGAAGTTGTTTACGAAGCTCAGTTACTTGTGCAACGTTAAGACCACGGTAATCCACAACTACTACAGAAGAAGCGTTTTGGAATTTTTCAGTAATCTCTTGAACTTGTACTTGTTTGTTTTCGATTGCTTTGCTCATGATGACACCTCCTATTAGAATGGGTCATTTATACCGACAAAAGAAAAGCCTCTGAGTCAAATAGACACAGAGGCTGAAAGTCATCATCTTTAAATAAGAATCTGAATTCCGATGTCCTCGGTAGGAACATTAAGTGACAAGTCACTCCTACTGTCTACGGTACAAATGGATAATTCACAACAGCAATCATGATATCATGTATTATTGCTGTTGTCAACATATATATAAATTATTTTACTACTACATTAGCAGCGTCAATTTTAACAGCTGGACCCATTGTAGTTGTAACGTTTACAGATTTCATGTAAGTACCTTTAGCTGCAGCAGGTTTTGCTTTTTGCACTACATCAAATACAGCTAAGAAGTTTTCTACTAATTTTTCTGCTGAGAAAGAAACTTTACCGATAGGAGCGTGGATGATACCAGCTTTATCAGCGCGGTATTCTACTTTACCAGCTTTGATTTCTTCGATAGCTTTTGTTACATCAAAAGTAACTGTACCAGTTTTAGGGTTTGGCATTAAACCTTTTGGTCCTAAAACGCGTCCAAGTTTACCAACTTCACCCATCATGTCAGGAGTTGCTACGATTACATCGAAATCAAACCAACCTTGTTGGATTTTTTGGATGTACTCTGCATCACCTACATAGTCAGCGCCAGCTGCTTCAGCTTCTTTAAGTTTTTCACCTTTCGCGAATACTAATACGCGTTGAGTTTTACCAGTACCGTTTGGAAGCACTACTGCACCACGGATTTGTTGGTCGTTTTTACGAGTATCAATACCTAGACGGAAAGCAACTTCTACAGTAGCGTCGAAGTTTACTGTGCTAGTTTTTTGAGCAAGTTCGATTGCTTCTTGAGCACTGTATAGTGAGTTACGATCAATTAATTTTGCTGCATCTTGCAGTTTTTTACCTTTTTTAGCCATTATATATTTCCTCCTTGATTGTGGTTATAGCGGATTTTACCTCCCACGAATAAAGGTTGCGTGTTCACAAAGAAACTTCGCAACCTTCCAAAAAACAAAACATCAAGTAAATGGGATTAGTCTTCGATAACAATACCCATGCTTCGTGCAGTACCTTCAACCATTAACATAGCAGCTTCTACTGAAGCAGCGTTAAGGTCTGGCATTTTAGTTTCAGCGATTTCGCGAACTTTATCACGTTTAACCGTTGCCACTTTTTTACGGTTTGGTTCACCAGATCCAGATTGGATACCAGCTGCTACTTTAAGTAGAACTGCTGCAGGTGGAGTTTTTGTAATGAAAGTGAAAGAACGGTCCTCGAATACTGAAATTTCAACTGGAATAATAAGACCAGCTTGATCAGCAGTACGCGCATTGAATTCTTTACAGAATCCCATGATGTTCACACCCGCTTGACCTAATGCAGGACCAACCGGTGGAGCTGGGTTAGCTTTACCAGCAGGGATTTGAAGTTTTACAACTTTAATAACTTTTTTAGCCACGAGACACACCTCCTTAAGTCCGTGATGTGGTAATTGGGTTGCCCCTCCCACTCAATATCTGTCTGTCAGCTAATTGCCGATAACATTAAAATTATCATTACAGATGTCAAACCAAAGTATGACAGTCTGACCTATGAAATGATACCACTTTTAATTTTTTTAAGCAAGTAGTAATTAACAAAATCTGCGAAACATCTACCAATTGACATGCTCACAGTTCTATTATTGGAACTATAATTTTTGAATTTGTTCGAAATCTAGCTCCATAATCGTTTCGCGACCAAACATATCAACTGTCACTTTTACTTTGCCTTTTTCCGTGTCAATTTCTTCAACACGTCCTTGGAAATGAGCAAACGGCCCTTCTAACACTTCCACTGCTTCACCAACCGTTATATCCACTTCTACAACCTTATCAGTCATACCCATTTGTTGTAGTAAACGGTCCGCTTCTTCTGGCAGTAAAGGAGTTGGTTTTGCTCCACCACCAGATGAACCGATAAAGCCCGTAACACCCGGTGTATTTCGAACTACATACCAAGAATCGTCTGTCATAATTAACTCTACTAATACATAACCAGGGAAAACTTTACGCATCATTGTACGTTTTTTCCCATCCTTCATTTCTGTTTCCTCGTGCTCTGGCACAATCACACGGAAGATTTTATCTTGCATTCCCATTGTTTCTACACGTTTCTCTAGGTTTGCTTTTACACGATTTTCATACCCAGAATACGTATGAACAACATACCAATTTTTCTCCATAATTAATAGGACTTCTCGTCCGTCCCTCCCTTACAAATAAAAGTGAAAATGATTTGCGATATGCTCAGCGCATTCTTTACTCTTTTCACAAACATCTCATTTGAAAATCTTATTTTCGCTAATAGTAAGCAAAAGCTTGCGGATATATACCGAAACTAGCATAGTCATCTATCGCTACTATCATACTCTCCTAGTAGCATCCTTATCATAATGAGAATAAATTACTGCTCTTCATTTCACCTAACCAATAATATGGAGCTACGATTGAATGAAGATAAAACAAACGAAAAAACCCGTTATTGCTATGGACGGGCTATTTCAAAAGTATGCTATTTACTAAATTATAAATCTAAGTACCAGCGGAATAATGATGAAATGCCTAAGTCAACTAACACAAAAAATAAAGCCATAATGACTACAGTTGAAATTACAACGACTGTATATTTCGTCAGTTCTTTACTTTTTGGCCAGCTTGTCTTGCGCATTTCCGACATTACATCGCTGAAAAAGCCTTTGATCTTGCCCATTCTAGCTTAACCTCCGAATCAATCATATCTGTCTATTTTCATATCATTTTTATAGCGTTTGTTTATGCACTGTATGTTCATTGCAATGCGAGCAAAATTTCTTTAATTCGAGACGTACAGTAGATCCTTCTTTAGCCGGGAACGTGTAATTTCTCGATCCACATTTCTCGCAAGTCAGCACGACTTTTTTTGCCATTTAATCACCTTTTTCGGCACTATGTCTTTTTAAGACTAACACCGATATTTGTCAATGTCAATAAAGGCCTATAAGGCTAAGACATTTCCTCAAGAACTAAATGTCGCTCTAATTTACGCTTCACTCGCTGCAATGCATTATCAATGGATTTCACATGACGGTTTAATTTTGCAGAAATTTCATGATAAGACTGGCCATCTAGATATAGGGCTAAAACTTGTAACTCTAATTCACTTAAAATCTCACTCATCTTTTCTTCTAAATATCCAAACTCTTCTCTATGAATCATCAATTCTTCTGGATCATCCATAATAGCACCTGTTAGCACATCCATAAGCGTTCGATCTGATTCTTCATCAAATATGGGCTTGTCCAAAGAGATATAGGAATTTAACGGTATATGTTTTTGCCTAGTGGCTGTTTTAATAGCCGTGATAATTTGCCTTGTAATACATAACTCTGCAAAAGCCCTGAAAGATGCAAGTTTATCTCCCTTAAAATCGCGGATTGCCTTATATAAACCGATCATGCCTTCTTGCACAATGTCTTCCTTATCTGCTCCAATCAAAAAATAGGATCTTGCCTTCGCTCTTACTAACAAACGGTATTTCGTAATTAAAAAATCCAACGCATCTGTATTACCTTGATGCACCATTTCAATAAGTTCTTCATCATTGAATCGTTCAAAATCTTGTGTCACTTGTACAATGCTATTTTTAAACATGGTATCACCTCAGTCACAACAGATAATTAGGAACAGTATAACGGAATTGGAAAATATGCGTCAATCAATCTTTCAAGCCACGTCTCCATTTTTCAAAGGCAAGAGCAACATCTGGCTTTAATTCTATACGAGAAGGTGGCTTGCTTTCTTGTTTTCGCTTTACATCATGTGAAATTTTATGTTGGATAATGCTAGTATCAATTTCTAGCTCTCTTGCTGATTTCCTTAGGGCGCCATTACCAAATATAACGCTTTGCTCTGCCATATCAGAGGTTGCTACATGTATTTGTACATTTCTAGCCTTTAATTCATGTGTCATTTTTTCAATACGTTCATCTGCTGTTTCATTTTTCCGAGTATAAATGACCTCTACATCATTTTCTATATAAGATTGCTCCACTCCTGGTACAAGGTGTGCGTCAAAAACAATAATTACGCGCCAACCTATAGCTGCTTTATATTCAGCCATAAGTTCGATTAACCTTCTGCGCGCATCTTCAAAATTTGTGTCACGTAATGGCCGCAGCTCTTTCCAAGATCCAATCATATTATAGCCATCAACAAGCAAAATGTTTTTCATTGTTAGTCATTCGCTTCTTGACGTTTACGATACACTTCGTACATTAAAAGCGCTGCAGCTACTGATGCGTTCAGTGATGTAACATGCCCAACCATTGGTAAGTGATATAAAAAATCGCATTTTTCTTTTAATAAGCGACCCATTCCCTTGCCCTCACTACCAATAATGATGGCTAATGGTAATGTCGCATCCATTTTTCGATAATCGACAGAACCTTTCGCATCTGTACCAGCAATCCATATACCTCGTTCTTTTAACTCATCAATTGTTTGAGCAAGATTGTTCACACGTACAACTGGCACGTGCTCAATAGCTCCTGTAGATGCCTTTGCTACTACAGCTGTTAAACTTACTGATCGACGCTTCGGAATAATAATTCCATGAGCTCCTATAGCATCGGCCGTTCTCATAATAGACCCTAGGTTATGAGGATCCTCTAACTCATCTAAAATTAAGAAAAAGGGATCTTCCTGTTTATTTGCAGCTGCTGTAAATAAGTCCTCAAGTTCAGCATACTGATATGCTGCAACAGAAGCAACAATTCCTTGGTGATTAGCACTCGATAATTGATCGACTTTCTTTTTTGGAACAAACTGAACGATGACACCACGTTCTCGAGCTAAATCTAGCAATTCATTCACACCAGATTTTTTAACACCCTCTGCAATCCATACTTTATTCATATCGCGGCCTGAACGAAGTGCTTCTAACACTGGGTTTTTACCGGCAATAATTTCACCATTTTGTTCTACCATTATTTCGACACTCCCTTTGATTCCTCGATTATTTGAATAGCATATGCAATGATTTCATACACCCGTTCTAGTTCATTTAATAAATATAAACTACCAAGCACCGCCTCAAAGCCTGAGCTATTACGATAGGTTTGGATATCAGTATTCTTTGGTACAGAGCCGGATTTGGCATTGCGTCCACGACGGAACACAGCCAATTCCTCCTCAGTTAAATAATTTTCATCCATCATGCGATGAACGATCATAGATTGTGCTTTTGCTGAAACATAGCGAGTCGCCTCACGATGGAGTGTATTTGGTTTAACCCGTCCAGAGCGTAGTAAATGTTCACGGATTTTTTGCTCCAATACAGCATCACCCATATAGGCTAACGCTAGCGCATTTAATTGCTTAACATCTTCATTGCGAAGTTTATCCAACTTAATTACCCTCGTTTCCATCTTGTTCCTTGTCGTGTATCTTCTAAAATGATACCTTGGGCTTGCAAATGGTCACGGATCTCATCAGATCGAGCAAAATCACGATTTTTACGTGCCTCTACGCGTTCTTGTAGCAATGCTTCAATTTCTTCGTCTAATAGTTCTTCTTCTTTTGCAAATTCAATACCTAAGACGTCACCTAATACCTCAAAAGTTTCAATAAATGTTTCTAATACTTTCTTGCAAGTATTAGCTTCATTCAAGTAAATATTAGCAATACGAGCTATCTCAAATAATACAGAAATAGCGTTAGCTGTATTAAAGTCATCATCCATCGCCTCTTCAAAATGCGCTTTTTGTTCAGCAATTTTGCTAAGCCATTCTTCTGAGTTGTCGCCTAGGCTCGCCGTAGTAGTAAGGCGATGCTTCACATTGTTGTAAGCTGTACGAATGCGTTCTAAGCCCGATGCAGCAGCTTCTACTAAATCTTTCGCAAAATTAATTGGATGGCGGTAATGAACAGATAACATAAAGAAACGAAGTACCTGCGGGTCAATTTGTTTACGGATATCATTAACAAGAATGAAATTACCAAGAGATTTGGACATCTTTTCATTATCGATATTAATATAACCGTTATGCATCCAATAACGCGCAAATGTTTTGTCATTATGTGCTTCCGATTGAGCAATTTCATTTTCGTGATGCGGGAAAGTTAAATCCTGCCCACCAGCATGAATATCAATAGTATCTCCTAAATGTTCACGAGCCATTACAGAACATTCAATGTGCCAGCCTGGACGGCCATCTCCCCATGGACTTTTCCAGAAAATCTCATCTGGTTTAGCCGCTTTCCACAAGGCAAAATCTAGTGCATCATCTTTTTTCTCTCCTGCTTCAATACGGGCACCAATTTTTAAATCATCCACTGATTGGTGCGATAATTTACCATAGCCATCAAACTTACGAGTACGATAATACACATCGCCAGCAGATTCATATGCGTAGCCTTTTTCAATTAACACTTGAATAAATTGAATGATATCGTCCATATGTTCTGTCACTCGTGGATGAACATCTGCTTTTTTGCACCCTAGTGCTGTTACATCTTCAAAGTATGCAGCAATAAAGCGCTCTGTTAATTCATGTACTTCTTCTCCCAGCTCATTTGCTGCCTTAATAATTTTATCGTCTACATCCGTAAAATTTGATACAAACTTTACATCATAGCCTTTATATTGAAAATAACGTCGTACTGTATCGTAAACAATTACAGGACGTGAATTCCCGATATGAATATAGTTATAAACAGTCGGACCGCACACATACATTTTCACTTTACCTTCTTCTAGCGGTACGAAGGTTTCCTTTTGTCTTGTTAATGAGTTAAAAATTTGAATACTCATCGTGTTTCTCTCTCCTTTTGTAAGCGTTCGATTTCCTGCTGCAATTCGGCGATCTGCTTCTCGAAACCTTGACAACGTTCTTCTACAGGATCAGGTATATTTTGATGATCTAGCTTTTTCTCTAGACGCACGCCATCCTTAATTACTATTTTACCAGGAATACCGACAACTGTAGCGTTTGGTGGTACTTCTTTTAAAACAACAGAGCCAGCACCAATTTTACTATTTTCGCCAATCGTGATAGAGCCTAAAACTTTAGCTCCTGTTGCAACAAGCACATTGTCTTCTAAAGTAGGGTGTCGCTTCCCTTTTTCTTTTCCTGTACCTCCTAAAGTGACACCCTGATACAAGGTAACATTATCACCAATCTCACAAGTTTCACCAATAACAACACCCGTACCATGATCTATAAAAAAGCGTCGGCCAATTTTCGCACCAGGATGAATTTCAATACCAGTAAAGAAACGGCTAATTTGCGAAATGGCACGAGCTATAAAGTAAAAGCGTCTTTTAAAGAACCAATGTGCCACTCGATGTGCCCATGTAGCATGCAGGCCTGAATAGGTTAACACCACTTCAAAAACACTACGTGCTGCTGGATCATTCTCAAAAATCGTAGCCACATCTTCCTTCATTCTTTTAAACACAAAAAACTCCCCCTCTTCATGTTGGTCTAATTTACATCCTTTGAAATCCTACAAAGCAATTGTCATTTTCCTTCAGACTCTCCTGGGTAGATGATTGTGGTAAGGACGCTTCTTTAAGCCTTGCCTAATTACCGCTCTTGAGATGCTTCACTAAAAATAAAAAGCGCCTCTATCATCCCAAAAAGGAATGACAGAGACGCTAAAATAACGTGGTTCCACTCTGATTGAAGGCAAAAAAGCCTTCCACTTTGGACGTTCTTTAACGGGAACGACTCGATAAAGCCTACTATAGTTCAGCTTTACGCTCAAAGGTGCATTTCAGTTTTGCCTAGACTCAGACCACTTTCAGCCGGTGATGGTCCTCTCTTGAGAGCGTGCGCCACTTACTTCTCCTTATCAACGCTTTTTCAATGTAAATACATTTTACAACGAAAGAATGAATTGTCAATAAATTTCTCTTATTGTGCAAATTTTCCTACGCGGTCAATTGTTTTTTCTTTCCCAATTAAGCAAATTGCATTTGGTAACTCTGGGCCATGTGTTTCACCTGTTGTTACAACGCGGATTGGCATAAATAGATTTTTACCTTTATGACCTGTTGCTTTTTGCACAGCTTTTATAGCAGCTTTTACTGTGTCTGGTGTAAATTCTTCTAACTCCTCGAGCTGTGCTTTAAATGCAGCCATTACTTCAGGAACTTGCTCACCTGCTAAGACCTCTTTTGCTTCTTCATCATATTCAATATGATCGTTAAAGAATAGGCTAGATAGTTCAACAATTTCCGCACCAAAGCTCATTTGATCGTGGTAAAGGGCAATTAAATCTGTCGCCCATGCACGTTGCTCCGCAGTAAGTTCTTCGGGTAATAGGCCAGCTTTTTGCAAATGTGGTAAAGATAAAGCCACAACTTCTTCTAAAGATAGCTTTTTAATATATTGATTATTCATCCATGTTAATTTTTGCTTATCAAACATCGATGGTGATTTAGATAGACGTTTTTCATCAAAGATTTTAATAAATTCTTCTTTGGAGAAAATCTCTTCTTCCCCTTCTGGAGACCAACCAAGTAGTGCAAAGAAATTGAACATCGCTTCAGGAAGATACCCTAAATCTTTGTATTGTGTAACAAATTGAATAATTGATTCATCACGTTTAGATAACTTTTTACGGTTTTCATTAATAATTAATGTCATATGTCCAAATCGAGGATATTCCCAGCCAAATGCATCAAAAATCATCATTTGTTTTGGTGTGTTTGATAAATGCTCTTCACCACGGAAAACGTGAGAAATTTCCATGAAATGATCATCTAAAACAACAGCATAGTTGTAGGTCGGGATACCATTAGCTTTAACAATTACCCAATCACCAATGTCCTTTGATTCAAAAGTAACTTGGCCACGAACTAAATCTTCAAATTCATACGTTACATTTGCCGGTACACGCATACGGATTGTGTATGGCTCACCTGCTGCTTCTTTAGCTGCAACTTCTTCTGCAGATAGGTGACGGCATGTACCATCATAAGTTGGAGCCGCCACACCTCTTGCTTTTTGTTCTTCGCGAGATGCTTCAAGTTTTTCTGACGAACAGAAACATTTGTAAGCTACACCTTGCTCCAATAGCTTTTCAGCGTGCTCTTTATAAATATCAAGACGTTCCATTTGACGATAAGGCGCATAAGGTCCACCAATATCAATGGACTCATCATATTCAATACCTAACCATTTTAGGTTATCTAGCTGAGATGCTTCTCCGCCTTCTACATTACGTTCAATATCCGTATCTTCAATACGTACAATGAATTTACCGTTATGATGTTTTGCATATAAATAATTGAATAATGCTGTACGCGCTCCACCGATATGTAAATAACCTGTTGGAGATGGCGCGTAACGAACGCGAACTTCTTTCGTCATAATTAAAAGCCTCCTAAATTTTCGATCAAAAATTGACTTTGTTCATTTTACCACTCTGTTACTGGAAATAAAAGCGTTGTTAATCCGCAGTCACTTCTTTATCAATAGAATTGTTGCCATAGCTGCTATACCTTCTTCACGACCTGTAAAACCTAATCGTTCAGTTGTTGTTGCCTTTACATTGACTTGTGATGGTTCTGCGTGTAACAGTTCTGCGATGCGATTTTGCATCTGTCCAATATATGGGGCCATTTTGGGACGCTGTGCCATGATTGTACAATCAACATTCCCTAGAACATAGCCTTTATCCTCAACCAGTTTCCAAATATACTCTAATAATTTTGCTGAATCTGCATCTTTAAAGGCTGGATCTGTATCAGGAAAATGACGACCGATATCTCCTTCTCCAATTGCCCCTAATGCCGCATCCGTAACTGTGTGTAAAAGCACATCAGCGTCTGAGTGTCCTACTAACCCTTTTTCATGCGGAATAGTAATACCTCCAATAATTAATGGTCGACCTTCTTCAAATGCATGTACGTCAAAACCTTGTCCAATTCGAAACATATGATAGAGAGACTACTTTAACAAAACATGTGGATTTGATCAGTACTTGTTTGCTAAATACGCAGTCTCATTCACCTTCTTTCACTTTTATATTTACTCACTATTATACCCTCACATTTTAACATATTTCCTAGGAAATTGAGCTGATAGCAAATAGTGAGTATTTTGTTGCACAAACACATAAAATCTCATTAGCAACAATCGCCAATGAGATTTTTTAAACTACAAATTATGCTCGCTTGCGTAAAATGGCCTCTCCAAATAGTAAATCTTCTTGTGTCGTCATTTTGACATTTTCGTAGCTACTTTCTACAATGTGCACCGTATGTCCTAAACGTTCGACTAGCATAGCTTCATCTGTACCAAGAAAACCAACTTTCTCAGCAACGTCCTCAGCCTCCACTATTAAATCATATTGAAAGGCTTGTGGCGTTTGAATCATCCATAGGCTGTCACGGTCAACAGTCTCTTCAATGATACCATTACGGACCTTTTTCATCGTATCCTTCGCTCGAACCCCAGCAATAGCTGCACCGTTTTGATGTGCACTTTGTACAAGATTGGCGATAATATCATGCGTAATAAAAGGTCGGGCTGCATCATGGACAAGCACAATATCCACCTGTTGCATCTCTTTCATACAGGAATGAACTGAATGCTGCCGCTCCGCACCACCAGCAGGCAAGCCCTTCACCTTTGTAATCCCAAATTGCTCTAGCAATCCTTGAATATAGACGCGTTCTTCCGGTTTTACAGCCAACCAAATCCCTGTGCAAAAAGGGTCTTGTTGAAACACTTCTAACGTGTGTATCAAAATTGGTTTATCCAAAAGCTCTAAAAATAACTTATTTTGTCCTGCGCCCATGCGTTTTCCGCTTCCCGCTGCAGGTAAAACTACTTCATAATGCATGTTTCCACATCCTAATCGTCCTTCGGCTTCGCAAATATCATACGACCTGCTGATGTTTGCAGCACACTCGTTACTGTAACTGTAATTGCCTGTCCTATATAGTTACGACCACCTTCAACAACAATCATCGTTCCATCATCTAAATAGGCAACTCCTTGATTATGCTCTTTACCATCCTTTATAACCACAACCTGCATATCTTCTCCTGGGATTACCACAGGCTTCACCGCATTCGCTAAATCATTAATATTTAATACCTTCACATGGTGTAGCTCACAGACCTTATTAAGGTTAAAATCATTCGTGACAATTTGCGTGTCGTTACCCATTTTCTTTGCAAGTCGTACGAGCTTTAAATCTACTTCTTGTACATCCTCAAAATCCTCGTCCGTTATCTCAACTTTTGTCTTACGCTCATCTTGGAGTTTTCTTAAAATATCTAAACCACGACGACCTCTTGTGCGTTTTAACGTATCAGAAGAATCCGCAATATGCTGAAGCTCCGTGAGGACAAATTGGGGTACAACTAGGATACCTTCTATGAAGCCTGTTTCTGAAATATCCGCAATACGACCATCAATAATAACGCTCGTATCTAGCAGCTTATAGCTCCCTCGTACTTCTGGGATCTCAGCACCTTCAGTAGCTTTTTTCTTTGTATTATTACTCCGTAAGGTAAAAAGCTGTATTAATTCATCTCTTTTTCTAAAACCAAGACGAAAGCCTAAATACCCTAATACAAATGACAGGATAATAGGGAGTACCTCTGTAATAACAGGAATTTGCACACTATCGATAGCAAAGCCTAAAAAATAAGCGACTATAAGGCCAATTATTAAACCAAGCGTACCAAATAATAAATCTCCGACAGGGACCTTAAACAGGACCTCTTCCATCCAGCTAATGAGCTTCACAAAATAATCGGAAAATGCAAACGAAAGGGTAAAAAGTAAAAGTGCGCCTAATGCTACCGATACGTAAGGATTATCTAGCCAAGGATTAGATGATAGATGAAGCAATTCGTATAATGGCGGTAAGAAAACAAGGCCTAATGCTCCTCCAATCAGTAAAAACGCAATTTGAACAAATTTTTTCACAAGCTGTCACCTCCTATTGTTAGTTAAGATTATACATAGTTTACAGTAGAAAATCTTTCATCAGGTCATCAAATATCATTATTTTTAATGTTCCTGAACTTAGATAAATTATTTACATAAAATTCTTCAAACATCCATTTTAGTTTGTTTTATATTATTTCTTCATAACTCTTTTCTTACTATAAACAAGGACGTTTATCCCCTTACTTGAGTTTCCGAATTCATCGTCAAAAATGAAGGAAAAAATGCATGTCAGAATAATATCCAACATGCACATTTTTTTACAACTCTCTGAAGCAGGCATTAAGCGCATCTTTTATCGTTTCTACACCGACAATTTCAATTCCCTGTGGAAAATCCCAACCACCGATATTAGATGCGGGAATAAAGGCTCTTTTAAAACCTAGCTTCGCTGCCTCAATAACACGTTGTTCTATACGGGATACACGACGCACCTCACCTGTTAGCCCTACTTCACCAATAAAACAGTCCGTTGCTCGTACTGCTTGATCCTTAAAACTAGAGACAATGCTAGTTAACACAGCTAAATCAATAGCTGGCTCATCCAGTTTGACGCCACCAGCAACTTTAATATATGCGTCCTGGGCTTGTAGCATGAGACCCATCCGCTTTTCTAGTACCGCCATTAGTAGTTGCACGCGGTTTTGGTCAACACCAGTAGCCATACGTTTAGGATAGTTAAAGCTTGTAGGTGTAACTAAAGACTGAATCTCAACAAGAATTGGCCTTGTCCCCTCCATCGATGCAACGATAGTTGAGCCCGCAGCTCCTTGTGAGCGCTCCTGCAAAAATAGCTCAGAAGGATTTAAAACTTCCTTTAAACCTCCTTGAAGCATCTCAAATATCGCAATTTCATTTGTGGAGCCGAAGCGGTTTTTTTGGCTTCGTAGAATACGATGGTTATGATGTCTTTCCCCTTCAAAATACAATACGGTATCCACCATATGCTCTAAAATACGAGGCCCGGCAATTTGTCCTTCTTTTGTTACATGTCCAACTAAGAAAATTGCAATACCCTTTGTCTTAGCAATTCTCATAAGCTCTGCTGTACATTCACGGACCTGTGAGACACTTCCTGGTGCACTCGTTACCTCTGGATGGAAGACCGTTTGAATCGAGTCGACAATGACAAATTTCGGCTGTACTTCATCAATTGTTTGGTTTAAAAATTCAAGGTTCGTTTCGGAATAGATGTAAAGCTCCTGGGAAACAACCCCCAAACGCTCTGCGCGTAACTTCGTTTGACGAATGGATTCCTCACCCGAAATATAAAGTACACGATGCCCCTTATTCGAAAGTAAAGCCGAAACTTGTAATAATAAAGTAGATTTCCCTATCCCAGGATCACCACCTATTAACACTAGAGAGCCCGGTACGATGCCACCACCTAGAACGCGGTTCAATTCGCCCATTTCCGTCGCAACACGGGATTCTTCAGTTGCTTCAACCTGTATAATCGGAAGGGCTTTCTGGGTTACTGTAGCAGAATGTTGAAATGCGCCACGTGGTCCTTTTGCTACGACTTCTACTTCTTCCACCATTTTATTCCATTCTCCACATCCTGGACATCTACCCATCCATTTAGCAGATTCATAGCCACAGCCCGAGCATACGAATTTCGTTTTTTTCTTCGCCAAATTCTTTTCACCTCGAATATTTGTTCTTATCATCAATTGTACAGAAAAAAAGACAGCTTGGCACCTATGAACTGCCCCGTAAAAGTTAGACACCAATCTAACTTTTACGGGGGTTTTTTTATGGCAAAAGTAAAGGCTGAACAACGTATTCAAGCAGTCCAGCGATACTTAAATGGAGATGAATCTATGATTGAAATCGCAGAAGACATCGGAGTGACAAAAAAGGTTGTAAGTGAATGGGTTCGCCGATATCAAAAAAATGGTGTAGAGACTTTCTTAAAGTCCTATACAAACTATTCAGCTGACTATAAAATGAATGTACTAAATTATATGAACGAGACAGGTACATCTTCAGTTGATACAGCTGCTCTCTTTAATATTTCATCTTCTGGCTTAATTCGGGGTTGGAAATTAAAGTTTGAAGTTGGTGGTTATGATGCTCTTGTTTCCAAGAAAAAGGGGCGTCCATCCATGAAAAAAGACACAAAAAGAACAACGAAATCAATACCAGCTGAAGGGTCTGTTGAGGCGTTAACAGCACGTATTAAACAATTAGAAATGGAGAATGCCTACTTAAAAAAGTTGAATACTTTAGTTCAAATGAAAGAAAAATTACCAACCAAATCAAAGCGCAAGTAATTTACGAACTAAAGGAAATCTATGAAGTGGTGGAATTAATCAAAGTCGCTGATATTCCACGTAGTACGTATTATTACTGGGAAAAGCGTTTGAATCGTACTGATAAATACGCTGATGTGAAAGTCGCAATTCAGTCCATTTATCATGAACATAAGGGACGTTATGGCTATCGTCGGATTGCTAAAGAACTTAAAAAATACGGCATTGTTCATGATCCCAAAACGATTAACGGTTTGATGAATGCCATTGGCATAAAATGTGAAGTCCGCATGAGGAAATATCGTTCGTATAAAGGAAAAGTCGGGAAAATTGCCCCAAACATATTACAACGTGATTTTACAGCGAAAAAAATGAACGAGAAATGGGTAACAGACGTGACAGAGTTCCATCTATTTGGTGAGAAACGCTATTTATCACCAGTCCTTGATTTATGTAATGGCGAAATTATTGCATACACGGTAATGAATCGTCCAGTGTATAACCTCGTCCATGATATGCTAGAACAAGCATTGGAGCGCATTCAATCAGGTGATCAAGTCGTTCTTCATTCGGATCAAGGTTGGCACTATCAAATGAAAAAGTATCAACGAACCTTAAAACAACATGGGATTACGCAAAGTATGTCCCGTAAGGGCAATTGTTTAGATAACGCAGTCATAGAAAATTTCTTTGGCTTATTAAAATCTGAACTCCTGTATCTACAAGAATTTGAATCCATGGCACATTTCGAACAGGAACTTCATGACTATATTCACTATTACAATCACAAACGAATGAAGGCAAAATTAAAAGACCTAAGCCCGGTGGAGTACCGAACTCAGGTCTTAGAAGTAGCTTAACTAAATATGTCTAACTTTTTTGGGTCAGATCACCTAAAGCCTCGCTGTCTTTACATGAAATTATTTAGAGATAGAAACTCCCTCTTTTTTCTTCACAACAAATTCATCATTTACATAATCAATGACTACTTGATTACCCTTTTCTACGTTACCTTTAAGCAATTCTTCGGATAATCGATCCTCTACTTGTTTTTGTAATGCACGGCGTAGTGGACGCGCACCGTATTGAGGGTCATAGCCTTCCTCTGCAATTTTCTCAAGGGCTGCATCTGTTAGCTCTAACGAAATATCTTGCTCTTTTAAGCGTTTCGTTAATGCATTGCCCATCATTGCAATGATCTCTTTTAAATGCTCTTTTTCTAATGAGTGGAAGACAATCATTTCATCGATACGGTTTAAGAACTCTGGGCGGAATGCTTTTTTCAATTCTTCTAGCATTGTACCCTTCATGTCTTTATGTTTAGATGCCGCACCGCCTACATTGAAACCAAGGCTCTTTTGATATTTTAAAGCATCAGCACCAACGTTAGATGTCATAATAACCACTGTATTGCGGAAGTCTACAACACGCCCCTTAGAGTCTGTTAAACGACCATCTTCAAGAACTTGCAGAAGAATATTGAACACATCAGGGTGTGCTTTTTCAATTTCATCTAATAATACTACTGAATAAGGTTTACGACGAACTTTTTCAGTCAGTTGACCACCATCATCGAAGCCTACATAGCCTGGAGGTGAACCTACTAGGCGTGAAGTCGAATGTTTCTCCATGTATTCAGACATATCGACACGTATCATAGCATCTTCATCACCAAACATTACTTCAGCAAGCGCTCTTGCAAGCTCTGTTTTACCAACACCTG
Source organism: Lysinibacillus sp. FW12 (assembly GCF_050817245.1). Taxonomy (NCBI): domain Bacteria; kingdom Bacillati; phylum Bacillota; class Bacilli; order Caryophanales; family Bacillaceae; genus Lysinibacillus; species Lysinibacillus sp. FW12. The sequence continues at coordinate 258,387 of NZ_CP139094.1, read as the reverse complement.
TAGGTCCTAAGAAGATAAATGAACCGATTGGTCGTTTTGGATCTTTTAAGCCTGCTCTTGCACGGCGGATTGCACGGGAAATGGCCTCTACCGCTTCTCCTTGCCCAACAACACGTTTGTGTAATTCCTCTTCGAGTTGTAACAACTTCGATGATTCTTCGGAAGCAATTTTAGCTACCGGGATTCCTGTCCACATCGATACTACTGCTGCAACATCATCCACAGTCACCTTTGATTCGGCTTTGCCTTGCTCTTCTTTCCAATTTTTCCGAGTAGCTTCAATTTCATCTTTCAGCTTTTGCTCTGTGTCTCTTAGAGATGCTGCCTTTTCAAACTCTTGGCCCGATACGGCTGCATTTTTTTCCGAGCGAACATTTTCAAGCTTATCTTCAAGTGCCTTTAGGTTTGGTGGCACTGCAAATGAACGTAAGCGTACTTTAGAACCAGCCTCATCAATTAAGTCAATCGCTTTATCTGGCAAGAAGCGGTCAGAAATATATCTGTCACTCATTTTTGCAGCTGCTTCGATTGCTTCATCTGTTATTTTTACGCGGTGATGTGCTTCATAACGATCACGTAAACCTTGAATAATTTGAATCGCTTCTTCTACTGTTGGTTCATCCACTTGAATTGGTTGGAAACGACGCTCTAATGCTGCATCCTTTTCAATATATTTACGGTATTCATCAAGCGTAGTTGCCCCAATACATTGAAGCTCGCCTCGTGCTAAAGATGGTTTTAAAATATTGGATGCATCAATCGCACCTTCTGCACCACCAGCACCGATTAATGTATGCAATTCATCGATAAATAAAATAATATTACCAGCTTGGCGAATTTCATCCATTACCTTTTTCAAACGGTCCTCAAATTCACCACGATATTTTGTACCAGCAACGACAGTTCCCATATCGAGCGTCATCACTCGCTTGTCACGAAGGATTTCAGGCACTTCGTTATTTATAATTTGCTGTGCTAGCCCCTCCGCAATAGCTGTTTTACCAACACCAGGCTCACCAATCAATACAGGGTTATTTTTAGTACGACGTGATAAAACCTCGATGACACGTGTAATTTCCTTACTTCGACCAATAACAGGGTCTAATGTACCTTCACGTGCAATTTGTGTTAAATCACGTGCTAGGCTATCTAATGTTGGAGTATTGGCAGCTTGTGCTGCTTGTTGTCCAGATTGTGCATTATCGTTATTACCTAGTAGCAATAGTACTTGTTGACGTGCTTTATTTAAACCGACACCGGCGTTATTTAGGACACGAGCTGCCACCCCTTCTCCTTCACGAATAAGGGCTAGTAGCAAATGCTCTGTGCCGATATATGAGTGACCTAATTTACGTGATTCGTCAACTGATAGTTCAATTACTTTCTTAGCTCTTGGCGTATAATGAACAATTGGGCCAACGTCTTCTTTACCCTTACCAACTAACTCTTCAATACCAGCTTCAATTCTTTGAGGACTAATATCAATAGCTTCTAACGCTTTTGCAGCAATACCGCCGCCTTCACGTATAAGCCCTAATAGAATATGCTCTGTGCCAATAGATTCGTGCTTCCAACGAATAGCCTCTTCTTGAGCAAGCTGTAAAACTTTTTGCGCGCGTTGTGTAAAACGATTAAACATCATATAAATCCTCTCCTTTTTCCCCATTTATAGGCTTATTCGTATATTCTCGAGATAACGCCTCACGTAGCATTTCTGCTCGTACACGATCTCGTTCAGCAGGGGGCAGTGCCTCGCCTGCATAGTGCTGTAAAAAACCTGGTTGCATACTGACAACACACTCATTTAACGTTGTTGCATGAATACCTGCAATCAACTCTAAATCCACACCTAGACGAACATTAGATAGACAGGTAGCTGCTTCCTCACTTGTTAAAATTCTCGCATGAGTTAGAGTACCTAAAGCTCGATATACTCTATCTTCTAGAGCAAGCTCCGCTTTTTCCATCAATTTACTTCTTGCATGTCGTTCTTTCTGAATAATCTTTTCAGCGACACTTTGGATATCTGCTAAAATGTCCTCTTCTGTCTTACCAAGAGTAATTTGGTTAGACACTTGATAAACATTGCCTAAATTTTCGCTGCCTTCTCCGTATATACCTCTTACAGTCATGCCTAAGCGTGTCATAGCATTAATAATTTGATTCATTTGTCCCGTTAAGGTTAGGGCAGGTAAATGCATCATGACGGATGCTCGGAGACCCGTACCAATATTCGTCGGACAACTTGTTAAATAGCCAAATGTATCTCGGAAGGCGTAAGGTAATACCTTCTCTAGAATACGATCAATTTTATTTGCTTGTTCATAAGCACTTTGAAGTTGAAAACTTGCTGTCATACATTGAATGCGCAAATGATCTTCTTCATTCACCATAATGCTAACGGATTCATCTTCAGAAAGTAGGATAGAGCCCACTTGTTCTTTTTTAGCTAATTGCGGACTAATTAAGTGCTTTTCGACAAGAATTTGACGCTGCAAAGGTGTTAAATCCTTTATAGCAAAATAAGCATAATCATTTTGAAGCGTTGGGCTATCACTTACTGCATGTGTAACTGCCTGCTCCACTTGCAATGCTTCATTCTCTGAGAATGCCAGCGGAAAACGATAACCATCTAAATTTCGAGCAAGGCGAATACGTGTACTAATGACAATATCTGAATAATCATCCTCGATATGCATCCAAGATGGCGTCGCACGCTCTAAAAATGATTCAATCATCATGTCACATCACCACCTTCAAATTGCAGCTGCTTCTCTAACTCTTTGACTTCATCTCGAAGCTTAGCCGCCTCTTCAAATTGTTCTTCATCAACAGCCGATTTCATACGCTTACGAATATCCTCAATTTGCTTTTTAATTACATACACATTACTGCGAGCGCCAGGCATTTTTCCGATGTGTTGGGGTCCTGCCTGGATGCGATTAAAGAGCTTTGGTAAATGCTCACTAAATGTGTCATAACAGCTTGGGCATCCAAATTTCCCTTCTTTTAAAAATTGTTTATACGAAAATCCACATTGTGGGCATGTTTGCTGTTGTGGTTGTACTTGTTGTTTTTCTCCAACCTTTTGCCACGTTGGTGAGCCAAACCAGTTTGATAATAACTGTTGTATAGAAACTGGCTCTTGTTTAAATTCTGCATGAAATGGATGGAACTGTGAGGCGCAGACGTCACAATAATGGTGCTCCACCTTTTGCCCATTTTGAACTTGTGTTACTGTAACTGTTGCATTACGTTGTTTACAATGTTCGCATATCATTCCCATCACCTCACTATTTTTGCTGTTCATATTTGATTGTTGTCAGCATCGCTCGCAATATTTTTGATCGAATGGTATCTCTTAGAGGGAGATGTAAATCGATCGTTGAGCGATCAATTGCTGCTAACATTAATTTCGCTTCTCGTTTTGAAATTACCTGCTCATCGATAAGCCGATATATTAAATCCTCTGCCATCGTTTGTGAGGCTCCACCTTCAATTTGCCTGAGAACATCATCGATTAAATCAATCTGTGAATTCGCGCGGACACGTAAAATTCGAATGTATCCACCACCACCACGTTTGCTCTCAACAAGGTAACCTCGCTCGGCAGTAAATCTTGTATTAATGACATAATTTATTTGTGATGGGACACATTGAAATTTATCAGCAATCTCACTACGTTTAATTTCAATATGCCCTTCTCCACCTAATTCAAGTACTTGCTTTAAGTAACCTTCTATGATGTCTGATATATTACGCATTTTAGGAATACACCTCGCTTGCTTCACTGACTTTGACTATCTTTGACTTTCTTTGAGTATATTATACAAAACGCTTGAAAATAATTGCAATGATTTCGCCCATAGAAAATGAAAAGTACTGAAATTGGCTATTTTATGCTCTTGAAACTAGCTCTTTTTTTATCATATCTGTTCGGTTTTCTATTTCCTCATACACTTAATGTACCCTTATTAGCCATAGAAAAAACGCAAGCATATGCAACTAGCATATACTTGCGTTTATAAAATTTATACCCAACGTCCAACTATTGGATAACGCCAAGGTTCATCAGACAGTGCTTTAACGATACCGATAATCGGTACAACAAATAGCATAATGCCGAAAATAAGTAAAAACGGTAATCCAATAAGGACAAAGCTTAAAACAACAGAAATAGCAATTAAAACTCCCATAACGATTTGGAATAGCAATGCTTGAATGGAAATTGCTTTCACTTCCTCATCAGAACTAATTAAGAAGAAAATAATGGGTACTAACCATGGCGCAAAAAATGCACTAGCGTGTATGATTACTTTAGACCATTTACTCTCCATATATATCAACCCTTTCTTATCCTTTGTTTATGTTTTATGTACTTCTATTTACGGAACTATACCCGTAATAGTTTCACATTGAATTGGATTTTTAAAAATTTTTTTGGAAGGCAGTGATGCATGATGGAATTTAACAATACTTTAGCAAATGAATATGAAAAAGGTATTCGTCGTACTTTACCAAGCTATGATGCAATGCTTCGTTTAATACAAACCTTTTATCATTCTACATTGCCTGAAAAGGCTGAGATATTAATCGTAGGTTCAGGAAGCGGCAACGAGATTTTACAACTTGCAGAAGGCAGACCCTTTTGGTCATTTACTGGCATTGATCCCTCAGAATCCATGCTCAAAATAGCTAAAGAACGTTTAAAATCACTAACCAATAGGATGTCATACCATCAAGGAACAATACTAGATACTCAGTTATCTACTGAAAATTATGATGCAGCCAGCCTAGTACTCGTCCTTCATTTTATTCAGGATTATGAGGATAAGCTATCGACATTGAAAGAAATAGCAAAACATTTAAAACCCGGTGCCCCCTTTGTCATTGTCTCAAAATATGGTGAACCCGGTTCGATCGAAACAGAGCTTCAATTTGATTTATGGCGTTCCTATTGGTTACAACATACAAAGCTTTCGGTATCCGATGTAGCAGAAATGGAAAAATCCATTCGCTCCCTTTCCTTTATGCGAGAAGAAGATATTGTGACATTGTTACAGAAAGCGGGTTTTATAAAACCTAGTAGATTTTTTGCCACTACTTTGTTTGGTGGATGGGTATGCTTTAAAGAGGAGCATTAAATAAATATTTTGTAGTAATAACTTTGAGGTGAAAGCTGTGATAAGCACCATTGGCATTACAAAAAAACAACAACTACTAAAAGATTTCCCTTTGGAAACTATACATCAGCAAGAGTTTGAATGGTATTGGGTTGATTTTAACTGTCCTACTGCAGAGGAGGAATCTTTGCTGGATTCATTTTTTCATTTCCACCCGCTAGCAATTGAAGATTGCTTAATGCGCTTACAGCGTCCAAAGCTCGATTTTTACGATGATTTTCATTTTTTTGTTATTCATCGATTAAACGAAGAGACATTAGGAGCGGAAGAGGTAAATATCTTTGCCTCTAATAAATATATTGTGACATTCCATAAGAACCCTGTACCCGAAATAGAGAGGGTTCAAAAACTTTTGGAAAACCAGCCAAAGAATTGGGAACGTGGAACTGTTTACCTAACGTATCAAACTATTGATAAAATCGTTGATAGTTATTTCCCTCTTGTTTATAAAATTGAAGATCATTTAAATGCACTAGAAGGCGAGCTTACATACCAAAGCAATGTAAATGCTATGAAGATTGTCTTCGAATTTCGAAGCGATTTGCTTGACTTAAGACGTACCATTTTACCAATGCGTGACCTTTTATATCGGGTGCTTAATTCTTATCGATTTTCATTAAATAAATCAGAACGAGCTTATTTTGGAGATATCTACGACCATTTACTTAAATTAACAGAAATGGTTGAATCCAATCGAGAACTTACAGCAGATATGCGCGATAGTTATATGGCCATGAGTTCAAGTCGTATGAATGGTATTATGATGACTTTAACGATTGTGTCGACCATCTTTATACCGCTAACTTTTATTGCTGGCGTCTATGGGATGAATTTCGATAATATGCCTGAACTTCACGGTCAATATAGCTATTTTATTGTACTTGGCATCATGATTATTATCGTTATCTTTATGCTTGCTATCTTTAAACATAAAGGCTGGTTTAAACTTTTTAAACCATAAGGACAAAAAACTGCTCGTTTTTTTTGGAAAAAACGAGCAGTGCTATTTATCTATTGTTAATACGGCCCACGATCATCAATTTTATTTTCCCCTTGTTGCGGGAATAAGAAGTATGCTAATACCCCAGACCCTAAAGTTGCACATACAGCAATTAATAATTGCTCAACATCTGGTACCTCAGCATAATAGTTTCGTAACATGTAAATGGAACCAATTGCGACAATAACCATGACTGGAATAACAAATTTAAAACGTTTTTTCTCCATGCAATACCTCCTCTATTTCTTTTTTACGAACAATTAGTAGCTGTTTAAACAGTTCGTATTTTACAGGTTTCCTCATTTAAATTCAAATGTACTTTGCCACAAAACGGTCTGATAATAAAGTAAAAAAATAAAGAAATATCCAAAATTTTATCCAAATATTCAGCAATTAATAGTAAAATAGATTTAGTACCAATTATTTATCAAATTTACAAAACAAACATTTCAAAAGTACTTTTTACTTTCAATTTATTATGGATATTAAGAATGGAGCAAACAATAATGAGTTGGTTTTCAAAAAAAAGCAGTTCTAGCTACTCAATTTCATTAACACCAGAAATTTTTAAGAGCGATGTAAAACTAGATGTATTGAATCATCCAAATCTCCAAAAACAGTTACAACTTTTAAACTTAACGATTGAGGATTTAGCGATTATTAAGCAACTACAACCTTTAGCAAAGGACTTAATCCCTGCAATGGTGGAGCAATTTTATGCAGCCATTAGTTTGAGCCAAGATTTACTTGATATTATTAATAGAACTTCGCATATTGATCGTTTAAAAATTACATTACATAAACATTTAAGTGATATTTTTGAAAGTCATATTGATGATGCCTATATTGCCGAAAGAAAAGCAATTGCTGAGGCTCATGTGCGTATTGGGTTACAATCAAAATGGTATATTGCATCATTCCAATCACTCACTTCTACCTTCACAAATTTTGTGAATGAAGTAGATCTTTCAAAAAAGGATGCTATTCGTGCCATAAACGCTTTTTGTAAAATCATTAATTTTGAGCAACAACTTGTAATTGAGGCCTATGAAAAAGAAGAAGAACGTATTCGTACAGCTGCCGATGCAACAAAAAATGCACTTGTTACGACCATTCAAAGTACTGCAGAGGAGCTTAATGCGATTAGTGAGGAAACAGCCGCTTCACTACTAGTAATTTCCTCACAAACTGATGATATTGCTGTCGCGACCAAACAAGGGTTGAGCTTCGTTGCAGATACTCAAGAAAAATCAAGACGTGGTCAACAGCAGCTTAAAGAACAAAATGATTTAATCCAAGTTATATTGCAAAGTGTTAACAGTCTTGAGGTAACGATGAATCAGCTACGTACCTCTTCTCAAAAAATATCTGAGATTGTTGGACTTGTTACAGGCATTGCTGATCAAACAAATTTATTAGCGTTAAATGCATCGATAGAGGCTGCTCGGGCTGGAGAACACGGTAAAGGATTCGCAGTAGTAGCCGAGGAAGTACGTAAGCTTGCTGAGGAAACAAAAAATGCCGTGCAGAATGTTTCTCACCTCATTAAAGAAACAGAAAGTAATATTACAACCATGGCTAGTTCTGTTATCAACGTTGATCAAAAAATTCAGCATAGTGTCAATACACAAGAGAATTTATCCAAGTCATTTAATGATATTGCAGATGCTGTTGCAGGGATTCAACAGCAATATGTCAATACATCTAGAGATATTTCAGCCATCTCTAATTTAATTACTGAATTATCACAAGGTGCTACCCTTGTTTCTTCATCTTCTGACTCGCTCATTAATGTCGTCAACGAACTAAATATGTAAAATAACAAAGGGAGCCTCACTATTTTAATAGTGGAGCTCCCCTTGTACTTAGTGTGGCAATGCACGTTTTTGTTTACGGTGCTCTCGTCTTGCTGGCCCTGTTTCAAATAAACGCTTTTCCTCATCTGTTTCAGGGTAAATCGCAGGAACCGGTACTGGTTTCCCTTTCTCATCTACCGCAACCATCGTAACAAATGATTCTGTCGTTAATTTTTCCTCACCAGTCTCAATATTGCGAGAAACAACGCGAACATAAACCTCCATTGAAGAACGTCCTGTAGACGAAACAATACTCTCGATTTCAAGAATATCTCCTACATGTGCGGCTGATAAAAAATCAACCGAATCGATAGAAGCCGTAACTACAAGTCCCTTAGCATGTTTCATTGCTGTAATAGCAGCGATTTCATCAATATAAGCTAACACTCTTCCGCCAAATATAGAATTGTGATTATTAGTGTCTGGGGGTAATACGAGACGCGATTGAACCGTACGTGATTGGCTCATAGGTACAGCGTTGTTTGGCATAATTCATGCAACTTCCCTTCATGTATGTTCTGTCGTCATCGTATCGCAGAAAAAGAGCTGATGCAAATCTAGAATGACTTTTTCATCGAAATAAATTTCATATCTGTCATTTCTTCAATTGCCCACTTAATTCCTTCACGTCCATAACCACTCATTTTCACTCCACCATATGGCATGTTATCTATCCTGAATGTCGGAATATCATTAATAATGACAGCACCAGCTTGCAATTCGTCTGCTGCATAAAGGGCGTCGGATAATATATTCGTGTAAATACCTGCATTTAAACCAAGGTCCGACTCGTTCACAAGTCGAATCGCGTCGTCTAATGTTTCATATGAAACAATTGAGACGATTGGTGCGAATGTTTCCTGACAAACAATTTTCATATCAGCAGTGACATTCGTCATAACGGTCGGTGTTAAAGAACTTTCTGTAAACACACCGCCAGTTGCAATCACTGCACCTTGTTCCTGAGCTTCCTTGATCCAATCCCTAATTCTTACAACTTCATTCGGATTAATCATCGCACTAACATCGGTATTTTTATCTAATGGATCTCCTACTATAAGTTTTTCAGTTTCTGCAACAAATGCTTTAGTAAACTCATCAACTATAGAAGAATGGACATAAATACGTTGTAATGAAATACATACTTGTCCAGCAAAATTAAAGGCCCCGCTCACACAGCGACTAATAATTTTATCGATTGGCGTCGATGGTTCGACAATTACTGCTGCATTAGAACCTAGCTCTAATGTTATTTTACGCAGGCCTATTTTTTCCTTAATTTTCAAACCTACTTTACCACTACCTGTAAATGTTACCTTTTTGACATAAGGATGTGTAACAAGTGTATCACTAAGCTCACCACCACTTCCTGTCACAATCTGTAGCGCTCCGTCCGGTAATCCTGCTTCACGAAAAATATCAGCCATGACAATAGCACTTAATGGTGTTTGCGTTGCTGGCTTTAACACTACCGTATTACCCACTGCGAAAGCCGGACCTAATTTATGTGCAACTAAATTGAATGGAAAATTAAACGGTGTAATGGCAGAAATAACGCCCAACGGTTCGCGCTTTGTCCATCCTATACGATCCCCTGCTCCAGGTGCTGCATCCATCGGCACAGTTTCACCCTTTGCCTGTTTTGCGCCCTCTGCTGCAAATTGATAAGTTGCAATGGTGCGGTCGATTTCTGCTATTCCAGCTGTTATCGGTTTTCCTGCCTCTAATGCTAAAATCTCGGCCAATTCATCTTTACGTTGCCGCATTATATCAACGACTTTATATAATATTTCGGCACGCTCGTAGGCTGTTGTTTTTTTAAACAATTGGAATGCCTGCTGTGCGCCTTCGATCGCTCTTTCTACATCTTGAATCGATGCTTTTGCTATATGAGCAATAACCTCACCACTATATGGAGATGTTAACTCATAGCTTTTCTCTGTATCTTGCCACTGACCATTAATCCACAGTTTTGTTTCCTTCATCCTTGAATGCACCTCCAAATAATATGTTCCTTCTTATTCTATCACGAAGAACTTGAACTAGAAGCAATGGCGGCTGCACTAACCGCTGCCATCATCGCAGCTTGCTGTGCTTGAATTAATAATTCAATGGAAGACATAATGGTCATGGAAAGAGATTTTTGCACCTTCGCCATGTCGTAAATGGCAATTTGTACAGCCATAAACAGGACAAATTCGCGGTGCCATTTTAATAATTTCAAATCCTTTAATTCATGATGAAGATCAATGATATCTTGTAGTTGTGTTTTATTAAGATTTAGTATGGCCAAAAAACCAAGTAAAGGATAGTGCATAGCCCTGACCTTAATATTTTGCTTTTTGAGCGTATCTCTTAGCATCACAACATTTGGTACTAGTTGACCATCAAATTGAGGTGATAAAAAAGTTAATACTTGCGATAGCCATTGAAGCTCATTACCAGCGTTAAAATTATAGGTTCGTAGTTCTTTATAGTAGCGATTCATTGTTTCTGCACGTAACTCACCATCATCATTGGAGCTACTTAGCAATACTGCATAAGGAATATCTTCATAAGATGTTAAAAATGGATGGTGTTTACGGATTGCATCGAACAAAGATCTAGCTGCCTGTGCATGTGCTTTTTTATCCTTTTCATCCTCTGTCAAAAATTGTGCTCCGATATAGCTAAAATTGCCGCTTCTAAATTTCGCGTCCCTTAAGATACTCACATTTGTTAATAAATCCTTTACGGCCTTTTCAACATTTTCTTGTTCCATTAAATTAGCAGCAATGCTGTATCCAACTGTTGATCGTAAAGGAGACATCCACGACGACTGCTTCTTCATCTCTTGCAATACACTTTTATACTTCGCTGTATCAAACGTTTTCCCTGACGCAACAAATGTACTAGCAATAGCTAATATAATTTTACGGTCCACTGTCCAGCCCGCAGCTTTGGATACTTCCTCTACTGTATTGGTAAATGTATTTTCAATCATCACGTAATCCATATTTAGCACACTCCTTTACTCATTTTACGTTACATATTGTGAGAAAGATTCACACGCTTTGTAACAATTAACATAAAAAGTAAACTTAATTTAATGTATGTTACTTAATTTATTTGTTTTAATAGGAAATATTAGTAACTATAAAAAGGGGGATTGACGATGATAGGAAAAACCACCAGGAAACTATTATTTACTATGACCTTAAAGGATCGATTAAAACTATTTTTATTATTAAGAAATTCATCACATAATATTGATTTACATACTCTTTTCCATAAAAATTAAACAATTTAGCCTCGTTAATCTTTGAATCAAGATAAAAAACAGCGGCAGAATTCTTTGCCGCTGTAACATATTTGTTAAATTAACCCTAGCTCCTGTAACTCTTCTGGTGTGAAGGCTCTTGACCTTGTTAGAAAACGTTTTCCTTCTACGCCCTCAAGCGAGAACATACCACCTCTTCCATCCACCACATCCAGTATGATTTGTGTATGCTTCCAGTAATCATACTGATTTTTGTGCATGTAGAAAGGAGAACCACCAATTTCTCCAAGACAAACATCCTGATCACCTAAAAGTAAATCACCCTCTGGATAGCACATAGGTGAGGAGCCATCACAGCATCCCCCTGATTGATGAAACATAACAGGTCCATGTTTCTCTTTTAAAAGTTCGATTAGTGCCAGCGCTTCTGTCGTAGCTAATACACGTTCAACCACGCTCATGCACCTCCCTACAAATTAGAAGAAACCAAGTTTATCTTCGCTGTAGCTAACTAATAAGTTTTTCGTTTGTTGGTAATGAGCAAGCATCATTTTATGGTTTTCACGACCAACACCTGACATTTTGTAGCCACCGAATGCAGCATGTGCAGGATAAGCATGGTAACAGTTTGTCCAAACACGGCCTGCCTGAATTTCACGACCAAAACGGTAAGCTGTATTAATATCTCTTGTCCAAACACCTGAACCTAAGCCATATAATGTATCATTCGCAATTTCGAGTGCTTCCTCTTTCGTCTTAAACGTAGTTACTGCAACAACTGGGCCAAAAATTTCCTCTTGGAAAATACGCATTTTATTATGTCCTTTGAAGACAGTTGGTTTGATGTAGTAGCCGTTTTCGAAGCCTTCACCTACATTATTTTTCTCTCCACCAATTAAACATTCTGCTCCTTCTTGCTTACCAATATCTAAATAAGAAAGGATTTTTTCCATTTGCTCGCTTGAAGCCTGAGCACCCATCATCGTATTTGGATCAAGTGGATTGCCAACTTTAATGGCTTCAACTCGCTGTATTACACGTTCCATAAATTTATCGTAAATAGACTCCTGAATTAATGCTCGAGAAGGACATGTACATACTTCCCCTTGGTTTAGTGCAAATAATACGAAGCCTTCAACTGCTTTATCTAAAAAGGCATCATCTTTATCCATAATATCTTCAAAGAAGATATTTGGTGATTTACCACCCAACTCTAATGTAACTGGGATAAGGTTTTGAGAAGCATATTGCATAATTAGACGGCCAGTTGTCGTCTCCCCCGTAAAGGCAATCTTCCCTATACGTGGATTAGATGCAAGCGGTTTCCCTGCTTCTAAGCCAAATCCATTCACAATATTAATAACACCTGGCGGTAATAAATCTTCTATTAATTCTACAAGCACCATAATAGATGCCGGTGTTTGTTCTGCAGGTTTTAATACAACACAGTTACCAGCTGCAAGTGCCGGCGCAAGCTTCCATACTGCCATTAATAGCGGGAAGTTCCAAGGAATGATTTGACCAACTACCCCTATTGGCTCATGGAAGTGATAAGCAACTGTATCGTTATCAATTTGGCTCACTGAGCCTTCTTGAGCACGTAATGCTCCAGCAAAATAACGGAAATGATCAATTGCAAGAGGGATATCTGCATTTAATGTTTCACGTACCGCTTTCCCGTTATCCCATGTTTCGGCAACGGCTAGTTTTTCTAAATTTTGTTCGATGCGGTCCGCGATTTTAAGTAAAATGTTTGCGCGTTCTGTCGGTGATGTTTTGCCCCATGCATCTTTAGCAGCATGTGCTGCATCTAGAGCAAGTTCAATATCCTCAGCTGTGGAACGTGCTACTTGTGTAAAAACTTGTCCAGTAACAGGAGTAACGTTATCAAAGTACTGACCCTTCGTTGGAGGTGTCCATTCGCCACCAATATAATTATCATATTTCTCTTTGAATTGAACTACCGATCCTTCAGTGTTTGGAAATGCATAAACCATTTTACTTCTCCCCTTTACACAAATTAATGAGAACTATCTACAAAAATCGTTATTTTATGTCGGAATAACAATATTTTTATAGAAACCCTCTCACCTAATATATTGTCAGAAACATAAAATAATTTCAACTTTTTCAAAAACTTTTCCAATTAATTTATTTTTGCTAGAAAAGCTTCTAGAATTCACTGTATCCATGGCGTTAATGTATACTTAACAATAATATAAAATTTAGGAGAACATTATGCGTATTAATAAATATTTAAGTGAAACAGGAATCATATCACGTCGTGGTGCTGATAAATGGATAGCTGATGGAAAAGTAACGATTAATGGAGAACTCGCAACAGTTGGTAGTCAAGTTGAGGATGGGGATATAGTTTGTGTTGATGGAAAAGAGGTAAAGAAGGAACAACAGCTTGTCTATATTGCTCTCAATAAACCTGTCGGCATTACAAGTACAACAGAGCGCCATATAAAAGGCAATGTCGTTGACTTTGTCAACCATCCTTTGCGTATATTCCATATTGGACGTTTGGATAAGGAATCAGAGGGATTATTGTTATTAACCAATGATGGGGATATCGTTAATAAAATTCTACGTGCTGAAAACCATCATGAAAAAGAGTATATTGTTCAGGTGGATAAGCCTATAACAGAGCAATTTATCAAAAAAATGGGAGCGGGTGTCGATATTTTAGATACCACTACATTACCTTGCCAAGTTGAAAAGATTTCGGACAAAGTTTTTAAAATTATTTTAGAGCAAGGCTTAAATCGTCAAATTCGCCGAATGTGTTCTGCACTCGGTTATTCTGTTAAACGTCTACAGCGTATTCGTATTATGAATATCAAGCTTGGCAATTTAAAAGTCGGTCAATGGCGTGATTTGACAGATAAGGAACGAGCAGAGCTTTTCAGACTACTCAACTACACACCAAAATAAAATATTTAAGGGAGGACGGGGACTATGTTAGCTATTCAAAGTACAGAGCAACTCACAGGGGTACGAATTAGTGCCGATTATTGGGATTTAGACGAATTAATCAACGCTATTTATAAGGTAACTGGGGACGAAAACAAATACTATGATTATCAGGGTCCTCGACTACGTATTTTAAGCGTTTGCTACAAACTAAGACATGCTATGCTCGGTGAACATCACCTCGAGTTTGTCGGTAATGGACTTAATAAGAATGTCCTTACCCAACATGAACTGATCTTCCCAAATAAAAATGTTTATTTTGCCACAGAAATTCTTTGGCCAGAAATAATCTTTTGTACCATTGCATTAAATGATTTTATTGATTTACACCAAAAATTAAACAAAGCGGCTATGTGGAATAATGAGATGGCTATTATCCGCAAGTTTCAAGCAGCTATTGCTAATTGTTTAGAACAAGAAGTTAATGAGGAAGATTATATGGTTTTTTTAAGAATGCTTCATACTAAAAATCCGTTAACCTTTCGCTTTGCTACACAGTATGTGGATGTTCTGAATCTAGAATATATCCAATTAAGTAAAGAGGAACGTAAAGCACATTTAGCTGCATTTGCTGTACGCTTGCTGGTAGAGGACCATGAATATGTTGCTTTAAAAGCCCATCTAATGGAAGCAGCGATTGCGACTAAAAAAGCGTTACATGATATTCAAATTCAGCTCAATTATCCTGAAGAGATATTATGGTAAAAAAAGATGCCGTCTCATAAGCAATGAGACGGCTATTTTTCTACATGATTTTTTTGTATGCCATTTTACGAATAACTTCCTCATGCTGAGGATAATCCGCTAAAAGCTCCTCTTGTGTAAATAATTCAAAATCCTCAAAATCAAAACCAGGTGCTACCATACATCCAACTAAACTAAACGTATCAGATTCCTCAACTGATGAGCCAAAAATTGTATTTTTCGGCACTGCAATTTGTGGTACTTCTCCAGCTCCTACGTTCAAGCCTAGCTTCTTCGCCTCATATGTACCATCTGGAAAGATCATATGTACTGTTAGTGGGCCTCCTGCGTGATAATACCATAGTTCGTCTGATTGCAATCGATGTAAGTGTGATATATCTTGCGATCGTAATAAGAAATAAATACTAGTATAAATTGGTCTCTGAACATCTCTCACTGCTATATTATCTGAAGCACGAAATGATGATACATAATAACCTCCTTCTGGATGTTCGGCTAAATTTAATTGTTTAATAAAATATTGTGCTGAATACTTCAAAAAGCATCTCTCCTTTTTTCCACCTTACCAAAAAATAAAGTAAACATGCTACTTTTGATTATTTAATAACAAGGAAAACCAAAAGGGCATCTCATTTCTGAGACACCCTTCTAATTTTATAAGCCACCTAAATAAGCCGCTTTTACTTGCTCGCTCTCCTGAAGCTCTTTTGCCGAACCAGATAAAACAATACGTCCCGTTTCAAGTACATAGGCACGGTTAGCGACAGATAAGGCCATATTCGCATTTTGCTCTACAAGGAGTACAGTTGTACCCTCTTTATTGACTTGCTCAATAATATTAAAGATGTTTTTAACCATCAATGGTGCAAGTCCCATGGAAGGTTCATCCATTAATAGTAGCTTTGGCTTCGCCATTAAAGCACGCCCCATTGCGAGCATTTGCTGTTCCCCACCCGACAATGTACCTGATTGCTGCTTGCGGCGCTCTAATAGCCGTGGAAATAACTCGAAAACATGATCCATATCTTTTTTAATACCTGCTTTATCATTTCTTAGATATGCTCCAAGCTCTAAATTTTCCTCCACTGACATATTGGCAAAAACACGACGACCTTCAGGAACGTGAGAAATCCCCGACTTCACAATGGTTTGAGCAGCTTTCCCGGCAATAGAAAAGCCTTCATATTCAATAATGCCACCTTTGGGCTTCAATAAACCTGACAATGTCTTTAACAACGTACTTTTTCCAGCACCATTTGCACCGATTAACGTTACAATTTCACCCTCGTTTACTTCTAAAGAGAGGCCCTTTAATGCTTGAATGTTGCCATAAAAAACATCTATATTTTGTACTTTTAGCATTAGCCGATAACCTCCTCGCCAAGGTACGCTTCAATTACCTTTGGATTGTTGCGAATTTCTTCTGGTGTCCCATCAGCGATTAATTGTCCATGATCGAGTACATATATGCGTTCACAAATACCCATAACTAGGCTCATATCATGCTCAATAAGCAAAATTGTTAAGCCAAACTCTTTACGAATAAAAGCAATTAACTCCATTAAATCATGTGTTTCCTGTGGGTTCATACCTGCTGCTGGCTCATCTAATAAAAGGAGCTTTGGCTTTGCTGCCAATGCACGAGCAATTTCTAAACGACGCTGCATCCCGTATGGTAAATTTTTTGCTAGTTCATCTTTATAGACGTCTAAGCCAAAGATTTTTAAGAACTCTATGGATTGAAGCTCCATTTCTGCCTCACCTTTGAAGTGGTTGGGCAAACGAAAAATTGAAGACCACATTGAATGCTTAGCAAGCGAATGGTTGGCTACCTTAACATTGTCTAAAACAGATAGCTCTTTAAAGAGACGAATATTTTGGAATGTACGACTAATCCCCTTTTGTGTAACTTGGAATGGTGCAAGTCCATTTAATTTCTTACCATCAAAAGTAATAGTGCCTTCTGTCGGTGTATAGACTCCCGTCAACATATTAAAGCTAGTTGTTTTCCCTGCACCGTTAGGTCCAATAAGCCCTACCAATTCGCCTTGATTAAGGTACATGTTAACTCCCTGTACCGCCTTTAAACCACCGAATTGAATACCCATGTTTTCAACATTGATAAGAAGGTTTCCAGTCATTATTTCGTACCTCCTTTTTTACCAAACTTAAATAAATCAGTAATTTCTTTTGTTCCCATTAAGCCTGTTGGACGATAAAGCATTACGATAATTAAAACTAAACTATAAATGATCATACGAGTCTCTGGGAAGTTTGCTAGATACGTAGATACTACTGTTAGGAAAATCGCAGCAATCACTGATCCTGAAAGACTACCTAACCCACCCAGTACAACATAAATTAAAATATCAAAAGACTTTAAGAAGCCGAAAGTCGTCGGCTGAATAATATAAAAGTTATGGGCGAAGATAGCTCCAGCTAGACCGGCAAAGAAAGAGCCAATCGCAAATGCAACAACCTTATAATAAGTTGTATTAATACCCATAGCATCTGCTGCAATCTCGTCTTCACGAATGGAAATACATGCACGACCATGTCGAGAATTTGTAAAGTTTGAGATAACTAGGATGGTTAACACTACACCAAAGAATGCATACGTCCAGTTAGATAAATATTTAACCTGCATCCCTGCTGCACCACCAACATAATCCGTATTTAAGAAGATAATACGAATAATCTCTGCAAAACCTAGTGTGGCAATCGCTAAATAATCACCTTTTAAGCGAAGAGTTGGAATACCTACAATAAGACCTGCAATGGCTGCTGCAACTGCCCCTAATAAGATAGCCAGTGGGAATGGCAACATTAACTTTGTTGTTATGATAGCAGATACATATGCTCCCACAGCAAGGAACCCAGCATGCCCAATCGAGAATTGTCCAGTAACCCCAATAACAATATGCAAGCTGACAGCCAACATGATGTTAATACACATAGTAATCAACATATTTTTATAGTACATATCAATTACTTCAGTCGTAATTAACAATTGTACAACGGCATAGATGACTAGCGCTATTACGGCATAGCCCCAGAAAACTTTAGACTTTTTCATAAAACCGCTCACCTACACTTTCTCACGGGCGTTTTTACCAAAGATACCCGATGGTCTGAAGATTAAGATTAAAATTAAAATAACGAATGCTGCAGCATCACGCCATAACGAGAAGCCTAAAGCACTTACTAATGACTCTACAACACCTAGTAACATACCACCGACCATAGCTCCAGGAATGATACCAATTCCACCAAGAACAGCTGCGATAAATGCCTTAACTCCTGGTATTACCCCCATTAACGGGTCAATTTTTGTATAATAAACACCGAAGATAACACCTGCTGCACCAGCTAAAGCAGAACCAATAGCAAATGTTGCAGAGATTGTATTATCAACGTTAATGCCCATTAAACGAGCTGCATCCGCATCATGGGAAACGGCACGCATGGCTTTCCCAATTTTTGTTTTATGTACGATGAATTGTAAAAGAATCATCAGTACAATTGCGACTGATAAAATTAAGATGGATGTACTGCTAATTTGTACCCCGAAAATATCAAATGATTTATTCTTAAAAACTTCAGGATAGGCTGCCGGTTGAGCACCTCTGAAGAAAATCGTTGTATACTCAATTAACAACGACACACCAATCGCTGTAATTAGCGCTGCGATACGTGTTGCATTTCGTAGACGTTTATAGGCAATACGTTCAATTAAAACACCAAAAATTGCACAAATGGCCATGGCCAATAATAATGCCGGGAAGAAGCCAAGCTCCCATTTAGCAATTGCGTAAAAGCCAATAAATGACCCGATCATGAAGACATCACCATGAGCAAAGTTAATCAGCTTAATAATCCCGTATACCATCGTATACCCTAACGCTATTAACGCGTAGATACTTCCAAGTGAAATACCATTCACAAGCTGCTGTATCCATTCCATGCGTATTCACTCCTTTAAATTGTCTGAAAATTGAAAAATCAGTACATACATCTTTACTAAAAAGTTATGATTTACTCTACCATTCTAGTTATCTAAAACATAAAAAAGGGAAGGCGTGTTTACCCGCCTCCCCTTGCTTACAAAACATTAAGGATTAACTTTAGAGTTGAACACTTGTTTACCGTCTTTAAATTCAAGAACTGTTGCTGTTTTAATTGGGTTATGATTTTCGTCAACTGAGAATGTACCTGTTACTAAAGAAAGATCTTTTGTTGCAGCTAATTCATTTTTAATTGCTTCCCCATCCGTAGAACCTGCACGTTTAATCGCATCCGCAATGTAGTAAATTGAGTCATATCCAAGTGCGTTGAATGCGTCAGGCGCTTTGTCTCCATTTGCAGCTTTAAATGCCTTTACGAAATCTTGAATTTTTTGATCTGGGTCTTCAGCAGAATAGTGGTTTGTGATGTATGTGTTATTCAATGCATCAGCGCCAGCTAGTTCTATTAAAGTTGGAGAATCCCAACCATCAGCACCCATTAGAGGTACATCAATACCCATCTCACGTGCTTGTTTTACGATTAATCCAACTTCTTCATAATATCCAGGGATGAAGATAAAGTCTGGATTTGCAGCTTTAATATTTGTTAATTGTGTACGGAAGTCTGTATCCTTCGCTACATATGCTTCTTCTTTTACAACTTTTCCGCCACTCTTAGTAATCGTTTCTTTAAAGGATTTTGCTAAACCTTTTGCATAATCTGATGCGTTATCTGCGAAGATAGCTACGTTTTTCGCATCTAGCTCACCAGAAGCGAAGTTAGCTGCCACAATCCCTTGGAATGGGTCAATAAAGCAAGTACGGAATGCATATTCATTAACACTACCATCTTCGTTCACTGTAATATTTGGAGCCGTACCTGAACCAGTAACAATCGGAATTTTATTATCATTAGCAATTTGAACCGTTGCTACTGTATTCCCCGATGTTGCAGGTGCAAGCATTGCTACTACTTTATCTTGTGTTGCTAGTTTAATAGCGGCCGCAGTTGCCTCAGAGTTTTCAGATTTATTATCTACTTTAATCAGTTCAATTTTCTTACCATCAATACCGCCAGCATCATTAATTTCTTTTACAGCAAGTTCTGCGCCTAGACCAATTGAAGAACCATAAGATGCTACATTCCCTGAAAGTTCTAAGTTTGCTCCGATTTTAATTGTATCGCCGTCAGATGAACCTCCACCTGATGAAGAACCTCCACCAGAACTTGAATCGTCTCCGTTACCGCAACCCGCAAGAACACCAGCAAGTAATGAAGATGCTACTAAAAGTGAACCGAACTTCTTAAGCTTTTTGCTCTCTTTCATAATTAAATTCCCCCTGAAAGTTTCTCAAATATTAGATATTTCAGATAATTATAAACAATTACATTCATTTGCTCAATAGCAAAAATAATTATTTATAACTACCTTAAACAAATGAAAAATATTATTCATATAAGCCTTTTACATTGTAAAACATTCTTTATATTTAGTCTAGAGTGATTTTTCAGTATAATTAGTTATTTGTGAATTATCTTTTAATTAGGTTTTTAATCTAGTGCTAAACTCTTAGATAGAATCACTTTTTCACAATAAAGTTTAGCTAATTATAATGTCTCCTATTACTACTACGATTATTTCCCTGAAAATAATCGCGCGAATAATCATGAAACTCTCATTCACGTCACTTAAAACTGTGTAATATTTGAAAATAGTAAAAAGCTTAGAACGGGTTTCTCCAAGGCTCTAAGCTTTTTTTAATACGAATACACAAAGACGTTCATTAATATTTGTTTCATTTTCTAAATTGACTTCATGAAGTAATTCAAATGGCGTTCCCTGATGTAAAAACTGTAAATAATCATATGGTGGATAATATAAAATTATATGAATATCTCGCATTTGCTGCTCATAGGATTTCCAAATATTATGAATGACTGTGCGAAAAATATGAATCGAAAAAGGATTAAAAAAGAAAAATACATTATCGCGTGGCTTTATTTCATAAGCCTCAGCTATCGTATGAATAAATGTAATAGGTGCATGTGCTCGTACCTTTTGGAGATAATTACGTTTATTATCTTCAGCTTCTGCATAAAACCCTGCATCCATTTCTACCCCAATGGTTGGAATATGAAATTTATGGTACACATAAATAGGAACACGCCCTTTTCCACACCCCATATCAATAAATACAGGATGATCAGGCATCTCATATGCTGCAAATAATTGTTCCAATCCTTTGTAGGGTGTAGGCTCATAACGATGGTAGTGTGCAAGCTTAGGAAAACCATATTGTTCTCCAACCGTGTTAATATGCAAAAGTTTATCAAACTGCTGTTCATTCATATGAAAGACTCCTCTGAAAAGAATGCTTTATTTTAGCACGATAAAAAGCAAAAACCATACCCAAAAGTTTTGGATATGGTTACTTTTTTACTGACCCCTACGCTTGAATCGAACAACAAAGAGGAGTGCTAGGAGAAGAATCACTAGGCAAGCAACTGCTGTAAATACTGTTTGTTTATCGATAACAGGTGCTCGATAGGATGTTTCAATAGCCGCATTCGGCATAGGCATACCTATCAGATTTCCATTTTCATCCGGACGTTGCATTTGTTCCCCATTCTGTCCTTCTCTTGGACCATTGCCCTCCTTGTTAAACGGTGGGCCCTGTGATGGATCAAAATCCTCTGGGAGCTGACTCGCATCAAAATCACCTGGCATAGAATTTATTTCACCATTTTCATTTGGAGTGCGTATCCCCCTATTCTGAGAGGCTGTAGAGGCTTCTACGACAAGTTCACCCGACAGTTGCTTTAAAATAGATTGAGAGCGCTGTTTAGCAAATTCAGGTAAGCTATTTTCACCTTCAACCGCTTCTAAAAACTGCTCTGTGGTAGAAAATTTAGTTGGATCTGCTTCAACATAAGTAGTTAATAAAACTGCTAACTTTTTAGTAATCGATTGAACATAGTCTTCAGTTAAATATGTTGTGGCAAACTCTTCTAAATAACTTTCATATTTATTACGATATTCCTCTTGTGCAAGCAAGGCATTCAACAGTGGTCGCTCCTCTAACGTTGTGCCAGAAACGGGGGTCGTTACACTAAAATTTATAGCACTCTCGGTTAATAAGTTGCTCGACATCCCCATTCCCATGTTAAAGCCACCGCCCTGCCGTTGCTTATTTCCATTAAAATCCTGATCAAGTGATTCATTGTTTTGCTCTAACGGTCTTTGCATCGTAGTAGAATCGTCGGTTGTATTTTGACTATTTCCTCTGTCTCCTCCAACACCAAAGCCACCAAAGGACATATTATAATCCCAAGGAATCATAGAAAAAACTCCATTCTGTTCGTACAAATAGTAGTTATGTTTCATATTTCCTTGATAACTATCTAAATTTACAAGCGCCGTATTGACGGCAAAATAGCGTAACATTTCATCGACATCAATATATTTTTCTATGTCCCCGTTATTATTTATAGCATCTAGCATTTCAACAAACTTTGACTGATCTATATTGCCTTCATTAGTTTTCAATCCAATGCCCGTATAGTCTGCTATATTATCACTTATATATTTCAGATCACTGCCTACCCCATCTGGCTTAAATAAAAAGCCATCATTAGAGCCATAATTTTTAGCTAAGAATGTCTCATCCACTGCTTCTACTCCTAAAAACAAACCTCGATCCTTACCATTTACTGTAACATACATATAAGAATGTGCTGGCGTTGGTATACCCATTTGCTCCATCAATTCATAAGATATATATTCTCTCATCAGTGTAGCGTCACTATAATTATTATTTAAATTTAATTTTTTCAGTCCATATAAACTTTGAGTATCATCATAATAATCAAAATCAATTTTTAAACTATAACGATCAGAGTCACTGTTGACAACCGATCGTAATGATAAATTTCCTTTTGTTCGAATAGCAACATTCTCAATTTTTTTGCCGTTTACTGTAATATCCGCCTGTTTTAACTCCTCAGCAGCTGCATTTTCGAGCATGTCATCCCACTCTTCCTCATTTATCTCGATATCAACTGTCGTTACTTTATTGTTATTAAATACTAGATTCTCATAGGAAAACTCAGAATTTTTCGATTTAATTCCTACATTTGGAAGAACAGCATATATAACGACAAAGAGAAGGAGTAATATTGCCATGAACAGGTAGACTATTCGTGTTTTAATCATAGCTTGCACCTCCTTTGTAATCCTTTGTATTAATGAGGTCATTACGCTGTGAAATTTCCATCGTAGCTAAGCATGATGGCAGATTTTACACCAGTCACTTTTGTCAGTTCATCCATCAATTGAGCATCATTTTGTTTGACACGAATTTCATATGTTGTTTCAATTTCTTCATTTTGCATTATTGATTTTGACTTAAGGGCGAATTTTTTTGTTTGTGTGGCAATAATTCTCTCCACCTTAGCATTTGCTCGCTCTTCTTCATACTTAACAATCAATAAATAAGGGTTTTCTACTGTAATTTTGTTAACGAATACTAGTAGTACAAGCCCAATTAATACAGCACCTATAATGACTAATGGGATAAAACCTGCACCACATAAAATACCTGAAACAATTGCCCAGAAAATATAAACTAAATCCATTGGATCCTTAATAGGTGTACGGAATCGTACAATGGATAAAGCACCAACCATCCCAAGTGATAACAGAACATTTGAGCTGATTCCCATTATGACAAGTGCTGTTGCCATCGTCATAATTAACAATGATATATTAAACGAATGGGAGTAAATGACACCATTAAAGGTTTTCTTATATACAGCGTAAATGAAAAGTCCGATAAAAAACGCTACTACTAAACCAATAATGGAATCGATTAATGAAAAAGAAGTTGTTTTTTCTAAAAAGTTGGATTTAAATATATCACTAAATTTAATTGTATCCATGTTTATTCTCCTTTGTATTAGCCATACATCCGACTAAGTTGATATTTTGAATAGGCCTCAGCATGTGTATCCACAGACTGTAGCAAATACTTAATGATATCCGGTAAATATTCATCGTATTTTACCTCTAAAATGACAAGATTCGACTCGAGTACATCTACCATAGGCAAGTTTTGATTAAACATATCTGTATTACGCAGACTTGATTGCACCTTACTATCAAAAGTAACTCGCACATTACCGTATGGATAGATATAGGCCTCTCGTTCATAATCCACCACCGTTGTAGGTTTTAATTGGCTATAATACATCTCTTGATATAAGTCTTGAATTAATCCTCGATTGTCTTTTTCCATCCATGATAAATCTCCAACCCGTATTTTTTCATATTCTGTTTGAGATATTGCACATTTAGTTTTAAACGTTAAATTATTTCGTTTACTCTTTCTTTCCAAATTAATAACGGTACTAGATCTTCCATATATGCGTACCCGATATTTATCTCGATTGATATAACCCTCCTTCTTCTCATTCAGCACTTTATTCGCGAAATTATCGAAATACGTACTACGAATTAAATATTTTCCGTCCATACCTGCATGCTTGTCTAACTGCATAACATGCTGAAGCTTCGTTTTTAACAATGTATAATCCGGATAGGAAATGGCTTGTTTAATTTCCTTACGCCCATTTGGATTAAATGAAGTTACTCTAGGCATTTCACACTCACTCTCCCTACTTAATTTCATTGACCATTGAAATATGGCGGTATGACGATCCCAAACTACGTCTTCTCTGTTTGTCGTCTACACTTTTTACTATAAAGAGCATTTGTGTCAGACAGATGTCAGCTTTACACTTTCTTCAACTATTTTTACAATAAAAAACTACTCCGCTTTTATAGCGAAGTAGCTCTTTGTAGCACTAACTCAAAGGACGTTCCTGAGGCATTACTTTCAATTAATATCAAGTCACCTCCACTGGATTGTGCCATCATTTTACTAAGAGGTAACCCTAAACCCAAACCACGAATAGTATATTTTTTATTCTCTCCTCTATAAAAACGCTCAAAAATAAAAGCCTGATCCTCTAGAGGAATTCCGTGACCTGTATCCTTCACAATAATCGATAGTTTATCCCCTCGCTCCTTTAGTATGAGCGTGATCGTTCCTTTATCCATTGCCTGCTTAGCATTAGTTAATAGGTTTGTCATGATTTGTTGAATACGGACAATGTCTACCTGTACATACACTGCTTGTTCAATCAAATGTAAATTTACTTTTACACTGTCTTCATCCTGTAAAACTTCCCATTGCGCCACGGCATCTCGCAACAGCTGATTAACATCCACGGACTGAATTTTAACTGGAATTGCGTCCACAGCAAAATGGTTAAAGGCAAGTAAGTCACCGACCATTGTTTTCATTTTTGTTGTTTCAACCATAGCCATTTCAATAAAATCCATGGCATCCAATCCTGTTACAACACCATCTTTTACAGCTTGTAGTAAGCCACTTATGGAGGTAACAGGTGTTTTCAATTCATGGGTAACGCCCGCTAATAACTCCGTTCGAGTTTTCTCTAGCTGCTCTAATTTGTTTGCCATATTTTCAAAAGATGTAACAAGCTCATAGACCTCTTTTTCCTTACTATCTTGAGGCAAATCAACAGTATAATTACCTTCCTGTATATGCTTGGCTGCCTCTGCTACTTGTTTAATTGGACGAGCTAAACGTTTTGATAAGAAGTAAATAGCAATCCAACCCAATAAGGCTAATGCTCCAATTAATAAAGCAAGCTGACCATATGCTTGGTTAACTCTTGTTAGATTGTCCTTCTTCTCCTTCACAAGTACCCAGCCCAATAACTGATTATTACCTTCTATCTTTCTTTTCACCACATATTCAGGCTCTAGCCCCCCTGTTATTTCCTTCGTACCTTCTTCATCGTCCAACAAGCCCGCTACATTTTTAGCACTACCAGGTGGTACGGGTCGGTTACTTGTAAGGATATTGCCTTCTGTATCAACGACATATAAAATAGGATCTATTTCTCTCATATTAAAACGCTCTCGATCCCCAATAAAACCTGGTATACCATTAATTGGACCATTATTTGGGTTTGTTGTATCCGTTAAACGATAGACCGTCTCGTCTGCTAAAAATTCCATTAATTCTAATCGATTTTCAAATGTTGTATGGCGAATCCACGCTGCCGAGATGAGAAAAATGATAGCCAATCCTATAAAAAGTGTAAGTAAATAACGGCTTGTCCAATAATGAAGTAAGGATATACGCTTATTTTTTTTGAACACTTAACTGATACCCCAATCCACGTAGCGTTTTTATTTCTCCTTCTGTCACATCCCAATCTTTTAAAGCCCTTCGTAGCCTTTTTATTGCTAAATCTACCGCACGATCACTACCTTCATACTCCCAACCCCAAATTTGATCTATTAGCTGCTCACGGGTAAATGTTTGATTAGGATGATCAACTAAAAACATAAGCACCGATAAATCTCTTGGCGTTAATATAATTTCTTCGCCTCCCAGAAATACTCTATGTGCTTTCCTATCAATTTGGAGCGATCCATAACGTTTTATTGTGGATGAATCTAGGCTTCCTTCGGCACGTCTTAAAACAGCCTTTACTCTTGCAACAACCTCATCCGCTATAAAGGGCTTGGCAATATAATCGTCTGCTCCATGATTAAATCCTTCTAAGCGGTAATTAACCTCTCCTAATGCTGTCAGCATAATAATAGGACACGTACTTAACTCCCTAATCTCCTGTAAAATAGCCCAACCATTTTTTTCTGGTAACATAATATCTAACAACACTAAGTCTGGCTTTGTCTTAAGAAACATATCCAAGGCTTCCCCACCATTAAAACATTGTGACACCTCATACCCTACTTTTTGTAAATATACCTTTAAAACCTGACTTATTGCATATTCATCCTCTACTACTAGTATGTTTACCATCGTCATTCACCTCGCTACTAGCTCGCTTTTGGCTTTATTATAGCATCGGATTATGTCAGTTAAATGTCAGCCTTCCCCTGCTCATAACCCCCGTAAGAGAATATCTAGGGGGCATCTATTGACAATGTCTTCCTACGCCAATTATCATTGATTGCGAATGATAATCATTGATAATTCATTCATAGACCTACAAAAATAAAATAAGGGGGGTAATAGCATGATTATTGTGACTAATCGTATTCAAGTAAAGCCAGGCTTTGCTGCAAGAATGGCACCAAACTTCACAAAGCCGGGACCACTTCAACAATTTGAAGGCTTCCATAAAGTAGAGGTATTAATTTCAACCGATGATCCTACTTATGATGAAATGAGTGTAAATATGTATTGGGAATCTAAGGAGCATTTCCAAGCATGGCGTAATAGCGATGCATTTGCTGCAGCCCATCATCGTCCAAATTCGGGTTCTGAGGGAGATAAAGCTGATAGCCCAATTATCGGTAGCAAAATCGTAGTTGCAGAATTAGCAACTTCTATTGAAGCTTTACGTTCATAAACAACAACTAAAATACTTATCTTCTGATTCTATCTAAAAAGCCCTGCACGCTGATCTACCATGCAGGGTCTTTTTTCTATTTAATTAGACACTGTCCAGACCCGTATCAAGTCAAAAATATGACTAGTATATAGCCCAGTATGGATAGACAGACAGAACCAACTAAACCAGCGATAAATGCCTTTACACCAAGCTCCTTAAATGTTTTAATCTCGACATTTAATCCAAGACCAGCCATCGCCATAGCAATTAAAATATAAGCAATATTTACAAATGCTTGCGCCACATTCGCTGGTATTATCCCTAATGAATTGATAGCGCTCATCGCTAAAAACCCTAAAATAAACCATGGAATAATAGACAATGTAAATCCCTTTTTCTCTTCGCTTTTATCCATTTTTCGATAGAAAATACCAATAATAATGGCTACTGGTACTAGCAGTGCAACACGTGTTAATTTCACAATGACAGCTATATCAATTGCTTCATTCCCGCCAGCTGAAGCTGCTGCAATAACGTGGGCGATTTCATGTAATGTACCACCTGCGAAAATTCCATACTCCGTTGGTGTTAAGTCAAGAATAGAGTAGAGTACTGTATAAATAAGTGTAAATACAGTTCCTAATAGGGCCACAATTGCTGCCCCTACTGCCGTTTCCTTTTGATTTGCTTTAATTTGTGGTGCGATTGCCACTACAGCAGCTGCTCCACAAATTGCTGTCCCACAGGCAGTTAATATTCCTAGCTTCTGATCAACTTTGAGCATTTTTGTTAATCCGTAGACAACCATTAACGCAAACAACAAATTAATAACTGCAATCAAGAAAACGCTCGCACCTGCATGATAGATATCCGCTAAATTTAAGCGCATGCCCAATAATATGATTCCCAACCTTAAGAGTTTTTTGCTAGAGAATGCAATCCCCACTTGCCAGGTATCCTGTACTTTAAATGCTGCTCGCCAAGCCATTCCTACTATAATGGCAATAACCAACTGTCCCAAAATAGAGAAGAAAGGGAATGTAGCAATATATTTCGCTACTAAAGCAATAAGGAGCGTTAACAATATTCCCTTCAAGAAATTTGGAGTAAGGGTGGATTTTTCTTTATTCTGTCTTATAACCATGTTGTTCACTTCTTTCTCCCTTGTTGATTATTACTTTATTAAAAAGCACACTATTAGTAAAATACATATATATAATCGTTATTATTAATATTTCTAATAATAGAGGTGGAGCTATGCAATTCGACGCTTTAAAAACTTTCGTCACACTAGTTGAGGTGAATAACTTTACGAAAACCTCTGAATTACTTCATATTTCTCAACCAAGTGTTAGTCTACACATTAAAAATCTAGAGCAGGAATTACAGACAACCTTATTTATTCGTTCACCTAAGTCTGTACAAATTACACCAACTGGTGAAATTCTTTATAAAAGAGCTAAACAAATCATGGCTATTGCGGAAGCAGCGAGAGAAGACATAGCAGCCTACCATCAAGAGGTCCAAGGTACACTAGTAATAGGGGCGAGTTTTACGATTGGAGAATATATATTGCCTCCCATCATAGCAGGCTTGCAGCAGCAGTTCCCGCAGCTTGAGCTTCAAGTTATTATTGGCAATACAAAAGAAATCATTCAATATACAAAATTATTGCAAGTTGATATTGGTCTCATAGAAGGGCAGGCTCATGATAATGAACTATTGATTAAACCATTTATGAAGGATGAGCTATTTATTGTCAGTGCCAGCAATCATCCTCTCACAAGGGAACAACCTATTACTGCTGACAAACTTCAACAGCAAAGTTGGGTTGCACGTGAAGAAGGGTCTGGAACACGCTATTATTTAGATCATTTATTCAGAGCAAATGGTCTACAGATTCATTCCCTTTTGACTATTAGCAGTAATCAAGGGGTCAAGGAGAGCGTTATCCAAGGACTTGGACTTTCCCTGCTGTCTGCCTGTGTGATTGAACGTGAATTAAAAAATGGCGATATGACCATTTTGCCACTTGAAGGACAGCATTTTATGCGGACATTTTCTTATCTTTGCTCACCAACCGTGAAAAATAAACGCAATGTCGACATTCTCATTGATGTATTAAAAAAAGAAAGCTTAGCAACTTTTCTAGTCGCTAAGCTTTCCTGATTGTCCTTCTCGTATTCAAACTTTTTGATTCAATGATTTCGACAAATTTTGTCGCGGCTCTAGAAAGAGGTACTGTTTTCAAATAACACATACCAATACTTCTTGCCGGGATACTTTCCTTTAAGGTTAATTCGTAGAGGTGACCTCGTTGAAGATAATCCTTTGAAAACTCCTTTGTTACACACGCAATGCCGAGGTTACTACGGGCAAACTCTAGCACTAGATCGTGGGAGCCTAGCTCAAACTCTGGTTCAATATAGATCCCTCTTGCAAGGAGATAATCTTCTACATATTTTCGTGAATTTGATTTTTTCTCAAGGAAAATAAGTGGGAATTTCAACAGATCCTCATAGCGTAAACTTTTAGATGATAGTGTTTTATACTTCTCCCCGCAGACAAAGATATCTTGAATATCTGTGCATACTGTTAACTGTAAAGTAGAATCTTCTATTGGAAAATTACAAAATCCTATATCTACCTCACCTGATTTAATAAAATTACAAATCTCAGAGGTTGTACCATTTAGCATCTGTAATTTAATATTCGGATACATAGTATGAAACGCTTCTAAATAAGGCATTAAAAAGAAGCGTGAAATGGTATCTCCTACCCCAATCTTTAATTGCCCTGTCGTTAAATTTTTAAATTCCAGTAACTTCTCTTCTCCAGCATCTAGAAGTCCTAAAGCTGAATTTGTATATTCGAAAAGTAGGCTGCCCTCTGTGGTCAAAGTCACACCTTTCGGGGTCCGATTAAAAAGACGTGTACCGAGCTCTTTCTCCAATTGCATCATAGCCTGACTAACAGCTGGCTGTGTCATGTATAAATCCTTAGCAGCCCTCGAAAAGCTATTATTTTTTGCTACAACACTAAAAACGCGATATAAATCTAATTTCCCTATCATATAAGCACCCCTTATAGCTATTATATGAACTATTAATTTTACTTATATCATTAATGAAGAGTATAGTAAAATCATATGGATTTTATTTCATTTGACGTTAGAGAGAATGAGGAGAGATTAAATTGGAACGTGTAATCGGTACAGTTGTAAGAGGTCTTCGTGGTCCTATTATTAACGAGGGCGATAATATTGAACAAATCGTTGTAGATACAGTGTTAAATGCTGCAAAAATTGAAGGATATGCAATCGAGGATCGTGATATTGTCACAGTAACTGAGTCTGTCGTGGCACGTGCACAAGGTAACTATGCAACGATTGACGATATCGCAGTAGATGTAGCGGCAAAGTTCGGTGATGATACGGTAGGTGTTATTTTCCCAATTTTAAGTCGCAACCGCTTTGCAAACTGTTTACGTGGAATCGCAAAAGGTGTAAAAAAAGTTGTATTAATGCTTAGCTACCCATCCGATGAAGTTGGTAATCACCTTGTAGATATTGATGAGCTTGATGTAAAAGGTATTAACCCATGGACGGATACACTAAATGAGGTTGAGTTCCGCGAGCATTTTGGCTATAAAAAACATACATTTACTGGTGTAGATTATATTGAATACTATAAAGAGTTAATTGAAGCGGAAGGGGCTTCCTGTGAGGTCATCTTCTCTAATAATCCAAAAACAATTTTAAATTATACAAAGAGTATTTTAACATGTGACATTCATACACGTTTCCGCACAAAACGTATTTTAACAGCGAATGGTGCAGAAAAAGTTTACAGCCTTGATAACATTTTAGCTGAATCTATTAACGGTTCTGGCTTCAATGCGGAGTATGGCCTTCTTGGCTCGAATAAAGCAACTGAGGATAGTGTGAAATTATTCCCACACACTTGCCAACCAATTGTTGACGGAATCCAAGCAAAAATTAAAGAAGCTACTGGCAAAACTGTAGAGGTCATGATTTACGGTGATGGCGCATTTAAAGATCCAGTAGGCAAAATTTGGGAGCTTGCAGATCCTGTTGTTTCGCCAGCGTTCACAGCGGGATTACATGGTACACCGAACGAAGTAAAATTAAAATACTTAGCAGACAATGATTTTGCGGACCTTCGAGGTGAGGAATTAAAAGCTGCTATTTCGGAATATATTCAGAATAAAGATGAGGATTTAACTGGTCAAATGGCTGCACAAGGAACAACACCTCGTCGCTTAACTGACCTAATCGGTTCCCTATCTGATCTTACATCTGGTTCAGGTGATAAAGGAACACCTATGATTTACATTCAAGGCTACTTTGATAATTACACTAAATAAACAAAAATGAACTCTCGTCCTAATGAAGAGAGTTCATTTTTATTTATGATGAGGATGACAGGAATCGAACCTGTAATCTCTTTGAAAAGGGATATGCTATCCTTGCACACTTCCTCATAGTTTATAATTTTTGAAAGATTATTATAGTATTACATTTTTCTCAGTCCTTTTTATTGTATAATTCGTCACCTTAATTTCATTAGCTCCATTTTATTTTAAGCAATTAGGTATGATTTCTTCTTGTAGCCAATGCTCACTTGTTTGAACATGCTGTGGTCTCACAAATTTCCCCAAATTATATCGAAAATCATCATAATGGAATGCATCAATATTTCTAATGACATATCCCTCTTGTTCACCATCAAATATTGATTTACCAGTAAATGTACGTTTTATCTTTTCTTCATCAAAAATACCCCGATATAAAACAGGAACCGTTTCAATACCTAATTCAGCCGCATATGCTACTGTTTCGTCCCAGCTTAAACATATATTTTCTTCATTCCAAATACTAAATAAATAAAAATAGCTTGTTAGTGCTTTATAATAAATGGAATGCTTCGCATACACATTTTCCCCGCATAATCGCCAATCATTCGGTATATGATAAGCAAAACTCGCATGAAATGTTTTTACCCAATGTCTAGAGGGATGATTAGCGGAATGGATGCTTCTAGCATGCATATAGTCTTTATATAGTGTTGTACCTTCCCCGTCTAACTTTTCAGTTACAACAACCTCTTTCCCAACAAAATGATTTACATTTTTAGCAACCTTATCATCATGTGTGTAGCCTCTGCTCCATGGCAAATGAAAGCTTCTTGGATATTTCATTAACTTCGTCATATTTTCACTCCCTTTCCCTATTGTTTATTTGGCAAATTGATCTGCCTCACGGAAAAAATAAAGCCTTGTTAATAAATCACCATCTAATAAGTGATAAATTTGGCTTCCGCCTCGATCGCCCCCATACTGGATTAACATATGAAATTGCACTAAATGAACAACCTTTAACACAAAGTCCTTTTCAAAGCCTAACTCTAATAGAAAATGGCACACCAGTTGAGCAGATACGTTTTCATGTCCAAAATAGCCATAGCGTTGTTGTAATGGTTTATATTTTTTGCAAAATGGTTTACCGACATCATGAAACAATGCAGCTATTTGTAGAGCTAGTTTATCGCTTTCTAAATAATACTCATTGATATACGCATACACAAAATACGTATGCTGACATAATAAAAATTGATGGAATGAGTTTTCTTGATCGAATTGATAAATTTCTTTAAAAAGTGGAACTGATCGAAGTGTGTGAAAAAGTTCTTCATAAGTGGGCTGGCTTTGTAAGAGTGAAATAAATTGTTGTTGAGAAATATCATAAGGACCTGATTCATGTACAATATGCACTTCATCAAAACCTTCTCCTACTGTCGGGAATTCTAAATACTTTCTCATTTTCTCCATTACCATTAATGGGACATGCCGTTTCCGTTGCTGGTTTCTTTCTACACAGGTTACATAAGGTGTATCAAAATAATAACACTCCTTTTTAAAGGTACTTGGTAACTTTCGTAATGCAAATATCCTGCGCTCCCGTTCAATATTGGTTGCATCCACAATGACAGAAAACCCTTTTGCCACTAAGTTATTAAGACGCTCATATAATGTACGAAAGACCACACGCGATTTCTGCTTAGTTGCGTCACCAAACAATTCATCCCGTATAGCGTCACTAGATAGGATAACCGCATTTTCTCTTTTCGCTAGCTCTTTTACAAATGTACTTTTTCCACTACCAGGCAACCCTACTGTAAAGATCACCTTCATTATTTTCACCTCCCTTCAAGTTTTTATATCGTGTAATGTGGCGTCATCTTTAGTATATCGCCTATCGTTTCTAATAAAAATTTATGGTCATCAGTCATAATATGATGCAATTTTACATATAAAAAAGACTGCTCCACCTTTTTTAGAGCAGTCTATGTATATCAATAACTTATTAGCTTATACATTTATTATAGCATAAATTTACAAAAATTACTAGACTATACTTCCTTCAGGAGTAGAGGTATGATAAATTTCCTACTTCAATCACCCTATCGAATAATTGCATTGAGGCTCTTTTGCTTTTTCCTAGGGTCTTTGGACAACCTATAAAAGAGAATCACAATTACCTTCATCTCACCATTTATATAGGTGAGGGTTATTGTCAAGGGAAGCAAATAACTACGGAGAGGAATGTGAGTAAACGTTGGAAAATCAAAAAGAATGGCTAGAAGAAAAGCTTTATCTTGAGGATTCTTTAAACCTCATTCATCACAAAATAAAAGAAATACAGCTAAAAGAGAAAGGCTTCAAAGAAAATGCTGTCGCCTTAAAGAAAACGTTTTGGAATGACGTCAGGGTTAATTTAGATACGGCTGAGGATGTCGATGAAACTTTTTTTGCCATTAAGCAACAGGTAGAGCTTTTATCTGACTCAGAGCTTGCACAACAACGTGCGATTCGAAATGTGAAGGTCTATGAACGTTTACAACAATCACCCTATTTTGCTCGTATTGACTTTTTACAAAATGGGGAAAAAGATCCCTTAAAAATTTATATAGGTGTTGCTACATTATTGGATGAACAGGATGAAAATATAATCATATATGACTGGCGAGCGCCTATCTCAAGTATGTATTATGATTACACACCTGGCGATGCATCCTACGAAACATTAGGTGAAGAAATTCATGGAGAAATGTTATTAAAAAGACAATTTATTATTAAAAATGGCCAACTACAATCGATGTTTAATACAGGCCTTACAATTGGCGATGATTTATTGCTAGATATTCTTGCCCAAAATGCAAACGAGCATATTCGTAGTATCGTTGCAACGATTCAAGCTGAACAAAATAAAATTATTCGACATGTGAACTCCCGATACCTCATCGTCGAAGGTGTTGCTGGTAGTGGTAAAACTGCGGTGGCCTTACAGAGGGTCGCCTATCTATTGTATCGTTATCGCAATGAAATGACTGCCGATCAAATATTACTAATAACGCCTAATCAACTTTTCAATCAATATGTCCATACGGTCTTACCCGATTTAGGTGAAGACAATATGCAACAATTAACTTTTATAGAGTATGTGGAAAAACGATTAGGTCGTCAATTCCAATTGGAATACCCTTATGAGCAACTAGAAGATCTTTTAACAGAAAAGGATGACGCTCATTATGAAACTAAATTAAGTATTATTTCATATAAAGCGAGCCTTGATTTCAAAGATTTAATGGATCACTATGTAAGCTATTTATCGAATAAGGGCTTATTATTTAAAAATATTGTATTTCGTGGGGAACGTATTATTACTGCACAGGAAATTTCGGAATACTTCTATTCCTTCCCTTCCTCTATATCGATACCGGATCGCCTACAATTCGTGAAAGAGTGGTTATTACAGCAACTAACGAAATTTGAAAGAGCTGAGCGTACAAAGGAATGGGTAGAAGAAGCAACTGAACTTTTAGATAAAGAAGACTACTCTAAGTCTTACAGTGAGCTTTTATATGAGGGAAGCTATACAGAAAACTCCTTCGATGATTTTGATCAAGAACGCCAAAAATTAGCGAGACAAATTGTTAAAAAACACTTTAAACCGTTACGTAATTCTGTTACCAAGTTAAAGTTTGTTCATATTTTAGGTATATATCGCCAACTCTTTGATCAAAATAGCCCTTTTTACAAAGCTTTACAGCATCTTATGCCCGATCATTGGGAAGATATTTGCCAACACACACATACTAATTTAACAAAACGCCTTATTGCCTATGAGGACGCCGCTCCATTTTTATATTTACAGGACAAAATTGAAGGGCAACAGACAAATACGATGATCCGTCATGTTTTAATTGATGAAGCACAGGACTATTCACCATTCCAACTCACAGTATTACAGCAACTATTTCCAAAAGCTCGAATGACCATCTTAGGGGATGGACACCAAACGATTCACCCTCATACCTTTGAGAATCCTTCACTACTTGACCCTGAATTATATGGTGGGCAGGCCGAAAAAATGATTTTAACCAAAAGCTATCGTTCGACAAAGCAAATCATTTCACTCACTTCCAATATTTTAAATGATGGTAGTGAAGTAGAGGCTTTTAACCGCAATGGTCCTGAACCTTCAATTACCATTGTGCCAAATGAATTAGAGTTAGTTGATCGAATTATCCAGAACATCAATAATCTTTCTACCAAATTTGAAACAATTGCAGTCATTTGTAAAACTACAGCTGAATGCTCTGCTGTATACGAACAATTAAGAAACCAAATAGATATTCAACTCATTACTCACAGCACTAAGCAATTTAAAAAGGGTATTTTATTACTTCCAGCGTATATGGCGAAAGGAATTGAGTTTGACGCTGTCATTATCTATAATGCGTCTGCCGCTAATTATTCAAGAGAAAGTGAACGGTACTATTTCTATACAGCCTGTACGAGAGCTATGCATGAGTTGTTCATCTATTCCATTAATAAAGTAACTTCTTTCCTTCAATAACAGGTTACAGGAGATTCTGCATTTTACAGACTCTCCTGTTTATTTTATATATAGAACGTATAGTCTTCTGGAATGACACGTTTTAAAAATTTCTTTGTGCGCTCCTCTTTTGGGCTTACGAATATATTATGGGGACTACCCTCTTCAACAACAACGCCTCCATCCATGAAAATCACGCGATTGGCGACATCTTTGGCAAAGCCCATTTCATGTGTGACCACAAGCATTGTAGTACCCTCAGCCGCAATATTTTTCATGACTTGCAATACTTCTCCTACTAATTCGGGATCAAGTGCAGATGTTGGCTCATCAAATAAAATAATATCAGGATTCAATGCTACTGCTCGTGCAATGCCTACACGCTGTTGCTGACCGCCAGATAACTGACTAGGATAGGCGTTGTATTTTTCAGATAAGCCTACTTTGTCTAGTGCCTTTTTGCCAATTTCCACAGCCTGAGCCTTCGGGATCTTACGTCCAACGATTAACCCTTCGGTAACATTTTCTAATGCCGTTTTATTTGTGAACAGATTATAATTTTGGAAGACAAATGCGACGCGCTGACGAATTGCATGTACGTCTTTTTTCTTTACATGTTGAAAATCAACTTCGATATCTCCAAATGTCGCATAGCCTTGATCTGCCTTTTCTAAAAAATTGATGCAGCGTAATAATGTTGTTTTCCCTGAGCCACTAGGACCTAAAATAACAACAACATCCCCTTTATCAATAGCTAAATCAACACCTTTTAAAATTTCATTGCCTCCAAATGACTTATGAATATTTTTAATTTCTAACATAATTATTCACCCCTTAGGCATGTGCCGCTTTGTATTTGCTTAAATACTTTTCATAGCGCTTAAACAAGTATTCGACTGTACTACATAAAATTAAGTACACGATAAAGATATCCAAATAGGCTTCTACGTAATTATAGCCAACGTTTGCTGCCACTTTTGCCTTCAATGTAATTTCAGGAAGGGACATTGCGTAGCCTAGGGAGGTAGCCTTAATAAGATTAACGGTAGCTGTGCAAATATTCGGCAATGCAACTACTAAAGCTTGCGGAATGATGATTCGAGTATATGCTTGGAATGTTGTTAAACCTACTGAATGCGCTGCCTCTAATTGCCCTTTTTCAATTGTACTTAATGCAGAACGAAATACCTCTATTAAAATTGCCGTTGAACTGAACGCGAAAACAATAAATGCATACCAAATTGGATTGATTTTATAAATATCATATTCTATATGATACTTTTCAAAAATAACTTTTAACATTAACGGGATACTACTATATATAATAAAGATTTGTATAATGATCGGCGTCCCTCGTACGAAAGAAACATAAATTTTCGCTAGATGGTGGATAACTGGAATTTTATTAATCCTCGTAAGTGCCAGTAAAAAACCAAGTGGTAGAGCTATCAACAAAGCAACAACTGTCACAAGGAGAGCGATAGGAACACCAGATAATGCAACAAAAAATGTTTCAAGTAAAAATTGATAATTCACAGTTATGCCTCCTTACGTTGTTTCTAAGGTCTTCTTACCCTTGCCAAATACCTTTTCTAATATAGCAAATATTTTTTCTATAATAATTGATAACACCCAATAAATAATGGCTAATGCAATATAAATTTCTAATGCATGTGCATTGATATTACTTGCGATAATTAAATTTGCCTTACCGACAATATCAATTAAACCAATTGTATAAGCTAGTGCACCTTCCTGTAATAAAGCGATCATGCCATTCCCAAAGTTCGGCAGAGCAACTACAAGTGCCTGCGGGAAAATGATTCGACGGTAGGCCTGGAATGGTGTTAGCCCAACACTAACAGCTGCTTCAAACTGTCCTTTGGGAATTGCTAAATAAGCGGATCGTATTACCTCAGACATAATTGCTGCAAACTGCAGGGTGAAAGTTACGACTACGAAAATAGCCGTCTCAATTGAATGGAGATTGAGACCGACATTTTCAGCTAATGCTGGGACACCATAATAAACAAGAAATAATAAAACAATAGAGGGCGTACAACGCATAATTGTTGTATACAAGTTTGCGATTTTTTGTAACCATTTCAAGGAAGATAGTTTAGCTGCCGCTAACAATAAGCCAAACAGTGTACCTAAAATAATAGAGGACCCTGCAACTAGGAACGTAATTTTTAAAAAGGGTACTAACACAGGGATTGCGTTCCAAATATATGTTGCGTCAAAATATTTATCCATTTCCTCACCAACTTTTGTTTTTATGAATAAAGACTGCTGAGTGTCACTGACTCAACAGCCTTATAAATTCGTTATTTTTTCAACTAACGATTAACATTTTCTAATACTTCAAATAAATCACGGCCATAGAACTTAGTGCTTAATTCATTTGTTTTCTTTTGTTCCTTAATTTGTGCTATCGCTTTATCATAAGCATCAGCGAATTCTTGTTCCTTTTTATTGAACAATGGCCATGTTTTAATGACAGCAAATTCGTTATAAACAACCTCATCTTTTAAGTTATAATAAGGGCCATCTTCGGCAAGAACCTGTTGTTTAAATGGTCCCTCAATCATGACACCACCATCAACACGGCCTTCATTTACCCACTGCACAACATCAACTGTAAATGCATCGCCAGCCTCAAGCTTAACTTTATTATCAGGGTTTGCCGTATTGTATTCATCAATAATTGTATATTGAGCGTTATTAGCAGCAATCGGTGCTAACGAATAGCCCTTTTTCGCAAAATCAGCTAATGTTTTCACACCTTCATCCTCTTTACGTAAAACTAGACCTGCACTACTTAACCCTAAAAACTCCTTCGGGAAAATAAATTTCTCTGTTCGCTCTTGCGTAAAGAAGGCATTTTTCACCCCTACTTGATATTTCCCTTGCTCTACACCAATCAATAAATCATCACTCGTTGTGCCTACATATTCGAATTGATAGTCCGGCAATAATTCATCTACTAATTTCATTACTTCTACATCATAACCTGTAGGATTCCCATTATCGTCAATATAACTAATCGGCTTTGATGCTTGATCATAGGCAACCTTAACCGTACGAACCTTATCACCATCGCCTGAATCCTTTTCAGCTGATTCTCCAGAATTACAAGCTGTTAAAAGTGCTATAGAAGCCAAACCAACCGCAGCAAGTTGAAAAATTTTATTTTTCTTCATATGTCATTTCTCCTTATTCCTCATGTAAATTTTCATTAACTTTCAGATAGCTTCTTTTGTTCGATTGCAGCAGTCGCTAATTTAATAATCGTCATATCATCCATTGGCGGATTATGAAGTCCTGCACGAACGTTGCGATAGTAGCGTTGTAATGGATTTGTCAGCTGTAAGCTTTTTGCTCCAACTACTCGCATTGCCTTATCCACTATTTCAATAGCCAGATTTGTAACTGTATGTTTAGCCACAGCCATTTCATTTGTGATAAGTCCGCGTCTAGCTGGATCATCGTAGGCTTCAGCCACCCCATACAGGACAAAGCGTGCTTGATGGAGCTTTAATTCAATATCTCCTAAAAGCTGTTGTACATTTGGTAACGTACTAATCGGAGCATTCAAGCTATTGGGCTGATGATGATTAGCAAAATGAATGGCATAATCACGGGCAGCTTGTGCAATACCTAAATAGGTAGCTGGAATATGGAGTATCCAGCCGTTTATCTTACCGCCACTAGGATGACTTGGTAACTCAACTAAATGCTCCTTTGCTACAACGACATCTTTTAACACAAGATCATGGCTACTTGTGCCTCGCATTGCAGACATTTCCCAATTTTCTTCAATGGATAACCCTTTCGAATCTTTATGAATGAGGAAAAACCCAATTTGTTGCTTTTCTTCAATCCAAGCTGAAGTTAGAAAATAATCGAGTACTGGAGATGCAGTCGTAAAGATCTTGCGTCCATTTAATAGCCAGCCATCTTTTGTAGAAACAGCGGTTGTTCCAGGTCGACCACCACGCGTTGGACTTCCCGTTGCTGCCTCACTAACAGCTCTATTAATGATGGCACCTCCCTTTATTTCTTCAGCAAACGCTGTTAATAAATTCTCAGTCCATAACTTCGTTTCATATATTTCACCGACAACGCCTAATGTCCACCCAAGGGATAGAGATGCGTTTTCGTCATAGCTTGCTAACGTTTCTTGCACAAGCACCATATCATAGACTGATAGACCTTCTCCGCCATATTGCTTCGGTAAAGTAAGCTGCGGGTAGCCCATTTGCAAAAGTAATCGATACGCCTCGAAAGGGAAACGAGATTGTTCATCCACCTCAACAGCCTTGGACTTGATCGGCTCTGCAATAGCTGCGAGTTGCTCTAACCAAAATCGTTGTCGCTCTGTTTTTACAAATAAATTTTTCAAGTATATCTCCTTCTTCCCACAATATATCAATTACACCTCGGCATATTTGTATCTAGATTTTTTTGGGGCTTGCTCGAAAAGCTCCCCTTCAAATCCGATACTTCCGAAGGGTTTACTTGATTGAGCACCCAGTGAAATGAATCATCTTCCTCTCTAGAGGAGGAGTATTCCGTTCAATTAATATAAATCATATAAATTTACTAAGAATTATTAGTGAAAAAAAATCTCTGCCTACTTATTGTAGGGAGATGCTATTAGGTACTGAATTTTCAGATTCGTTGACACTTATAATACTTTTCACATTTAAAAATGTCAATGGGTAATATACAAGTTTTTTTGTTAGTTTAATATGAATTAAAATGATTCAACTTTACCCTTTTATTTATGCACCAAGCTTTGTTTACAACATATGCTAAGACTAATGAAAGAGGTGTATACATGACGAACAACTTCACTTCGCCACAAAATGGTGGCACCTTATCCTATTTCGCTCCACAAGTAATTCAAACTAAGTTTGGTGATATTAATGGTGATGGCT
Organism: Lysinibacillus sp. FW12; assembly: GCF_050817245.1. NCBI lineage: Bacteria > Bacillati > Bacillota > Bacilli > Caryophanales > Bacillaceae > Lysinibacillus > Lysinibacillus sp. FW12. The sequence goes on along the minus strand of NZ_CP139094.1, from coordinate 217,080 downwards.
TTTTTGAAACCATTTTTTTAATGGGCACTAAACAGCCTGATAGTCCCTTATGGAAAGATATAACACTCGCTATTTTTTATGGTCAAACAAGACAAATGGAACAAATTCCACTGAAACAAAATATAGGCTATAACCCAACCCTTTTCTTAGGCGATTTTACTGGTAATCATATTGAGGATATTTTTGTAATCTCCGATACAGGAGGTAGTGGAGGTATAATTAATGGCGAGATATTTGCCTCGATCAACAACCAAATACTTTCTATTTTTGATGCAGAGTCTTTCAATAACAAACTAAAATATAGTGTCCGTTATGTTGATCACTACAAGGCTGTTGTTCAAAGTTCGAATCCTGCTAAACGATACACCATCGATTTACAGTATAAGGGTACAGACTACTTAGCAGAAATCTATAATCCAGATGGCACTTTAAAGCAACCAATTGAAGGCTGGGTAGATCCTTTTAGTGGACTATATCCCGTTGATTATGATCGAGATGGGACATATGAAATTTTAGGATATCAAGAAATTGCCGGTAGATATCATGCTGACGGATTAGGTTATGTAGAAAATATTTTAAAATGGAATGGTCGTGAATTTATAATAGACCGACAAACAGTATCTATTTTTGGAGAGGATTTATCATAGAGACTATCTCTATTAAATAAGATAAAAAGTAAATCTGCTCGTTTTAATGCAATAATCTAACAAAAACGAGCAGATATTGGTATTTATACTTGTTTTTCAACTAAAGCAAAATAGTTATTTTCAGGGTCTGCAAAATTAAAAACTCTACCCATTGGCATCATTACTAGATCCCCTACCTTAATGCCCTTTGCTTGAAAGTCTTGGTACATTTCTTCAATTTTATCGGCGTAAAACATAATGGAAGGTGTTCCTAAATTTAGTTCTGGCTGCATTTTAGCGATAATTTCTTTATTGTGCAATACAAAGGATGTTTGAGCTTCCTTCGTTGGGGCAATTTCTATCCAGCGCATCCCAGCTTCTTCCTGTTGAGCAACGACAACAAATCCTACTTTTTCAGTCCAAAACTTTACCGCTACATCTTGATCATTAACATAGAGCATTACCTGTCCAATTTGATGAATCATGATATTCCTCCCTCCTCTTTTGAGATTAGTATACATCAATTTTGACCTTTATATAGCTTCTAACAATATTTAATTTTGAGAAATTTCGAATAATTGATAGTCATATATATTACTCACAAATAATTAATCTAAAGTACTTAACTTTTCTTTTTTTTCTGATAGAATGAGAATTATTTACCTTCTAGGGAAAAGTATAGAACAAAAAAATTATGTGAGGATAATACAAGTGAAACAACTAAGTTTAAGAAAAAAGCTTATTTTCTCGTTTTTAGCAATGCTTCTCATCCCAACACTGTTAATTGGAATTGTTTCCTACCAAAGTGCTGAAAAGCAGATTTCAGAAGAACAACAAGCAAGTGCAACTGAAAGTGTACGTATTCTTAATACCAACATTACGAACATGATTAAACCAAAATTAGAGGATGTACAATATTTTTCAAAGAAATTTAATAAATCCTTCTTTCAAGATGAAAATGTTCCAAAACTTAAATCATTACTAAATGAATACGTTAATATGCACCCTGAAGTAGAATTGATTTATATTGGTACTTCTGATGGCAAACTATTGGACGAGCCTGCTCAAGACTATCCTGATGGCTTTGATCCACGTACACGGCCTTGGTATACACAGGCTTTAGATAGTAATGGCGGGGTTTCTATTACAGCTCCATATGTAACCCAATCTACAGGTGACATCGTTATTACAATCACTCAAGCATTACCAGATGGCTCTGGCGTATTAGGACTAGATTTAAATATTTCGACACTAAGTGACATAACGAATAATATTCGCATTGGAGAGACTGGCTTTGCTTCCCTTTTAGATAACAATAAAATTTATATTGCCCAGCCAGATAAAGAAAGTGGTACCGAGGCAGCAGAAAGCTATATTACAAAAATTTATGAACAAGAAAGCGGATCTATTGTTGAAAAGGACCGTCATATGCAGTTTATGACCAATGAACTAACTGGTTGGAAGGTAATTGGTACAATGTTTACTGCAGAGGCTGCAAAGGCTGCTACCTCCACATTGAAGATTAACTTAATCATTATTGTAGTTTCAATTTTAGTTGGCGTTTTGTTTATGCTCTTCATGATTAAATCGGTTGTCAACCCGATTAATAAACTTAAACAAAGTGCCTTAAAAATTAGTGATGGTGATTTAACAGAGTTTATTGACATTCATTCTAAAGATGAAATAGGACAACTCGGTGAAGCATTTGTCTCGATGAAAGTTAGCCTAAAAAAGCTAATTCGTAATGTTGACCAAAGCTCACAACAGGTTCAAAATTCTGCCCAAAGTCTTTCTGCAAATGCTGAGCAAAATATTGCAGCATCGGAACAGGTAACAGAAGCTATGCAACAGGTTGCTATGAGTACTGAGAAGCAAACAACCAGCATTGACCAAAACGCTATTTCAGTTGAGGAAATTGCTAAAGGGGTTGTCGAAGTTGCTGATAGCGCACTCCAAGTTTCAGACCTATCCAGTCAAGCCATTCAACTAGCTGAAGAAGGAGGCCAATCTGTCGAACAAACTGTACAACAAATGAATTATATTCATGAATCTGTTACACAATCGGATAGAATGATTAAAACTCTTTATGACCGCACTAAAGAAATCGGTTCAATTTTAGAAATGATCAGTGCTATTTCTGACCAAACCAATTTACTAGCTCTAAATGCTGCTATTGAAGCAGCACGAGCAGGAGAACACGGCAAAGGCTTTGCAGTCGTGGCAGATGAAGTTCGAAAATTAGCAGAGCAATCCCATCAATCAGCGGAACAAATTTCTGCGCTTATTACAGGTATTCAACAGGATACGGCTAAATCTGTTCAAACAATGATGAAAGCTTCCTCAGATGTCCAAGAAGGTCTACAGTTATCCAAGGATACAAAAAAGAAATTTACAAGTATCATTGAAAGTCTTCGAGAGATGGCACCGAAAATGGAGGATATTTCTGCATCAGCACAGGAGATGTCTGCGGTGGTGGAAGAAGTGTCAGCAACAGCGATTGAACTGTCAGACCATGCAAAACTTAATGCTGCTGCCTCTGAAGAAGTGGCAGCATCAACGGAGCAAACATTATCTTCCATGCAGGAGATTGCTTCTTCAGCTAAAACGTTACTCGATATGGCTGATGAATTACAGGGCTATGTAAATCGTTTTAATTACTAATGAAACAGCACGATGATCGTTGGGTAAAACCCAGGATCATCGTGCTTTTAATTGCGCTATTTATTCATTTACCTCATGGCTAAATTGCCATTCAACGCCGAATTTATCAGTAAGCGAGCCGTAACATTTACTCCAAAAAGTTTCTTGTAACTCCATTGTCACTTTTCCACCATCTTTAAGCTTGTCAAACGCTTTTCGCATTTGTTCTTCATCATCGGAAACAATCGCTAGCGTGACATTATTCCCAACTGAGAACGGTGAGCCCGGAAATGTATCTGAGAACATAATTCTACTACCAAATACAGAAAGTCTTGTATGCATAACAAGATCCTTCGCTTCCTCTGGTAAGGGATAATCAGGATTTTGGGGTGAATCTCCAAACGTCATAATTTCAGCCTTGTCCGTATTAAAAACATCTTCATAAAACGTAACAGCTTCTCGACAATTCCCATTAAAAATTAAATATACCTCTACTGCCATTTCCAACACTCCCTTGTCATTTTTTGAAACAATTCTATTGTACATGGATTACAAATCAGAACACAAATTATAAATGAAAAATTCATTTACCCAAAAATTTTACTACATTTAATTTTAAATTTTTTATTTATTTTCACAAAAGCTTTGACATTTACTCAAAAATCATGTAAATTACCAAATGGCGAACAATTTAAATTAAATCTTTAAAAATATTCGTATTTTAGGAGTGTATATAATGGATAACGTATTTGACTATGAGGATATTCAACTAATTCCCGCAAAATGTATTGTAGAAAGTCGTTCAGAATGTGATACTTCTGTTACTTTAGGAGGACATACTTTTAAACTTCCTGTAGTACCTGCAAATATGCAAACAATTATCGACGAAAGTCTTGCTAAGAAGCTAGCTGAAAACGGTTACTTTTATATCATGCATCGCTTCCAACCAGAAAAACGTAAAAACTTCATTCAAGAAATGCAAGGTGATGGCTTAATCGCTTCCATAAGCGTTGGTGTAAAAGAAGAAGAGTATACTTTTATTGAAGAATTAGCAGCTGCCCAATTAGTACCTGATTTTATTACAATTGATATTGCACATGGTCATTCAAATGCTGTTATTCGTATGATTCAACATATTAAGAAACACCTACCAAGCAGCTTCGTCATTGCTGGTAACGTTGGAACACCTGAGGCAGTACGCGAACTCGAAAATGCTGGAGCAGACGCAACGAAAGTAGGAATTGGACCAGGGAAAGTTTGTATTACTAAAATCAAAACAGGCTTTGGTACAGGGGGCTGGCAATTAGCTGCATTACGTTGGTGTGCAAAGGCTGCTACTAAGCCAATTATTGCTGACGGTGGTATTCGTACACACGGAGATATCGCTAAATCTGTACGCTTCGGTGCTTCAATGGTGATGATTGGTTCACTATTTGCTGGTCATGAAGAATCACCAGGTGAAACAATCGAAATCGATGGTAAAACAGTGAAAGAATACTTTGGCTCTGCTTCTGAATTCCAAAAAGGCGAACGTAAAAATGTCGAAGGTAAGAAAATGTATGTTGAGCATAAAGGAAGCATCAAAGATACTTTAATTGAAATGCAACAAGACTTACAATCATCTATTTCCTATGCTGGTGGTACAAAACTAGAAGCTATTCGAAATGTTGATTATGTGATCGTGAAGAACTCTATCTTCAACGGTGATAAAGTATACTAATAAATCGTAACCCCAATTAAGAGCAAACATCTTAATTGGGGTTTTTTATGAACCTTACCTCTTTTATAATTCTTTATAAACTTATATTTATTATCAGAATTTTCTATTTAATTAGAAAACTTTGTATTATAATGTAACTATATAGAAGTTGGAACGGAGGTTTTGTCTTATGAAGACAGTACGTCATAAACTTGTTAGTCTTGCCATTATCGTTATTCTGATATCCACAGGACTAGTTGGAACGGTCAATTACATTGTCGTAAAAGGCGAACTAGATCAAGTAGGCCAGCAAAGTCTTAAGAATGGCACACTAGGTATACTTAATTTAATTGAGCAGCTAGATGCCCAAGTTCAGAATGGAAAGCTAACTCTTGAAGAAGCCCAAGAAAGTGCAAGAACACAGATTGTTGGTAAAAAAGTTGAAGATAATAAACGCTCTATTGATAATCCCGTCAAATATGGAGACAACTTCTACTTCTATACCTTCCAGGATAATGGCCTGGTCGAAACACATCCATCTCTAGAAGGACAAGATATATCTGATTTACAAACAGAGGATGGTCGTTATTTTGTAAGAGAAATGATTGAAGCTGCAAAAGCTGGTGGAGGGTATGTACGTTATGATTGGGCAATCCCTTCCAATCCTGAAGTTGTTGCGCCCAAAATTACTTATGTAGAAATGGATAAGCATTGGGGCTGGATTATCGCGGCTGGTACATACGAAATGGATTTTAATGCTGGTATTAACAAGGTTTTATATTACACGCTCGGTTTGACAGTACTTGCAACTGCAATCGGTGTAGCTCTTTTCTGGTTCTTCTCTGGTCAAATGACCACTTATATACGCAAAATTATGATCATCACATCGGATATTTCGAAAGGTAAGCTAACTGGGGATGACTTACCTGTAACTACAAAAGATGAATTAGGTATACTGGCTAATAATGTGAATAATATGAAACAAAGCTTACACGAAATGGTCAATAACACCAAGGATAGTGCATCGCACATAAGAGTTTCTTCAGAAATGCTTAGTGCCATTACAGAGGAAACTACCGCTTCAGCAGATGAAATCCATCAAGCAATCAATGCTATTTCTAAGGGAGCTATTGTGCAAGCTGAAGAAGCAGAAATGGCTATCAGTAAAGTTGAAACACTATCATCACTCATTTCAAATGCTACAGAGAAATACAGTGAGATTACTGAAAATATGGGTATAATTAATCAATCTCAAGATAACGGTAGGCAAAAGGTTGATGTCTTACTGCAAAATTCAAGTGAATTCACACAGGTAATTGAGGAGTTAAGGGCAAATTTTTCAAGTTTGACAAGTCAAATGAAAGAGATTCATCAAGTGGTACAAACTATAACATCTATTTCGGAGCAAACAAATTTATTGGCACTAAATGCTAGTATTGAGGCTGCACGTGCAGGTGAACATGGTAAAGGCTTTGCCGTAGTAGCTGAAGAAGTACGAAATTTATCTGAGGATACCAACGAAGCTACTAATCGTGTTAGAAATTTATTGCAACGTATTGAAGTTGATACCGCTAATTCAGATGCAAAGATGATACACACGCTGCAACTTTCACAAAGTCAGGCGATGTCAATTAAAGGGGCTTTTACTTTCCTCGCAGACTCCATCCGCGACATTTCGGAGCACCTTGTCTCACTCGATAAGGGGATGAACGAAATGGCTGATAATCGGATTATTGTGATGAAAGCTATTAATGAAATAGCCAGTGTAGCTACTCAATCTGCAGCAGCTACTGAGCAAATTAATGCTTCTATTGACGAACAAAAGTCAGCAGTAACCTCTATCATGAACTCCTCTATGGAACTTCATACAGAGGCCGAGCGTATGCATGACTTAGTAGAACGCTTTACATGAATTTATAAAAAAGAATGCTACGCATAGTCCGTAGCATTCTTTTTATTATTATAGTTTGTTAATAACAGCGTGGATTGTTTCCTTAAGTTCTGCATCATGATCAGCAAGATCTACAAGGTTACCTAGACGCTCACGTAATACAGGACGCTCAATTACTAACTTTTCATCAAGTACTTGTACTAGTAGTTCAATAATTAGACGGTCACGAACATTTAACGCTTCTTCTAAACGTTCTGGTGTAATTTTCGCATCAGTTTTTGCAGCTTTTGCCATTTTAAAAACCCCTTTTAAATTTTATATTCATGCACATCTATTTTAGCATACCACTAAATTATTTTGAAAACTTTCTTTCATGAAAATATACCAAAACTTTACAAAACCAAAAGGAAACATTAACGATAAATTGTTATATTCATATCATAATGCATCTAAGCTTAGCCATATAATGATGTGTTGCTCCCTCATTATTTAGAAACGTTTAATAAGGAATTCGATTGGAGGAATTACATGAATCAAAAAAACTCAACTTACTTACGGCTCATTAAAGCTGTGCCTAAATCTCTCCAGCTATTTCTCAATGTCTGCCTTGTATTACTAGCTCTCATACTTTCATTTTTACTTTTTAAGGAGCTAATTGAATTTCTAAAAATTTTACTTTTTGCCAATGAAGGCGGCGATTATAAACAATTCCTTGCCAATATTCTTATTTTCTTTTTATATTTTGAGTTCATCACAATGATTATTAAATATTTTAAAGAGGACTATCATTTCCCGCTCCGCTATTTTATATATATAGGTATCACAGCGATGATTCGTTTAATTATTGTAGAGCACGATCATCCTTTGAACACGTTAATTTATTCTTTAATTATTCTAATATTAATAATAAGTTACTTTATTATTAATATCACACCACTTGAAAGACCCTCGAGATCATCTCTTTTTATAGAAAAAGAACATTAATAAACCGTGAGAGTCTTTTAAAATGCCGATAAACATGTTGGCTTTTCAATGACGAAGAAAAATTGCTGCAATACCTGTAAATAGTGCTCATCGCTAACCGTTATTTGACTAAGCATAAAGAGCTCTTGGACTGTTACGACACCCATTATCAATGAAGAAAGCTCTGCTACATCAATGCTTACTTCAACATCATAGCTACCACTTTCTAAAATGTTAATGGTACCATTAACGGCTTCAATAATGAGCTGTTGGCTATTCTCAACGAGTAAGGAATCCATAACGATCAATTTAAGTGTCAGGGTGACACCGTTAAAATTACGCGTCTTAAGCTCATCAAAAAAACCCTTCACATTAATAATACGATACATTAGTCCAACTCCTGACATGGCACTTGCATGATAGACACTTGGAATTAATTGATTTGTACCATTCCTAACATCCCCTAGAAAGAAATGAACATTTTCTTCTTGGGTATTCCATTCAATCCTATTTACCTGGTCTGCCTGGCTGTTTAAGAATGTACTAAGCTCTAATAAAGCTTGTGGAGTCTCATAGATGAACTCTTTAATAACCATATTGTTCAGCATAAAATTATCGTCACTTTGCTTTTTAAACGAAAAGACTATATAGCCCTGTACAGTACCTTGCTGTTCCATCGCAATCACATAATTTTCAATGTTTTTAAAAATAAAGGATACCTCAGATGTTGTTTTAAGAAACATCCCATGCTTTTTAGCTGCAACTCTGTTATAGCAATCTATTAGCTGTTGCTGATCTTCAATGGTTAAATATTTTAGGTGCTTTTTCGTAGGTCCCTTAGGAAAGCTTAATGGCTCTACTAAGTATTGATAGATTTTTGGTCCATACCCAAAGCCCATTTTCTTATAAAAATCCGGTCTAAATGGATACAGTGCCACGAAGTGAATATTCTTCTCTAGAAAAATACTAAAAAATTGCTCGATTAATTCCTTTGCAACCTTCTCTTTTTTATATAATAAATCCACTGCAACTAATCCTACCCCACCGACTGGTAGCATGTTAGAGAATAGGTTCATTTGAAAGTCATGTAGTCGCATACCACCTATGAGTTTGTCATTTTCCCATAGTCCATAATAATGAAGAGACTCGTCATTGCTCTGATTGTACATAAATAGATTCTTTAGCTGCTCTTTTGTCGGTTGTGCTCCATCCATTCTTCCCGGATAGGCTCCTACAACGATATTTACAAAGGATACAAAGTCTTGTTCCTTTACTATTTTCTCTATCACTCTCACCATTTCCCCTCCATTTTTAAAGAATTGCATGTTGTTCTTGATTTTTTCATATTAATTTTTAGATGCCATAATAACATATATTACCACAATAAATCATGAGCATTGAAAATGATTAAAGGAGGAATTTGAATGACTTTAATTGATTCTTATCTTCACGAAGTGTCTAAAAAGCTACATAAGAATACGCGGCGTGAAGAAATATTGCTTGATCTAAAGGCTACTATAGAGAATATGTTGCCTGAGCAATATTCAGAATCTGATGTGAAAACCGTACTCCAAAAACTCGGTAACCCTGTAAAAATTGCTGCAAGCTATCAGGATACACCCCGTTTTTTAATTGGCCCAGATATTTTTGACCAATACATCGGAACGATCAAACTAGTCATACCTTGGGCAATGTTCATGACGATCATTATTCAAGTAATTAAAAAAATAGTGCTGTTTGCAGGGGAAGAGGCACTTCTCACAACAATTATTTCAACATTTTCCATGATCATTGTTGCCATGATTTCTGTATTTTTTCACGTATTGTTTTGGATCACGGTTGTCTTTATCATCGTTGAGCGATCTGGTTCTAATAAAATTCAACTGCCTTTTTTGAACGCGAAACAATGGTCCCCTGATGATTTAGTAAAAATAAAAAATATTCCTAAAGACAAAGTCATCACTTTAAGCGATACAATTTTTAGTCTTTCAGGGATCTTTATTTTTGCTTTTGTTTATTGGAATGCCTATCGTCTTTTAGGTATTTATACAACAAACGACAACGGTAGCTTGAAATTCGTTATGCCGATCTTTAATCAAAATATTTTACAAACGTTTGCCCCTATAGTCTTCCTATGTATTATTCTTAGTGTCGTTTTAACGTTCGTCAAATGGCGCTCAGGTCAATGGACAATGCCAATCGCTATAACTAATGCACTGCTTCAAGGTGGAGGAACCGTTGTATTTATTGCCCTGGCAATGCATCAAGATTTTATTCATAGTGCCTCCATCCCCTATATAGCCACTATCACAGATACAGCTTCAGCTAAGGTAACATTTTTTATAGATAAGATTTTACTCCTCGGTATGATTACTGCTGTATTAGTAAATGCATTTGATATATATCAAGGATTTAGAAAAGCTAAAATGTAAACTCTCTTTCATTCACTTTCTAGCAAACTATACATTCAGATCGCCAAAATACCTTTATTCTCTGATGTTTTGTATAATGATAAAGTTGAAAGTATTTTATATACATGAATAATAATCTGCACAATTCAATCAGAGTAAGGAGAAGTAACTATGACCATTCTTCTAGTAGATGACAATCAAGTCAATTTATTTGTCATTGAAAAAATACTAAAAAATGCAGGTTATGATAACTGTGTTTCTCTTTCATCTGCTTATGAGCTATTTGATTATTTACAATTAGATGCACCAAATCCAACAGGAAATTCAGTAGATTTAATATTGTTAGATATTATGATGCCAGAAGTAGATGGTATTGAGGCCTGCAAACGTATTAAACAAAATGAAAGTTTGAAAGATATTCAAATTATATTTGTCACAGCGCTCGAAGATAAAAACAAGCTAGCAGAAGCATTAGATATCGGTGGTGTAGATTATATTACAAAACCAATTAATAAAACGGAGCTGCTTGCAAGAATTCGAGTTGCATTACGTTTAAAATCGGAATTAGATTGGCACACTCAGCATGAAAAGAAAATACAATATGAACTCGATTTAGCCACTCATGTACAACGAAGCCTACTAAGCCCACCATTAAACGAGAAGGATATCCGTATTGAAGTTTCTTATTTACCATCCTCAAATTTAGCGGGTGATATGTATTATTGGTATAAAATAGATGATCATCGCTATGCCATTATACTTTTGGATATGATGGGTCATGGAATATCTGCAGCACTTGTTTGTATGTTTATCTCCTCTGTTTTAAGAGAGGCTGTTAAACAATTAAACGAGCCTGAACTTGTCATTAAAGAACTGAATCGTTATATGACCCTGTTGCAAGATGGAAAAGACAATAATCTTTATTATTTTACAGCCATATATTTAGTAATTGATACAGAGCAAAAAACAGTCGAATATATAAATGCTGGTCATCCTCCTGGATACGCACTAATAGACGAAAAAACATGTATTCCATTAAATCAAGGAAGCTGTGCAGTTGGCTTTTTCGATGAAATTAAAGTTAAAAAGCAATGTATTCAATATGAACAGGATATTCAAATTGTGCTATTTACAGATGGCGTATTAGAAGCAATGGGACCCTGTGAAATTGAATCAGAAAAGCATTTGCAAACGCTAACATCCTCCAAGTGGGATTATTCACAATGCCTGATTGACAATTTATTACCGAAGGATAAACAAGAAAATCAACCTGATGATATGTGTGTATTAATGATTCAAGCAACTAGCACTTCTATATAAATAACAAAGAGAGGCTATCCAATGTTAGGATAGCCTCTTACTCGTTAATATATTTTTTGATAAATTCTTTCATTGCTAGCAATTTCACTATATTTTGAAATAACCTCATCAAAGCGCAATGTTTCTTTATCCCCTAAGCATAGAAAACCTTGCTCACTTAGACTTTCATAAAACAACTGATGTACTTGACTCTGTAGCTTAGGTGAAAAATAAATAAGGACATTTCGACATAAGACTACATGAAACTCATTGAATGATTGATCTGTTACTAAATTATGTTGAGCAAAAATAATATTTTTCAATAATGTTGGGTGGAAGTAGGCATATTGATAATCTGTATTATAGTACTCCGAAAAAGCGTGGACACCCCCAGCAAGCATATAGTTTTTCGTATAAGCCTGCATTTTATGAATAGGAAAAGCGCCTTTCTTTGCTTTTTCTAATACTTGCTCATTCATGTCTGTTGCGTAAATTACTGCCCTATCGATTAGCCCCTCTTCTTGAAGCAAGATAGCCATAGAGTATACTTCCTCACCTGTCGCACAACCAGCATGCCAAATCCTTATTTCTGGGTACTCTCGTAAAGTGGGGATCACTTTTTCACGAAAGGCTTTAAAAAAACTAGGGTTACGAAACATTTCGGTTACATTTATCGAAAAGTCATTCAAAATTTGCTCTAAAAATTCCTTATCATGAATGACCTTTTCTTGTATACGTGAAATCGTTGGAATGTTATTTATTCTCATCCTATTGAAAATTCTACGCGAAATCGATGAGCGATTATATTGACGAAAATCATACCCAGATAAACGATAAATAGCCTCTAGTAACAAATCAATTTCTAAATTTGTTTGCTTATTTAATTGTATATTTTGCTCCAAAGGCTGAAATTGTTCCATGTTCATTAACTCCCTTTAGAAACCAACCATACTCTTAAAACCGATATTAATTGATCTAAATTTAATGGCTTACTAATATAATCTGATGCACCAGCCTGTAACGATTTATCGCGATCATTTTTCATAGCTTTTGCTGTCAGCGCAATAATCGGTAAATCTGTGCGTTTCATTTGTTGACGAATAATAGTCATCGCTTCATAGCCATCCATATTAGGCATCATAATATCCATCAGAATAAGATCGATCTCAGCATTAGCTTGCATGACCTCTAAACATTCAAGTCCGTCTTTGGCCACTAAAATGTTCATACCTCTTTTTTCTAGAGCAGTTTTTAACGCATAAATATTACGGTTATCATCATCTACTATTAAAATATTTTTCCCTTGGAAGACCTCTACTTCTTGTTGAAGAGCTTCCTCCATTTCTTGTGGTTGTTCTTCTATTTGTTCCTCTTCTACCGTCGTAGCGGCAACTTCGTTCATAGCAAGCTTTTGGCAATGTTCCTCTTCAATTCCATTTGGTAAACTTGGAATCGTTAACGTAAAGCTACTTCCTTGTCCCTCTGCACTTTGCAGCGTAATCCAGCCACCAAGCAGCTTAGCAAATTCCTTACAAATTGAAAGACCGAGCCCAGTTCCACCATATTTCCGAACTGTAGCACCATCTGCTTGCTGGAATGATTCAAAAATTAGCTGATGCTTGTCTTTTGGAATACCTATCCCTGTATCAGATACGGTAATTTCCAGCCAATCTGTGCTTATGTCTTGCATATTATTTGTTAATTGTTGTGGTGTTAGCTGATTAATGGCTAATGATACAGATCCTTGTTCCGTAAATTTAAACGCATTTGATAATAAATTTTTTATGATTTGATGGAATCTCTTTTCATCCGTATAGAATACATCTACAACATGATCTGCCTTTGAAATATCGAATGCTAAATTTTTCTTCATTGCAACAGGTGCAAAGGTATGTTCAATTTGCACTGGTACTTCACTCATATTCACTTCATTAAAAATGATATCAAGCTTCCCAGCCTCTACTTTTGATAAATCTAAAATATCATTGATTAAAGCAAGTAAATCTTCTCCAGAAGAATGAATCACTTTAGCAAACTCTGTTTCCTCGTCTGTTAAGTTTTGTTGACTATTTTCTGCTAGCATCTCCGATAAAATTAATATGCTATTTAAAGGTGTTCTTAATTCATGTGACATATTTGCTAAGAACTCGGATTTATAATTAGAATTAAGTATTAGTTGTTCTGCACTTTCTTCTAATTCCTTCTTCGCCCTCTCCAACTCTCTAGATTTAGATTCAGCCTCTTTCGTGCGCTCTTCTAGTTGCTCATTAATCATTGTCAGCTCTTCTGTTTGCATTTGTAACTCTTCAGATTGTGTCTGAAGCTCTTCTGACTGAACCTGTAATTCTTCTGTCATTGCTCTGGATTCATTTAATAGACGAACAATTTCCATACGCCCTAACACACTATTCACTGTTAAGCCAAATGTTTCAGTAACTTGCTGCACTAATTCTTGCTGCAACTCACTAAATTTAGTCATTGTTGCGATTTCTACCACTGCTATAACTTCATTCTCAAAAATTATAGGGATCAATAAAATATTTTGCGGCCTTACTTCACCTAAACCCGTTCTAATTAAGCGATAGTCTTGCGGAATATTATCATAAAATAATATCCTTTTTTCTAATGCGCATTGACCGATTAATCCTTGTCCCATTTTAAAGCTTTCAATACCGACACGGTCATCTCCATCAGCAAAAGCAGCCTTTTTCACAAAATGTACTTGTTCCTCTGTTACTTCTCTGACATAGAATGCACCAAGGGAGGCTTGTGTTTTCTGTGCTACTTCTGATAGGAAGATCTCAGCTAATTTTGTAATTGCTGAAACACCTTGATATTTTGTCACGATTTCTGCAATATTACTTTGTAACCATTCTCTCTTTTCTACTGACTCTAACAGTATATTTGTTGCTTCAGCAAGATCATTTATTTCATCATTAGAGCTCACATGGATTCTTCTCGTGAAATCACCTTTCGTAGCAGCCATTTCTTTAATGGTTTGTGTAACTTCCGTTATCGTTCTCACGATTGAACGTGAAATTCCACTAGCTATCACAATGGCAATGACAGAAACTAAAATTAAGATCCCAAATAAGCCACTTGTTAATTTACTATTCTGTTTGTCTAATTGACTTGCCTTTGCTTGTGTATAAGCATTTTCAGTTGAGCGGAAGGAATCAAATAATTTGCGCATTTTCTCCATATCTTGGCGCCCACTATCTACTTTAAAAAATTCATTCAACGCTTCTATATTATTATCCTTTTTCAATTGGATTGTTGGCTTACCTGAAGTATTTATCCAATGTTCAATCGTTTCCTCTATCTCTTTTAACTTTTCCTGTTGAGAAGGTTTTTCCTTCATTTGCTGATAGAGATTATTAAAATCTAACTTCCAATTTTCAGCCGCATTATCATAGGGCTCTAGATAACTTGGTTCACCTGTAATGATGAAACCTCGCTGACTCGATTCCATATCTAATACATACTTTTCAATCTCATTGGTTAAAGTTTGAACATTGGAATCGTATTTAATAATAAAATTCCGTTCTTTTTGTAAAGAAGTAATTTGATTATTTAATATGACAACGGCAGCAAGTAAGCAAAGAATGATTACGATATAACCTAATGTAATCTTGGAGCGTATACCCAATTTCAATTTATTTAACATTTGGTTTTCCTACCTTTACCTTTCTTTCACTTTATTATTATTACTAGTATACATGCAAAAATAACTAATTATCTCTTCTTTTAACATTCACAATAAAGAAACTTTGCCAATTTCATATTAATAAGTCTAGAATTTTTTCATATACATCATATAGTGAACGAATTCTAATTAAGGAGAGAATACATGTGGATATCATCGTAAGGCCAGGAGATTCACTTTGGCATTTTAGTGAAGTGTTTAACATACCACTTCAACTAATTCTAGATTCCAATAAAAATATTAATCCCCAATTTTTAAGAGTTGGACAACGCATTCGTATTCCTGGTTTTATAAACATTAGCTATCAAATCAAACAAGGGGACTCTTTTTGGCAGATTGCACAGAGTCGAAACCTGCCCCTCATCGCCATATTACTCGTTAATCCTGGTCTCAACCCCAATCACTTACAAATAGGTCAGATCATTCACATACCTCAACGCATTACATGGCGCTTAGTTGAAGGTAAACAAAATTACACGTACACTCATATGATGAATGATATAAAAAAGCTGCTCAACGTATATCCTTTTCTCCAAAGTACAAGCATTGGTAGCTCCGTTTTAGGGAAAGAACTCCCTGAGCTTTTAATTGGCAATGGAGCTAAACGTATTCATTATAACGGCTCGTTTCATGCGAATGAATGGATTACTACACCTATTATTCTAACATTTTTAAATGACTATTTGCTCGCCCTCACTAATCAAAGTAGTATTCGTGGCATTTCTCCATTTTCTTTATATCAACAAACATCCCTTTCTATAGTACCCATGGTGAACCCTGATGGAGTCGATTTAGTATTACTAGGCCCACCAAGTGATGAAGCATTAAAAAATCAATTGATTACATGGAATAATGGGAGCTCCGATTTTTCTGGTTGGAAAGCAAATATCCATGGGATCGATTTAAATGATCAATTTCCTGCAAAATGGGAGCTAGAAAGTGCCCGCAATCCCAAATCACCTGGCCCTAGAGATTATAGTGGGGAAAGGCCTTTATCTGAACCCGAAGCCATTGCAATGGCCAACATGACCAAGCAACGTGATTTTTTAAGAGTTCTAGCATTTCATACACAAGGTCGCGTTATTTATTGGGGCTTTGAAAATCTTGAGCCCCCAGAATCCGAAGTCCTTGTGAATGAATTTAGTAGAGTTAGTGGCTATGAGCCCATTCAATCTGCAGGTAGCTATGCAGGCTATAAAGACTGGTTTATTCAAGATTGGCGTAGACCGGGCTTTACCGTTGAGCTGGGAAGTGGTACAAATCCTCTCCCCCTCAGCCAGTTTGATGACATTTATGACGAAGCTTTAGGGATTTTCCTCGCTGCATTGTATATGTAAAAAGATTGTGCGAACTCCACTCACCATGAAAGAATCCTTTTAGGATTTTCAGTGAGTGGAGTCTTTTTGTGTGGTATTGTCTCGGCATACTACCAATATAAAAAAGAAAACAAATTACTTTGACAGGTAGAGTAATGTTTGCTAATATTACTCTAACAGATAGAGCAATAAATAAAGTAGGTGACTTATGGTTCGCAGTGATATTATCCGAGGACATTTGGATTCGATTATTTTACGGCTAATTTCAGAAAAGGATCGTTATGGCTACGAAATTTCTCAGGAAATAAGTCTCCGTACAAACAATCGGTTTCAAATCAAGGAAGCAACTTTGTATGCAGTTTTTCAACGACTTGAGAAAAAGGAAATTATTGAAGCCTATTATGGAGATGTTTCACATGGAGGCAAAAGAAAGTATTACCGTATTACTCCATTAGGTAGAGCCTATTTAAATGAGTTAGTGAAAGAATGGTCGGAAGTAAAAGAAATAATCGATTTATTTATGGAGGGCTTAGAATGAAAAGAATAAAAAACCATATTGATGAGCTTTTTAAAGATATTCCTCGTAACAACGAGACTGAAATGGTCAAACAAGAGATTATTGAAAATCTTGAAGAAAAGGTATTTTATTTGATGGATCAAGGAAAAGAACAAGAAGATGCTATTAATAAAGCAATTGTAGAATTTGGAGATATTGAAGACTTAAAAAAAGAATTGGGCGTTAAAGAGCCTGCAAAGAAAAACATGGCAAAATTAAATTTAGAGTTTTCAATTTGGGGAAGTAGCTTAATTATTGCCTTTTTTATTTTCATTAATCTTTATTACACGCCGCATACAATTTGGGCAATCTATCCGATCTTCGCTATTCTATGGTGGCCTTTATCTATGTACTTTGTGTGGACGCGTAAGAGATGGGGTGAATAATCATGAGGAACTTTATTAACTTTTCTATAGCTGGGAGCTTGATGACAATGATTTTCTTAGGGATTGTCAATTACACGACATCGCCTCAAACAATGTGGTTTATCTACCCTTGCATACTGCTTCTACTATGGCCTATTACATTATTTTTTATGTCAAAAAAAATGTATAAACAATACTCTATCGTTTGTAGTGCTATAATTATCTCGTTTCTTATTATCGAAAATTATCTATACGCTCCAAATCATTTATGGTTCATTTATGCCATCTATCCGATTATCTGGTGGCCACTTCTAATGTATTTAGGAGAAAAAGCAAAGACGTTACAAACAGCACTTATTGGCTGTGCTTCTACAATTATATATTACGCATTGCTAAATATCATGGTATCTCCACAATATCCTTGGGCGATTTATCCCGCATTTTTAGTCATGTGGTGGCCTCTTGCTTTATATCATGCTCAACGCAAAACTTTTGTAGCCTTCTCCGTTACAGCTACATTGCTAATTAGTATCTTTTTCATTACAGTCAATGTTATTTCTTCACCAAGCGTTATATGGGCAATTTACCCTATTTTCGTGACACTATGGTGGCCACTAAGTATGTACTTTTATGTCTATAAAAGAAGAATGTATCACGCTACTTTTGTGAAACGAATGTAAAAAAGAAGTCTATTAAAAAATTCATAATATACCTTGATATGATGTTTCCTTTCTTTTATTGGCGCTACTATTCCCACCATGGACTCATCTATAAAAGGGGCTAAGGTACTTGTAGCTTTTAAACAATTATTAATGATTGGAAAGGTTAATTTAGTTGCTATATAATTTAACCATTAAATATTTTAACGGACGTGATTATATGGCTGAAAGTCTACACAATGTAGAGATTATTATGAAGGAAATGCTAGATATACAGCAAAAGTCAAAAATGTTTGTAGAGCTTTTATCTAAAGGGGAAGCGTTATCACAAAACCAATTAATTTTACTCCTGCAACTAAAAATAAATGATGGTATGAAGGCGACAGAAATTGCCGAATTCTTCAGTATCACTCCTGGAGCTGTCACTTCCATGTGCGATAAACTGGAAAAACTAGAGCTGATACAACGAATTAGAGAAAATAATGACCGCCGTGTCGTCAAAATGACTTTAACAAGCAATGGGGACAAAAAGGTTCAAGAAATCTTTTTAAAGTTTTCACAGGATAAACTCATAGATATGGCCAATATTTTACGTGAAGTAAATCAATTAATGAATAAAATTTTTTAGGATTTCAACAAATTGAAATCCTTTTTTATTGCCTCAAAATTAGGGAATTCATTTGTTCTTGACAAAGGGAAGTTGCATATACTTTAATTGATATATATTTTAGTAATTAAAATATATATCAATTAAAGTATATGAGGTGACTTTTATGTTTCAACAACTGCGTACCCTAACACTTACGAATGGCCGTATTAAACATTTGGATATTGAGTATGAGCAATTAAATATTCGTGGAGCCGTAACAATACATCAAGAAGTTCGCATGCAAAAAGTGTCTACTCATGGCCATAGCTCATTTTATTTTCCCGTTATTGTCCATGAATTTAACAGCACAGGTTCATGTACGTTAAAAGATTATTGTGAAATCGATGAACTAACAAATGCAGGTAACCTTAAAGTAAAAAAAGGTTGTGTCCAAAAAATCAATAGTACCGGGAAAGTAATAATTGAAGGGAAACTACAGAGCGAACATTTTGAGGCTCTTGGTGTAGTGAAAGCCGCTGAATTAGTAGCTAATCACTTTCAGTTGAAATTATCAGGAGAAAGTAAAATTGGCAGGCTGCAAGCTGAAAATGTAATGATAAAAAAAGATCGAGTGACACTTCTTCCATTATTTAAGAAAAGGTTAATTTGTCACACAATCTGTGGAAAACAGTTAAAGCTATCTTATACAAATGCACAAATTGTGGAAGGTGAAGTAGTTATAGTAGGAGAAAATTGTCTCATCGAAAGGCTTTATTATACAGATGATTATTCAATCGATTCAAATGCAGTCGTGCATCATATTATTCGGAGGGAAATAGAATGATATTCCTAAAAATGCTACAAGCTTTTTTTTGCTCACTAGCTCTTGTTGTATTGTCAGTTCTATACATTGGCTTACTCTTAAGTGCTATACTATCTATATTCTCTGGCTTTTTACGAACATTCGGACTGGATCAAATTAAAATGAGTATCTGGTACGGTGTAGATATACCTATTATTTTCAGTATCCCTCTAGCACTTCAAGTAGCTGTACTTCTGTTCTTTTGCGCCACATACATCAAACGTTCTATTGTATTCTGTATATCCAAACTTCGCGTTTAGAATAATCAAGAAAAGGCATATTCTTTTGGGAAACTGCCTTTTCCTGAGCAATACGATGACTCTTTTTATTAAGGTAATCATTGTTCCATTCTCAGTTATCAAGTATTAAGGAACATTGCTAAAGCTCCCCTTCTAGAAAATTGATGATGTAGACTTCTGGTCTAGCAAGAAACTCTGTAAAGCTGCATAAATCAGCGTATTCTTCATGCTCCACATCATAGCACCCAATTTGGCCCTTTCCATTTGGGTTCCACACTACTTCTATGTCAGAATAATTATCAACATATGCCGAAAGTCGGAGAAGTTTTTGACGACCAAGCTTCATCTCAATTGTGTCTGTAAGCTTAAAAAACTCAATATACTGAATGTCATAATCATTTGGTGGAAGTTTAAGATACAATTTATCACCCGTTAGAAAATCGACCAATTCATCTGGTAAATTATATTTATTTAATGCATATTTTTTATTTACTATTGAATGAAGTTCCGCAGGTTCTTGTGCTTTCAAATAATTCGCTAGCTCTTCATTTTTCAAACCTACGGCAATAGTATAAGCTCTTTCTCCATTTTTCTCGGTTAAAGAGACATCTGCACCACGTTCAACCAAATATTTCACCATAGCAATATTCCCCATGCGTGAGGCAATAGTTAACGGTGTGGCAGCATAGGGGTAAACCATGTCAGACTTTTGATAATTAATATCTGCCCCCTCATCGAGTAAATAAGTGACTGTTTTCATATCATAATTAGCTACAGCCTCACGTAATACGGCCCCACCATGTTCTTTAATATCTAGTCCGAGCTCATGAATAAGTGGGATATTTTTTTTATTCCCATAGTAGGCCTGTGAAAAGGCTCCAGAACCAACCTGATTATATCCATCTAGATTTGCCCCTTGTTTGACAAGGTAACGGATGATATTCTCCTTACAATATCGAACAGCAACTAAAAAAGCAGGGTTTTTTTCGACATTCAAGTTGACATTATATTCAACTAACAGTTTTACTACATCAAATTTTTGTAAAATCAGTGCTAAGTTTAATGGACTTAACGTGGTATGCTTACTTAATATAAAATGTTCTTCAATATTCCAGCCCCTATTCTTTGCTACTCGTAAAGCGGTGATATTACCAGTATAAATATGCATTGCAATCTCTGGTAGCTCCTGAAATGTCCCAATATCTTTTAGCTTAATCATCTATTGAATGGCTCCCTTCCTACATTTACGAAAAGTATAGAAAACAACCTATAACAAAACAACAGGATATATGGCTCCAGTTTTAAAAAGATCATGATGAAGTCAAAAAGATTTATACTAATTTTTATAGTTACTTTGTTAAAATTGTGGCAAGCATTAAAAATTTCCCAGGAAAAGGCATACAAAAAGAGCTCTCAATTTTAAATAGATTGAGAGCTCTTCCTTATTTATTTCAAACCTAGTGCTTTATCTGTTGTTGCATTAATTTCTTTTAGAAGCTCTGGGTTTTCTGCTAAAGATAAACCATATGATGGAATCATTTCTTTAATTTTTGGTTCCCACTCTTTGATATGTTGAGGGAAACATTTATTAAGAACCTCAAGCATAACATGTACAGCAGTAGACGCACCTGGTGAAGCTCCGAGTAAAGCTGCAATTGAACCATCAGCAGCACTTACAACTTCCGTACCAAATTGAAGTGTACCTTTACCGCCCGCTTCTGTATCTTTAATAACTTGTACACGTTGACCAGCAACGATAATATCCCAATCATCACTCTTCGCGTTTGGAATGAACTCACGTAACTCTTCCATACGTTGTTCTTTTGAAAGCATAAGCTGTTGGATTAAATACTTTGTTAATCCCATCTCTTTAACGCCTGCCGCTAATAAAGTTGTGATATTATGCGGTTTAACAGAAGCAAATAAATCCATATTTGAGCCTGTTTTTAAGAACTTAGGTGAGAAACCTGCGAATGGTCCAAATAGTAGTGATTTTTTATTATCAATATAACGTGTATCAAGATGCGGTACTGACATTGGTGGAGCACCAACTTTTGCTTTTCCATACACTTTTGCATGATGCTTTTCAGCTACTTCTGGATTATTACATTGTAAGAATAGACCACTAATTGGGAATCCACCAATATGTTTTCCTTCAGGAATACCAGATTTTTGTAGTAATTCTAGGCTTCCTCCACCAGCTCCAAGGAAGACAAATTTCGCTGAATGATATTCCATTTTACAGCCGTCTAAATCATGCACACGTACTTCCCATGAACCATCACTAGTTTGTTTTAAACTTTCAACACTGTGTTTGTAGTTCACATCTACATCTTGTGCTTTTAAGTGGTCAATTAACATACGTGTTAAAGCACCAAAGTTAACATCTGTACCAGTGTCAATTTTCGTTGCAGCAATATCTTCACCAGCTGGACGATTTTCCATAATAAGTGGAATCCATTTTTTTAGTGTTTCAGGATCTTTTGAGAATTCCATTCCTTCAAATAAAGGATTTTTTGTCATCGTTTCATGACGTCTTTTTAGAAACTCAACATTTTCTTTCCCTTGTACTAAACTCATATGTGGTAAAGGCATAATGAAGTCTTGTGGATTATTGATCAGCTTATTGTTTACAAGATACGACCAAAATTGTCTTGAAACATGGAACTGTTCATTAACATTAATCGCTTTTTTGATATCGATTGATCCGTCTTTTTTCTCTGAAGTGTAGTTCAGCTCACATAGTGCAGCATGTCCAGTTCCAGCATTATTCAATTCGTGAGAACTTTCCTCGCCTGCTTTCTCAAGCTTTTCAAACACTGTAATTTTCCAATCTGGTGCTAATTCTTTGAGTAATGTTCCCAAAGTTGCACTCATGATTCCGGCACCAATTAAGATAACATCTGATTTAATTTGTCTGTTACTCATTTTTACCTTCCTTATATATTAAGATTTGCAGAAAGGATGTAAGCACTCCTGCTTTAGAAGTACTGTAAGCCATGGAGCAACCTCGGAGCACACCATTTCTGTATCAATTATTACCTTATTGCAGTTTATCACAATTAGTTCAAGAATAAAATATCAACTATTTATATGAGAGTTATCCGCTTTTTTCGAGTCTTTCTGTTCATAATTCAAGCAAAAAACTCACTATTTCTTACGGATAAAACTAGGATTATTTAAGCTTTTTGGAATAATCGGCCTAAAAATGGTTGACATTTTCATAAAAAATAGGTTCTTTTTTTATTATATCTATATAATAACATAAAATTAGGGAGCTCGTCTTGTTTCTGAACTAACTCCCTACTCCTTAAGTTTAATCATCGATTGGACTTTTCATATGCCAGCCATCTATACGAAAACCCCCCATTTTTTTGAGTACATAATTGACTAATGCTTCAAATAACTCCATCTTCTTTTGAGCATCATCTTCTTGCATTGCTTTCATAAAAGATTTTTTAAAGTAATCATCTGGAAATGCTGTCTTACAATATTTTTGTAGATACAGTGGATCTTCAAGATACGCACAGATTTGATAAGAAGGTATCATTTCTAAATTCAAAAAGTGACAGTACTCCGTAAACAAATTAGCTAATTCGTTATGGTACGTAAAGGTAAAGTCTTTCCTATCTTGTTCATAACAGTCCTTTAAATTATCTAATGCATCCCATAATCCGTATTTTTTTATTTCTAAGACAGTTTTATTCACTTTCTTATATCTTTTGCTTAGCCACTCTTCTGCTTCATATTTTAGGTCTTTTATTATTCCAGTATAATCACATAGAATTCTACCTGTTTTAAATTGCACCATCGACATAGTTCTACGCTTGTTAAAATCATCTAGGAAATACCGACGAATTTGACTTGGAGGATTAGCAAAGTATTCAATTAGAAACCCATTAATCACTCGATTGCCTCTTTCCCGCCATGCCACATCTTCTGCCAAAATAATATGTACATCGATGTCAGATCGCTTAGAGGGATTCCCCGTAACATAACTCCCACAAACAAGCGCTCCTATAACCTCATCTCTGTCTTGCCAATCTTTTAAGAACGTTTCTAGTGCTGTTTTCCATTTGTCCAACAATTAATCAATCCCTTTTGTAATTTTTTAATAGTATTATTTTTTTCTTCAGTCATTCCCTATTTCTATAATAGAGTTCATTGAATAAAAAAACCGTACTCTCTTTCAAGTACGGTTCTTAGTTAAAATAAACTTGATAAAAATGTTTGCATAGATGTTGGTAATAGCTGATAGAACAGTCCTTCATATTTAATATCGAGTACGCCCGCAATGATGATAATAACGATTATGAAAAATAAAAGAATTTTCTTATTTTTAGAAGTCCACTTCAATAGATTCACTCCCCTGACTTTATAGTAAGCATGTTCAGTATAGATGGGTTTATATAAAGTAGTCATCCCTAATTTATAGTTGTCACTTAATTTTATAATGTCACATAAATTAAAATAATACGGTAAAATCGATCATTATGTAAGAAAGGAATGACTATGGTAAATTTTAAATCTTTTCGTGGTGTGATAACAAACATAAATAATTTTCCTGTAGGACAAAATGGGGACCGAGATGGCTGTTATAAAATGATGACTGTAGAAGATGGAACTGGTGGAGTCGTAAATTTTATCATTTCTCCTTCTACTTATTTTGTAAATCAAGAAATCGTTACAACAGGTCAATGGGTTACAGGTTATTATGATGGTGATGCACCAGTACCAATGATTTATCCACCACAATATCGTGCATTGATTGTTGTCAAAGAAAGTAATTATCAAAATGTTAAGGTGGACTATTTTAATAACCAATTAGTTAGTAATGATGGACAATTACAATTAAATCTTTCTTCTACTACTATTATTTCACTTAAAAACGGTCAACCTTTTTCAAATAATCCAGCTAATCGCAACCTCATTGTCATTTATGGTCCTACTACTAGAAGTATTCCTGCGCAAACTTCACCATATGAAATCATTGTTTGGTGTTAGTTACATCACTAAAATGATAAACGGCTTAGTTCCCTCTTTATGGGTGTAAGCCGTTCATATTTGTCATTATCTATTCATATCATTTTTCATTTCATGCAATTGCTGTTTAATCTGATCCAAATATTCTTTATTTTGCTGAACAGTATCTAAATGTTCACCATATTGCTCTGCATTAAAACGAGCATTTTCTGCATGCTTAATTTGGTTAAAGGCATGCTCTATTGCTATTTCTTCTGGATGTGACTTTGCATGCTTTAACATGCGATCAGCCTTTTGTACAGAATTACTAAACAATGTACTAGGATGATCCTGCTTCCAACTTGTATCTGAGTGTTTAGCCAATTGATACATCTTCCCTTCCTAAAGAAATTTCATTGTTCTAAAAGTAGTATTATGAATTGCTTAGGAAATATGTATGGAAGAAAATTAAAAAACAGTATTTCCCAGGACATAAAAAGAACTAAGGCTAAATCCTTAGTTCCTCTCAATGTGTTGAATAGATAGTCAAATATAAACTAGTGCCACGCAGTTCTCTCACTAACCGGTTGTTTGATACCTGTTTTTCCTTGCGTTTCAGCAAAGTCCTTGACCTGTGATGAAGCCGCATCAAGCCCAAATTCAGCACCAAACTCTTCCTGAGGAAGTTTCTGACGCTGCTGAATTGATTGCTTTGCACTTCTCGTTCCATTTGCTTTTGCATTGTTACGATTTGTTTTCATATTTGACATAACCATCCTCCATCGATTATTTGAAAAGTTTCAAAACCGTTTATTTGGTTTTTTAAACTTCTCACTCTAAAGTTTGTCCATCGAGGAATAAAAGAATGTGCATTAAATTTTCTATTTAGCTAAGGATAATGTTGAGGCTTTTTCAATGTTAAGTCGCTTGCAATCTTATTTTCTTTCTGACTATAATACTTGTATACAAGTATACTCTGGATCGAAAAGGTGATATTATGAGCGAATTAAAGGATTACTTATATCCACAAAAATGGCTTTCTAAGGCTTCAACAGGCGATCGCGTAGCATATGAACTTAGAATGCGTATTATTTCAGGATTAATTGAAAGCGGTACCATTCTTTCTGAAAATAAACTTGCAGCAGATTTTGAAGTAAGTCGTTCGCCCATTCGTGAAGCATTAAGAATATTAGCGGCTGAAAATATCATTCGATTAGAAAAAATGGGTGCTGTTGTCCTTGGTTTATCGGAAAAAGAGATTGAAGAAATTTATGATGTTCGATTGCTGATTGAAACATTTGTGTTTGAACGTCTTATAAAAATGGATACAACTAACTTAGCGCTAGAGCTTAGCAAAACATTAGAAATGATGAAGGTTGCCATTAAATATAACGATGCAGACGAATTTTCTTATCAGGATATTATGTTCCACGAGGCAATTATTCGCTCCATCGGACATTCCTATATCACCATGATTTGGAATAATTTAAAACCAGTAATGGAAGGCTTAATTTTATTATCAATGCGTATGCGCTTTAAAGAAAAATATGAGGATTTTACTCGCATTGTGAAAAATCACGAACTCTATATTGATGCTATTAGAGCCAAAGATCGAGAGCTTATGATCAAATCCTTACATGAAAATTTTGATGATGTTCAAGGCAAGGTAGAAGACCTATGGCGGTCACAGCAAATGCTATCTAAAGGGGTTGAGCCACAAAATGACTAACTATATGTTAGGTGTTGATATAGGGACTACTAGTACAAAAGCTGTGTTATTTAGTGAACAAGGTAAGGTTATTCAACAAGAAAATATAGGGTATCCATTATATACGCCTGATATTTCAACAGCTGAGCAAAATCCAGAAGAGATTTTTCAAGCTGTACTGCAAGCCATTTCTAACATTATGAAAGTCCATTCAGATAAATCATTATTATTTGTGTCCTTTAGTAGTGCTATGCATAGTGTAATCGCTATAGACGAAAATGATTTACCGTTAACACCTGTTATCACATGGGCAGATAATCGTAGTGAAGCTTGGGCACATAAAATTAAAGATGACTGGAATGGTCATGAAATTTATAAAAGAACAGGTACACCTATTCACCCAATGTCACCTCTAAGCAAAATTACTTGGCTTGTGCATGAACATCCTGAAATCGCGTGCAAAACAAAGAAATATATCGGTATTAAAGAATACATTTTTAAAAAATTCTTTAATCAATATGTCGTCGATTATTCATTAGCCTCGTGTATGGGCATGATGAATCTCCACACATTAGATTGGGACGAAGAAGCGTTAACTGTTGCCGGTATTTCGAGAGCACAATTGTCGACACTCGTACCAACAACTCAATTATTTTCGAACTGCAATGACCTTTTAGCTAAACAAATTGGTATTGACCCACAAACACCTTTTATCATTGGTGCAAGTGATGGCGTACTTTCTAATCTAGGTGTGAATGCCATTCGAGAAGGTGAAATTGCTGTCACAATTGGGACAAGTGGTGCTATTCGCACTATTATTGATAAGCCTAAAACTGATGTGAAAGGTAGAATTTTCTGCTATGCCTTAACAGAGAATCATTGGGTCATTGGTGGACCTGTAAACAATGGCGGTATGGTACTTCGCTGGATTCGGGATGAATTTGCTTCATCTGAAATTGAAACAGCCAAAAGACTCGGGATTGATCCATATGAAGTATTGACCAAAATTGCAGAACGTGTAAGACCGGGTGCTGATGGATTGCTATTCCATCCGTATTTATCGGGTGAACGTGCACCTTTATGGAATCCAGATGTACGTGGATCATTTTTTGGTTTAACCATGTCGCATAAAAAAGAACATATGATACGAGCAGCTCTTGAAGGGGTTATCTACAATTTATATACCGTCTATTTAGCATTGCTCGAGTGTATGGAAACTCCCGTAACTCGTATTCAAGCGACAGGTGGTTTTTCACGCTCTGAGATTTGGAGACAAATGATGGCTGATATTTTTGAATCGGAAGTAGTTGTCCCTGAAAGTTATGAGAGCTCCTGTCTTGGTGCTTGTATTTTAGGTTTATATGCTATCGGAAAAATCGATTCCTTTGACATTGTCGCTGATATGATTGGTGACACTTATAAACATACACCTATCGAAGATGCAGCAAAAGAATATAGACAGCTACTCCCTATTTTCATTCGTTTATCCAGGGTGTTAGCAGATGATTATGCATCCATTGCTCAATATCAAAGGAGCTTAATTAAGCCCGACTAAAGAGGAGGAGAATACATGCCATTAATTATTGTAGGTATTGGTATTATCGCACTGTTAATTTTAATAATGGGCTTTAAATTAAATACGTTTATCTCATTAATTATCGTTTCATTTGGAGTGGCATTGGCTCTTGGGATGCCTTTAGATGGCATCGTGAAGACGATTGAAGCAGGATTAGGCGGTACATTAGGTCACTTAGCATTAATATTTGGACTTGGAGCTATGCTAGGGAAACTAATTGCTGATTCAGGAGGGGCACAGCGTATTGCCATGACCCTTGTTAATAAATTTGGGGAAAAGAATATCCAATGGGCTGTTGTAGCGGCATCCTTTATTATCGGTATAGCTCTTTTCTTTGAAGTAGGATTAGTGCTATTAATCCCTATAGTCTTCGCTATTTCAAGACAATTAAAGGTTTCTATTTTATATTTAGGAATTCCTATGACTGCAGCATTATCTGTTACACACGGATTTTTACCACCTCATCCAGGACCAACTGTCATCGCTGGTGAATTCGGGGCAAACATTGGTGAAGTTTTACTTTATGGATTTATCATCGCCATTCCGACCGTTATTTTAGCAGGGCCGCTATTCACAAAATTAGCGAAAAGGTTAGTGCCTGAATCATTCAACAAAACTGGTAATATCGCTTCTCTTGGTGAACAAAAAACATTTGAACTAGAGGATACACCTAGTTTTAGTATCAGTGTTTTCACTGCACTACTACCTGTTATTTTAATGTCTATCGCTACTATTATTACACTGCTACAAAAAACAATAGGCTTTGAAGATAATGGCTTCTTAGCAGGAATCCGCTTCATCGGTGAAGCTGGTACATCCATGTTAATCTCCTTACTAGTGGCTACCTATACGATGGGAATCGCAAGAAACATTCCTATTAAACAGGTCATGGAATCATGTACTACAGCAATTACTCATATCGGCATGATGCTCTTAATAATTGGTGGAGGGGGCGCCTTCAAGCAGGTATTAATCGATGGTGGTGTTGGGGATTACGTTGCTGAGTTATTCCATGGAACTACCTTATCACCGATCTTACTTGCTTGGATTATCGCCGCTATTTTACGTATTTCATTGGGATCAGCTACCGTTGCTGCTTTAACAACAGCTGGGTTAGTCATTCCAATGTTAGGTCAAAGCGATGTAAACCTTGCCTTGGTCGTATTGGCAACGGGGGCAGGAAGCTTAATTGCTTCACATGTCAATGATGCTGGTTTCTGGATGTTTAAAGAGTATTTTGGGCTGAGCATGAAGGAAACCTTTGCTACATGGACACTACTCGAAACAATAGTATCTGTGGCTGGTTTAGGATTTATTTTATTACTTAGTTTATTTGTTTAAGAAATGTATAAAAAGGAGCGGGCACAATGTTAAATACAATAGGCGTTATTGGTTTAGGCGTGATGGGCAGTAATATCGCTTTAAACATGGCTAATAATGGCGAGCAAGTAGCCGTTTATAATTACACACGAGATTTAACCGACAAACTTCTAGAAAAAGTCGAAGGACAGGCGCTTACTCCCTACTATGATATAGAAGACTTCGTACAATCTTTAGAGAAACCAAGAAAGATTTTTTTAATGGTTACAGCAGGAAACGCTATTGATTCTGTTATTCAGTCTGTAGTGCCTTTCCTTGAAAAAGGCGATGTGATTATGGATGGTGGTAACTCACACTATAAAGATACTGAGCGTAGATATGATGAATTAAAGGGACTAGGAATCGGATATTTAGGCATTGGTATTTCTGGTGGTGAAGTTGGTGCATTGACAGGTCCTTCTATCATGCCAGGTGGAGATCAAGAGGTCTATGAAAAAGCTGCGCCTATTCTTACGAAGATCGCAGCACAAGTAAAAGGGATGCCATGCTGTACGTATATTGGCCCTAAAGGTGCAGGTCACTTCGTTAAAATGGTCCACAATGGAATCGAATATGCAGATATGCAACTAATTGCCGAAGCTTATACATTTTTAAGAAAAAATGTTGGGTTATCTGTTGAGGAAATTGCTACTATCTTTGAAACTTGGAATCAAGGCGAACTAAAAAGCTACTTAATCGAAATTACAGCTGACATTTTAAGAAAAAAAGATGAAGTAACGGGATTACCGCTAATTGATATGATTCTTGATAAAGCAGGTCAAAAAGGGACTGGAAAATGGACTAGTATGCAATCCATTGATAATGGTATTCCTACATCCATTATTACAGAGGCCTTATTTGCACGCTATATTTCATCATTAAAAGGGGAGCGAGTTCGTGCGGAGGCTGTATTAACAGGACCTGACTACAATCAACAAAGCCTTGATAAAGAGGTTTGGGTTGAATACGTACGACAAGCTTTGTATATGGGTAAAATCTGTGCTTATGCGCAAGGTTTCACACAATATAAAATGACATCGGAACTTTATGACTGGAACTTGCCATTAAAGGATATTGCATTAATTTTCCGTAGCGGCTGTATTATCCGTGCAGAGTTCTTAAATGTTATTAGTGAAGCCTACCAACAGCAGCCTACTCTAGATAATTTATTAATTGACCCATACTTTGCAGAAAAGACGAAGGACTATCAAATGGGATTGAGAAAAATTGTGTGTGAAGGTATACAAGCAGGTAATGCATTCCCATGTTTAAATGCTTCTCTCACATATTATGATAGTTATCGCACAGGTTCATCAAATGCCAATATGTTACAGGCCCAACGTGATTACTTTGGCGCTCATACGTATGAACGTATTGATGCAGAAGGTGTTTTCCATACAAATTGGTAAGTAAAAAGCTAAAATATACATCATTCCCTATCGATGACTGATTGTATATTTTAGCTTTTTTTATTCTCTATAAACATGGACTCGATTACGTCCTGCTTCTTTTGCTGCATATAAGGCTTTATCGGCTTTATTCAAAAGCTGATAAAGCGACTCTTCTCCAATTTTACCCTCTGCCACTCCACAGCTAATCGTCGCTCTAATAGTGCCCACAATAGTCATAAGGGGAGAAGTCTCTATGCTGCGACAGAGCTGATTTGCTAATTTTTCACCTTCAGCTAATGTATAGCCCTTGAGTGTAAGAACAAACTCCTCACCGCCATACCTTGCAAAAAATTGTCCATTTTTCAGCTCACTCTGGCAAGCCTTTACAACATGAACAAGTAATTGATCCCCAGTTCCATGTCCATACGTATCATTTACATGTTTAAAGTGATCAATATCCATTAAAACGACTGTAAAGCCAGTAGCTTCTTCGTACGTTTCTAGATGTTTGAAAAAAGCTCGACGATTATAGATTTGTGTAAGCTCATCATAGTAAGCCTGTTGTTCTAACATATGTTGTAGCTTTTTTACTTCAGTAAAATCCGTGAAAATTAGCAGTAACCCATTACCATGATTAACATGCTGGAGTGCTGATATACGTACTTGATAAGTACGATTGATATGGTTTAGCTCAATTTCTTGCGTATTCTCTATCGCTTTCAAATTAAAGGGCATAAATTGTCCAGTTACCTGGAGCCACACCTGGGCAAAGTCCATACCAAACATGGATCTAGATAGTTGAGGGAACATTTGGTTACACGATTGATTAAACTCTATTAATCGTGACGATTCATCTAGCACAATGACACCATCATTGATATTATGAAATATTACATCCTTAGTAATAGGCATGACGCTAAATAAACGAGAGGAACTTATTGACCATAAATACAACAGTGAGGAAGCCCATAACACCATTGGAACGGGATCAACTCCTTGAGGTGTTAAGCCCAACAAGTAAATAAATGCGGTTACCATAGGGATCAGCTGACCACACATTAAAGCAATGAGTTGTTTTCGATAGGCTTTACTTGTTTCTTTCCATTGCTTTACTATTAATAAAAATGCTACAAACATACAGCCAAATGTAAATATCCCATGTATGATATACCATACTCCAATTTCCTGATGAATATAAGGTGATCCCAATACAGGGTCAATTTCAAATACTCTATAATGAAAATGGTGCATATCATTTGTAGCAACCATGATTAAGCTGATAAAGGGAATGGAAAGTAGTGCAATTACCTTTTTCCGTGTCAGTTGAAAGCCCAAATATCTCATGATAAACAATAGTCCGAGAGGTGTTGAAGTGGCCATACCTGCGTATTGAATAGCGGTCCAAAACTTTATTGCCCCCAATGTTGTCGCTATTAAACCAAAAGCAGAGGCAAAACAATATATCGATATTAATGCGGTATAACTAATAAACAAATGCGCAATTTTTGTATAGTTAAATCGTTGTAGAAATACGTATAAACATAAATACAAATTTAGTACACCCGATGTGCAGCCAAGAGTAATAAAAGCAGTCAATTGTGAATTCATGTCTATGTACCTCTTTAAAATTTTGTGGATTTATTTATTTATTGCTCAAATGGTAGCTAAAAAATTTTTAAGGAGTACCAGTATGACTAATAGGGACAACCCTGAAATCATTTTTATTACAGATCCAGCCGAAAGCCTAACCCACCCGTTTTTTAATAAACAAATTGTTTTTACTGGAGCTCTTTCTACAATGACCCGTTCAGAAGCAGCTAAACAAGTAAAAGTTTGTGGAGGGTCCTTGCAAGGCGCCGTTACACAGCAAACAGACTTCGTTATTCTTGGAGATAAACGTCGTGGTATTAGTACTAAACAACGTAAAGCAGAACACCTCATAAATCAGGGTCATGACATTCAACTAATAATAGAGGATGATTTTTTATGGCTTATTTCGATGAAAGAGGACATTCAAAAATAAAAGGAGTATGTAAGATCAATTTACATACTCCTTTTTTATGCTTATTGCAGCGGAACAACGATCGGCTTTATTGTATACGGTTCTTTTATAAGTTCCAATGCTCCTGTACTATCCTTGATCTTGTAGAAGTTTACTACAGGAGTGATCATTATAGATGTTGCTTGTTTATCAAAATTATTAATAACAATGCGTGGGAAATTTCCTCGACCTACAAAGTCTGTATTATGACTATTTCCTCTAAAATGAATAACATTATACTCATTCCCTAAATTATCTTTCACGACATATTCAATGCCAGCCCCTCGCCATTCACCATTTTCCTTCTCTACAAACACCTCTTCTGAAAGATAAATTGCTGTAGAGATAGGGGTTTTCGTTATTTTAAAAGCTTCTATTTTTATACCTTCCGCTTCCGTTTTCATGCTATCTTTTTCTATACGCTGTGTTTTACTTTCAAGCTTCCCTAAAGTAAATTCAAATGACCAATTTCCTGCCACAGCATTATTCACATTATTTAAATCAACAACTTGATCTCCTTGAAAAGTAATATGAACTTCCTCAGGCTTTGAGCCTCTGATGAGTTCAAAAATATATAATACTGCATACTCATTGTCGTTTATCTTTTGAACCAAATGATTCGTGGCATAGCCTCCATATTGATACCTTTTACCAAATTCCTTAGCAGTTAGTTCACGATTTTCACCATATAATACTGGCCTTTCTCCTAAATCTTTCGCACTTTTAATGGTGTACGCAATGGTAATATTTTCTCCATCATATACAGCATCGTTTACAGATACTTCGATCCCATTACTCTCCTGGACCATTCCAATATTTGTAGAGTATTCATCATAATTGTCGAAAACATACTTTTCGTTATCAATGAACAACTCGAAGATATTTCCGATAATCGGCATATTCGCTGCAAATGTAGGAAATGCATAGCCAATTGTAATACTAGAAGCGATGAAAAAGGTTGCTGCAGCAACAAAATTTCTAATAAAGTGCTTTTTCTTTTTTGCCTTTAACACATTTCTTTTAATTCTCTCTTTTTCAAGCGTACTCACTTCCATTGGCTCTATATTTATATGATCAAGATTTAAATGATTAAATTGTTGATATAGCTTTTTCATGACATACTCCCCCCTAAATGAATTTGCTGTAATCTTTTTTTCCCACGATATAATCGGTTATTAATAGCAGCTTTTGTTAAACCACAATGCTCAGCAATTTCTTCGTTTTTCATATTTAAAAAGTATTTCATTGTAAAAATATCACGGTCCAATTGCTCCAATTGACTCATCATCATAAGTAACTCCTCTGTAGATGACTATTAAATATTCATCCTCAGCAGATTTTACTGCATTTCCTGTTTCAATTTCATAAAAAAATGGCGCTTTAGATAGCTTTCTTTGCTTCGTAATAGCTTTATACTTCGCTATAGTGCAAATCCATTTTCTAAAATCCTCTTTATCTCCCTTGAACTGTTTAGCATTTTCATATGCACCTAAGAAAGTATCACTTATACATTCTTCAATTATTTGAGGATCATTATAAGATTTTAAGGCATTGTAAATAATAGCTTTTACAATTCCGATACATTCATCAATCACGTATTGAAGTGCTTCTTCTCGATTTTTCTTTAGATGCTTTATAAAGTTTTCAGCTGTTATCCTCATCCAAACACCCTTTCTTCTCACAATCATAAAGGACCCTTCATACAAAACATCGCTAATATTTGGAATTGTTCTCATATTATTTAAAAATATTTACATTTTGAATTGTATAGCCAATATAAAAGGCTAAATCGTCATTGATTTAGCCTTTTACTTATTTAAATATCTATCACTTCACATCAACTATTTATTTACCTTAGGTGCTGGATAATCAAAGCCCTTCGTATCAACCTCAACCTTTTTCATTTGTTGATCTTCTAGTGGTTTATCTGTAGCATCTCGCTCAGCTGCAACAATTGCATCGACTGTTTCCATACCCTCGATGACTTTTCCAAAAGCAGCATAATCTCCATCAAGGTGCGGAGCTTCCTTGACCATAATGAAGAATTGAGAGCCGGCAGAGTTAGGGTCCTTCGAACGAGCCATCGAAATAACACCCCGTTCATGCTTCATGTTATTGTCAAAACCATTTAAAGAAAACTCACCATCAATCGAATAATCTGGTCCACCAGTTCCATTCCCTAATGGATCTCCACCCTGAATCATAAAATCAGGAATCACACGGTGGAAAATAAGGCCATCATAAAACCCTTTATTTACTAAGGAAATAAAATTAGCAACTGTGTTCGGTGCTACGGTAGGCTCCAATTCAATGACAATTTTCTCATCATTATTCATTGTAATGGTTACTATTGGTTTTTCCTTTACCTCTGATGCGTAATTAGCTGTTTTCTGAGATTCCTTAGTTGTATTTCCCTCTGTTTGCTCACTATCTTTAGCAGTACCACAGCCTGTCAACATCATAACGATTGCTAACAGTGAAAACACTAAATAGAAACCTTTAAAACGTGCGAACATATTCTTTCAACTCCTCTTGTTAACCGTCTATTCATTATAAAACTATCGGGTTATTTACAACAAATCAAGGTAGTTCCTATCAGCAAGATTATAAAAACCTTTGTATTATTCATAGCATTAGAACAATTATGCCAGGAATGGTAGATTTAATTTTCCTATTAAATACATATCAAAAGAAAGATAACTGAACTTCACATAAAGAAGGATTGTAGTCCTACTTTATAAAGCTAATAACAAAAACTTAGAATACTTTTAAAAATTTTTAACTAATTTCTACATTTTTTTACCAACATGTTTATTACTACTGTAAAATGAAAATAATGAGACATTCGATACGAATAAAGCAAAAATTTAATAAAAATTTCTATGGGACAACGATACAAAATGGGAGGTTCACTTAAATGTCTATGGAACAAACAAGGTATTCTCGACTGGCCAATATTACGAAGATGATTAACATGAAGCTAGATTTACGTGAAGTATTGGAGCAGGTAACAACTGCAATATCTGAAGAAATCGTCAAATGTGATTCTGTGGGCATTTATCTGCCACAAAAAGATGGAACATTTAGAGGGTATGTTGGAAAACCAGAAGTAATTAATGGTTGGACATTGAATATGCATATTATTGACACCGAAATAGATTTACTGGCTAAAGAAGTAATTGAAACAAAGAAAACAATCTATATTCCTGATACGTCAAAGGATAATCGACCTGACCCTCGAGCTGTTGAAGGATTTCATATTAAATCTTTGTTAGTACTACCTATTTCCTTTGAGCAAGAATTATTTGGTCTTGTTTTTTTATTTGATTATGGTATTCCAATGAACTTAACAGAGGAAGAAATTCAAACGGTTGAAGCATATGTAAATATGGCTGCTGTTGCTATCCAAAACGCAAACAACTTAGCTTATAAAGAACACCTTATTAACGAAAAACAGTTGCTGCTGGATGTTACACGTGACTTATCAATGTGCTCTTCACTACAAGAGAGTCTTGATAAATGCTTTTTTTACTTAGAAAAGGTTCTAGACAATAAAAATATTGGCGTTCACCTATTAGACCCTTTAGCAGAAAAGAATATTAAACCAGCAAAGTTGAGTAAGGATAGCGATTGGACAGAAGAAAATTGGCTAAAAACACATAATAAAATAAAAATTGATGAAAGCAATGATGCTGTAATGCAGGAGGTTTTTGAAACCAAAAAGGCCATTCTTATTCCAAATGTCTTTGAGGATGACAGACCTAATCATGAAGTCTGTCGCAATTTTGGCATAAACGGTTTAGTTATGTTTCCTTTGATATCAATGGGTGAGATTTTAGGACAAATCTCTATTGTAAATCTTGAGAAAAAGCCATTCTACTACTCAGAAGCTCAATTACAATTAGCCCAATCAATTGTTGATACTACTGCATCTGCATTATCAAACCTGTTATATATGGAAAAGCAAGAGATCATTATCGAGGAAAGAACCTCCGAAGTAAGAGAAAAAAATAAAGAGCTTGAAAGAGTTGTCGCAGAGTTACAGCAGCTTAGCCGTGAAAAGGAGTTGATTCTCAATTCCGCAGGGGAGGGGATCTTTGGGTTAGATCTTGATCGAAACATTACATTTTGCAATCCTGCGGGTGCACACATGTTGGGATATGAAACAGAGAAGGAACTGATTGGAAAATCAGTCGATATTATAATGAGTGGCTGTGAAACAGAGGACAAAATTATGGTTTCACCCTTCTTAAACACAAATTTTAATAGCTACAAAGTTTTTTTTAGAAAAGATAATTCAAACTTTCCAGTCGAATATGTAACCTCATTAATAAAAGAAGGAGACAATGTCGTAGGTGAAGTTGTGACATTTAAAGATATAACACAAAGAAAGCAACTAGAAGAGAAAATTAAATACCACGCTTATTTTGATAGCTTAACAGATTTACCCAACCGAATTCTTTTATTAGACCGATTAACTCAAGGTTTAAAATCTGCAAAAGTGAATGGTGAAAAATTAGCAGTTCTCTATTTAGATCTAGATCGTTTCAAATTAGTAAATGATTCACTCGGTCATAGCTATGGGGATCTATTGCTCCAAAATGTAGCCAAACGTTTAAGTGCTTGCGTTCCAGAAGATGCAACCGTGTCAAGGCAGGGTGGGGATGAGTTTACAATCTGTTTACCTAATATTAAATGTGAAAACGACATTTTGAAGGTTATTAATTGTATAAATGATTCCTTCTCTAAACCTTTTAATTTAATAGACCATGAAATTTACATTAAAACAAGTATCGGTATAAGCCTGTTTCCTGAAAACGGTGAGACTACAGAAACATTAATAAAAAATGCAGACACAGCTATGTACAAATCAAAAGAAACACCCGGTACTAGCTACCATTTCTTTAGCGAAGGGATGGATACAAGAACTTTTGAAAGTATCCAACTTGAGAATGATTTATATAAAGCTTTAGAGCGAGATGAACTAATTATCTTCTATCAGCCACAAATAAATTATAAAACAAATAGAATTAAGGGTGTTGAAGCTCTATTAAGATGGAATCATCGAAAACATGGAATGATAGCACCGGATAAGTTTATTCCCATTGCTGAAGAAACAGGTTTAATTGTTCCTATAGGTGAGTGGGTTCTTAGGGAAGCCTGCAAGCAATTAAAAGAATGGCATAACCAGGGATGTCCTTTAATTAGTGTGTCGGTGAATTTATCTGTCCATCAGTTCGAGCAGAATGATTTATTTGCTATTGTAAAAAACGTCCTAAAGGAAACAGATTTGTCACCCGAG
Source organism: Lysinibacillus sp. FW12 (assembly GCF_050817245.1). Taxonomy (NCBI): domain Bacteria; kingdom Bacillati; phylum Bacillota; class Bacilli; order Caryophanales; family Bacillaceae; genus Lysinibacillus; species Lysinibacillus sp. FW12. The sequence continues at coordinate 178,920 of NZ_CP139094.1, read as the reverse complement.
TATTTACAACTAGAGCTTACGGAAAATCTCATTGTTAAAAATACAGAGGTAACTTTAAAAACGATGACACAACTGCAAGGACTTGGGGTAAATTTAGCAATTGATGATTTTGGTACTGGATATTCATCCCTAGGTTATTTGAAAAACTTGCCGATTTCTACATTAAAAATTGATAAATCCTTTGTTCAAGAAATGTTAACGGATGACGCAGCAGCCATTACGAATACGATTATTACGCTTGCTCAAAACTTAAAACTGGAGGTTATTGCCGAAGGAGTTGAAACCAAAGAACAGGCAGACTATTTATTGGCACAAAATTGTCATTTAATGCAAGGATATTTTTTCAGCAAGCCTATGAAATCTGGAGAAATTATGAAAAAATATTTCAAGTAGTGTTTAAATTTATTAAGCAAAGGAGATTTAAAATGAAAGCAGCTCGTACGGTCTTAGAGTATTTAAAAAATAGCGGTGTGCAATATATTTTTGGCATTCCAGCAGGTTCAGTCAATGCATTTTTTGATGAACTCTATGATATGAAGGAATTAACACCGATTGTCACAAAGCATGAAGGAGCAGCATCATATATGGCTGCTGCTTACGCAAAGTATACAAATCATCTAAGTGTATGTATTGGCTGTAGTGGTCCAGGGGGGACAAATCTTGTAACAGGTGCCGCAAATGCCATGCGAGAGCATTTGCCGGTTTTATTTTTAACCGGTGCTGTTCCTGTTAATACAATTGGTCTAAATGCCTCTCAGGAATTGGATGCGCAACCAATTTTCCAATCAGTTACCAAGTATAGTGTAACTGTTAAAGAATCAAAGGATTTATTAAAGGAAATAGTAAAAGCCTCCGAAATTGCTATATCGGGAGTTCCTGGTCCGGTACATATTGCTATACCAATAGATGTTCAACATGAAACAGTTGAAAACGTAGAAATACCAGCTTCACCAAAAAGAACAGCCATGGTTCCTGAAATAGATACCATTAAAAATGTAGCCGAACAGCTAATACAAAGAAAAAATGGTTATATTTTGGTAGGACAAGGGGTAAGAAATTCTGTTGAATCATTATTAGAATTAGCAGAAATTCTTAATTGGCCTATTATTACAACACCACAAGCCAAAGGGTACATTCCAGAGGATCATCCTCTCCTCGTTGGCGTTTTCGGTTTTGCTGGTCACGAAGCCGCTTCAGAATTGATAGCTGAAGGAGATGGACAAGTATTATTAATTGTAGGTTCAAGTTTAGGTGAAACAGCAACAAATAACTACAATTTAAATCTTACAAAAAACCGCTTTTCTATACAGATGGACTTTGACCAATCCGTCTTCAATCGAAAATACGAGATTGATATGCCCGTGCTAGGTGATATCAATCTAAGTTTATTATTACTTATTGAAGAATTAAGAGCGAAAGGTTTAACAAGAACCTCCCTTGAGATTAAAGAAAATAAAGAAATTCTTGAAAATGCAGAGGAATATAACACGAAAAATGTTCTGTTAAATATTCAAAAATATTTACCAGCATCTACAAGGTATACTATCGATATCGGAGAGTTTATGTCCTATGTCATTCATCATATGAAAGTTTTAGATTATGATACTTTTAATATAAATGTTCATTTTGGCGCAATGGGAAGTGGGATTGGATCTGCTATTGGTTCGAAATTAGCTGAACCTGAACGTCCTGTTGTATGTATCACTGGTGATGGTTGTTTCTTCATGCATGGAATGGAAATATTAACAGCGAAAGAGTATAATTTACCGATTTTATTTATTGTCATGAATAATGCTCGTTTAGGCATGGTATATCATGGACATGCTTTACAGTTTCAACGTACTCATCCATCCTTTGAGCAAAATCCAATTAATATAAGTGCTATGGCTTCAGCGATGGATATACCGAGTTTCCAAGTAACTGGACTACAAGATATTACTAACGATATGATTAATAATTTAATGAATTTAAATGGACCAGCTGTATTGGAAGTAGTTTTAACAGATCATAACACACCTCCTATGGGAGACCGAGTTAAATTTTTATCGTCTTTTGGGAAATAGAACCGTTAAAGCATCATAACTATAAAAAGATCATATAGATGGGGAGAATCTCTCCCCTCTATATGATTTTTTGATCTTACTATAAACTGTTTATGTATTATAAGTTCCCGACTCTAAACCTAACGAATTGTTTACAAATTAGAAAATGAATGTCGAATAACTCCAAGTATAGCCCCTATTGTTTGTCCTTTAAAAGCATCTGAAACTGCTTCACCTGAGGGGTTTGAGAAATAATAGCTGGCCATTTTTTCATTGTAGTAATACCCTAAACCTGTGAGAGCATCTTGTAAGTCAGCTGAGAGCTCTTCTAATCCTGTGTGTTCAGTGAAATACTTTGTAGGAAAGACCTTCACATCCACATCTCCTGCACCAGTGTGTACTACAAATAAGTCTTTTTCATGTTGAACAATCCACTGATCTTTTGAATATAACGAAAGTCGTGATCCTTCTAATGAGGATATTGCTTCTAAATTAACACCAAAAATTTCATTTATTATTTTGCGTATCTTTGCCCCTGTTATTGCCCCATCGTATTGATGTAGATGGTAATCTATTACCCCTCTCCCTGAAGATAAAGACGTCTCTTTTAACTTTTTAGATAGAATAGGTGCTTTATCTAAATTAATACCAAAAATTAAATCAACAACATGAAAAATCTCAGAACTACTCATTTTTCTTCCATAAGAATTTAAATGCTGATCCATCTTTTCTGCCTTTTTCATCATTCAACCCTCCCATAAAAACTATAACACTACTAAAGAAGCAAGAGGTAAATTCTCTTGCTTCTCGCACAATTTTAAATCTAACAATTACGAAAGACCAGGCCTTTAATGTATAAATTCTATAGCAACTAAAAGGTTCATTACCCTCAATAAATCTCAATTTCTTTGTCTAGAACAGACTTATTTTGCACCTGATTTCCTAAAATATAAAGCTTTTTCAAATTAGGTAGATTCACTAAAGGCTCTACATTTGATATAGCGTTGTTTTCCAGATGAAGAACCTCAATTTGTTGCCAGTTTTTCATAATATTTAACGATTGTAAGGAACTATCTTGTAACGTGAATGAACGGAGAGCTGAAAAGTCTACAAAGTAAGGTATGACCTTCTCAACATCTTGTACCCAATCACCATTACCTATTCGACTCGTTACATCATTCAAGGTTAAATGCTCCAACACATTATTCGTGAATGGTTGCGTACTATTTAATTGAAGACTACATTTATAACAATTTAAGGTTTTTACATGCTGTAAATTGAATAATTCACTTGTTTCTTGAAAAAACGCTGTCTCATTAAAGTTAAGTGTATGCAGATTCGGTAGTTGATTGAAAGAACGAATACCTGTAAAATCACCATATTCTCTTGCTGTAAGTTGTTCTAGCTGTGGGTATTTCAGTAATTCTGATCCATCAAAGGACACTCCTGCTCCCCCACTTATATAAACCGTCAAATCTTTTAAAGCTGGCGCCTCTAACTTTTCTATAAAAGAACCTGGAAGTTCGGCCTTTTTCAAATGGGGCACTACAATTGTTGACGTATCTCCATAATAACCAGTTACCGATAACTCAGTCAGTGATGATAGACTGTTCACAATATCAAGCAATTCTAATTGTCCTGGAGAAGATAAACGCAGCTTTGTCAAAGATGATTTATTTCTAAGTTTTTCTAAATTCGTAATGTTCATATATTCAAGATCAAGTGATTGTAGGTTAGGCATATTATCTATAAAATCAAGCGTTTTTAAATTTCTTACTGATGAGAGTTTCAATTCTTGTAATTGATTCAATGAATAAAGTGAGTTAAAATCTGTCGCCTCACTAATTTCTATTGCTAACGATTCTAAATTAGTGAGTGTAGACAACCACTTTAAATCGTTGGTAGATTTTAATGACAGCGATTTTAGTGGTAATTTATTTAGTAGCTGGAAATCTGTAACCTCTTCCGTCATATAAGAAATTTCAAGTGATTGAAGATTAGGAAACTCTAATAATAAAGCAAGCTCATTATTACTTCGTATTTGAATTGAGAGCTCTATAACATTAGATTTATCGCTAAAATATTCCGCAATTTTACTAAATGATTCATTAAAGCTACCTGTATAGCTCTTTAAGTTTTTCAGATGTAGGAAGCTTACATTTTCACTCTGTGAGATTTCATAATCATTCATAAGCTTTAAGACAGCCAGTCCTGTAAAGGCTTCAAAATCTTTCTGTTCGATTTTTTGTGTATTCAATAACTTATCCATCATAATATAAGTGGAAATCTTGGCGTTTTTATTTGTAAATGGATCGTCGAGACTGTAATCAAAATGCCATTGATCGTCAGAATAATAGGCGGCCAAATAACGAATGCTTGCGATTTCTTCTCGAGTGGGCAATACTTCACCTTTTTCAAAAATATCTTTTAAAAAGAATAATAACACTTCGCTTTCAGGCATTGTTCGAACTGGGATTTGCTCTTGATTGCCGTATTCTGTATGATTGCTACCCAAAAGAAAATAACCAAAAAATGCACAAAGGATTATAATCGGCACAATAAGAAGCACCTTTAGATTTGATTTTGGGCGTGGCATCGTACTAGGAGAAGGTGTTCCGTAATAATTATGAATGGTTTGATCTACATAATACACCTTATTCTCTTTCAACATTATTTCAGTATCGCAATAAGGACATTTGAATGATTGCCCTTCTTTGTATTCAATTTTCCCATCACAATTTGGGCAATTTAATTTAATCAATTCCACTGGCAGTCCCCTTCCCAGCTCTATTTTCAATTAAGCTTAGTTGCCCGAAAAATAAATGTCAATATTTCTTTGAAATACTAATTATTATCCATCATAAATTGCAGCGGGGTACTACATTTAATCTCCCACTAATTGCAGAAGCATTAATTATGTAGAAATAAAGTAAATATGATATCTTTTTGCAAGGTAGTATTTTGGAAAGAGAGGATATTCATCAATGAATCAAAATAATTTCTGGCTTGATTTACCACGGCCATTTTTCATTTTAGCTCCAATGGAGGATGTGACAGATGTCGTTTTTCGTCATGTCATTAGTGAGGCTGGACGGCCCGATGTATTTTTTACGGAATTCACCAATACAACGAGCTATTGTCATCCAGATGGTATGGACAATGTACGTAACCGTTTAGCATTCACAGAAGATGAGCAGCCGATTGTCGCACATATTTGGGGAGACAACCCTGAACATTTCCGTCAAATGAGTATCGGAATGAAGGAACTAGGCTTTAAAGGTATCGATATTAATATGGGGTGCCCTGTCGATAATGTGGCTGAAAGAGGCAAAGGAGCCGGCTTAATTCTTCATCCTGAACGTGCCTCTGAAATCATTCAAGCCGCAAAGGTAGGAGGCTTACCTGTAAGTGTAAAAACGAGACTTGGCTTTACAAATGTAGCCGAGTGGCGTGATTGGCTCACTCATATACTGAAACAGGATATCGCCAATCTTTCTATTCATCTTCGTACACGAGAAGAAATGAGCAAAGTTGCAGCCCATTGGGAATTAATTGCAGATATCAAAAAACTGCGAGATGAAGTTGCTCCTAAAACATTGCTGACGATCAACGGAGATATTCCAGATCGTTCAACAGGCCTAAAGCTAGTTGAGCAATACGGTGTCGATGGTGTAATGATAGGCAGAGGTGTGTTTTCAAACCCGTTTGCCTTTGAAAAGGAGCCGACAGAGCATAGTGCTAAAGAATACCTTAGCTTGCTATCCCTTCACCTGGATCTCCATGATCATTACTCTAAAGAATTTGAAACGCGCTCATTTAAAGCATTACAACGCTTCTTTAAAATATATGTACGTGGCTTCAAAGGGGCTAGTCAATTAAGAGTTCAATTACTAAATGCCCATTCGACTGACGAAGTACGTGAACTATTAGCTGCCTATACTGCCAATGTATTAACGGAGTAGATCGACCACATTAAAGGAGACTGGCAATGCCAATCTCCTTTATATTTGCTTTACTTGTAAACGTATATTCTTAACTATGACTATAAAGATTGGTCATTTTATTTACTTTGAGAAATTGATAAAAAATAGTCTAAAACAAATAAGCGAAATTGCTTTGCAATTGGTGTGAAGTAGCGCTTTTCGGACCAGGCTAATCCAATTGTTCGTTGACAAGTTGGTTCAACTATTCGAAGCTTATGCGGAAACTGTCCTGATTTAGGTACCCATGATAATTCAGAAACGAAAGCTACACCTAATCCTTGCCTAACTAAGTCTGAAATAACGGTAGGTTCGTCCCCCTCAAAAGCAATATGTTGAACAAATCCTGCTTCCCGGCAAAACTGGTCAGTTAAGTTTCGGAATCCATACCCTGTATTCATGCTAATAAATGCTTCATCCTTCACTTCTTCAAGCCGGATACTTTCCCTCTCTGCTAGCTGATGATTAGGTGGTACAATCAAAAATATTTCTTCCGTAATGAGTGGCTCCCATCTTACGCCCTCTCCTTCAATTGGAATTGAAGAAATACAATAATCTAAATCCCCTTCTAATAGCATTTTCTTCATAGAAGAAACAGATTTTAAAAATTGTTGAAAACGAACATCGGGATGTTTCGATAAAAAAGAACCTAATAATGAAGGTAACACTCTTGGAATGGTAACTGCTAATGTAATACTCTTTTGATCTTGATCGATAAATTGATTAAGTTCTCTTTGACCCTCATTCAATTCTGCAAAAGCTCGATCCACACGATTTAAAAAAACTTTTCCAGCTGCATTCAGACTTATTTTCCGATGTTCCCGATCAAACAATTCCACTCCTAAATCTTCCTCTAAACGAGAAATCGTTTTACTAAGGGATGGCTGGGCAATTTGAAGTTGTTCTGCTGCCTTCGTCATATGTTCCAGCCGAGCAACTGTTTGAAAGTATTTTAATTGCAAAAGTTCCATGCAGACTCCCCTTTATCATAGACTCAAATCTATTATGCATAACCTTTTATGTATTATACAACATCAACATATTAGATTAAGATGAAATAATCTTTTGCATAAAGAAAGGTAGGATATTTCATGAAAGGATTACAATTAGTATTACAAGACTTAGTGGCCATTTGGAAACATAAGCATGGACGCATTGCTTTAATTTTTCTTACACTTGTTCCTTTAATTTACGTAGGATTCTTTTTAGCTGGCTATTGGGATCCATATGGACAATTAGATAAACTTCCCGTAGCAGTTGTCAATCTTGATGAAGGCGCTACTATCAATAATAAAGCCATTCATATCGGAAATGATTTTGTTGCTCAATTAAAAAAAGGCAAAGAGTTAAATTTTCAATTTGTCTCTGCCAAGACCGCCAAAAAGGGGCTTGAAGCTGGCGACTATTATATGATTATTAAAATTCCAAAGAATTTTTCTAAAAACATAACAACGGTCATGGATAAAACACCAAAACCAGCTAAACTTTTATATGAAGTCAATCCAGGGAAAAACTATGTAGCCTCACAAATTACTACAACGGCCGTTGAAAAAATGAATACAAAAATCAATGCCAATGTCACGAAGATCTATTCTGAAACAATTCTAACTAAATTCAAGGACGTTTCAGCTGGCTTCATGGATGCAGGAACTGGAGCACAGAAACTTTATAACGGCACTGTTGATGCACAAAACGGAAGTAGAAGGTTAACAGAAGGTATTCAAAGTTTAGATGAAGGGGCACAAAAACTTAAAACAGGGAGCACGGAACTTTCAGCTGGCCAAAAGAGCTTATCTTCTGGTGTAAATGAACTTACAACCGGCTCTAATTCCTTATATAAGGGGTTACATCAGCTTACGGATGGTGAACATTCTCTACAATCGGGAATGAATCAAGTAAGCCAAAGCATTACTAACTGGTCTGTTGGAAATACAAAGTTAGCTCAGGGACAAGAACAAGCAGCTATCACCGCTAAGAATTTGGAGGAACAAATAACTCAATATGTAAAAGAACATCCTGAAGCAAATCAGGATGGGAAACTCCAACAAATTATTGCTTTATCTAAAAAATTATCTACGACAGAAACTACTTTAAAATCTGACCAAGATCAGATAGAAATAGCTGCAAAAAAAATTACTACTGCACAGGCTTCGCTTCAAACTGGGATGGAAACGTTAGGTGCTAACATTACTCAGACTACTGAAGGAGCAAAACAGTTACAAGAGGGTACGAATGCATTTGCTAGTGGGTTTACAAAATGGATGACAGGCTATACAACACTTAACACTGGCATTACAACTCTCGCAAACGGAATCAGTCATGAATCAAGCGGATTAGCGGACCTACAAGACGGGCTTTCTTCTCTAGCAATTGGCTCAAATGAATTATCAGCAAAGCTAAATGAAGCTGCAGAAAAAACGTCTAATCTTCAATACAATGACTCTACCTCAACAATGTTTGCACAACCAATTGAATTGGTAGAATCCCATTTATCCAAAGTTCCGAATTACGGGACTGGCATTGCTCCTTACTTCTTATCACTTGCTTTCTTTGTAGGAGGCATTATGGCAGCCAACATCCTACCTTTAGGACGTAGAGAACGTCTAAAAGTAACTGGAACAGTTCACTTTATTAATAAACTAGGATTAGTTTATATAATAGGAATAATTCAGACACTTATCGTGGACCTGGTCGTACTTTTAGGATTTAAATTAGCAGTAGCAAGTGTACCGTTATTTATCCTATCAAGTATTATCGTGTCATTTACTTTCATGACCTTCATCCTGATGCTTATTATTCTCTTAGGGAATCTTGGTAAATTACTAGCTGTCACTCTCTTAGTATTTCAACTAGCAACCTGTGGCGGAACTTTCCCAGGAGAACTTGAAAATCCAATGTTAGCTAGGGTTGGAGGGTTTTTACCGATGGCCCACTCATTGAAAAGCTTCCAGGAGGTTGTTTCTCTCGGTGGCTGGTCAAACTTAATCACACAAGCATGTATATTACTTATTTACCTTTTACTCGCTTTCATCATCGGCTGGACTTCAAGTCATATACAGCATAAAGAACCAGCAGCCTTAGAAATGGTAAAGTAATAATTCGAGAATAATACTTGTTGAACTTGCTAGATAAAATAAAAATAGTATTTTTAAACTTTGAAGAAAAAGTACCAGCCCATGAGGACTGGTACTTTTTTATAATTTCTGTTGCTTAAGTTATGGTCCGACGCAACTAGTATAAGACTATATTTCTTAAAAAATATAGAAAAGGAAATGCAATACTTCATCTAAAGCCATGTTGTTGAAACACTTCTTTTACAGAAAAGCTCTCTTCATCATATTTCAAAAAATTATCCTGAAATAAGACGTTTTTCTTTCATTGCACCAACTTGGCCTAAAATTAGTGCACCGAACATTTGAATAATCGTTTTCACAATAATTTGTCCAAAAATGGCGGCAGGCACCGCTTCCCAAGGCAACATATTAGCCCCCAATGGACTCAAGCCGATTACTACGAAAATAGCAGAATCCAGAAATCCTCCAACAATTCCACTGTAGAGCACACGCCATGCCATTGGTAATTTCAATCGACTATAAATTTCTGTATCAGCCGTTTCAGCGACAACAAATGATAGGGCTGACGCTACCACAATCAAAAGTGTATCCCCTAGAAGGAATGACACTACTGCTGATAAAATTAAAGCTGTAATAATAACTATATATGTCTTTGCTCTACCATATTTATTTTGCACAAGATCGCGAAAAATAAAAGTCGCTCCAATTAAAAGCGTCCCCATTGGCACGATAAACATACCAAAATGTAACGGCGCAAATGCTGCCGTTACCACATTAGCAACGACAATAGATAATAAATAAAATAGTATTCTCATCCTATTACTCCTCAAATCAATTTCAAGACATTATTGTAATGGCACCCCTATACACCTCTTTTATTCCCCCAAACAAGGGCATGTAACTGTGGTAGTACTTTGACATCTCTTAATTCTTCATCCTTTATTACTCGATCAATGAGCTCATGATATTTATCTAATAAATGGATAGCTATTCGTGAATTATCAATCGACGTAAGATCATCGTTACCAACTTGGAGATAAAAAGGAATCGTTGGATAACGATGATGAATTTGTTTAGCATAGTCGTAATCCTCTTGATTAAAAACGACTATTTTGAGGGATGTATGGTGATTACTGTTTCGATTTTTAAGTTTTTCGAAGATATTTGAGAGCATCGAATAGTCCGTAGTCATTCCAGAACTAGGTGGCTTTGGTGAAATTGTCAGCTCATCAATCTCATACATCCATTTTTGCCATCTACTTCCCTGCGTTTCCACACTAACCTTTATGTTGTTTTCTTTTAAAATCGCAATGAGCTCTTGCAAATTTGGATAGAGTGCAGGATTACCGCCCGAAATCGTAACAAATGAAAATCCACTGCCACCAAGACGTTTTAATTCAGACCAAATCTCTTCTGCTGTCATTTGGACAATAAGATGCTTTCCGCTACCATCCCACGTAAATGATGAATCACACCAGGAACAAGAATAATCACAACCTGCAGTTCTTACAAACATTGTCTTCTGGCCAACTACCATTCCCTCACCTTGAATTGTTGGTCCAAAAATTTCGATAATAGGTACTTTACTCAACTTCCATCCACTCCCGTCTTGCTTCTGCATAGCTTGTAGGAGTTTCGTAAAGCCTGATAAACTCTACACACGCACCGTTATATCCTTCATCAAGCAAGGCCTCAGTCAGCTTTTCGTAAATCCAAACAACAATGTTCTCTGCCGTCGTATTCATAGGTGGAAGTGTTTCATTTAAATAACGGTGATCCAAATGAATCTCTATTTTTTGTTTCCATATCTCTTTTATATCGCCAAAATCAATCATCAAACCACGTTCATCTGTGTAGCCACTCAGTCCTAATATGACACGATAGGTATGACCGTGCAGATTTTTACATTTCCCCTCATAATGATGTAAATGATGAGCAGCATCGAAGGTAAATTCTTTGCTTACGAGAACACGCTTTGCATGGTATTTCAATTGATTTCTTTGAATATCCTCATCTATTTTTTGGAGCCTCTCGACGATTTTATAATCTGACATGTCTTAAAACTCCTTCCTATAACTCAAATACTCATCAAGCCCTTTTTTTCGCAGGTTACACGCTGGGCATTCACCACAGCCATCTGCTATGACACCGTTATAGCAAGTTAACGTTCTTTCTCGAACAAACTCAAGCGCCCCAAGCTGATCAGCAAGCCCCCAAGTCTGTGCCTTATTCAGCCACATCAACGGTGTATCAATGACAAAAGAATCATTCATAGATAAATTTAACGTTACATTCAAGGATTTAATAAAAATATCTCGGCAATCCGGATATCCGCTAAAGTCTGTTTCACACACACCCGTTACAATATGCTTTGCTCCCACTTGGCTCGCTAAGATGCCAGCAAATGAAAGAAAAAGTAGATTTCGACCAGGCACAAAAGTTGATGGAAGCTCACCATTTTCTCCGTCCTTCACCTCTATGTCTTGTCGTGTCAATGCATTCGGGGCAAGCTGATTCAGGAGTGACATATCCAGAATGTGATGCTTGACACCAAGCTCCTCTGTTATCACCTTCGCACATTCAATTTCCAGACGATGCCTTTGACCATAATCAAAAGTTACTGCCTCAATCTCTTTAAAACGTTCTTTTGCCCAGAACAAACATGTTGTGCTGTCCTGACCTCCACTAAATACAACAATCGCTTTTTCCTTCTTCATCCATAAAGACTCCCTTATATCGAAAAAACAGCACTCTAAGAAAAAGTGCTGCTTTCTTCTTAGTTTTTTTAAGAGGGTAGCTAAAAACCTCTTTCTTGCTTCACTTATCGATTATCAATTTTTTCTGGGTTAAGATCGTGGTTCATTAAACGATAATTGGCTATTTCTTCGTATTTAGTTCCTGGCTTCCCATAGTTACACCATGGATCGATCGAGATACCACCTCGTGGAGTAAATTTCCCCCAAACCTCTATATATCTTGGGTCAAGTAATGTAATTAAATCATTCATAATGATATTAACGCAATCCTCATGGAAATCTCCGTGATTTCTAAAACTGAATAAATACAATTTTAGTGATTTACTCTCAACAATTTTTTTATCAGGGATATACGAGATATACATCGTTGCAAAATCAGGCTGATTTGTAAGCGGACATAAACTAGTGAACTCTGGACAATTAAACTTAACGAAATAATCTCGATTGGAATGAAGATTATCTACTGCTTCCAAAACTTCAGGTGCATAATCATATGAATATTGTGTACCTTGGTTACCCAACAATGTTAAATCCTTTAGTCCTTCTTCATGACTTCGACCAGACATAAAAAAACCTCCTTGTAAAATGTTTCCCAACACTTTTCAAGAGAGGCATTACCAATCATTCTATTAAAACATAAGTAAAAACATAAAAAAGCCACGTCCGATATGGACATGGCATAATGTCATGTTTCCATAGTTTTTTATAGAGGGTATCAGCTATGAACCTCTCCCGTACAAGTCCGGGCACATTCTTTTCTTCCATATCGTACAAAAAATAATACAGAACGTCAAATAGATTTTAAAAAAATCTTTCCTATTTGTGCTTTACTAATTAAATTGACAAAATGAATATATTTCTGTAAGTCCTTTCTCATTTTAAAGTTCTATTTTTTAATTACATTACTAGGAAAATAGAATTAAAATATAATTGATAAACTAATACTTATTATCAATATTTTGGTATACTCAAATATTCCGATATTCGAATTACTACTCCTGTGATAAATTTGAATTATCACACTTTTTTGTTTAGTGTGATAATTAAATGTGGAGGGAGAAATGAGTTTTGAAAAAGTTTACGTTTATGAAGTTTTTAAGTAGTATTATAGCTTTCGTTATGGTGCTTTTTCTATTGGTTCCATTATCGAGCGCAAGTGCTGAAGAATCTAAACCATTTAAACAGGATAGTCAAAGTGAAAGTATACTTCAACTTAAGGCGGCTATCGCTGAACAGCTAAGCTTGTCTAAAGATGGTCCAACTCTTCACGAAAGCTTACAAAATGTATCAGGCAATCAAGAAGTTGCAGTCATCGTACATTTATCTGAAACGCCTGTGGCACTAGAGCAGGGAATGAGCCAGGTGAAAGGCCAAAAGTTCTCTAATGCGCGAGCAAATGAAGTACGTTCAAATGTAAAAGCTCAACAAGCAAAAGTAAAAAAAGAGTTAGCTACTAAAAATGTTCAAATGACTCAAGGCTACACATTTGATACTGTTTTAAACGGTTTTGCGGCAACAGTGAAAGCAAATGATCTCCCGAAACTGCTTTCAATAGAAGGAATTACATTAATCGAACCTGATGCAATTGTTTACGCATCAGAAGATAATACAATGAAATCATCGGAACTTATTAAGGAAGATCAATTAGAGGCCCAAATGAACACAAGTATTTCTTTCCTTGGGATCGAACAGCTGTGGAATGAAGGAATTGAAGGACAAGGAATAAAAGTAGCAGTATTAGATACTGGTATTGACGCAGATCACCCTGAATTCGCTGGAATTTACAAGGGGGGAAAAACTTTATTCCAAATTCATCAACTTACACGAAGCCTCGAGCAGATGACGATGCATCGGAAACATTGCCTTCTGAGCGTCCTGCCGGAACACCTGAATTTAATGAAAAAGGAAGCTCGTTCTATACTTCTCACGGTACCCATGTTGCTGGAACCATTGCAGCAATCGGAGCAAACAAATTTGGTATTAAAGGAATTGCTCCAAAAGTAGACCTTTATGCTTACCGTGTTCTTGGTGCATATGGAAGTGGAGCTACATCTGGTATTGTTAAAGCAATTGAAACAGCTGTAACAGAAAAAATGGACGTTATTAACCTTTCTCTTGGTGGGGGAGCTAACTCTGAAACGGATGCTGGTTCATTTGCTATTAATAATGCAATGATGGCTGGAACAATCGGAGTAATTGCGACAGGGAACTCCGGCCCAAATCGCGGAACAATGGGCACGCCTGCAACCGCTCGTTTAGGAATTGCTGTCGGTAACACAACAAATCCTGAAACAAAGTATAACGGGGAAGTAAATGTTACAGTTGGTGACTACAACTTAACAAAACAGCTCCCATTAATGGGAACAACTTTTGGAAGGGATTTAGCAACACAGCTTCAAGGAGAATTTGACCTAGTTGCTATCCCTGGAAACGGGGAAGTAAAGGACTTTGAGGGAATCGATGTAAAAGGTAAAGTGGCATTGATCTCTCGTGGCAGTATCGCCTTTGTTGATAAAATTGCGAACGCAAAGGCAAATGGAGCTGTCGCAACAATTATTCATAACTTTGCTGGTGGAACAAATGCACCTAATATTTCAGGTACATTCCTTGGTGATTCATTTGCTTTTCTACCAACATTTGATATGTCCCAAACGGATGGCGATGCAATTCGAGCTGCATTAGCAGGCGGAACTGGAAAAGTTAGCTTTAGTCAATTTACTTCCACACAGACACTAGGAGATGAAGTAAACGATTCAAGTTCCCGTGGACCATCTACACCAAACTTTGATATTAAACCAGATGTAAGTGCACCTGGAACAAACATTATGTCAACGATTCCAATGTATAAAAAGGATTTCCCTGATGCAGATTATGCAGAAGCATATGATCGTAAAACAGGAACTTCTATGGCAACACCGCATATTACAGGTATTGTTGCATTACTTAAACAAGCAAATCCTGATTGGAACGCGTTCGACATAAAAGTGGCGCTTTCTAATACAGCAAAGGTTTTAGATAAAACAAAATACGATGTGTTCTCTCAAGGAGCAGGTCGTGTAAATGCTTATGCTGCAGCGCATCCAGAAATTCTTGCCTATGCACTGGATAGTGCAATTTTAGATGGAACTGGAGCTGTTTCAGAAAACTTGAAAGGTACAGTTACGTTCGGTCCACAACCACTTAAAGATCAGGATATTTCCGTAACAAAACAAATTTTAGTAAAAGATATAAAAGGGAACGGCGGTAATTATAACGTATCAATTGATGTGACAAAAACATTTGGTGATGCAACTGTTACAGTCGACCAGCCAACATTTAACCTAGCTGGTGAGCAATTGTTAAATATTAAATTAACCGCTTCACAAGCTACTGCACCAAACGGCTCTGAAATACTAGGGTATATTCACATCAGCGGTGGAGCTACAGAAATTTCATTACCATTCGCAGCTGACTTTGGCAGCGAGGCAGTAACTGAACTTAAAGATTTAAAGATTACAGAAACAGACCTATCCTTCAACGGTGATGGAGTGAAAGATTCAGCTGTCCTTTCATTTACATTAACTGGAGATGTAACAACTAACTATATCGAGCTTTGGGATATTATGAATCCTCAAGGTGGAGAATATGGTGACGGCTACATCGGCTATCTTCACGCAGGTACTGCACTAGGAAAAGGATCTTATACGCTGAATATTGCTGGGCAGTACAAACCATGGGGACCAGAACCTGCCACAAAAATTCCAGATGGTCTCTATACAATTGACTTTACTGGTCTTGCGGCATCAGGAGTAGTGTCCGATTATGTTGGACCAATTATCGTGAAAACGACGAAACCAGAAATTACTGGTTCAGTTACTGAAGGTGTCGCTACAGGACAGGTAACAGATAAGTATATCGACTACAATGAAGAGTTATATTTATACGGTTTAAATTACAATTTAAATGATAAATTAAAAGCTTCCTATATTTCGACGATTAATGGCGAAGTACAAGCACCAGTTCCTTTTGAATTAAATCAAGACGGTAGCTTCACATTCCCAGTAACAGCAGAAACTAATGCTGTATCTGTAAAAATTGAAGACGCTGCCGGGAATGTTGGTGAAGCCTTAATATATGAAAAAGATGTAGTTGAACCAAAAGTAACGCTTTCTGTCAATCCAACAGAGTTAAACCTAACAGCTGGAGAAACTGCACAACTTACGGTAACAGAGACATCTACTCCTCCAGAAGGTGAAGCAACAGAGGAAGATGTAACTTCAAAAGCTACTTATGTGGTTGGAGATGAAAATGTTGCAACAGTAGCAAATGGATTAGTAACTGCTGTAGGTGAGGGCACGACTACGATTACTATTTCATACGGTGATAATGAAGCTAAGATAAATGTTACAGTTAAAGCACCTGTTGTAGAAACACCAATCGTAACACTAGAAATTGACCAAGCTAAGGTTGAAACTAGAATAGGTAAAGAAGTTTCAGTTAAGATTACTGAAGTAACTACTTTTGAGGGAAAAACAACAGAAAAAGATGTTACAACGCTTGCAACCTACGAAGTAACAAACGATAAAATAGCTTCTGTAAAAGCGGGGGCTGTAAAAGGAAAAGGTCAAGGTACTACGACAATTACAGTAACGTATGGTGATCACACATTAACATTTGATGTGGTGGTTGAAAAGCCTGGTAACGGTAATGGCAACGGCAACGGTAACGGTAACGGCAACGGCAACGGTAACGGCAACGGCAACGGTAACGGCAACGGTAACGGCAACGGTAACGGCAACGGTAACGGCAACGGTAACGGCAACGGTAACGGCAACGGTAACGGCAACGGCAACGGCAACGGCAACGGCAACGGCAACGGCAACGGTAACGGCAACGGTAACGGCAACGGTAACGGCAACGGTAACGGCAACGGTAACGGCAACGGCAACGGCAACGGCAACGGCAACGGCAACGGCAACGGTAACGGTAAAGATAATAATGAAGTTACCGAGGTTGAGTTATAATTAATTTTAGTTCAAGCAAAAAGAGAAATTGCGCTGTGCAATTTCTCTTTTTGCTATTAAATTTCCATGGTTCGCCTTAACTAGTCTAATTGCAGTTTTTTCGTACATGCTTTATAAGAAATTTAATGATGTGATTTAACTAAATTTTAGTTATTAATATAAAGAATGCTTCTTTCCTCTATAAATTAACAATTTAGTGCTTCAATATAAGAGGTCCTTCCTTTCATATAGGCAGGACCATTTAGTTTTATTTAAGCATTGTCGCAGTTAAAAATTCCCGAGTTCTCTCCTCTTTCGGATGGTTAAAAAATTGTTCAGGTGTGCCGCGTTCAATAATTTTCCCATCATGCATATACACAATCCAATCAGCTACTTCTCTTGCGAATCCCATTTCATGGGTTACAACAACCATTGTCATACCTTCTTCAGCCAAGTCTTTCATGGTTGTTAAAACCTCTCCCACAAGTTCGGGATCGAGTGCCGATGTTGGCTCATCAAAAAGCATAATGTCTGGTTCCATCGCAAGTGCTCTAGCAATCGCCACCCGTTGCTTTTGCCCCCCTGATAGCTTACTAGGATAGACATCCGACTTATCTTCCAAACCTACTTTTTTCAGTAATTGTTTTGCTTTGATGATAGCTTTCTCTTTGCCTACACCCTTTACCATAATAGGTGCTTCAATAATATTTTCCAGAACCGTTTTGTGTGGGAATAAGTTGAAATTTTGAAACACCATACCTACCTTTTCTCTAATCTTGTTAAGGTCATCTGTTCGTGGATTGACTTCATTTCCCTCAATTATAATATGGCCGTTATCCTTTCTTTCTAAAAAGTTCAAACAGCGAAGGAGGGTGCTTTTCCCTGATCCGCTCGATCCTATTAGACAAACAACATCGCTCTCGTAGACTGTCATGTCGATATTTTTCAATACATGTAAGTCTCCGAATGATTTATTCAATTGTTTTATTTTAATCATTTCCTTAGTGTCCAATCTTTTCAGCTCCTATCTGTCGCTTACTGTTAATTTTAGTTCAGTTCGTTTCACTACAAATGTCATCAACGCTACCAGTAATAAATAGTAGACTGCTACAATGAGTAAATAAGTCATTTCATCAAAATTATTTGACCCAAGTGTTGTCGCCACATTAAACAGCTCATTCATGGAGATAAATGCGGCTAACGAAGAATCTTTTAAGCTTATGATAAATTGATTGCCTAAAGGCGGTAATGCTCTACGGAATGCCTGTGGGAGAATAATCCTTCTTAATGTCAGTGTCTTTGTCATTCCCAAAGAGCGTCCTGCCTCAAACTGGCCTTTATCGACTGACTGAATTGCTCCCCTAAGAATTTCAGAAATATAAGCTCCATTATGTAACGCTAGAGCAAGTGAAGCAGCCCAAAAATCAGGAAGAAGGAAAATCCCGCTAATTCCAAAGTAGAGGATAAATATTTGAACAATCAGCGGTGTTCCGCGAACCAAATAGACATATATATCTGAAATAAGTTCTAAAATTTTTATATTAGAAATTTTTAATAAGGCAAAGGCAAGTCCGATGACGATTCCAAGCAAGATAGAAACCACCGTCAGCTCTAATGTTAAAAGCATAGCTTTAAAGAATACACCTTTTGTTTCCATTAGTATATGAAAAAAATGCGAAAAACTTGGCAAAGTACTACTTCCTTTCTTTTATAGCATTCGTTTATTCTGATTTTTTGGTAATGTCCTCACCAAAATATTTGATACTGATTTGAGTCAATGTTCCATTTTCCCGAAGTTGCTCCAAAGTTTCATTTACTCGCTTCAATAGCTTTGGATTATCCTGGGGCAGGACGATTGCTTGTTCACTGCGATTAATTAATTGCTGTCCTTTAATCTCAAACCCTTCCTTTTCAGCAGTTTTTCCTGTAACAAAATCTGTGATTACTGCATCATGACGTCCGCTACTCAACGCCTTTAATGCTGTAATATCGCTGTCATATGTTTTTATTTTGTCTGTATACTTAGAAGCTGTATCGGCATATGTTGATCCTTTTGCAACCGCTACTTCCTTTCCCTTTAAATCTTCAACAGTCCTTATCTTACTATCCGGTCTGGTGAAAATTTTTGGTCCTGAATAATAATACGGGGTAGAGAAAGAAACATGTTTACTTCGCTGTGGGTTAATCGTGTGGCTTGCAACGGCTGCATCTGCTCTGCCTGTTTTTACCCCTTCAACAATCCCTTTGAACTTGATTCGTTTCTGAACCGGCTCAAGGCCCATTTCCTTTGCAATCGCTTCACCAACCTCAATATCAAAGCCCGACATTGTGAGATCGTCATTTATATAACTAAATGGCTTAAATTCACCAGAAGTAGCAAAAACAAATTGATTTTTATTTATTAATTCAGATCCGTCTTCAAGCTTCTGCTTCTCAGCACAACCAGACAAAAAGCAGACTACAATTGTACTAAAGACTAATAGTAACTTCTTATTCAACAACATGTTGGCTATAACTCCTTTCTTTTTCGATTATTCCTTCAATACCTCTTGCTATATAACTTGCTTATGATAGTTAATACCCAATCTACTCCCGATAAAACAAAAAAGTATCAGGCACTTTTAATAGCACCCGACACTTTTCTACAAAATTCGCATTATATAATTATCTTTCAAGTCTTCTCTTTCCTCTAAAAATGCAGCATTTTAGA
This sequence comes from Lysinibacillus sp. FW12, assembly GCF_050817245.1. Lineage (NCBI taxonomy): Bacteria > Bacillati > Bacillota > Bacilli > Caryophanales > Bacillaceae > Lysinibacillus > Lysinibacillus sp. FW12. The sequence goes on along the minus strand of NZ_CP139094.1, from coordinate 159,376 downwards.
TGTATAGGACTAAGAAAATCTTCCTTACTTATGATACGGTTCGCTGTGATATATCAAAATTAGGTTTGCATTAAATTGCTTTAATTGTAATGCTCTTTTCCACCGCTCTAATTTTTGAAGATTTTTTACCATCTCTGCCAAAAACTTTGGAAACCCCATTTCGATGCATTTATCTTTTACAAATCATTTCATCTACCGAAATGTCCTTTTGCGTGAATTCCCTTTCTTGATAACCAATTCTATTTCTCTGTACCACGAGTTTCAATTTTTTAATGACACGGCACCGCTTTGGCTTCTATAATTCTTCATTCTTTCATAACACTTTTTAACTGATGCTCCCTCGGCTCGTTGCTAATACCTCATTCCCCCAAGGACCAAACGATTATTAAGTTTTTTTAGCAACTCTATAAAAGTCAAGACATATGAGTTATGGTTTAACTTGCCCAATTTCGTACGCTACTTTAATACAATCGTAATGAATCTTTTTATCTTTGCCAGTAAGATTTTCAATTATTTTTTCTTCTATGCCCGTATAATTTTCTTCATTAGCTAATTTATGTGCCAGCTCAATAGACTTAGTTGAGGAGCTAACAGGTTTGCAACTAACATATTATCCCTCATTTATTAAATTTAGTTTATGTAGATGCACATTCTCACATATAACCATGAATCTATATGAGGTTCTTAGCACTATTTAAGTTCGATAATTTGTATTCAATTATATGTTTTGATAATCGGTTAATAAAATTGATACAACCTCTTCATTTTTACAAATACCAATTATGTTACTTATTCTATCTGAATGGTTAGCTTCTGTTGATAAACGGAACCCAAATATAAATTAACGCAGCTTCAACTTCCTTCGCAACAAGCTCAACAAAGTCCTCATAATCCTCTGTCGTATGCGCTTTTGAACATTAATCAAAACAACTCTAAAATCTCATCAATTACTATTTAAAATTATTGTATCTTAAAACTAAAATATGTAGTATATTCCATAATTTCTATTTATATTATATACTATACGCTAGAATAATAAAGGAGTTTATAAATTTGGCAAATAATATTAATTTTTTATTGCGGGTTATTTTCTTTTGCCATCAAAGACCAGACCGTTCATTCTATTATAAAGGGAGGAAATTCCCACTATGTGCAAGATGTACTGGTATGGCAGTAGGTTATCTCTTATCCACAATATTAGTCATACTTTTAGGCTTATTTGATTTATGGATTATAGCCTTATTAATTTTACCAATGGCTATCGATGGTATAGGACAATTATTTGGTAAATGGACGAGTAATAATAATAGACGGTTCCTTACTGGATTGCCTGGTGGAATCGGTATTATTTATATTTTCTACACTATTGGTTATCAATTTTTCTTATTTGGTCAATATGTTGGAAGAAATCTTTAACAAACTATTGGAGGTACTATTATGTATTGTACAAACTGTGGCGAACATATTTCAGAACACGCAGAAATTTGTATCCATTGTGGTGTCCGCGTAAAAAATGCAAGTGGTGAAGACAAACCAAACTGGGGTGTTAACATAATTACACTTTGCTGCGTCCCACTTGTTGGATTAATTATGTTCTTTATTTGGAAAAACGAAAAACCAGTTGCTGCTAAATCAGCTTTAACGTTCTTCTTTATTAACATAGGAATTACCATATTATTCTATATTGCAATGTTCATTATTGGATTATCAAGTAACTAAATCGAGTAATTACATATGTAATGTATTAAATGCAGTAAACATATTTCTGATTTAACAAAAGTTTGCTCTAAAAGTGGCGTATGTTATACGTTACCGGTGCTGCACTAATTGCTATTACACTAAGGCAAACAAGATGGTAAATGGGAATTTTCTAATATGCAGGGGGTTTTGATATGTATTGTCCTAATTGCGGTTCTAGCATTAACGAGAATGCCGAAATTTGTATACATTGCGGTGTTAACGTATTAAAATTTAGCAACCAAGTAACTGCAGCAAAAAATGATACACCAAACATTTGGATTAATGTACTCAGTTTATGCTGTTTCCCTTTACTTGGAATTATTATCTATTTTGTATGGAAAGATACACAACCAAAAGCAGCAAAATCAGCTTTAATTTATGCATTGTTTGGTATAGCTATTTCAATTATTATAATGATTATTTCATTTGTAATAGGATTTACAGCAGGAATGGTGGAGGATAGCTATTATTACTAATAAATAAGGATTGTTTCATTTTAATTTAGCTGCAATATGCCGTTATCGTAAAGTATAACAATAGGATTTGCTCAATCCGCCGCTTAAAAATTAAGAAGGGTAGACATTTCGAAAAGTCTCCCTTCTTTTTATCGTATTACTATAAATAAAAACAACAAGCTTAAAATATGTATATACAAGCCTATCGTTTTTTTATGAAGATTTAATAAGGTTGCCGTCTTTATCAGTAAATTTACCAACGATAATCATTATCAAATCAATTAACGTCCAAATACCGAGACCTCCTAATGTGATAACCATTAAAATACCTGTACCGATTTTACCAACATAAAAACGATGAATACCTAAACTTCCTAAAAAGAAACAAAGTAATAATGTTGCTACGAAACTTTTGTCTGACATATAAATACCTCCTAAAAATTCATAAATCCTATAATAAAGACCATACCCAATAAGTATATTACAAAATAAGTATTTTTCAACATTTTTTTCCTATAAACTTGTTCTACAATATTGATATTTTACTTTCTATAAGAATAGTCCTTTAGAAGGTTGATAATGTATCATTGACCATTACCATTTATATCCACCCCTGCTCCTTGATATTCAGGAGGTTTTTGTTTTGTGAGCTGCCACTAAACACTCCATTCTATAAATACTAGGATAGTTTAATTAAATAATGTTAGTCTACTTCACACAATCTTCTATGCATCTTGGGCATGTTTATACCTAGAACAAGCTAATGGCACGCATGGTAGAAAGAAATATTGTTCTGAAGTAATAGCCTGTGTACCCCAGCATACCTCGAATTTCATTGAAATGAACAGGTTTTTCTATAGAGTTTTCAGCTATAAACTTTGCACGAAGTGTTCTTGTAAAAGTATAGTTTCTATGTGATCTCCCTAAAGCATTCAATCCAAATTTTCTTAAAAAAAACCGCACCTATGAATTGCACCTCCAATTGTTAGACACAACTAACAATTGGAGGTGCAGTTTTTTTATGATCAAATATACTGCCGAAGATAAATTATAAGTTATTGAGTGCTACTTCACGTATACAATTGGCTCTTGACCTCGAACGTTTACCTGAGCTCCACCAGTTACTCATGAATTCCGATCAAGGCTGGCATTATCAAATAAATAAATATCGTTGCGCCTTAGAATCAAGAGGGATTGTTCAAATTATGTCTCGTCAAGGAAACTGTTACGACAACTCTGTCATAGGGAATTTCTTTGGAATTATAAAATCCAAATTCCTGTACATGAGGGAATTTGAAGTATAGAGCATTTTTAAATAGAATTAGAAAAATATATAAATTACTATAATAATAAACGAATCAAGACAAAATTAAAAACGAGTCCGGTGCAATACCGAACTCATTTTACTCAAACTGCCAATGAAATAACCGTGTCTAGCTTTTAGAAGTCACTTCCTTACTTATGATACGGTTCACCCTTCATAATCCTAAAGCTTCGATAAATCTGTTCCACTAGCACGAGCTTCATGAGCTGGTGCGGTAGCGTCATTTTGCCAAAGGATTGTAGTTCGTCGGCTCGTTTTAGGACATCTTCATGTAGGCCGAGGGAGCCACCGATGACAAAGGTGATTTTACTTTTGCCGTAGGTCATAAGAGATTCAATATCCGCTGCCATTTGTTCGGAGGTTTTCATTTTGCCGTTAATAGCTAGAGCGATCACGTAGGCATCTTGGCTAATTTTAGCTAGTATGCGTTCCCCCTCTTTTTTCTTGACGATGTCCATTTCGGCTTCACTTAGTTGTTCAGGCGCCTTTTCGTCTGGTACCTCAATCACATCTATTTTTGCGTAGCCGCCTAGACGTTTTACGTACTCATCGATACCCATTTTTAAGTACTTTTCTTTTAGTTTGCCGACTGATACAATCGTTATATTCACACGTTATCCACCTTTACAATTCATTTACAAACAAATTATCCACAAAAGTTATCAACATATCCACAAGCTCCACCTATATATTGTGTAAAGTTATTTACTTGATACAATATATTCCGCAGGCTGTTCACAGTAGCTACACTTTGTGGATAACTTTTTATCCTCTTTGATTTTATCCATAATTGGGAACTCTTTTTGCTCTGCTACAAACATGTCTAAAGCGTGATCTATATGACTTTCACAGCTGTACTTTTCCATTTTTTGATGTCTCCTTATTTTCCGAAATTTCCACAAACTTATTCACAAATCAGTCTATGTTATCCACAATCTATTGTAACAAAGGAATGGCATGTATGGAAGAAGTGCCTTTTTCTCACGATTTCATGGTATTCACAATTTTCTAGTTATCCACAATATTTCATTAAAGTTTTTCCTCATCCTCATAAAAAAACGATGGGGATTTTTTAGATCACCATCGTTTTTTTCATACTCTTTACAATGTATTACCGTTTGTTAATGTTAGTGATAGTTCGACTAATTTACCTTGACGGTACACTTTTAATGTTAGTTTATCACCAATTTTTTTGTCATTATATAAATGTTTGCGTAAATCAATTGTTGTTTCAATTTTTTGACCATCCATTTCAACAATAACATCATATTGTTGAACACCTGCTTTTGATGCTGGTGAGTTATTCATAACATCTGTTACAACAACGCCTGTTGTCACCTCTGCAGGTAATTTTAATGTTTGTTGCTGATAGAATGATGGGACATCTGTTAAATCAGCCAGTGAAACTCCCATTGTTGGACGTTTCATTTCTCCATTTTTCTCTAATTCCTCGATAATTGGAATAGCTGAATTAATTGGAATAGAAAATCCTAAACCTTCCACTGAGGATTCAGCAATTTTCATGGAGTTAATCCCTACTAATTCTCCAGCTAAGTTCACAAGTGCTCCCCCGCTATTCCCTGGGTTAATCGCAGCATCTGTTTGTAATACTTCTTGTTGCCAATCTTCTGTGCCATCACCATTTAAGTCTACCGGTACAGAGCGGTCTTTACCTGAAACAACACCCGTTGTAACAGAGCCATAAAATTCTAGACCAAGTGGGTTCCCAATGGCAATGACCGTTTCCCCTTGTTTTAAAACATCTGAGTTCCCGAATGTCGCCACTGTTTTAACATTTTTAGAGTTAATAGAAATAACTGCAAGGTCAGTCCAAACGTCATGACCGACTAGTTGTGCAGGTTCTTTTGTTCCGTCTTGCATTGTGACCTCTATCTGCTTGGCCCCTTCAATAACGTGGTTATTTGTGACGATAAAGGCTTTATCACCTTCGATTTTATAAACAACACCTGAACCGCTGCCCGCTTCTTTTGTAGTTGTTGATGGTGGACTCCAAAAACCTCCACTTGTTACTTCTTGAATATTTGCAATACCAACAACTGCATCTGAGGCTTTGTCTACCGCTGAAGTAACATCTGTCGTTACCTCTGTTGCAACTTGGTTAATTGTTGTATTATTTTTTGCAGTACTACTTGATGTTGTTCCAGGCATTTGATTGACAAGTCCTGGTAACATAAGCCATACAAGTAATGCTCCTATAATAACACCAATCAAACCACTAAAGAAATAACCGCCTTTTCCTCCGCCTTTCTTTTTAAGACGCTTGGCCTGCATTTCCTGCTCCTCACGCTCTAACCTTTCTTGCAGCGGTGATTTCGGTATTTCATCCTTTTTTAAGAAATCACTGTTTTTATCATCATCTTGAAAGTAACTCATGTTCCTCATCCTTTCATTTACTGCTATTTGTTTAATTGTTACCCTAATCTTACGATTCAAACATTAAAATCAGATGAAAAACAATTAAAATGGACATAAAAATAGCTGCTCAATGCACATTGTGAAATGCATTGAACAGCATCAAGTTTTCCCTAAATACCTTATGATTAAACCGTGACTAATGTTGTAGGTTCCTCTGCATCTGTATCAAAAAGATGCACATGCTCACCTACAAGAATGCCACAAGATTGCAATGTTTGTGTGACGCTCATACGTGCCAACTCTTTCATATTATTATCCTTACTTAAATGCGAAAGATAAATATTGGTCGTCTTATCAAACACAACTTCACTCATTGCGATAGCGGCATCCTCATTAGAAACGTGTCCTACATCACTTAAAATACGACGTTTAATCGACCAAGGATAACGTCCCATTTGAAGCATATTAACATCATGATTACTTTCAAAAACAAAAGAATCTGCACCACGTATAATACCCTTCATACGATCACTGACATAGCCCGTATCTGTAATAATGACAAGCTTACGATCATTCTCATGGAAAGTGTAGAACATTGGATCTGCTGCATCGTGAGAAACGGCAAAGGATTCAACGGCTAAAGAACCAAAATGTTTCACTGTGTCCATTTCAAATTCAAAGCGTTGCTCTATAGGAATGTCGCCAACTAGCCCGTCCATTGCCTGCCACGTTTTGGCGTTTGCATAAATTGGTACATTATATTTTCGTGCCAGTACACCAATCCCTTTAATATGATCACTATGCTCATGTGTAACAAAAATACCACTAAGCTGCTTCATATTACGGTCGATTTTTGTAAAAAGCTGCTCCATTTTTTTCCCACTAAGGCCAGCGTCGACGATAAAAGAGTAGTCGTCATTTTCTACATAAATCGAATTTCCTGTACTGCCACTAGCTAAAACACTAAATCGCATTATTCAACTCCCCAGTCTTCTTCTTCGCTCTCTTGCTTGTCCTCCTGGATCTCGATGACTTTGCCTTCAACTGCATTGACAAAATACTCTTCCTTTTGTCCATCAGATAATTTCACTTGAACTTCCCATGTTGGCACTAATACCTGAGTTCGAGTTAATTTAACAAGCGTGGAGTAACCTAACTTCATTTGCGTAATACGCGAGTCTGGCTTGAGCGTTCCCTTTGCATATAAAGTTTGAATAATTTGAAGAGGCGGAATGACAGTTTCCTGTTGTTCCATTTCCTCAATATTATCAATCATTGTTTGTTCATACATCGTTACTTCATTGTTAGCATTCCACTTAATTTTTAATGAACCATTATAATAAAACATTCGATTATTGGTTTTCTGGAAAAAAACAGCGACTCGTTCTTCCCTGTCTACTTTCCATAAGGCGTAAGATTCTCCTTCAGTTATGTTTGCAAGGACAAAATCCGTAAAGCTTGCATCATCACTCACATTACGTAATTTAACAGGTTTTATAAAAATAGCACGAGCCTTTGAATCCGCCTTTGAATCCTTAATATTAATTTGTTGGTTGCTATTACTAAATTCAGCTGTTGTGAATTTATGGACTTGAGCTGTCATATACGAAGCAGTTTCAATATTATTTGGTAGTGTGCCATACGTAATATTATCATCTTTTAAACGAGCTTCTATTGTTTTTTCACCTGGAACCTCAATATCTTTCGCTTCATTATAGCGATTTACATAAAGGGAATACAAGAAGATGTTTAGAATTAAAAAAACGAATATAAAAATAGATTTTGTTCTATTCCAATCCATTTTTAACACCTCCTAATACTTCAGGAGTTAGTTTAATCCAAGATCCATTACGAATGACAAACCAGCATGGTTCAAATGTAAATATATTAAGTTCTTGGTTTTGCGTTAAATAATAACCCAAAACAATCTCATCAATATCAGCTAAGGCAATATTATTTGCGTTTTTTAATCTCTCGGCAATATTTACTCCAGAAGGCAATTCTTTTATTTCCTTTTCTGCTTCAATATCCATATCTAAGGAAAAGTATGGACGCTTATAATGGAAAATCCGGCTATCTCCCCAAATTGTCGTCATCCGGGTAATGACATGATTGCTATAGACCGGTAAACCTTGCAAATATAATTGATAATCCATTTGATTTTTATTGGTACTTGTTGAAGCATAGCGGAAATCTGCAGTAAATCCACCATGCTCGTTAATAAATTCAAAGCTATCTTTTAGAAGTTTTGATGGCTCAATTCTAATACCGCTCTCTGCAGCTGGATAAACATAATTTAATGACTTTAGATTTGTATCTAACGTCATTAATGACATACCATCTGTATATTTTTCAGAAGACGCACTTTCAATATTGCGCCGTACAATATTTGGATCTGTAAATAATACATTTTTAAATAATTCTGGTGAGATTTCTTCAATATAGTACGTAAATTTTACAGATTCCGTTTTATTGTTATCTACATAAAGAGATGTCTGGCTTTCTCGCTCAATTTCTTTAAAAGTGCCATATTTTTTTGCAGGCTCTATGACTTCCTGTATAAATTGATTCATGTTTGGCACGCTGACATGTGATCGGAATAATGATTGGTTATTACCACTAATGTAATAAATCATTAAATCCTTGCTATTATAATTGCTCCAATCTATAATCATACGATTAAATGTTGTTTCTGGTAATTCCTTATCCGTAAACTGAAAAATCGTGTTAAAGGCTGAAAAAGGAATCTCTCCAGTGAAAAAGATTGTCATGCGATTATTTGTGCCAATAATTTGATTGACATAGTTTGCAGAAAGATTATTGTTAACAGGTACTAAGTCTAATACATTCCAGCCTTTAAATACTTTCATAATATCTTTCATAGCTGCGTTAGATACTGTACCTTTAAATTCCTCATCGGAACGGAAAATAGCCTTGTATGGACGAATAACATCCTCCATATCTTTTTGAGGCTTAATTAGAATTTCCTCTAACTCTGTTTTTTCTATATATTTATAATCAGGTGTATAGGTCCAGATCAAAAAGGTTAAAACCACACTCAGCATGACGAGTAGAAATAGTACAACAGATTTAACTGGTTCTATATATTTCATTCCCACTCACCTGCCTCACCAAATTCATCTGCATCATATGGTAATGTGAAGAAAATGGTTGTACCTTGTCCTTCCTCACTTTCAGCCCAAATCTTACCACCATGAGCCTCAATCATTTCCCGAGCAATAGCCAATCCTAATCCTGTTCCTCCCATTGAACGAGCTCGTGCACGATCAACGCGATAGAAACGATCAAAAATACGACCTACGTTTTCTTTAGGAATCCCCATACCATCATCTGAAATCATGACTTTCAGCATATCCCCTTGTCCAGTAAAGCCAAAGCGAATATTACCACCATCCGGTGAGTATTTGATTGCATTTGAAATAATATTATCAATAACCTGAGTCACCTTATCCGTATCAATTTCTACATAAAAGGACGTTTCAGGGAATATTCGTTCAAATTGTACTTTATCGGACTTAGACATTTCAAATCGGTCAATTATACGATTAAAGAATGAATTAAATAAGACAATATCTTTATTCAATTCGTAGTCTGCACTATCCATTCGTGATAATTGCAATAAATCATTCACTAGACGAATCATACGCTCTGTTTCAGTTTGCGTTACATTTAAAAATGTAGGAGCGATATTTTCATCTTTCCATGCCCCATCTGCTAGTGCCTCTAAATAACTACGCATTGTTGTTAATGGTGTTCTTAATTCATGTGATACATTCGATACAAACTCTCGTCGATCCATTTCTATCTTTTCCTGCTCCGTTATATCGTGTAGTACAGTAATAAGACCATTAATAAAGCCTGTCTCTTTTTGAATAACGGAGAAATTGGCACGTAATATATAGGGAGCATCCGCTGTACTAAAGTTTAAATTGATTGCATCACTCATATAAATCAAGTCTTCAAAACTATATTCCTGATCGATTCCCAATACGGAAGCAATAGGGCGACCTAATGTAATATCCCTTGAAATATGTAGCAACTCAAGTGCAGGATCATTAATTAAAATAATACGTCCCTTACGATCTGTTGCAATAACCCCATCTGTCATATTACTCAGAACCGAATCGAGCTTACGTCGTTCAGCTTCTGTGGTCGATTGTGCCTCTTGTAAACGATTAGTTAAATGATTAAAGGTTATCGCTAGCTGTCCGATTTCATCCGTACCATATACGCGTACTTTTCTGGAATAGTTTCCCTTCGCCATTGCCTGAGCTTGCTTTCGCATATCAGCAATTGGCTGTGTAATTGTTCGTGCAACAAGAATACCTAAAAAGATCGTAAAGACTAACGACATTGCTGTGCCGCCAAGGAAAATACGATTAATTTCGTTCATTTGTTCAAAAACAGACTCAATATTCGCTTCAATATATAGAACACCGATAATTTCATCATCTGGCCCTGCACCCGCTCGAATCGGGTTCGCCAATACCCATACTCGATTCCTTGTTTTGTTATCAAGTTTAATGATATCAAAGAGCGTTTCAGCCGATATCGCACGTCGTACAAGGTCTGTGTTAGAGCGTTGTCCAATTAAATTTTGATTCTCAAGCTCAGATGTTGCTAGTATCCTTTGTCTATCATCAATGACACGAATTTCTAGAATATCACCATTCGAAACATCCCTTAAACCAGTAGAAAACTCCATGACAATTGACTTTAAGCTTTCCTCTAGTTTTGGCATGCTTTCATCGCGTTCCTTTAAAATTTCCTCACGGAGACTATATTGCATCAAGTCAACCCGCTGGAAAATAGAATCTTGGAAGTTGCTCTTCAAATTTTGTTCTAATTGACGTGCGAAATAGATACCGATAATTTGTAAAGCAAGTAAGATTAATAAAATATAAATCAGCACTAATTTGACATGAATGGATTTAAAGAAGCTTACTTTCTGCATTCCTATTACTCCTGTTCAGGATTTCGTAAATAATAACCTACACCACGTCGTGTGACAATCCAAGCAGGATGACTAGGATTATCCTCAATTTTTTCACGTAAGCGACGAATTGTTACGTCAACAGTTCGCACATCGCCAAAGTAATCATAGCCCCATACCGTTTGTAGTAAGTGCTCACGTGTCATTACTTGACCAATGTGTTTTCCTAAATAATGAAGTAACTCAAATTCACGATGTGTTAATTCGATTGTTTCATCACGCTTCATTACTAGATATGCATCTGGTTGAATTACAAGAGATCCTACCACAATCTCATTTGACTCTTCCTCAGCCTCTTCTGCCACAGGAGCAACCACTTGTAAACGGCGCATATTGGCTTTTACACGCGCAATAAGCTCACGAGTACTAAATGGCTTTGTTACATAATCATCTGCACCCATCTCTAATCCTAATACTTTATCAATTTCAGAGCCTTTAGCTGTTAGCATAATTATAGGGAAATCGTATTTTTTACGTACCTCTCTACAAACTTCCATTCCATCACGCTTCGGCAGCATGATATCTAAAAGCATTAAGTCGGGTTGCTCTTCCTCCACTTTCTTTAACGCTTCATCTCCATCATAAGCACAAATAACTTTATAGCCTTCTTTTATTAAATTAAATTGCAAAATATCTGCGATTGGTTTTTCATCGTCAACAACTAATATTGTTTTGTTCATACATTCTCTCCCTTTCGCTTTTTATCTATTCTAAACAATGTGTATTTGTAAATTCACTACTCTTAACTCTATCATGCTTTCGAGTTCTATGCATTAATCGATATTCAATCCATCCAATACTGTGACATAAAAGGATATATTTCAACAATTATTTCTCGGGAAATAATAGAAAAAGACAGTCCACTATTCGGACTGCCTTCTATTCAACACGTTTATCGACCTACATAAGATAATGGATTTTCTAATGAACCGTTCTTTTCAACTTCAAAGTGCAAATGAGTACCTGTAGAATTACCAGTTGAACCCATTATGCCGATTACAGAACCTTTTTCCACTACTTGTCCCACTTCAACATTAATTGAAGATAAATGTCCATAAAGCGTTGTATAACCATTATTGTGATTAATAACAATACGATTACCATAAGTGCCTGAAGAACCAGCCGCAACAACTATACCATTATCAGCAGCTAAAATATTATAGTTACTTGGACGAGCGATATCAATACCACGATGGAAGGCTCCCCAACGTTCACCCATACCACTTGAGATATAGCCCCCAACTGCTGGCCATGCAAATTCGCCAGTACCTCGTGAAGAAATTACCTTTGTGCCAACTACTTCAATTTGATCTACTGGTTGTTGAATGATTTTTTCTTCTAATGCTACTTTCGATGTTTGCGTACCGTTTTCAGATGTTAATGCATAGGTTGTTTCTTTTTTTCCATTAGCGCCTTCTTGTTTAATCACTTTTTCGCCTTTATACATAGTCGGGTCTTCTTTGACCACTTTTTTAAATGGAATTACATCTGCAACTTTCTTTTCCTTTTTTACCTCAATTGTGACAAATGGCTTTGCCACTGTAACATTTAATGCTTGCCCAATTTGTAAAACTGTATCCACAGTAATACCAGGGTTCAAAGCTAATAGTTCACTAGTTGTTAAATTGTGTTTTTTAGCAACCGAACCTAATACATCACCTGATTGAATTTTATATGTTTCTTGCTCTAGATGACCTGTCATTAAATATTTTACTGCTTGCTCAGGCGATAAAATATCAGTTGGTGTAACCTTTTGTGATAATCCTGAGACTCCCTGTTTAAAGGAAATATCTAAAAGACGCGATTCACCATTTTGCAGTTCAGGTAAATTATTAATAGATTGTTGGGTATTCGCTAGTTTATCTAATTCTTGCTGAGAAACATATTGTAGCTTTAACAGCTGAACAGTTTTTTCATAAGCCTCTGTATTCTTTAACGATACGACTGGTTTATGATCAACTAATAATGTAAATGCATCAGACTTCGCTACTAATGATTGCTTAAGCTTTGATAGTGTTTCTGCATCTTTTGTTTCATTCACAAAAACTTGTTCTGGGATTATTTTAACAGCTGAACTAGCGTCAATAGAAAGCCCTTTAAATTGCTGACTCGCTGCTTTTTCTTTAGATGCAATGATATCTTGAATTACCTTCTCATCAGATACTGCACCAATATATTCATTCCCCACATAAACGTGGTAAATTTTATTTAAGTTTTCTTTGTCATATTCCTTGGCAAAACCCATATTAATCGTTAGGCTTGTCATTAAAACTGCAACGATTGAAGCCTTTTTAAAAGAAGAAAAATTGTAGGTGAATCTATTGTTTTCTTCTTTTCTTTTAAAAAACGAATTCATCAATAAAGCCCCTTCCAACTTTACCCTTCAGTAGGATGATTTACCCACAAGGATTTTTTGCACCCTTATAATGTACCATAAAGAAAATAACGTTTGAATAATTTCACCCTTTTGTAATGTAAATGTATTATTTAACTACTAATTGTTACATAGAATACATTTTAGATACTTTTTATTTATTGATATTTTATCTACATATTAGGTAATTAATGAAGTGAATGCTGAATAGTGAGTATACTAATCTCTAAATTTTTTCAAGGGAATTTTGACTTAATACTTTTTACTTTTTTAATATTCCGATAAAATATAAGAGAAGGTACACTATTTGATTGGAGCGATTAAATTGAGTGATTCACAAACCGCTGATAATCCAACAAAAATGTTGAGACATCAGAGAACGAATATGCATAAAATTTTCCTAAGAATTATTATGGTGTCACTAGGTGCGATTATAATGGCATTGGGCTTAGAATTATTTTTAGTACCCAACCACATTATGGATGGAGGCATTGTCGGTGTTTCCATCATTACATCTCATTTATTAAATTTACCCCTTGGTATTTTCATCTTCATTTTAAACTTACCTTTTATTTTCTTAGGCTATAAACAAATTGGTAAAACTTTCGCACTGTCTACAGGGCTAGGTATTACCGTACTCTCCTTAGCAACCCTTGTCTTACATAACATACATCCATTTACGGAAGATACATTATTGGCTACAGTTTTTGGGGGAATGATTTTAGGCGTTGGTGTCGGAATTGTCATTCGATATGGTGGTTCTTTGGATGGAACTGAAATACTAGCCATTCTTTTTAATAGCAAGACGCCTTTTTCAGTTGGAGAAATTATTATGTTCTTCAACGTCCTTATTTTCACAGTGGCAGGTTTTGTTTTTAATTGGGAACAAGCAATGTACTCCATTATTGCATACTATATTGCCTATAAAATGATTGATATTGTGATTCAAGGATTAGAGGAATCAAAATCCGTTTATATCATTAGTGACGACATTGATGAAATAGGACAAACAATTATGGATCGACTTGGGCGTGGTGTTACTTTCCTTCATGGGGAAGGAGCTTATACTGGCAACGATAAGAAAGTCATCTTCACAGTTATTACTCGGTTAGAAGAATCTAAGCTAAAATCAATTGTCGCTGAGATAGATGATAATGCCTTTTTAGCCATTGGTAATATCGCAGAGGTAAAGGGTGGTCGCTTTAAGAAGAAGGATATTCACTAAAAAATGGGCGTACCACTTATGGCACGCCCATTTCCATTTATCTTAAATTATGCTTCCCAAACATCAACTAAAACGTTTGTTTGCTCACGAGCAGGTCCAACTGAGAACGTAGCAATTTGAATTCCTGTTAACTCACTAATACGTTCTACGTAGCGGCGAGCATTATCAGGTAGTTCATCTAAAGTTCGGCAGCTTGTTACATCCTCAGACCAGCCTGGAAGTTCCTCATAAATTGGTTCACATTGTTCAATAATATGAAGATTTGCTGGGTACTCTGTTATTGTTTCACCTTTATAATTATAGGCAGTACAGATTTTGACTGTTTCTAAGCCAGATAAAACATCAATAGAGTTTAGAGCAAGATGTGTGATACCACTTACGCGACGTGAATGACGAACAACTACTGTATCAAACCAACCTACACGACGTGGACGTCCTGTTGTTGTACCGTACTCGCGACCAACCTCACGAATTTGTTGTCCTACTTCATCAAATAACTCTGTTGGGAAAGGACCATCTCCTACACGAGAAGTATAAGCCTTTGATACACCAATAACACTTGTCACTCGTGATGGACCAACACCAGCGCCAATGGCTACTCCACCAGCTACGGGATTTGAAGAAGTTACATATGGATACGTACCTTGATCTACATCAAGTAAAATACCTTGAGCCCCTTCAAATAACACTTTACCGCCTTCATCAAGTACATCATTTAAAATTTTAGATGTATCTGTTACATATTTTGCAATTTCTTGACCGTAACCATAGTATTCCTCAAAAATTTCTTCGAATGTTACGCCTTCAACTTCATAGAATTTCTCAAATAATTTATTTTTAATGGCTAAATTATGACGTAGTTTTTCCTCAAAAATATCTTTATCAAGTAAGTCAGCCATTCGAATTCCGATACGTGCTACTTTATCTTGATAACAAGGCCCAATCCCTTTACAAGTTGTGCCAATTTTATTTTCCCCACGACTAGCTTCGTCAGCGATATCTTGCTTAATATGGTAAGGCAAAATAACATGTGCACGATTAGAAATACGTAGATTATCTGTATCAATACCACGTTCTTGTAAGCCTTTAAGCTCTGTTACTAATGACTTTGGATTGACAACTAATCCGTTACCAATTACTGAAGTTTTTTCTTTATAGAAGATCCCTGATGGAATTAAATGTAGTTTATATGTTTCACCATCAATTTTAATGGTATGTCCTGCATTATCCCCACCTGCAAATCGAGCGATTGCATCGGCTTTTTGCGAAAGGAAATCTGTAATTTTACCTTTTCCTTCGTCTCCCCACTGTGTTCCTACAACTACTACTGATGTCATAATCAGCACCTCCGTTAGATACCTTTGTATCTCAATTTTTAAGCCTAAATCATTGTAACAATGATAGAAACGCCCCGTCAATAAAAAAAAGTTAAAAAACACGAACATATAATCAAAAAATCTGATTCAACGTTCGTGTTTAATAACAGAATGATATGAATATTATCGAACATTCAGATTAATTCAATCTATGGGTAATATTTCATTACTTAAGAGGCAACTTATCTGAATGATGACTAATCACGCGGCGGTGGTGGTGGCATTTGTGACCAATCCACATTAATGAATTTATTAAATTCCTTTTTAAAAGCAAGTGTAACTGTTCCTGTTGGACCATTACGTTGTTTGGCAATAATAATTTCGATCATATTTTTATTCTCAGATTCTTTATCGTAATAGTCATCACGGTATAAAAAGGCAACAATATCAGCATCTTGCTCAATACTTCCCGATTCACGTAAGTCACTCATCATTGGTCGTTTATCTTGTCGTTGCTCAACTCCACGTGATAGCTGTGATAGTGCAATAACAGGAACCTTTAATTCACGGGCTAATCCCTTTAAGGAACGTGAAATCTCTGATACCTCTTGCTGACGGTTTTCTCCTGGCTTACCACTACCTTGAATTAACTGTAAATAATCAATTAAGATCATTCCAAGTCCATTTTCTTGTGCTAAACGTCGACATTTTGCACGAATTTCATTGATACGTACACCTGGTGTATCATCAATAAATATCCCTGAATTCGATAAACTACCCATTGCCATCGTTAGTTTACCCCAATCTTCCGTAGTTAAAGCACCTGTACGTAAAACTTGTGCATCTATGTTACCTTCTGCACAAAGCATACGCATTACTAGTTGTTCTGCACCCATCTCTAAAGAAAAGATCGCAACATTTTCACGTGCTTGCACGGCAACACTTTGCGCAACGTTCAACGCAAAGGCGGTTTTCCCTACAGATGGACGTGCCGCAACAATAATTAAGTCGTTGCGTTGGAAGCCAGCAGTAATGTTATCTAAATCACGGAAGCCAGTAGGTATTCCTGTTACTTCTCCCTTTTGTGATTGCAGTTGCTCAATATTATCAAAAGTTTCCACAAGCACATCTTTAACATGCTTAAAGTCACCTGCGTTCTTTCGATTGGCAACCTCCATCATTTTCTTTTCTGCTTCACCTAATAACGCCTCTACTTCGTCCTCACGCGTATAGCCGTCCTCGACGATTTTCGTAGCTACACGAATTAAGCGACGTAATAGTGCCTTTTCCTCAACAATTTTTGCATAATGTGCGACATTGGCAGCTGTAGGGACAGCATTGGCGAGCTCTAGTAAATAAGATAGCCCGCCAACGTCTTCAATCTCTTTTTTAGCTGATAATTCTTCCGTAACTGTTACAACATCTATCGCTTTTCCTTGATCACTCAAACGCAGCATCGTTTCGAAAATTTTCTTATGGGCATTTAAATAAAAATCATCGGCCAATAAAATTTCTGATGCTGTTATTAACGCCTGTGGTTCAAGGAAAATAGCACCGATAACCGATTGCTCCGCCTCCCGGTTATGCGGTGGAACGCGGTCCATCATCGGTTCACTCATGGATCGTCGCTCCTTATTCTTCCGTTACATGTACTTTTAATGTTGCTGATACTTCATGATGTAGTTTTACTGGAACATTTGTAAAACCAAGTGCACGAATACCTTCAGGTAAAGTCATCTTACGTTTATCAATTTTAATACCATGCACTTTTTGTAATGCATCAGCAATTTGCTTTGTAGATACTGAGCCAAATAGACGGCCACCTTCACCAGATTTTGCTTTTAGCTCAACTGTTAATTTTTCAACTTTTTCTTTTAACGCTTGTGCTTCAGCTAATTCAGCAGCAGCATTTTTAGCTTCTAATTTTTTTTGTCCCTCTAATTGACTTAATGCTTGAGCATTTGCTTCTGCAGCATAGCCATTTTTAATAAGGAAATTTTGTGCATAGCCATCAGCTACGTTTTTAATTTCACCTTTTTTTCCTTTTCCTTTAACGTCTTTTAAAAATACTACTTTCATTAGTCCGAACTCCCTTCAATGACCTCATTTATGGCCTCTTCTAAATGTTTTTTCACGCCATCAATGGATTTAGCATCTATTTGGCAGGCGGCATTCGTTAAATGTCCACCACCGCCGAGCCTCTCCATGATTAGCTGTACATTGACCTCTCCAAGCGATCGTGCACTTATACCAATTTTTCCATCTGCTCGATGCGCAATGACAAAGGATGCACTTACATCTTTCATAGTTAGCAAAATATCTGCTGTTTGTGCAATTAAGACAGAGTCATACACTTTCGAATCTTCACCAACAGCAACAGCAATTCCAGGTTTTACAAATTTGACTGTTTGCACAATTTTAGAGCGCTCAATATATGTGTCCACATCCTCTTTTAAAAGGCGCTGCACTAATACTGTATCCGCACCGTTCGTCCGTAAATAAGAAGCCGCTTCAAATGTACGTGCTCCCGTTCGAAGTGTAAAGCTTTTGGTATCGACAATAATACCTGCCAGTAAAGCAGTGGCCTCTAGCATATTGATCTTCGCACGCTTCGGCTGATATTCTAGTAGCTCTGTTACTAGCTCAGCCGTAGACGACGCATACGGCTCCATATAAACAAGTGTAGGATTTTCGATAAAGTCTTCACTACGACGATGATGATCGATCACAACAACCTTTTCAGCTAGTTTTAATAAGTGTGCATCAATTACTAAATTAGGCTTATGAGTATCCACGATAACAAGCAATGATTTTTCTGTCATTTTCCCAGCAGCTTCTTCAGGTGTAAGGAAATTTTCATAGAAATCCGATTTACTCTCGATTTCATTCATTAGTCGTGTAACGCTACCGTTTAATTCATCAAAGTTTATAATGACATAACCCTTTACATCATTCATTTGTGCCATTTTCCGTACACCAACAGATGCCCCAATAGAGTCCATATCAGGATTTTTATGTCCCATTACAAACACTTGGTCACTGTCTTGAATTAAATCACGCAATGCATGTGAAATAACGCGCGCTCTAACACGTGTACGTTTTTCAACTGGATTTGTTTTCCCACCGTAAAATTTAAGTTTACCAGTAGGTTGTTTAATCGCCACTTGGTCTCCACCACGTCCTAGAACAAGATCAAGACTCGATTGTGCCAATTCACCCAACTCTACTAGCGAGGATGATCCAGCTCCTACACCAATACTTAATGTTAATGATAAATTCTTTTGAGCTGTTTTTTCTCGAATGGTATCTAAAATAGCAAATTTTTTCTTTTCCAGCTCTGTTAAAATAGATTCGTTTAACACTGCTAAAAAGCGATCTGATGATATTCGTTTTACAAATACGCCATGCTCAGCAGCCCACTCATTGACAATTGATGTAACCATCGTATTGGTTAAACTACGTGGTTGGTCATCCATAGCTTGCGTGATTTCATCGTAATTGTCGACAAATAATATAGCGATAACTGTACGATCTGCGTAGTATTGCTTTTCAATGGCAATCTGTTCTGTTATATCAAAGAAATACAGTAGACGTTCCTCTTTTTTATAATAAACACGATATTTCCGATCACGTAGTGTAATCGTAGCCTCATTTGTTTCTTCGGTCTTCATTAGTACATAGATGTCATCAGATATATTAACAATACCTTCTCCAACTAATGACTCCATATTTAAAATGCCTTGCATATATGGATTGGACCATTCTATTTCATATTGCTCGTTAACCAGCAATATGCCAATCGGCATTTCTAGCAATGCCTCTTCTCCTACTTTTTTCATACGGAAGGAAATGGATTCAATATGCTTCTCAGTTTCTTCAAAAGCTATCTTTTCGACCTTCCATGTGTAAGCCATCAATAAAACAAAACCTATTCCATAACCGATACCTATCCCGATATTCCAAATACATAGAAGCACGAACGTCACAATTCCAAATATGGAAAGAACAAAAAGCGGATAGCGAATTGGTCGTTTTCTAAAAGTACCCATTACAATCAGCCCCTTATTCTTTAGTCTTCCCCTTTACAAGTGAACGTACGTCAAAGCCTAAATCAACGATACCGAGTAAGATCATGAAGGATGATAATGGAATAGCTAACAAAGTAGCAACCCATTTTACCCCATTTGGCATCCCTTTTTTTGAAATGAAGTAATGGATAAAAGATATCCCTTGTAGAATGAGTAACAACCATAATATATAAGAAACATTCAATACAATTATATCTAACGTAGATCCGGCCTCTGGACGCATAAATAAATTAATGCATAAAACAATCATGTAATACCATAAAATAGAGCGTGGTAATCTCATATTTTGAAACGGAGCAAACTTAGGAATATCTACTCCCAGTCGTTTTAATGCAGGTAAGTTTAATGTAATGATAATAAATCCAGCAAAAAATGCTGATATTGTAATCGTTGCAGGCATAGTTAGCTCAATTGTTTTAAACATTGCCTCAAGCTGTTCTGGATTTATAGCTACCTGGCCAGTGACATTCTTTGCAAATTCATTTGATTGCTCGTAATTTTGTCGAGCTACTTCTAAACTCATATTAATAAAGTCTATTCCCGTCAGTTTTACATAAGCAATATAAACAATTGCCATGGAAATTAGATTAGCAATCCCCGTCGACATAAATAAAAAGAGCTTACTTTTCTTCAAATAAATTGCGTTACCCATTACGACACCCACTAGCCCTAAAATAAAGGCAAATGGTAGCATGGATATTCCACTTGTTATCGTGGTTAGGATACAGCCTACTATTGCAACAAGTATGGATGTGGAACGCTTGTAATTTGCGCTATACCAAGCAATCGGTAGTGGAGCAAATATTAAAGCTACTATAAAGATGAATGGTACATATGCAGAAATAAGCATTAATATCGTAAAAAGTGCAACCATCATTGAGCCTTGGACAAGCGCTTTTGTTTGATTATTCGGCATTGAAAACCTTCCTTTTTTTCAGTCAAACTTACTATCCTTTATTGTACCATTTTTTCATAGTGTTGAACAAAAATCGCTTAGATCACTATATGCTTTGTTATCAATTTTATCAAACAACTGCCAATTCCAGTTTACCATAACAAAAAACCAGCATACCCCGATACGAATATCGTAATATGCTGGTATTTAAAATTGATGTAAGGTCAGTTACCTTAACGTCATCAATCTTATTTATCTTCTGCTACGAATGGAAGTAATCCCATGATACGAGATACTTTGATAGCTGAAGTTAATTTACGTTGGTACTTAGCGCTAGTGCCAGTTACGCGACGTGGTAAGATTTTACCGCGCTCAGAGATGAATTTTTTTAATAAATCTACATCTTTATAGTCGATATGCGTAATGTTATTAGCAGTGAAGTAGCAAACTTTACGGCGTTTGCGGCCTCCGCGACGTGGTGCCATAGTATGTCTCCTCCTTATCTTTTTTTATATTATAGAAGCATTAGAATGGAAGATCATCCTCAGATACTTCTATCGGTCCTTTGCTATTCGCAAATGGATCCTCATCTACACGTGTATAATTCGGCTGATTCATAGGTGGTTGATTTTGTTGATAAGTATCGCCGCCATAGGAACCCTGCCCTGGCATAGCGCCACCAAACTGTTGTTGTGGTTGACCACCGCCATATGACGGTTGGTTATTACCGTAAGTTTGTCCACCACCGTATTGAGGAGCAGCAGCGCCGCTACCATTACGTGGTTCTAAAAACTGTACGCTATCCGCCACGACATCTGTTGTATATACTCGCTTACCGTCTTGTCCTTCATAACTGCCCGTTTGGATACGACCTTCTACCCCAATTAAACTTCCTTTTCGCATGAAGTTCGCTAGGTTTTCGGCCTGTTTTCGCCATGCAACACAGCTAATGAAATCAGCTTCGCGTTCACCTTGTTGATTTGAGAATGCACGGTTTACAGCAACTGTAAATCTTGTGGACGCAATTCCGTTCGGTGTATAACGTAGCTCAGGATCTTTTGTTAGTCTTCCAACTAATACGACACGGTTTATCATCAGAATACAACCTCCTTTTCAGCGTTTTGTTAAAAGTCAATAATTAAGCTTCTTCGCGAACTGCAATGTGGCGAATGATGTCTTCGCTAATGTTAGCTAGACGTGTATACTCGTTAATTGCTTCTGAAGGAGCGTTTACTTTCACGATTTGGTAGTAACCTTCGCGGAAGTCTTGAATTTCATAAGCTAAGCGGCGTTTGCCCCACTCTTTTGATTCGATGACTTCTGCACCGTTAGAAGTTAAGATTTCGTTGAAACGTTCAACTAAAGCTTTCTTCGCTTCGTCTTCAATGTTCGGACGTACGATGTACATTAATTCGTATTTTCTCATCTGTTTACACCTCCTTATGGACTTAGGCTCTCCTATGTAAGGGAGCAAGGAGCAAGTAATATTATTACTCACATCAATGAATTGTAACATATAGGTACTTATCTTTCAAGTCGCAAACTAATAATTCGGTATATAATAAGAATATATATTGTAATCTTCCATGAAAGGGGCGATTCAATGCTACCAAATAAAGAGCCAATTGTTATTGAATTAGATATAAAAAAATTGATGATTGATAATTTGGTTATTACAGGTGGTCTTGTTATATTATTTACAGCCATTCAATATATTTGCTTTAAAGATTTTCATTTTTCTTTTTGGAATATGATTGTTGGTACAGTACTCTTTGTGATTCTATACATTATTTTTATTGTTCTACATGAGGTATTTCATTTAATTGGTTTTATGTTTTTTGGCAAAGTACCCTTGAAGGCTTTAAAATATGGCATAAATTTAGAGCTTGGTGTTGCTTATGCGACTACAGTACAACCTCTCTCCAACCAAGCAATGAAAAAGGCATTATTACTACCTTTTTGGACGACTGGTGTTCTTCCGACAATTGCTGGGTTTTATTTTAATAGTACCGTTTTAATAATCGTAGGAGCTTTTTTAATGGCTGGTGCAATAGGTGACTTTGCCATGTATAAAGAATTAAGGAAATATCCAAAACAGGCTCTTGTACGAGATGATCCTAAATTACCGAAACTTTACGTATATACTCAACAGAACGAAGATAACTCACTATAAGTTAGAATCTGTAGCATTGAGATAAATAGCTGCAGATTCTATCTATTCTTTAAGGCGTTAAAAATCCGTGCTGAGCTGCGGTATATAAATTTCTCCATATACGATTAAGCGTAGATGTTTCTGTAATAGCCTCCATACCAAGACTTCGTATTAAATGATTTGCTATGTCAACGCAAGCAGCAGCAATCTCTTTACTCATTTGTGTAAATTGAGATTGTTCATCTTCTGTTAAAAGGACACCCTGTTGGTGTTTTTGCCAATATAAAGTCAATGTTGTATAGAACCGCTCCTCATATTGCTTATAATGCTTCTGCTGCTGCATCAATAAAAATTGTAATGCCCCAATCCGTTCAGCTCGATTGATATCATGATTTCGTTGCTTTGTTAATTTATATGCTTCTTCTAAGAAATTTTCGGTAATACCAAGACAAACGCTTAAAAACGAAGCCTCCGCAAAAGTTACAAATGGAAAGCTATGTACTGAGTTGCCATAACTATTTTTTATTGCTCCTAGTTGAAACGTTGCTTCTTCGGGTACCCAAATATTATTCACACGAATCGTATGACTGGCTGTTGCCTTCAATCCCATCGCACACCAATCATTCAATATCTCAACGTCTTGTGGACTCACTGAACAACTAATAATTTCATCTTTTTTGATCCCGTCTTCTTCAATAAAGCAGTTCATTGTAAAAGTAGACGCATAATTGGAGCCACTGCAGTACTTCCACTGTCCCGTTACAACATAACCACCCTCTTCTTTCACAGCTATTCCTGTTGGATAACCACTACCTGCTATGACTGCATCCTTAGGCATAAAAATTTTCTCACAAACATTTGCACTGAAGGTTGGAATAAACGCATTCCCCCCTGTACCAATTGTAATTAGCCAACCAAAATTCCCATCTATAGCTGACATCTGCTGAAATACTTTTACACCTTCCACTAAATCTAAATCCTTACCACCTAATTCTTTTGACATGAACAATTTAAACAATTTTTGTTCATAAATAAAATCAAGTACATCTTGTGGTAGCTTTCCAAGCTGCTCAAACTCTAACCCACGTTCTTTAATCTGTAAAAGATTCATTTGTATAACTGCCCCCATTACTAAAAATTCTGATAACGGATCCATCAAAAAAGGGCAACCATTGTAGATTGCCCCTGTCCATTTTTATACATTAAAGCGGAATAACATAATATCGCCGTCTTGTACTTCATAATCTTTACCTTCAAGTCGAACTTTACCAGCTTCTTTAGCTGCTGCTTGAGAACCTGCCTCTAGTAAATCATCATAAGCAACCGTTTCTGCTCGAATAAAGCCACGTTCAAAGTCAGTATGAATAATACCTGCACACTGTGGCGCCTTCATACCTTTACGGAACGTCCAAGCACGTACTTCTTGTACACCTGCAGTAAAGTACGTTGCTAATCCTAATAAATCATAAGAAGTACGGATTAGCTGATCTAAACCTGATTCTTTAATGCCTAGTTCTTCTAAGAACATAGCTTTTTCTTCATCATCAAGCTCGGAAATTTCTTCTTCGATTTTTGCGCAAATTGTAATTACTTGAGCACCTTCAGCTGACGCATACTCACGTACTTTTTTCACATACTCATTGTTGTCTGCATCTGCTACTTCATCTTCTGAAACGTTTGCAACATAAAGCATTGGTTTAATTGTTAGTAAATGAAGACCTTTAATTACTTTTAGCTCATCATCTGAAAGTTCTGCAGCACGTGCTGGTTTACCGTTTTCTAATTGTTCTTTAATTTTTAGAAGTACTGGCTCTTCAATCATTGCATCTTTATCTTTTTGTTTTGCCATTTTACTAACTCGTTGTATACGTTTATCTACTGATTCTAAGTCAGCTAGCGCAAGCTCTAAATTAATTACCTCGATATCATCAATTGGATCTACTGCACCTGATACGTGTGTAATGTTTTCATCTACAAAACAACGTACAACCTGACAAATTGCATCCACTTCACGAATATGAGCTAGGAATTTATTCCCTAATCCTTCACCTTTGGAAGCACCTTTTACAATTCCTGCGATATCTGTGAATTCAAATGCAGTTGGCACAGTTTTTTTCGGTACAACTAATTCTGTTAATTTATCTAAACGTGCATCTGGTACTTCAACGATACCAACGTTCGGATCAATCGTTGCGAATGGATAGTTTGCAGCCAATGCGCCCGCTTTTGTAATTGCGTTAAATAATGTTGATTTTCCAACGTTAGGTAAACCAACGATTCCAGCTGTTAATGCCATGAATGGACACAACCTTTCTATACTCAGTTCAAATTTTCTCTCATATAACCTTATCTATTATATTGATTCGCTCATAAAAAGTCTAATATGCCTGATGTTAAGCCTCATTAGCAGATATTAAAACCTTTTTCATTTTTTTCTCAAATTCACGGCGCGGAATCATGACACTATGCTGACACCCTTCACATTTAATACGGACATCTGCGCCCATACGAATAATCTTCCATTTATTTGTACCACATGGATGTTGTTTTTTCATTTCAACGATATCATTTAAACCAAATTTTTTAGCTTCCATGTTATTCACTTCTCCCCTCATCTTTTCCATAGAACATCATTTTTGGATAGGCCATTGGTATGTTATTTTCTTCAAAAAGTTTTGTAACATCACGGCGAATTGTACGTGCAACGCCATATTGTTGCTGTGGTAATGTTTCAGCCGCTATACGTATTGTTACCTCAGTCCCTTTAACATTTTGCACACCTAAAAAAACCGGAGTCGTTATTAATTCCTTATGCAATGTAGGTAATGTCTCTAAATACTTATTAATAACCGCTTCAGCTTTCCCAAAATCAGCAGCTGTGGTCATTTGTAAATCTATAAAAATTTTGGAGTTGTTAACAGAATAATTGACGACCTCACCAATTGCACCATTTGGGATGATGAACTGCTCCCCCGTGGCTCCATTAATTTTTGTAGTACGTAAACCTATTTCTACAACTGTACCTTCTGCTGCATTTATTTTTATATAATCCCCTACACCAAATTGATCTTCAAAGATAATGAAGAATCCAGTAATAACATCCTTTACTAAACTTTGAGCACCAAAACCTATTGCTAAACCAACAATCCCTGCACCGGCCAATAGCCCTGCTACCTTTATATTTAAAGAAGAAAGAATTCCTATAATCGCTGAGAAGTAAACTACATAAGAAATCACACTTTGTAATAATCTTGCAATTGTTCGTTGACGTCGCTCTGAGTGGTTTAATGGGGAACGCATTCGTATTAAGAACACTTTTTTAATAAATTTTTTACCTAATCTTACAGCTAACCATGATGCTAATAAAATGAGCACAATCTCTATGGATGCATCAATCACATGATCCCAAAGTTCCTCAGATGTGAGCTTATCCCAATATCTCTCCATTAACTTTTTTTTATTCTCTTCCATCATTACCACCTCTTGAATAACTTGCTAAAAATTTGCGTATACTGCATAAAAATTGAGCACTTCTAAATATAAAAAGAAAGTGAGTTTTTTTATGAATACTATACCAAATATGTTACTACCTTATTCCCTTCATCACGAGAGTAAAAATGCTGTTTGGCAATTAAGCACATTATTTTTAGAACATATACCGTTTCATCATGAACGTTTAATTTTTTGTTGTATTGGTAGTGACCGCTGTACAGGTGATACACTTGGACCATTAACAGGTAGCTTTCTAAAAAAATCAGTTAGCTTTCCCTATGAAATTGTTGGTTCTTTAGAAGATCCTTTACATGCTCTAAATCTTGATTCTACTATGCAACAGCTACACAATCATACTACAAAACCTTTTATTATTGCGATTGATGCCTGTCTTGGCAGTGAGCAAAATGTTGGCCATATTTCAGTTCAAAGCGGTCCTATTTTTCCCGGCAAGGCTGTAAAAAAAGAATTACCTCCAATCGGAGACATTTCCGTTAAAGGAATCGTCAATATTGGAGGCTTTATGGAAATGCTTGTTTTACAAAATACAAGACTTCATATTTCTTATGCTATGGCAGAAAAACTTTCTAGAGCTTTATTATTAGCTGCCCACCGTTATTCACTGAAAAGTGTAGAAGATGGCAACCATAACGCCAACAACGATAATACCTGGCAGCAAGTTAGCAGCTTTGATTTTAGCTAAACCAGCAATGTTTAACCCTATTGCCATAATCATTACGCCGCCAACAGCAGTCATTTCAGTAATGTACATTTCTAGCGCCGCATCAGGTATAAAGGAGCTTATAACGCCCGCAAAAAGTGCAATTAAGCCTTGATAAACAAAGACAGGTACAGCCGATAGCATAACACCTATACCTAATGTGGATGCTAAAATAATGGATGTAAATCCATCTATTAATCCCTTTGTAATTAAAACATTGTGATCATTACGTAGACCACTATCGAGTGCACCGATTACAGCCATCGACCCAACAACAAAAATTAGAGAAGCAGTGACAAAGCCCTCTGCGATGCTTATTTGGTTTTGATCATTCCGTTTTGTTCGAAATAATGACTCGACCCATTTTCCAAGCCGATTCATTTGCTTATCTAAATCCAACCACTCACCTATTACTGTACCTACAACTAAACTTACTACTAATATAATAAAGTTATCACTTTCAAAGCCCATTTTTATCCCTAACAATGTGACCGCTAAACCAATAATGGATAGGACCGTAGATTTCATAGATTCAGGAATATTTTTAAAAATGCGCCCCACTAATGCACCTGCTATAATTAGCACAGCATTAATCAATGCCCCTAGTATTACCACACTTAAGCCTTCCTTCTCTCTAAAAAATAGAGAGCGCCTGTTTGCTTGGCGCTCTGATTAAGTTATAGAAATATTATTTTATTCTTCCTGTAAGTTCAAAATTTCTAAAATACGTTCTAAATCATCTTCGGAATAAAATTCAATTTCAATTTTTCCTTTATTGTTTGTTTTTTTGATTTGTACATTTGTTCCAAAATAATCACGTAATTGGGATTCTTTGGCTGCTACAAAAATATCTTTCTTCTTTGGTGGAATTGTTTCACGTGAAACTTCTTCATTGATACTTTGTACTAGCATTTCAACCTGACGTACATTCAAGCCTAGGTTAATTACCTTATTGGCTACTTCTGAAATTCTTCTTTTATTTTTCAAGCCGAGTAAAGCCCGTCCTTGCCCCATTGATAACATGCCTTCATTCATCAATTTTCGAACATCTTCTGGTAAAGCAAGTAGACGAACGTGATTGGCTATATGTGGTCTACTTTTTCCTAGCCGCTTAGATAATTCTTCTTGTGTTAAATGTAGGTTTTCCATTAAGCTCTGATAGGCTTCTGCTTCTTCAATAACTGTTAAATCCTCACGTTGGAGATTTTCTAAAATGGCTAGCTCCATCATTTGAGCATCTGATAGCTCTTTAATAATGACAGGAATAACCTCTAATTCAGCTAAGAGACATGCTCTATAACGGCGTTCCCCAGCAACAATTTCAAATTTACGTCCTTTTTTTCGAACAGCAATTGGCTGCAAAATACCATGCTCTTTAATAGAATCTGCTAGCTCCTGTAAACTTTCCTCATCAAAAATTTTACGAGGCTGATATGGGTTCGCAACAATTAAATCCAATTGGATTTCTTCTACTTGCCCACTTTGTTCTAAAGACTCTCCTGGAAATAGTGCACCAATGCCCCTTCCTAAACCTTTAGCCATTTTTTATCACTTCCCTCGCCATCTCCAAATAAACTTCTGCACCTCTAGATTTTGCGTCGTAAGTGATGATTGGTTGACCATGACTTGGTGCCTCACTTAATCGCACATTACGAGGAATGATCGTTTTATATACTTTATCTTGGAAATATTTTTTTACTTCATCAATAACCTGTAAACCTAAGTTTGTTCGTGCATCCAACATTGTTAAAAGAACCCCATCAATATAAAGCTGCTGGTTTAGATGCTTTTGAACAAGTCGAACAGTGGATAATAATTGACTTAGCCCTTCCAATGCATAGTATTCACATTGAACCGGGATAATCAGTGCATCTGAAGCAGTTAATGCATTAATTGTTAAAAGTCCTAAAGAAGGAGGACAGTCAATAATAATATAATCGAAATCTTCTTTAACATTTTGCAGTGCATGTTTTAATCGCACTTCTCTTGAAATAGTAGAAACCAACTCAATTTCGGCACCTGCAAGTGAAATTGTTGCTGGCACGATTGATAAATTTTCAACATTTGTTTTTTGAATGACATTTTCTACATCTTCGTCGTCAATGAGCACATCATAAATACAGCCCTGTATTTCTCCTTTATTAATACCAAGTCCACTTGTTGTATTCCCCTGCGGATCAGTATCAATTAAAAGCACTTTCTTACCTAAATAAGCTAGGCAAGCGCTCAAATTGACCGAAGTTGTTGTTTTACCTACGCCACCCTTTTGATTGGCGATTGCTATAATTCTACCCATTTAAAAGCACCTGCTTTCATCTATCAAAGTTTACTTTGACAAATCATTTGTAAAATCACTCTTTAATCCGCTATCTAACTCTCATTCTATCAAAAAAATTGAAGAGAGTTGTATAAAATATTAAGAATATATACAAAAAAGGAGATATCTCATTTATCTTTCTGAGATATCTCCTCTGTACAGTGTTCGATAAAGCTCTAAATTACTTTTTTAGAATAATTTATTACACCTTTTTCTTTTTAGGTATCTTCACTGTAATTTGATAATATTCTTCTGTATCTTCTTCTTCTGTTTTCACCGTAATACCGCTTTTTGTTACCATTGTTAACGATTGTTTAATCGTATTTAAAGCAATGCGTACATCTTTACTTATAGCTTTTCTCTTTGGCTTTGCTTTCTTTGGTGCCGATTCTTCCTGCTCGTCTGTTACTGGATTTAATATTGTCTGAATTTGTTCCTCTAATTGACGAACGTTCCAATCATTATCAATCGTTTGTTGTAAAATTTCTAATTGTAATGGTTGATCTTTTACTGCGATTAATGCACGTGCATGTCGTTCAGATATTTGGCGCTTCAAAATGGCTTGCTGCACTTCTTCCGGCAACCTTAATAAACGTAATTTATTGGCTACAGTGGATTGTCCTTTTCCAAGTCGTTGGGCAAGTGCTTCCTGTGTAAGCTCATGAAGCTCTAATAATTTTTGATAGGCTACCGCTTCTTCAATTGCAGTTAACTCTTCACGCTGTAAGTTCTCTATTAACGCAATAGAAGCTGTTTCCTTATCAGTTAAATTACGTACAATAGCAGGGACCTCTGTCCATTGTAGCTTTTTCATCGCCCGATAACGACGCTCACCGGCAATGATTTCATATTGATTTTCTGATGTTTTACGTACAACAATTGGCTGAATCACACCATGTGTATGAATGGTTCTTGATAATTCCTCAATTTTTTCATCATCAAAAATAGTACGTGGCTGAAAACGGTTAGGTACAATTTGATTAATAGGCAACTTTATGACTTCTTCCGCTGCATGAACCGCCTCTGCTTGTTCTACTTCATTTTTCACAATAGGCTCCGTTTTACTCCCGCCTCCAAAAAAACGTGAAAAAGGACTTTTCATCCAAGTGGCACCACCTTTAAGTAACTATCTTGCTCTGTGTCATTCTATTATTATTTATTATATTTCTTCAAATGTATATAGTTCATAGATGTCTTTTGCGTGAACCATCCATAACTAGTATGTATGCTCAAAATAGAAAAAATATTTTCTACTTTGAGAAGTTTCACATGAAACACTAATTATTGAATCGGTGTTTTATTTGGTACACCTGGCTTACGCGGGTATTTTTTCGGTGTTCCTTTTATTTTATCAAATATATATAAAATGCGGTCACTTTCTTCAATAGGTAGCTTGAAAGAAAATTCTTCTCTTAGTTTAACACCTAATGTTGTTAAAGCTTTTTTAGCATCCTTTAATTCTTCTGCCCCAGCTGCAGCTTTTAAAGCAACAAAATATCCATCTTGTTTTGCTAAAGGTACGCATAACTCCGATAACACTGATAACCGAGCTACAGCGCGTGCTGTTACCACATCAAATTGTTCACGATATTTTACATTTTGACCAAACTCTTCAGCTCGTGCGTGTACAAAATGCATATTTTCTAATTGTAACTCTTCACTTAGATGATTTAAAAATGTAATTCTTTTATTTAAAGAGTCGACAATTGTGACGTGTAAATGTGGGAAACAGATTTTAATAGGTATACTAGGGAAACCTGCACCTGCTCCAACATCACAAACAGTGGTTACTTTGGAAAAATCAAAATAGAAAGAGGCACTAATTGAATCAAAGAAATGCTTTAAATAAACGCCTTCTACATCTGTAATAGCCGTTAAATTCATCTTTTCATTCCACTCGACAAGTAGCTCAAAGTACTTTTTAAATTGAGAGATCTGCTTATCTGAAAGTACAATGCCTTTCTCTTTCAGTGCCTCTATAAATTGTTGTTCGTTCATGTAAAGTCTCCTTTATTAATCTAGCTATCCTGTTCTACCAATAGGATAACTTTAAAAATAGGAAGCGGGCACAATGGTATGCCCGCCCCTTATTTACTTTACTGTCTTATTAGCTGCTTACTTTCGCAATTTTACCTTGTTCAATGTAAACAAGCAGAATGGATATATCTGCTGGATTAACTCCAGAAATACGAGAGGCTTGGGCAATAGAAAGAGGTAAAACCTGTTTTAATTTTTGACGTGCTTCTGTTGCTAAACCAGAAATAGCATCGTAATCAATATTCTCAGGGATTTTTTTATTTTCCATTTTGTGTAGCTTCTCTACCTGTTGCAATGCCTTTTCGATATAGCCTTCATATTTAAGCTGTATTTCAATTTGCTCTTTCACTTCATCTGACAATTCAATTTCTGCCGGAATTAAAGAAGATATTAACTCATAATGCATTTCAGGACGTTTTAATAAATCTGCGCCACGAATACCATCTTTTAATTCACTACCACCAACTGAACGAATAACAGATTGCGTTGTCTCATTTGGTTTAATAATAACTTCACGAAGACGTGCAATTTCCTTTTCAATCAGCTCTTTTTTCTCATTGAATTTATTATATCTTTCTTGTGGAATCATCCCCATGTTATATGCAAGCTCGATTAAACGTAAATCTGCGTTATCGTGGCGTAACAATAGACGATATTCTGCACGAGATGTTAATAAACGATACGGCTCATTTGTCCCTTTTGTTACCAGGTCATCGATCAAAACGCCAATATAGGCATCAGAGCGACTTAAAATTAACTCTTCTTTACCAAGGACATTCGCAGCAGCATTCATTCCTGCCATTAAGCCTTGTGCGGCTGCTTCTTCATAACCAGATGTACCGTTAATTTGCCCAGCTGTATATAAGCCTTTAATACGTTTTGTTTCTAATGTTGGCCATAATTGTGTTGGCACTATTGAATCATATTCAATTGCATAACCAGCACGCATCATTTCCGCATTTTCTAAGCCAGGGATAGATTTTAGTAAACGTGTTTGAACATGCTCTGGTAAACTTGTTGATAAACCTTGAACATAGACCTCACGCGTGTTACGACCTTCTGGCTCCAAGAATATTTGATGTCGTGGCTTATCATTAAAGCGCACAACTTTATCTTCAATCGACGGACAATAACGTGGACCTGTCCCTTTGATCATCCCTGAATACATCGGTGAAAGATGTAAATTCGCTTCAATAATTTCATGCGTTTCAGGACTTGTATATGTTAACCAGCAAGGAAGTTGATCCATAATGAATTCAGTTGTTTCAAAACTAAATGCACGTGGAACATCATCTCCTGGTTGAATCTCTGTTTTGTCATAATCAATTGTACGGTTATTTACACGTGGTGGTGTACCTGTTTTAAAACGAACTAAATCAAAACCAAGCTCTTTTAAATTATCAGCTAAACGGATCGAAGGTTGTTGATTATTAGGACCGCTTGAGTATTTCATATCACCGATAATAATTTCACCGCGTAAGAAAGTACCTGTTGTCACCACTACTGTTTTAGCACGATAGACGGCTCCAATTTGTGTAATGACCCCTTTCACTTCTCCATCTTCAATAATTAACTCTTCAACCATTCCTTGATGGATTGTTAGGTTTTCAGTTTCCTCCAACACACGTTTCATCTCTTGTTGGTATAAAACTTTGTCTGCTTGTGCGCGCAATGCACGTACTGCTGGACCTTTCCCTGTATTTAACATTCTCATTTGTATATGTGTTTTATCAATAACTTTCCCCATGACGCCACCTAAAGCGTCAATTTCACGTACGACGATTCCTTTGGCAGGGCCACCGATAGATGGATTACACGGCATAAATGCAATCATATCTAAATTGATTGTTAGCATTAATGTGTTTGCGCCCATTTTAGCCGCAGCATGAGCAGCTTCTGAACCTGCGTGACCTGCGCCAATTACAATAACATCATACGTGCCTGCCTCATATTTTGTTGGCATGCTCGTATCTTCCTTTCCCTTTATAAATTTATTTTCCTAAGCAGAACTGTGAAAATAACTGATTAATTAGGCTTTCTTGTACTGTGTCACCAATAATTTCACCAAGTATTTCCCATGTTCTTGTTACATCAATTTGTACCATATCTACTGGTACACCATCCTGTGCAGCTGCTATTGCATCTTCTACTGTTGCTTGTGCTTGGTGCAGAAGAGCAATATGTCTTGCATTTGAAACATATGTTAAATCGCCCGCTTCGATTTGTCCTTCAAAGAATAATGCTGCAATGGCTTCCTCTAATTCAGTAATGCCCTCCTCCTGTAACAGAGAAGTCGTGACAATACGGTGGTCACCAGCTAATTCTTTAACACGTGCTAAATCTATTTTTTGCGGTAGATCTGTTTTATTAACAATGACGATGTAATCCATCGAATCAATTGTTTCGAAAAGTCGCTCATCCTCTGCAGTCAATTCATCTGCATAGTTTAATACAAATAAAATTAAATCTGCTCCACGAAGAGCTTCACGAGAGCGTTCTACACCAATTCGTTCAACAATATCCTCTGTTTCCCGGATACCTGCTGTATCCACTAAACGAAGTGGAACACCACGTACATTGACGTACTCTTCTATAATATCACGAGTCGTACCTGCGATATCTGTCACTATGGCCTTATTTTCTTGTACTAAGCTATTTAAAAGCGAAGATTTCCCTACATTCGGACGACCTAAAATAACAGTTGATAATCCCTCGCGCAAAATCTTTCCTTGAGAAGATGTTTGTAGAAGTTTAATAATTTCATTTCTTACCCATGTACATTTCTCTACTAATACAGGGACCGTCATTTCTTCTACATCATCATACTCCGGATAATCTATATTAACCTCTACCTGTGCTAATGTCTCTAGTAAAGCTTGGCGTAAATCACCAATAAGTCTCGACAATTTCCCATCCATTTGGCCCAAAGCAACATTCATCGCACGATCTGTTTTTGCTCTTATCAAATCCATAACAGCTTCAGCCTGTGAAAGATCTATACGTCCATTTAAAAAAGCTCGTTTTGTGAATTCACCTGGCTCAGCTAATCTTGCTCCATTTGTTAAGGCAAGTTTTAATACGCGATTGACTGAAACTAGTCCACCATGACAGTTTATTTCTACAACATCCTCACGCGTGAATGTTTTAGGTCCACGCATCAGCGATAGCATAACTTCCTCTACTACCTCATTTGTTTTAGGATCAACTAAATGCCCATAATGAATGGTGTGCGAATCTTTCGTAGTTAAACTTTTTCCACCGGGTGATTTGAATATTTTATCTGCAATCGTTACTGCCTCGTCCCCACTTAAACGAACGATGGCTATGGCACCTTCACCCATTGGTGTGGATATCGCAGCAATTGTATCGAACTCCATTTAATGACCTCCTCAACGTTATCCACATGTGGATAATCAAAACCGACCAATACTTACTAACACCTTAGACTAACATATTTTCTGCAAAATCTAAAGTAAGGATCATTTCCAAATGTGGATAAAATCATTTTTATAGTTAATCTTATTTTCGACAAATATCGATATTCTCTGTCACATTAAAAAGGTCATTTTATCACGCAGATAAAATGACCTTTCAAAATATATTGTCTGTATGATTTTTGAGCAACAGTCTAACGGTTTTTTACTGGTTCAATTACTAAATAACGATTAGGTTCTGTGCCTTCTGAATACGTTTCAAGATCTAGACGATTTGCTAATTGATTATGAATTATCTTTCGTTCGTAAGACGGCATTGGTTCAAATGCCACACGTTGATTTAAGCGTAATGCTTTATCCGCCATTCGATCTGCCAATAATTCTAATGCTACTTGTCTACGTTCGCGATAGTTTTCTACATCTAATTTCACCATTAAAAATTGCTTAGCACTTTTATTTAATATTAGTTGCGTTAATTGCTGTAAGGAATTTAGTGTTTGACCTCGTTTCCCGATAAGCAGTGCCGCCTTCTCACTTTTTAATTGAAATAATACATATTTCCCTTCACGAGTCGTAGCAATATCAAGATCATGAATATCCAGTTGTTCAGCAATGCTTACTAAATACGCTTTTGCATCTTCAATTGGATTTGCTGAATCTACTTCTTCATTTTGTTCTTTTACGACTTGTTGAACAGCTTCGATTTCACTTGGTTGTTCAGAAACTTGTGAACTTATTGTTTCAACATTATCTACTGCCAGTGGTTCGTCTAATTGTGTCGTATTTTGCGGTTCGGCTTTTTCGTTTTCAATTGTCGGAACCTGAACTTCCTTTATAGTTACACGTACTTCTGCAGAACGTGCACCAAAACCTAAAAATCCTTTTTTACCTTCTTGTAAAACTTCAACATCTACTTGTTCACGGGTTTTGCCAAGTTTCTGTAACGCCAATGAGATCGCTTCTTGTGTTGTTGCGCCTATTTGCGTAAGTTGTTTCACTTTTTTAGCCCCTCCATTTTGAGCAGGTTGTGTTTTATCTTTATTCCAAGGTTTATAAATAAACAGGTTTTGGAAAATCGAAATAATATTCCCGATTACCCAATATAGTGATAATGCAGCTGGTAAGGCCATACCAAAAGCAATGATCATGAATGGCATAATATACATCATAATTTTCATTTGAGGATTATCCATTGCTGGTCCTGTACGCAATACGATAAATTGCATTAAACCTGCCGTAATTGCTAATGCAGGTGCAGGATCTGCTAACGGGAAGATAAAGAAATTCCCTAAATCAAATGTAGATGTAGCATTCATACGACTAATTGCATGATAGAAACCAATTAAAATTGGCATTTGAATGATTACTGGTAAACATCCAGCAAGTGGGTTTACTCCAGATTCACTCATTAGCTTCATCATTTCTTGCTGATATTGTTGCTGTGTCTGAGCATCCTTAGAAGCATACTTCTTTTGCAATTCCTTCAATTTTGGCTGAATTTCTTGCATCTTTTTAGAGCTCTTTGTTTGTTTAATCATTAAAGGTAAAATTGCTAAACGAATAATAATTGTTACGGCAATAATCCCCCATGCATACGTACCGAGCAGATCAGCAAAGTATTTTATCGCTGATACCAACGGCCAAACAATGAATTCATTCCAGAAGCCTGTGCTGTCTTTGGAAATTGGTTCATTGAATTCTGTACAACCAGAAAGTAGTAAGGCTACTGATACTAGTGACAAAATTACCCAATGTTGTTTTTTCAACCTTCTTCCCCCTACAATTACTATTCACTTTTTCTTAATTCTATATGCATTTTTTCATTCACAGACAGTTTCCTACCACAAGATCTGCCGGCTACTTTACCTAAATTCTGTCAGCGTTTTGGACGTCCTCAATAAAGATAAAGTTATCAGTTATTTTATCACGCCTATAACGTTCACTCTACTAAATATTCTAACTACATAAATTTATTCATAAGTTATGTTGCGAAATTTACATACTTTTAGTGAAATACAGTATTTCATATACCCCTATGCGTATATTCCCCTTACTTATTATCGTATGCAAATTCGCTGTACACTACTATTAACAGGACAGACATTTTTCACCACTTGCTTGCATACATTACACTTTCTTCATAACCTTTGCGATTCGTAGTACATGCTGCAAACTCTGTTTCAC
The DNA here is from genome assembly GCF_050817245.1 of Lysinibacillus sp. FW12. Taxonomy (NCBI): domain Bacteria; kingdom Bacillati; phylum Bacillota; class Bacilli; order Caryophanales; family Bacillaceae; genus Lysinibacillus; species Lysinibacillus sp. FW12. The sequence continues at coordinate 122,232 of NZ_CP139094.1, read as the reverse complement.
TTCATGAAAATCCATAGTGGCCGCCGGTTGTCTGGCGATAATAACATAATCCATATTCGGCTTTAAATCATTCTTTAATTCCTGAATACTTTGTCGAATATAGCGTTTTATTTGGTTGCGTGTTACCGCATTCCCAAGCTTTTTACTAACTGATAAACCTACACGAAATTCGGTTTGCCCCTCTTTTGCTAAAAAATAAACGACAAACTGACGATTAGCGAAAGATTTACCTTTTTTAAACACCTTTTGAAAGTCATCATTTTTTTTCACTCTTTGGCGTTTTTTCATTTCTTTCACCTGCTATTAGATAATATCTTTTGATCCTCATTTCTAGGTTTACCAAAAATAAAGAAAAAAAAGACCACTGATGTGGCTCAGTGGACTTATTTTATGCTGATAAAACTTTTCTTCCTTTACGACGACGAGCAGCAAGAACTTTGCGTCCGTTTTTCGTGCTCATACGTGCGCGGAAACCGTGAACTTTGCTGTGCTTACGTTTTTTTGGTTGGTAAGTACGTTTCATTTATATAGACACCTCCTGAATGAGTTGAATTTTTCAACATACAGACTCGAATATTATATAAAGTATCTAGTTATTTTGTCAATGTATTTCATAAATTTCTTTTAGTCATCCACTCTACTTATTTTTTTATTCATCTCAATTTCTATTTAGTTAACATTTGTATTCTCATAAATAACGATTAATTATTTCCCATGAACATAAAATATTTATCCACAGAGTACTTGTTTTTTTTACACAGAGTTGTGTATAGTATTTTTTGCATTATTTTTTATCCACAACAATTATCTACAGCTTTTTCACATAAGCAGTGCTTGTGGACAACTCTGAAGTGCATAACTACAAGCTATGTGGATAAGTTTCATAAACTATTGAAATAGCTTTGTTTTTCTGATACGATTACTGTGCTTCACTTTGTTGAAAACTGAAACGAACATTTTAATTATCCACAACTGTTAATATGCTGTGGATAATTTTTATCACAGCCTTTGGTTAACTTTTATCCACAACTTGTGATTATGTGGACGAGTTGTAAAATGAACGTATTTACCATTTCTATAAATGCGATTTTTTTATGTATTGAACACTGTAAAGGAGATTAGCAGCTTGGAACATTTAGAAGAACTATGGAATAATGTCCTGGCTCAAGTTGAACAAAAAATTTCTAAACCAAGCTTCGAAACGTGGCTTAAGTCTACAAAACTACTATCTTACAATGGTAGTGGTTCTACTGTAACGATTGCTGCGCCAAATTCGTTTGCTCGAGACTGGCTTGAGAATCATTATATTCATTTGATTACAGGTATATTAACGGAGCTTACAGGCGAAGACTTGCTTATTAAATTTGTTGTTCAAAAAAACCAGGATTCGGACGATTTCGATTTGCCGGCGCCGATTATCCAAGCAAAAAATAACGATCACCATGATATTTCACCAGGTATGTTAAACCCGAAATATACTTTTGATACGTTTGTTATTGGCTCTGGTAACCGCTTTGCACATGCTGCCTCGCTAGCAGTCGCTGAAGCCCCTGCGAAAGCTTATAATCCATTCTTTATTTATGGGGGAGTAGGGCTTGGTAAGACACACTTAATGCATGCAATTGGCCATTATGTTTTAGAGCATAATCCTAATGCGAAGGTAGTCTACCTATCATCTGAGAAATTTACAAATGAATTTATTAACTCAATTCGTGATAATAAAGCACTTGATTTTCGCAATAAATACCGCAACGTGGATGTACTGCTAATTGATGATATTCAATTCCTAGCTGGAAAAGAATCAACTCAAGAAGAATTTTTCCACACTTTTAATACTTTACATGAAGAATCAAAGCAAATTGTTATATCAAGTGATCGACCTCCGAAAGAGATTCCTACATTGGAAGATCGGCTACGTTCACGTTTTGAATGGGGGCTAATAACTGATATTGCGCCACCTGATTTGGAAACTCGTATTGCTATCTTGCGTAAAAAGGCAAAAGCAGATGGTCTAGAGGTTCCAAATGAAGTAATGCTTTATATTGCGAACCAGATTGACTCCAATATTAGGGAGCTTGAAGGTGCGCTTATTCGCGTCGTCGCCTATTCTTCACTGGTAAACAAAGATATTACGGCAACATTGGCAGCCGAGGCTCTAAAGGACATTATCCCTAACTCAAAGCCACGGACTGTGACAATATTAGACATTCAGAATGCTGTAGGAGAGCATTTTAATATACGTTTAGAAGATTTTGCTGCTAAAAAACGTACTAAATTAATTGCATTTCCACGTCAAATTGCTATGTATTTATCACGCGAATTAACAGATTTTTCGCTGCCGAAAATTGGCGAAGAGTTTGGTGGCCGTGACCATACGACTGTCATCCATGCACACGAAAAAATATCTTCTATGTTGAAAAATGACGTTCAACTTCAACAAGATGTTAAACAAATTCGTAGCATGCTAGGGAAGTAATCGCTGTGGACAATCCAACTATTTAAACACAAACTTATACACAGTCTATCTACATGTGGATAGACTGATTTTATTCATAAAACTATACTTATCCACAAATCCACAGAGCCTATTACTATATCTTTTTTATTTTATATAAATAAATAATATAAATATGTGAGGGAAAACGAATGAAATTTGATATTTTACGTGACCGTTTATTAGAGGGTTTAAATGATGTCATGAAAGCCGTAAGTTCTAAAACAACTATTCCAATTTTAACTGGGATTAAAATTGATGTAACAGAAGAAGGCATCCGCTTAACAGGTAGTGATGCAGATATTACAATCCAAACTTTTATTCCAGTTGAAGAAGATGGACAACAAATTATTCACATTGCAGAAACCGGATCTATTGTTGTACAAGCACGTATGTTTAATGAAATTGTACGTAAATTACCAACAAATGATGTTGAAATTCAAGTAACACCAGGTTTTCAAACACATATTCGCTCAGGAAAATCTGAATTCCATTTAATTGGATCTGATGCTGCAGAATATCCTTTACTACCAGAATTAACGGAAGATCAAAAATTTACTATTCCTGCTGATCTATTAAAAACAATTATTCGTGAAACAGTGTTTGCTGTTGCCACTTCAGAAAGTAGACCAGTGTTGACAGGTGTAAACTGGCAGATTAAAAATGAAACTTTAATCTGTGTTGCAACAGATAGTCATCGTTTAGCAAGACGTAAAGTCCAACTGGAAAATTTACCGAAAGTTGAACATAGCGTAGTGATCCCAGGAAAAAGTTTGAATGAATTAAATAAAGTACTTGAAGATTCTACAAATTTAGTGCAAATCGTTATTACAAGTCAGCAAGTATTATTTAAAACTGGCGATGTATTATTCTTCTCTCGCTTACTGGAAGGGAATTATCCAGATACAACACGTTTAATTCCTGAAGAATATCAAACGAATGTAACAATTAATGGGAAATCCTTGTTGCAAGCTATTGACCGTGCTTCACTTGTGGCAAGAGGTGATCGTAACAATGTTGTTCGTTTTGAAATTTTAGATAATCAAGCAGTTGAAGTTTCTTCTAATTCACCTGAAATTGGTAAGGTGCAAGAAGAAATTCCTGTTGAAGCGTTAGAAGGGGAAAGTTTGAAAATTTCCTTCAGTGCGAAATACATGATGGAAGCATTAAAAGCAATTGATGGTCAAGATGTGGTCATTCAATTTACTGGGGCAATGAGACCATTTATTTTACGTTCTGTTCATGATGATGCTATTTTACAATTAATTTTACCTGTAAGAACTTACTAAGATTATAAGATCCGTTAAGATAGTCGCTAATTGTGACTATCTTTTTTTACTTATGGCGTAATTTTAGGTATGATAGAGAGATAGACAGTCTGTATTCGGAGGGGAACACACTATGCAGGACATTAAAATTGATGAGGAGTTCATCACGTTAGGGCAGCTATTAAAAATTACTGATGCCATTAGTTCAGGTGGAATGGCCAAGTGGTTTTTACAAGAAAATGCTGTATATGTTAATGGAGAAGTAGACGATCGTCGAGGTCGAAAATTACGTGACGGTGACGTGGTAAATATTCCTGGCTGTGGTCGTTTTCAAATCGTAGGACCAACTGGACAGTAAATTATGTATATTGAGCAAATAAAACTTACAAATTACCGTAATTATGATGCCTTAGCTTTAGACTTTTCTCCAAAAATTAATGTTTTCATTGGTGAAAATGCACAAGGAAAAACAAACGTTATGGAGTCCATCTATGTTTTAGCAATGGCTAAATCCCATCGAACTACGAACGATAAAGAATTAATACGTTGGGATTCAGACTATGGTAAAATAGAAGGGGCCGTAAAAAAAAGGCATGGTATTTTACCGATCGAACTTACGATTACAAAGAAAGGTAAAAAGGGCAAGATAAATCATATAGAGCAAAGTCGCCTCAGTCATTATATTGGTCAAATGAACGTCGTTATGTTTGCGCCAGAAGATTTAAACGTGGTAAAGGGGAGTCCGCAAATACGTCGACGTTTTATTGATATGGAGATTGGGCAAATTTCGCCTGTCTACTTACATGATTTATTAACCTTTCAAAAAGTTTTAAAACAACGAAACCATTTCTTAAAGATGAACCAGGGCAAGTCCTTATCAAATGATGTGATGTATGAGGTCTACAATGAACAATATATTCACGCAGCTACCCAAATTATTCGTAAAAGATTTCAATTTATGGATTTGTTGCAAGAGTGGGCGGAACCTATACACGCAGGTATATCGCAAGGTAAGGAAACATTGGTTATAAAATATCGTACGGTAGCTGGTATTGAAAAAGAACACTCTACTAGCGAAATTGAAAATACTTTACATCAAAAATTGATTGAAGCGAGAGAACGTGAATTTGACAGGGGTGTCACATTAGTTGGCCCACATCGTGATGATTTGCAGTTTTTAGTAAATGGCTATGATGTTCAAACTTATGGCTCACAAGGACAACAACGTACTACAGCGTTATCTTTAAAGCTTGCTGAAATTGAATTAATTAAACAAGAAACAAATGAAACACCCATACTACTTTTAGATGATGTTTTGTCGGAACTCGATGATTATCGTCAATCGCATTTATTAAATACCATTCAAGGTGAAGTCCAGACCTTTGTTACAACTACAAGTGTAGATGGAATTCATCATGAAACGATGGAACAAGCTCAACTGTTCCACGTGAAACAAGGAGCGATTGATAAAAGTTAGCCAGGGTAGTTTTTTAGATTACAAAAGAATGGTAATAGTCAGCTCGGTTGACTGTTCATTCATTTACACACAATGATGTTATGAAGGAGTAGATGAAAGCCGTGGCTATAGAGAACGAAGGTTTACAAAACCAAGCTTATGAGGCTGATCAGATCCAGGTATTAGAAGGTTTAGAGGCAGTACGTAAAAGACCAGGGATGTATATCGGTTCTACAAGCTCTAAAGGGCTTCACCATTTAGTATGGGAAATTGTTGATAATAGTATCGATGAAGCTCTTGCAGGATTTTGTACAGATATAAGTGTAACAATTGAAAAAGATAACTGGATTCGCGTAGAAGATAATGGACGTGGGATTCCAGTAAGTATTCAAGAAAAAATGGGTAAGCCAGCTGTCGAAGTTATTATGACAGTTTTACATGCTGGTGGTAAATTCGGCGGTGGAGGCTATAAAGTTTCTGGTGGTCTTCACGGAGTTGGGGCATCAGTGGTGAATGCACTCTCTGTGGAAACAATTGTTCAGGTTCACCGTGAAGGTCATATCCATGAAATTAAATTCGAACGAGGAAAGACAGTTCAAGAATTAACGATTATTGGTGATACAGATCACAATGGTACAACAACACGTTTTAAAGCTGATCCAGAAATCTTTAAAGAAACAACTGTTTATGAATTTGACATTTTAGCTCATCGTATTCGAGAGTTAGCTTATTTAAATCGTGGCATTAAGATTACCATTGCTGATGAACGTGAAGATCAAGAACGTTCAACTACATACCACTATGAAGGTGGTATTCGTTCCTATGTAGAACATTTAAACCAATCAAAAGAGCCTATTCATGATCCAATTGATGTTCTTGGCGAAAAGGATGGAATCACAGTAGAAATTGCTATGCAATATAATGCTGGATTCTCCTCTAATATCTTTTCATTTGCTAATAACATTAATACGTATGAAGGTGGTACTCACGAGTCTGGTTTTAAAACAGCACTTACACGTGTTATTAATGATTATGCACGCAAAAGCGGATTACTAAAAGAATCTGATGCAAATCTTACAGGTGAGGATGTACGTGAAGGATTAACAGCTATTGTCTCTGTAAAACATCCCGATCCTCAATTTGAAGGACAAACGAAAACAAAGTTAGGGAATTCTGAAGTAAGTCAAATTACCAATTCATTATTCTCAGATGGCTTTGAACGTTTTATGTTAGAAAATCCGACAGTAGCTCGTAAAATTGTCGAAAAAGGTTTAATGGCAGCACGTGCACGTGTAGCGGCTAAAAAAGCTCGTGAGTTTACTCGTCGTAAAAATGCACTGGAGGTTTCAAGCTTACCAGGTAAATTAGCTGACTGTTCTTCAACAAATCCAGCTGAATGTGAAATCTATATTGTTGAGGGTGATTCTGCCGGAGGATCTGCTAAATCAGGACGTGATCGTCACTTCCAAGCAATTTTGCCTCTACGTGGTAAAATTCTCAATGTTGAAAAAGCCCGACTAGATAAAATTCTATCGAATGCAGAAATCCGTGCAATGATCACAGCTTTTGGTACAGGTATTGGAGAAGAGTTCAATTTAGAAAAGGCGCGTTATCATAAAATCATTATCATGACTGACGCCGATGTTGACGGAGCACATATCCGTACATTACTTTTAACTTTCTTCTTCCGTTTCCTTCGACCTCTTGTGGAAGCAGGCTATATTTATATTGCGCAGCCACCACTTTATCAAGTTAAACAAGGTAAGCATGTTGAATACTGCTATGATGAGGAAACGTTAAAGGAAATTTTAGAGCGTCTACCTAAAATGCCAAAACCAAATGTACAACGATATAAAGGTCTTGGTGAAATGAATGCTGAACAACTTTGGGAAACAACAATGGATCCAGAGCACCGCACATTATTACAAGTAGAATTAGATGATGCAATTAAAGCAAACCAAGCATTTGAACGTTTAATGGGCGATGAAGTTGAACCTCGTCGTCAATTTATCGAGGAAAATGCCGTATACGCTAATTTAGATATTTAGTTTTTCTTGAAAGGAGGTCTACACTTTGTCAGAACAAGAACGCTCCGGTGTTAAAGGAATTAATATCACAGAAGAAATTGAAACATCCTTTCTTGATTATGCAATGAGTGTAATTGTGTCACGTGCATTACCTGATGTACGTGATGGATTAAAACCAGTTCATCGTCGTATTTTATATGGGATGCAGGAGTTAGGAAATACAGCAGATAAGCCTTATAAAAAATCAGCACGTATTGTTGGGGATGTTATGGGTAAGTATCATCCACATGGTGACTCTTCCATTTATGATGCAATGGTACGTATGGCGCAAGATTTTAGCTATCGTTATATGCTAGTAGATGGTCATGGAAACTTTGGATCTGTTGATGGTGATGGGGCAGCAGCCATGCGTTATACTGAATCACGTATGTCTAAAATAGCCATGGAAATGCTCCGTGATATCAATAAAGATACAATTGACTATACAGACAACTATGATGGATCAGAAAAGGAACCTATCGTTTTACCGAGTCGCTATCCAAACTTATTAGTGAACGGTGCTGCAGGGATTGCTGTTGGTATGGCAACAAATATCCCTCCACACCAATTGGGAGAAACAATAGATGCCGTTATAGCTCTTTCCGAAAATCCAGCTATTACAACAGAAGAATTAATGGAAATTATCCCAGGGCCAGATTTTCCTACTGGGGGATTAATCTTAGGACGTAGCGGTATCCGCAGAGCCTATGAAACGGGTCGTGGTTCCATTATTATTCGTGCAAAGGTTGAAATTGAGCAAAAGTCCAATGGTAAGGAAACTATTCTTATTCATGAATTACCTTATCAAGTAAATAAGGCGAAGCTTATTGAAAAAATTGCAGAGCTAGTACGTGATAAAAAAATAGATGGTATTACAAATTTACGTGATGAATCTGACCGTCGTGGTATGCGAGTAGTCATTGAAATTCGTAAAGATGCCAATGCTAATGTTGTCTTAAATAATTTGTATAAACAAACAGCTATGCAATCAAGCTTCGGTATTAATATGCTGTCATTAGTAAATGGACAGCCAAAAGTACTGGGCTTAAAAGAGATGCTATACCATTATTTAGAGCACCAAAAAGTAATTATTCGTCGTCGTACAGAATTCGACCTTCGTAAAGCAGAGGACCGTGCTCATATTTTAGAAGGTTTACGAATCGCTCTAGATCATATTGATGAAATTATTGCTATTATTCGTGGTTCACGTAGTGGTGAAGAAGCGAAACCACAATTAATGGAGCGTTTTAATTTATCAGAGCGACAGGCTCAAGCTATTTTGGATATGCGTTTAGTTCGCTTAAGTGGATTAGAGCGTGAAAAAATAGAAGCGGAGTATCAAGAGCTTCAGATTCTAATAGCAGAATTAAAGGCCATTCTAGCTGATGAAGCGAAAATTGTTGATATTATTCGCACTGAAATTTTAGAGTTGAAAGAACGTTTTAATGATACACGCCGTACTGAAATTACATCAGGTGGTTTAGAAATGATTGAGGATGAAGACCTAATCCCTGTAGAAAACTCAGTTGTTACTTTAACGCATAATGGCTATATTAAACGTTTAGCTGCGAACACATACCGTAGTCAAAAACGTGGTGGCCGTGGTGTACAAGGAATGGGAACAAATGAAGATGACTTTGTAGAGCATCTAATGAATACCTCTACTCATGACACTATTCTATTCTTTACATCAAAAGGTAAAGTATTTAGAGCTAAAGGTTATGAAATTCCTGAGTTCGGTCGTACGGCTAAAGGGTTACCAATCGTTAACTTACTTAATATAGAAAAAGGCGAAAAAGTAACAGCTATGATTCGTGTGGGATCGTTTGATGAAGATGCATACTTTATCTTTACAACAAAAACAGGGATTACGAAACGTACACCTGTCTCTCAATTTGCTAACATCCGAACAAATGGTTTAATAGCTATTAGCTTACGAGAAGATGATGATCTTATTTCTGTGCGTTTAACAGATGGACATAAACAAGTTATTATTGGTACACGTGATGGTATGCTTGTTCGTTTCCAAGAAGATGATATTCGTTCTATGGGTCGTACAGCTGGTGGGGTTCGAGGTATTAAACTGCGTGACGGTGATGAAGTCGTTGGCATGGAGATTGTTGAACCAGGACAGGAAATTCTCGTTGTTACCCAAAAGGGTTATGGTAAACGTACTTCAGAAGAGGACTACCGTTTACAAAGCCGTGGCGGTGTAGGTCTGAAAACAATCCAGATTACAGATAAAAACGGTCCAATGGTAGCTGTAAAAACAGTTGATGGTTCTGAGGATCTCATGCTTATTACAATTAACGGTATGCTTATCCGCATGGATGTAAATGATATTTCATTAATTGGGCGTAGTACACAGGGAGTTCGCTTAATTCGATTAGGAGATGACGAATTGGTTGCAACTGTGGCTAAAGTTGAAAAAGAAGAAGAGTCTCAAGA
>NZ_CP139094.1:72500-107500 GCF_050817245.1 Lysinibacillus sp. FW12 | reverse complement strand
CAACAGGTTGATATTCCTGTACCACCTCCTCACCGTTTGAGAAATGGGGGGACGCAGTAGGATAGGGTAAGCGCGCTGTTGGTTATGCGCGTCCAAGCAGTAAGGCGTGTGTGTAGGCAAATCCGCACACTGTAACGTTGAGCTGTGATGGCGAGTCCGTATGGACGAAGTTCCTGATTTCACACTGCCAAGAAAAGCCTCTATCGAGGTGAGAGGTGCCCGTACCGCAAACCGACACAGGTAGTCGAGGAGAGAATCCTAAGGTGTGCGAGAGAACTCTCGTTAAGGAACTCGGCAAAATGACCCCGTAACTTCGGGAGAAGGGGTGCTCTTGAGCGTGCAAGCGCATGAGAGCCGCAGTGAATAGGCCCAGGCGACTGTTTAGCAAAAACACAGGTCTCTGCAAAACCGTAAGGTGACGTATAGGGGCTGACGCCTGCCCGGTGCTGGAAGGTTAAGAGGAGTGGTTAGCGCAAGCGAAGCTGCGAATTGAAGCCCCAGTAAACGGCGGCCGTAACTATAACGGTCCTAAGGTAGCGAAATTCCTTGTCGGGTAAGTTCCGACCCGCACGAAAGGCGTAACGATCTGGGCACTGTCTCAACGAGAGACTCGGTGAAATTATAGTACCTGTGAAGATGCAGGTTACCCGCGACAGGACGGAAAGACCCCGTGGAGCTTTACTGTAGCCTGATATTGAATTTTGGTACAACTTGTACAGGATAGGTAGGAGCCAGAGATCTCGGAGCGCCAGCTTCGAAGGAGGCGTCGGTGGGATACTACCCTGGTTGTATTGAAATTCTAACCCATGCCCCTTAGCGGGGCAGGAGACAGTGTCAGGCGGACAGTTTGACTGGGGCGGTCGCCTCCTAAAAGGTAACGGAGGCGCCCAAAGGTTCCCTCAGAATGGTTGGAAATCATTCGTAGAGTGTAAAGGCACAAGGGAGCTTGACTGCGAGACCTACAAGTCGAGCAGGGTCGAAAGACGGGCTTAGTGATCCGGTGGTTCCGCATGGAAGGGCCATCGCTCAACGGATAAAAGCTACCCCGGGGATAACAGGCTTATCTCCCCCAAGAGTCCACATCGACGGGGAGGTTTGGCACCTCGATGTCGGCTCATCGCATCCTGGGGCTGTAGTCGGTCCCAAGGGTTGGGCTGTTCGCCCATTAAAGCGGTACGCGAGCTGGGTTCAGAACGTCGTGAGACAGTTCGGTCCCTATCCGTCGTGGGCGTAGGAAATTTGAGAGGAGCTGTCCTTAGTACGAGAGGACCGGGATGGACACACCGCTGGTGTACCAGTTGTCTTGCCAAAGGCATCGCTGGGTAGCTATGTGTGGACGGGATAAGTGCTGAAAGCATCTAAGCATGAAGCCCCCCTCAAGATGAGATTTCCCATTACGCAAGTAAGTAAGATCCCTCAAAGACGATGAGGTAGATAGGTTCGAGGTGGAAGTGTGGTGACACATGGAGCTGACGAATACTAATCGATCGAGGACTTAACCAAATTGTTTGAAGCATTCAATGCACCGTTTATCCAGTTTTGAAAGAACAATCTTTTCAACAAAAAGAGAGCTTCAATACCTAGTGTATTTTAAAGCTTAAAATAATGGAACTTCTGCTAAGAACGCAACATCCATGTTGCAACGCAGAAGCCAGCACATCCATGTGCAAGTCTAGTGATGATGGCAAAGAGGTCACACCCGTTCCCATACCGAACACGGAAGTTAAGCTCTTTAGCGCCGATGGTAGTTGGGGGCTTCCCCCTGTGAGAGTAGGACGTCGCTAGGCAATGAAACAGTCAGCTGTGTGCTGGCTGTTTTTTTTTTACATATAGCTTTTTGTGTTTATTATGTAGATAGTGAGAGATGTTTTTAAATGTCTTAGATTTTAATTACATAGTTAAACAAAGACATTCTCGTATATAAAGCACACTTTTGTGCTATACTAACGCCTTGCCTCTATGCATCACTCACTCTCCATTTCATCCTTTTATTAATTCCTTAAAACCTTTTTCTTTTAAAAATTGCCTTTATATCGAAGATATTTAAATTGAATCGAATGATAACGACAAGAATATGTAAATTTCAGTTCTATTCAGCATTAACCAATCTTATAATATAAAGATTACAGCAAAAAGGAGAGGGAATTTTGTGGATTGATGGAGTTTTTTCTGGTGGAGGCTTGAAGAGTTTTGCACTGGTTGGGGCTTATCAAGTATTAGAAGCAGAGCATTTCCGATTTAAACGCGTAGCTGGTACAAGTGCAGGTGCTATTTTAGCAGCATTTATCGCAGCAGGATATAGTGGCAAAGAAATTGAAATGATGCTAGAAGAGTTGGATATACCTTCACTACTGGATCCAAGAAGAACATTTTTACCTTTCCCTTTTATGAAATGGATAAATGTTTATCATCATTTGGGTCTTTATAAAGGAAAGGCATTGGAAAAATGGTTTTTTAAAAAACTAGCTGATAAAGGTGTCTACACTTTTGGAGATTTACCTAAAGACTCTCTTAAGTTAGTTGCCTCAGATTTAACGAACGGTAGAATGATTGTCCTGCCTGATGATTTACACAAATATCAAATTGAAGCAAAGAATTTTTCAGTTGCTTGTGCATTACGTATGAGTTGTGGTATACCTTTCTTCTTTGAACCAGTTACATTAAAGACGGGTAAAGGTGAATCAGTCATAGTAGACGGTGGTGTTTTAAGTAATTTTCCATTATGGATATTTGACGATAAAGAAGGTCGAAAAGTACGACCTATTTTAGGCCTAAAGCTTAGCAGAAGAAGAGAAGAGCAATGTCCTCAAGAAATTAAAAATGGTTTAAATTTATTTGAAGCACTATTTTCGACTATGAAAGATGCTCATGATGAAAGATATATTTCTAGACGACATGAAAGAGATATTATTTTTATTCCTGTAGAAGATTATAGTGCAACTCAATTTGATTTAAACGAGGAGACAAAAGAAACTCTTTTAGAAATAGGAAGAAACCGTACAATTCAATTTTTACGGAATTGGCCAAGATTAAGATTGTAACTAAATAAAAAAATCATATAAAACTATTGACCAAAAATAAATAGGGTGTTATTATATAAAAGTTGCTGTTGAGATAAGCAGTGACTGAAAGAAATTAAAATAAAAAATAAAATAACTGTTTGACATTATATTTAAAACATGTTATTATATAAAAGTTAGCTCTTAACGAAGAGTTAATAACATGAACCTTGAAAACTGAACAAGCAAAACGTAATCAATAAAGTTTTAAGTAACTAGTTTCGGCTAGTGAACGAAACAAAATTTTGGACATCAAAATTGATGCCAGCAAAACAATTTGAGCTAATCAAATTTCTTTTATGGAGAGTTTGATCCTGGCTCAGGACGAACGCTGGCGGCGTGCCTAATACATGCAAGTCGAGCGAACAGAGAAGGAGCTTGCTCCTTTGACGTTAGCGGCGGACGGGTGAGTAACACGTGGGCAACCTACCTTATAGTTTGGGATAACTCCGGGAAACCGGGGCTAATACCGAATAATCTGTTCCACCTCATGGTGGAACACTGAAAGACGGTTTCGGCTGTCGCTATAAGATGGGCCCGCGGCGCATTAGCTAGTTGGTGAGGTAACGGCTCACCAAGGCGACGATGCGTAGCCGACCTGAGAGGGTGATCGGCCACACTGGGACTGAGACACGGCCCAGACTCCTACGGGAGGCAGCAGTAGGGAATCTTCCACAATGGGCGAAAGCCTGATGGAGCAACGCCGCGTGAGTGAAGAAGGTTTTCGGATCGTAAAACTCTGTTGTAAGGGAAGAACAAGTACAGTAGTAACTGGCTGTACCTTGACGGTACCTTATTAGAAAGCCACGGCTAACTACGTGCCAGCAGCCGCGGTAATACGTAGGTGGCAAGCGTTGTCCGGAATTATTGGGCGTAAAGCGCGCGCAGGCGGTCCTTTAAGTCTGATGTGAAAGCCCACGGCTCAACCGTGGAGGGTCATTGGAAACTGGGGGACTTGAGTGCAGAAGAGGAAAGTGGAATTCCAAGTGTAGCGGTGAAATGCGTAGAGATTTGGAGGAACACCAGTGGCGAAGGCGACTTTCTGGTCTGTAACTGACGCTGAGGCGCGAAAGCGTGGGGAGCAAACAGGATTAGATACCCTGGTAGTCCACGCCGTAAACGATGAGTGCTAAGTGTTAGGGGGTTTCCGCCCCTTAGTGCTGCAGCTAACGCATTAAGCACTCCGCCTGGGGAGTACGGTCGCAAGACTGAAACTCAAAGGAATTGACGGGGGCCCGCACAAGCGGTGGAGCATGTGGTTTAATTCGAAGCAACGCGAAGAACCTTACCAGGTCTTGACATCCCGTTGACCACTGTAGAGATATAGTTTCCCCTTCGGGGGCAACGGTGACAGGTGGTGCATGGTTGTCGTCAGCTCGTGTCGTGAGATGTTGGGTTAAGTCCCGCAACGAGCGCAACCCTTGATCTTAGTTGCCATCATTTAGTTGGGCACTCTAAGGTGACTGCCGGTGACAAACCGGAGGAAGGTGGGGATGACGTCAAATCATCATGCCCCTTATGACCTGGGCTACACACGTGCTACAATGGACGATACAAACGGTTGCCAACTCGCGAGAGGGAGCTAATCCGATAAAGTCGTTCTCAGTTCGGATTGTAGGCTGCAACTCGCCTACATGAAGCCGGAATCGCTAGTAATCGCGGATCAGCATGCCGCGGTGAATACGTTCCCGGGCCTTGTACACACCGCCCGTCACACCACGAGAGTTTGTAACACCCGAAGTCGGTGAGGTAACCTTTTGGAGCCAGCCGCCGAAGGTGGGATAGATGATTGGGGTGAAGTCGTAACAAGGTAGCCGTATCGGAAGGTGCGGCTGGATCACCTCCTTTCTAAGGATTATTTCGGAATACAAACCTAGGGTTTGTAAGATTACGTTTTGCGTTCAGTTTTGAAGGTTCATTCTTCCGAATGAAATACTTCAAAACTTGTTCTTTGAAAACTGGATAAAACGACATTGAAATTGTAACAAACACATTTATTTTTTAAGTTTTTTATAGGCTTAATAACATTAGTAAGGTTTCAAGACACAAGCAGTTCTAGGAAGCAATCGAGTGAATGAAGGAGCGTACTTCAGTACGTGACTGATTGAACGAGTGAAGCTGACAACGAAATGCGATGTGTATTGAAAGCTGTAGGTTAAGTTATTAAGGGCGCACGGCGAATGCCTTGGCACTAGGAGCCGAAGAAGGACGGCACTAACACCGATATGCTTCGGGGAGCTGTAAGTGAGCTTTGATCCGGAGATTTCCGAATGGGGGAACCCACTACGTTTAATCGCGTAGTATCTTGACGTGAATACATAGCGTCTTGAAGGCAGACCCAGGGAACTGAAACATCTAAGTACCTGGAGGAAGAGAAAGAAAAATCGATTCCCTGAGTAGCGGCGAGCGAAACGGGAAGAGCCCAAACCAAGAGGCTTGCCTCTTGGGGTTGTAGGACACTCTATACGGAGTTACAAAAGAGCGAGTTAGATGAAGCGACTTGGAAAGGTCCGCCAGAGCAGGTAAAAGCCCTGTAGTCGAAAGTTCGTTCTCTCCTGAGTGGATCCTGAGTACGGCGGAACACGTGAAATTCCGTCGGAATCCGGGAGGACCATCTCCCAAGGCTAAATACTACCTAGTGACCGATAGTGAACCAGTACCGTGAGGGAAAGGTGAAAAGCACCCCGGAAGGGGAGTGAAAGAGATCCTGAAACCGTGTGCCTACAAGTAGTTAGAGCCCGTTAATGGGTGATAGCGTGCCTTTTGTAGAATGAACCGGCGAGTTACGATTACGTGCGAGGTTAAGCTTTAGAAGGCGGAGCCGCAGCGAAAGCGAGTCTGAATAGGGCGAAATAGTACGTGGTCGTAGACCCGAAACCAGGTGATCTACCCATGTCCAGGGTGAAGGTAAGGTAACACTTACTGGAGGCCCGAACCCACGCACGTTGAAAAGTGCGGGGATGAGGTGTGGGTAGCGGAGAAATTCCAATCGAACTTGGAGATAGCTGGTTCTCTCCGAAATAGCTTTAGGGCTAGCCTCGTGATGAGAATACTGGAGGTAGAGCACTGTTTGGACTAGGGGGCCATCCCGGTTTACCGAATTCAGACAAACTCCGAATGCCAGATATTTATACACGGGAGTCAGACTGCGAGTGATAAGATCCGTAGTCAAAAGGGAAACAGCCCAGACCACCAGCTAAGGTCCCAAAGTAATCGTTAAGTGGAAAAGGATGTGGCGTTGCACAGACAACCAGGATGTTGGCTTAGAAGCAGCCATCATTTAAAGAGTGCGTAATAGCTCACTGGTCGAGTGACGCTGCGCCGAAAATGTATCGGGGCTAAACGATTCACCGAAGCTGTGGATTGACATCTACGATGTCAGTGGTAGGAGAGCGTTCTAAGTGCGTTGAAGTCAGACCGGAAGGACTGGTGGAGCGCTTAGAAGTGAGAATGCCGGTATGAGTAGCGAAAGACGGGTGAGAATCCCGTCCACCGTATGACTAAGGTTTCCTGAGGAAGGCTCGTCCGCTCAGGGTTAGTCGGGACCTAAGCCGAGGCCGACAGGCGTAGGCGATGGACAACAGGTTGATATTCCTGTACCACCTCCTCACCGTTTGAGAAATGGGGGGACGCAGTAGGATAGGGTAAGCGCGCTGTTGGTTATGCGCGTCCAAGCAGTAAGGCGTGTGTGTAGGAAAATCCGCACACTGTAACGTTGAGCTGTGATGGCGAGTCCGTATGGACGAAGTTCCTGATTTCACACTGCCAAGAAAAGCCTCTATCGAGGTGAGAGGTGCCCGTACCGCAAACCGACACAGGTAGTCGAGGAGAGAATCCTAAGGTGTGCGAGAGAACTCTCGTTAAGGAACTCGGCAAAATGACCCCGTAACTTCGGGAGAAGGGGTGCTCTTGAGCGTGCAAGCGCATGAGAGCCGCAGTGAATAGGCCCAGGCGACTGTTTAGCAAAAACACAGGTCTCTGCAAAACCGTAAGGTGACGTATAGGGGCTGACGCCTGCCCGGTGCTGGAAGGTTAAGAGGAGTGGTTAGCGCAAGCGAAGCTGCGAATTGAAGCCCCAGTAAACGGCGGCCGTAACTATAACGGTCCTAAGGTAGCGAAATTCCTTGTCGGGTAAGTTCCGACCCGCACGAAAGGCGTAACGATCTGGGCACTGTCTCAACGAGAGACTCGGTGAAATTATAGTACCTGTGAAGATGCAGGTTACCCGCGACAGGACGGAAAGACCCCGTGGAGCTTTACTGTAGCCTGATATTGAATTTTGGTACAACTTGTACAGGATAGGTAGGAGCCAGAGATCTCGGAGCGCCAGCTTCGAAGGAGGCGTCGGTGGGATACTACCCTGGTTGTATTGAAATTCTAACCCATGCCCCTTAGCGGGGCAGGAGACAGTGTCAGGCGGACAGTTTGACTGGGGCGGTCGCCTCCTAAAAGGTAACGGAGGCGCCCAAAGGTTCCCTCAGAATGGTTGGAAATCATTCGTAGAGTGTAAAGGCACAAGGGAGCTTGACTGCGAGACCTACAAGTCGAGCAGGGTCGAAAGACGGGCTTAGTGATCCGGTGGTTCCGCATGGAAGGGCCATCGCTCAACGGATAAAAGCTACCCCGGGGATAACAGGCTTATCTCCCCCAAGAGTCCACATCGACGGGGAGGTTTGGCACCTCGATGTCGGCTCATCGCATCCTGGGGCTGTAGTCGGTCCCAAGGGTTGGGCTGTTCGCCCATTAAAGCGGTACGCGAGCTGGGTTCAGAACGTCGTGAGACAGTTCGGTCCCTATCCGTCGTGGGCGTAGGAAATTTGAGAGGAGCTGTCCTTAGTACGAGAGGACCGGGATGGACACACCGCTGGTGTACCAGTTGTCTTGCCAAAGGCATCGCTGGGTAGCTATGTGTGGACGGGATAAGTGCTGAAAGCATCTAAGCATGAAGCCCCCCTCAAGATGAGATTTCCCATTACGCAAGTAAGTAAGATCCCTCAAAGACGATGAGGTAGATAGGTTCGAGGTGGAAGTGTGGTGACACATGGAGCTGACGAATACTAATCGATCGAGGACTTAACCAAATTGTTTGAAGCAGTCAATGCGCCGTTTATCCAGTTTTGAAAGAATAATCTTTCAAAAAAGAGAGCTTCAAGACACAAGTAGAACAAGGAAGCAACCGAGTGATTGAGGGAGCGTACTTCTGTACGTGACTGATTGAGCGAGAGCAGCTGACGCAGTAATACGCCGTGTATTGAAGGTCGAATATAGTCTAGTGATGATGGCAAAGAGGTCACACCCGTTCCCATACCGAACACGGAAGTTAAGCTCTTTAGCGCCGATGGTAGTTGGGGGCTTCCCCCTGTGAGAGTAGGACGTCGCTAGGCAATGAAACAGTCAGCTGTGTGCTGGCTGTTTTTTTATAAACTAACGAAATTCATTAATAAATTAAAGAATTTCCTACAAAAAACCTTTAATATATCACTCATTTCCTTCATTTATATAATATTAATGGTAATAAATCTCTTTTATTATAGCTTTTTATTTGGGTGTAACTTTAAAATTTGATATAATTAAAAATCTGAATTGTCTTTCTTTTATAAGTTTCTTGACAGTAGCAGTCCACGTTGTTAATCTTACAATTAATATTCTTTTAACTATAGGAGGAAGTTACGAAAATGTGGGAAACTAAATTTGCCAAAGAAGGTTTAACTTTTGATGATGTATTATTAGTACCAGCTCATTCCGAAGTATTACCGAAAGATGTTGATTTATCTGTTCAATTAACACCGAAAATTAAATTAAACATTCCAATGATTAGTGCAGGTATGGATACAGTTACTGAGTCTAAAATGGCAATTGCTATGGCACGACAAGGCGGTATCGGTATTATCCATAAAAACATGGGGATCGATGAGCAAGCTGAACAAGTAGAAAAAGTAAAACGTTCTGAAAATGGTGTTATAACAAACCCATTCTTCTTAACTCCGACTCATCAAGTTTTCGATGCTGAACATTTAATGGGGAAATACAGAATCTCTGGTGTACCTATTGTTGATAGCATGGAAAACCAAAAATTAGTAGGGATTATTACAAACCGTGATTTACGTTTTATCTCTGACTACTCTTTAAAAATTGAAGATGTAATGACAAAAGAAGATTTAATTACGGCTCCTGTTGGAACGACTTTAGAGGATGCTGAAAAAATTCTTCAACAATATAAAATCGAAAAACTTCCGATTGTAGATGAAGAAGGTAGATTAACTGGACTTATCACAATTAAAGATATCGAGAAAGTAATTGAATTCCCGAATGCTGCTAAGGACATACATGGCCGTTTACTTGTAGGTGCAGCAGTTGGTGTATCAAAAGATACAATGGTACGTATTGAAAAACTTGTAGAAGCACAAGTAGACATTGTAGTAATCGATACTGCTCACGGTCATTCAGAAGGCGTATTACAGACAATTCGCTCAATCCGTGAGACTTATCCAGAATTAGAAATTATCGCTGGTAACGTAGCAACTTCAGAAGGTGCACGTGCATTATTTGAAGCTGGTGCAGACGTTGTGAAGGTTGGTATTGGCCCAGGTTCAATTTGTACTACACGTGTAGTAGCTGGTGTAGGTGTACCACAAATTACAGCAGTTTATGATTGTGCTACAGTAGCTCGTGAGCTTGGTAAAACGATTATTGCCGATGGTGGTATTAAGTACTCTGGTGATATCGTAAAAGCTTTAGCAGCTGGTGGAAATGTGGTAATGCTTGGTTCACTTCTAGCAGGTACTTCTGAATCTCCAGGAGAAACAGAAATTTTCCAAGGACGTCGCTTCAAAGTTTATCGTGGTATGGGTTCTATTGGAGCAATGGAAAAAGGCTCAAAAGACCGTTACTTCCAAGAAGACGCGAAAAAATTAGTGCCTGAAGGTATTGAAGGTCGCTTACCATATAAAGGACCACTAGCAGATACAATTTATCAACTTATTGGTGGCATTCGTGCTGGTATGGGTTATTGTGGAGCACCACATCTTGAGCATTTACGAGAAAAAGCTCAATTTGTTAGAATGACTGGTGCTGGTCTTCGTGAATCCCATCCACATGATGTACAAATTACAAAAGAAGCACCAAACTATTCAATGTAATTTATTACTTGCAACTTTTATGCTTTCGCATCGTCTACAAAGATGGCGCGAGAGCATTTTTTTATGGTAGAGAGTCAACACGTATGTTGTTATCTATGATAAAATGTCGAGGACAAGATTATTTTTTGGAGGGCTTTAGAGGTGAAAAAGAAAACGAACACCGTATTACGCTTACTCCTAATTCCTGTTTTACTAATTAGTATTTTTGCAGGTACTCCTGCACAGGCACATGCGGAAACAGATTTAGGATTAACAGTGGATGCTGCGATTTTAATTGACGCAGACTCAGGGAAAATTTTATATGAACAAAATGCAGATACTTCACTAGGTATTGCAAGTATGACAAAGATGATGACTGAATTCCTGTTATTGGACGCAATTGATGCAGGAACAGTTAAATGGGATCAGGAATATCACGTAACAGATTATACGTATCGTATGTCTCAAAATCGTGCATTAAGTAATGTACCTTTACGTAGAGATGGCACTTATACCATTCGTGAATTATACGAGGCAATGGCAATTTATTCTGCAAATGCGGCAACAGTAGCTATTGCTGAAACGATTGCAGGTTCTGAGACTGAGTTTTTAAAGTTAATGAATAAAAAAGCAGAGGAACTTGGTTTAGAAGGCTATAAATTTGTCAATGCAACGGGCCTTAATAATGCTGATTTATTTGGTATGCACCCATCAGGTACAGGCCCAGAGGATGAAAATGTGATGCCTGCTAAATCTGTAGCAAAATTGGCTTATCATTTATTAAAAGATCATCCAAAGGTTTTAGAGACATCTAAAATTGCAAAAAAGAAGTTCCGTGAAGGTACTGAAGATGAAATTCAAATGTCTAACTGGAACTTTATGTTGCCTGGATTAGTGTATGAATACGAAGGTGTAGATGGATTAAAAACAGGTACAACAAACTTTGCAGGTCATTGTTTCACAGGTACTGCAGAGCGCAATGGTACTCGTTTGATTGCTGTTGTTATGAAGGCTGTTGATGCAAAAGGACAAGGATCTTATGAAGCTCGTTTTGATGCAACAGCAAAATTATTTAACTATGGCTTTTCTCAATTCTCAAAGCAAGAAATTTTACCAGCGAACTATACGTTCAAAGGTCAAAAAACAGTAAAAGTGACAAAAGGTAAAGAAGACAAAGTAGCGATTGCGGTAAAAGAACCCATTTCATTTATGATTAAGTCTTCTGATAAAGATTTATATAAACCGACATTGGTTTTAGATAAAAAAAGTTTAGAGGCAGATGTTAAAAAGGATACTGTTGTAGGTAAGGTTGTTATCGAACGCACAGAAGGCACAGATTACGGCTTTATCGATGGCAAGGATATTTCATCTGATGTTGTCACAACAAAGGCTGTAGAGCGCGCTAGCGGTATCTCATTGTTCTTCCAAGGTGTAGGTAACTTCTTCGGCAATTTATGGGGAGGCATTACTGACTTTGTTGGTGGACTGTTTTAATAATTAAAAATGAGCACATGAATGTACTTAGCATTCATGTGCTTTTTCACATTTTTGAACCGTACAGCATACGCTAATAGGCGAAAGGATGTGGCTAAATGTGTGGCATTACAGGATGGGCTAGCTTTCAAAAGGATTTAAGAACAAGTGATATGATCTTAAAACGAATGACCCAAACATTAAATAAGAGAGGGCCTGATGATGAAAATATTTGGTGTAGTGAGCATATTGCATTTGGCCATCGACGACTAGCTGTTATCGATCTAATTGGTGGTAAACAGCCAATGAAAAAAATACATGATGGGGTAAACTATGTCATTACATATAATGGCGAACTTTATAATACCGAAGAGGTTCGTAAAGAACTTCAAAAAAGAGGGCACAGTTTTACAACACATTCAGATACAGAAGTATTATTAACTGCGTATATTGAATGGAAAGAGAAATGTGTAGATTTTCTAAATGGCATATTTGCCTTTGGTGTATGGGATGAGCAAACACAATCACTGTTTTTATGCAGAGACCGATTAGGTGTGAAGCCATTGTATTATACAGAATTAAAGGAAGGTGTTCTTTTCGCATCTGAAGTGAAAGCATTGTTGGCACACCCAATGGTTCAAGCAAGTGTAAATACTGAAGGATTGGCAAGTATGATGGCTGTGGGGCCCTCAAGAGCACCAGGCAAGACACTTTTTAAAGATATTGAAGAATTAAGACCAGGGTATGCTATGCGTTTTACTAGAGAAGGCTTAAGAAAGTGGCAGTATTGGCAGTTACATAGCCAAAAGCATGAAGAATCATTAGGCGAGACTATTGAGCGCATTCGCTTTTTGTTAACTGATGCAATTGAACGACAGTTGGTTTCGGATGTCCCTATCTGTACATTTCTTTCAGGTGGATTGGATTCTAGTATTATAACCGGTATTGCAGCAAATAGGTTTCAACAACAAAATAAACAATTGCATACCTATTCTATTGATTATGAGGATAATGAACGCTTTTTTAATCCACATACTTTCCAAACATCAACAGATACGTACTGGATTCAAAAAATGACTGACACATTTCAGACGGCACATCACCCAGAGGAAATTACTCAGCAACAATTAATTGATTTCTTAGTTGAATCGGCCATTGTCCGAGATTCACCTGGTATGGCAGATGTAGACTCATCCTTATTATGGTTTTGCCGAGAGATAAAAAGAGATTTTACAGTAGCGTTATCAGGGGAGTGCGCAGATGAGATTTTTGGTGGATACCCTTGGTTTAAAGAAAAGACAACGGGCTTTCCGTGGATTCGATCTTTATCTGAAAGAAATGCATTGCTACAAGAGAAGTGGAATAAAAAATTAAAGATTGAATCCTTTGCACATCAACTATATACGCAAACAATAGCTGAAGTACCGTTGTTGGATGGAGAAAGTTCTGAAGAAGCTAGACATCGCGAAATGTTTTATTTGAATATGACTTGGTTTATGCAGACTTTGCTAGAGCGCAAGGATCGTATGAGTATGGGGGCAAGTTTAGAGGTACGTGTTCCTTTTGCAGATCATCGTCTTGTGGAATATGCTTGGAATATTCCGTGGGAAATGAAGAACTTGGATGGCATAGAAAAGGGTTTACTACGAAAATCGATGGCTCAGTTATTGCCTGATGAGGTGTTGTATCGTAAAAAGAACCCTTATCCTAAAACGTATCACCCAGTTTATACAGCAGGTATTCAAAAGTGGTTAAAAGAAATCCTTCAAAATAAAAATTCGATACTACATGAACTATTTGACAACAAAAAACTTTTAGAATTAATCGACTCTGGAGGAAGCTCATTCAAGATCCCTTGGTATGGGCAACTAATGGCAGGGCCACAGCTTTTAGCGTACCTAGGGCAAATTCATACTTGGTTTGAACATTATCAAATACAATTAATTGAAACGTAATAAAAAATGACTCATCTACTAACTAGATGGGTCATTTTTTTGTATTCCCCAACAATCCATCAATTGTTCAATGGATCGTTCAATTGTATGAACAGGTATCCCACCAAAGCCAAGTAAAAATTGAGCTTGTGAAGATTCACAATGGTCTAGTCTATAATCAGATAAGGGATAAATCCCAATCTCTGATTGAGCAGCAAGCAGTTGCAATTGTTTCTCGGATAATGTGTGTTGAACATCTAATAAAATATGCATTCCGGCTTGCTCACCAGTAATTTTAATCGTTGATGAATACTTTTCTAATATAGAAGTTAGCTTATCATGCTTTTTACGATAAACCTTGCGCATTCGATTGAGATGCTTTGCAAAATGACCGTCACGCATAAAATTTGCCACGATATGTTGGTCGAAACGAGGCACCGTAGAAGAATAATAGTTAAATACATCACTATATGTTGCGAGTAGTTTAGGAGGAAGTACAAAATAAGCTACACGCAAAGAAGGCATTAATGATTTTGTAAAGGTGCTCATGTAAATAACTTTATCATTTCGATCTAAGGCATGTAGTGCAGGAATTGGTTTACCAGCATAACGAAATTCTGAATCATAATCATCTTCAATAATATAGCGAGAGGAACTTTGGGCCGCCCAATTTAAAGCCTGTGCACGTCGTGTCGCAGATAATACCGCGCCAGTAGGGAATTGATGTGACGGCGTAATGTAAACAACATTAGCACTTGTTCTCTCAAGCTCATGAATAATAATTCCCTCTTCATCAACGGCGATGGGTTGAACTTGTCGTTTATACTGTGAAAACATGCGATGCACGGCAGGGTATCCTGGGTTTTCTAAGGCAAAGCAGGTATCATCACTAAAAAGTCTTAAAATCATAGGAAGAAGCTGTTCAGTACCAGAGCCAACAACAATTTGCTCAGGATTACACACTACCCCACGCGATTGATATAAATAATTAGCAATCTCAGTGCGTAAAGAAAGTTCTCCTTGTGGTTCACCTGTTAGTAATAATTCCTTTGAGGTATCGTCAAAAAGCTCTTTCGCATACTTTCTCCACGTTTGGAATGGGAAGGCATCAATATCGATAGAACCAGGATTAAAATCAATTTTGTATGATTTTTTCTTAGGATGCTCTCTGAAAGAGGTTTCAGAGTCCTGCTGAATATAGGGAAGCTCATCAATTTCTTCTACAAAATAGCCAATGCGTGATTTGGACATAATATAACCTTCAGCCAGTAATTGGGCATAGGCAATTTCAATGGTTGTTTGAGAAATATTCAAAAAATCAGCTAATTTCCTTTTTGATGGTAATTTTTCTCCTACAGCTATTTTCTTAGAAATAATGGCCTCCTTTATGCCGTTATAAAGCTGATCATACAGCGGTTTATCACTATTTTTTTCGAGTTGAAATAAAAGCATATCCATGTTTTAAAACCTCCTGACCTTATAATTATTTTGAAAACTGGTTATTTTTATATGGTCAATTTCCATTATACTAAATTTCATCATAAAGGTGGAGGTTAGAAAATGAAACAAATAGGAACAGAGCTAGTAAAACGTGGGATGGCAGAAATGCAGAAGGGTGGCGTCATTATGGATGTCATTAATGCAGAACAGGCCAAAATTGCAGAAGCTGCTGGAGCAGTTGCTGTTATGGCATTAGAGAGAGTACCTTCAGATATTCGCAAAGCAGGTGGTGTTGCACGTATGGCAGATCCTCGCATTGTTGAGGAGGTAATGGAGGCCGTTTCTATTCCTGTTATGGCAAAAGCCCGTATTGGCCATATTGTGGAAGCACGTGTTTTAGAAGCAATGGGTGTAGACTATATTGACGAAAGTGAGGTCCTCACACCAGCCGATGAAGAGTACCATTTATTAAAAAGTGATTATACAGTACCGTTTGTGTGTGGCTGTCGTGATTTAGGAGAAGCAGCACGTCGAATTGGAGAAGGAGCATCCATGTTACGTACAAAGGGCGAACCAGGAACAGGAAATATTGTGGAGGCAGTTCGACATATTCGCAAAGTAAATGGTCAGGTACGTAAAATCGTAGGCATGACAGAGGATGAACTAATGACAGAGGCGAAATTATTAGGAGCTCCTTTCGAATTATTAAGAGACATCAAACGTCTTGGTCGTTTACCAGTAGTAAATTTTGCCGCAGGAGGTGTGGCTACACCAACCGATGCTGCATTAATGATGGAACTTGGTGCTGATGGCGTTTTCGTTGGTTCTGGTATTTTCAAATCTGAAAACCCGGAAAAATTTGCTCGTGCTATCGTAGAGGCGACTACCCATTATAAAGATTATAAGCTTATTGCAGAAATATCAAAGGAACTTGGCATACCAATGAAAGGTATTGATATTGCACAGCTTGGGCAAAGCGAACGTATGCAGGAGCGAGGTTGGTAGGATGAAACGAATAGGTGTGTTAGCACTACAAGGAGCTATACGTGAGCATGTTAAAATGCTAGAAGCCCTTAACTGTGAAGTCATCCAAGTAAAACATAAGAAAGATTTAATAAACCTCGATGGTCTTGTGTTACCTGGTGGGGAAAGCACAACCATGAGAAAATTGCTTGATCGCTTTGACTTACTAGAGCCGATTCGTGAACTTGCTCAGCAAGGTTTGCCTATGTTTGGGACATGTGCAGGATTAATTTTATTAGCTAGCCATCTAGTGGATGATGAAGCACATTTGGCAGTTATGGATGTCATAGTCGCACGAAACTCATTTGGTCGTCAGGTAGATAGCTTTGAAATACAACTGGATATCCCTAAAATAGGAATAGACATTCCAGCGGTATTTATTCGAGCGCCTCATATTAAAGCAGTTGGTAAAAATGTTGAAATTCTTGCTGAATATGAGGGAAAAATTATCTTAGCGAGAGATAATCATTTATTGGGTTGTGCATTTCATCCAGAATTAACCGGAGATTCAAGAATTCTAGAATATTTTGTATCCTCTATGGTATGACTTGCAAAATTTGTTTTCATATAGTACAGTATGGTTAAAATTTAAATAACTGAACACGATGATGGGAAGTAGTAACAAGCACGTTTTTTTTAGAGAGTCAGCGGTTGGTGGAAGCTGATAAAAGCACTTGTGAATCCGTCCTGGAGTTGCACAGTCGAAGTAATGTAAGTAGGCTGCTGCCGGCTGAAATGCCGTTATGAAATAAGTGGATTAGGCATATGCCTAATCAATTAGGGTGGCAACGCGGGTAGCTCTCGTCCCTTTTTAGGGATGGGGGCTTTTTTGTGTTTATTTTTATTTAAAATCGAACATTTGAATAAACCGCCGGACGAAATTATATCAAGACTTAAAGGATGCAACAATTCCCATCATTAAACTACTGGAGGTATGACTATGTTAGATATTAAACGCGTACGCGATAATTTCGCGGAAATTAAAGAAATGCTATTAACACGTAATGAAGATTTAGGAAACTTAGATGATTTTGAGGGTTTAGATGCAAAGCGTCGTGAGTTAATTGCTAAAACAGAAGAATTAAAAGCAGAACGAAATAAAGTATCTGAACAAATTTCAATTATGAAACGCAACAAGGAAAATGCAGATGAAGTGATTGCTCGTATGCGTCAAGTTGGCGATGAAATTAAAGAGCTAGATGTTCAACTAAATGATGTAGAAGAGCGATTTAAAGATATGATGATGCGCTTGCCAAACATTCCACATGAATCTGTACCAGTAGGCACAACAGAGGATGACAATGTAGAAGAATATACTTGGGGCGAAATTCCAACATTTGATTTTGACATTAAGGCACACTGGGATCTTGCTACTGATTTGAAGATTGTTGACTTTGAACGAGGTGCAAAAGTAACGGGTAGCCGTTTCTTATTCTACCGTGGGCTTGGGGCTCGCTTAGAACGAGCACTTATGACATTTATGATGGATTTACATGCAGAAGAGCATGGCTATGAGGAAATGCTGCCACCTGTCATTGTTAATCGCGATAGCTTAACGGGTACAGGACAGTTACCTAAGTTTGAGGAAGATGTATTTAAATTAGAGGAAACAGATTATTTCATGATTCCAACAGCAGAGGTACCAGTTACAAACTTCTACCGTGATGAAATTTTACCTGCTGAAGCTTTACCCCAAGGTTTTGCTGCATACAGTGCATGCTTCCGTTCAGAGGCAGGCTCTGCGGGTCGTGATACACGTGGTTTAATCCGTCAGCACCAATTCAACAAAGTAGAATTAGTACGCTTTGTAAAACCAGAGGAGTCATATGAGCAATTAGAGCTGTTAACAGGTCATGCTGAAAAAGTACTGCAATTACTAGGCTTACCGTATCGTAAACTAAAAATGTGTACTGCTGATTTAGGATTTACTGCAGCGAAGAAATATGATTTGGAAGTTTGGATCCCAGCACAAAACATGTACCGTGAAATTTCTTCTTGCTCTAACTTTGAGGATTTCCAAGCACGACGAGCAAATATCCGCTTCCGTCGTGAGCCAAATGCAAAACCAGAATATGTTCACACATTAAACGGTTCAGGTCTTGCGATTGGACGTACAGTTGCAGCTATTTTAGAAAACTACCAACAAGCAGATGGAAGCGTAGTAATTCCTGAAGTTTTAAGACCATACATGGGTGGTAAAGAAGTAATTGCGCCTAATTAAATAACATGTAAAAGCTATTTTAGACGATCCTTTAAACAGGTAAATCTAAAATAGCTTTTTTGATGTCCAAAATTGAAATCTCTCATAATTTTTGAAAATTCGTTATACTGGGTAATATTCATGGATTTACACCATTTCGCACATGCCTTAAGTGAATTTGATAGTGTTCACAGATGATAAAGGCTGTGCAATTTTTTATGATTTAGCAGATTTAAATATATTATTGGCAATCGGCTTAACACCAGATGAATTTTTTCACAGTACTGTGACTGATAATTATCAAAATTTATCATCTGAAACAAGTACCATATTTAAAGTGATGCAAACAGGACAACCAATTTTAAATTACGAACAACAATTAACGACTCTAAATAGTTTTAGTTATCTATCATTAAGCTCAACCTATCCTATTATAGAGCAAGGCAGAACCTTTGGCGCAATTGAATTTTCAAAGCATTTTTATGAAAGTAAGCAAATAAAATACTTAGATAATTTCCTGGGACATAAGCTATACCGAGATAATTTTTACAACCTATCGTCTAGACGATTTTATAACGACCAATGCAGATGAAGGCCCAACTAGAAAGGCTCGTCGTAGTGCTAAGAAAAAAACGCTCCGATTTTGCTGACAGTGGAAACAGGGTCAGGGGAAGATATTTTCGCTCAGGGTATTTATAATGAAAGCGAGCTTTTTACAAAGCCGTTTATTACATTAAACTGTTCGACATTAGCAGAGGATAATATTTTTACACAGCTTTATGGCTCAGAAAATGAAGAGACAAGTGGTAAGTTTACAGGAGGCAAACGGTGGTACTTTGCTTGCCATTCCCTTAAATATAAAAAAGAAGGTGTCTCATTAGGAGGCACCTTCTTTAGTTTCTGGCTCCATCTTTCTCGGTGATTTCAGCAATTCATGCCTTTTTCGCAGCTTTTTTACGCTCTCGTAAAGCTTTAAAAAAGTCAGTTAAAATTTTCCCGCACTCTTCAGCTAAAACACCTTCTGTTACATCACATTCATGATTAAAACGTTCATCATTTAATAAACGATAAAGGGAATCGACACAGCCAGCCTTTTGGTCTCTTGCACCATAAACAACACGGGGCACTCGAGATTGTAGAATAGCTCCTGCACACATAGGGCAAGGCTCTAATGTAACATAAAGCGTTGTATCTTCGAGACGCCAACTACCTATTTTTTTGCAGGCTTCTTGAATAACCAACAGCTCAGCATGGGTAGTCGCATTTTGTGTTGTTTCTCTTAAATTATGGGCACGTGCAATAACAGTTCCCTCATAAACAAGTACTGCGCCAATCGGAACTTCTCCAAGTGAAGCAGCCAGATGTGCTTCCTCTAATGCTTGCTTCATAAAAAAGCGATCTGTTTCAAAAATATCCACTCATATCTCTCCTTAATAGTAGTGTAGCGTGCTGGATTGGTAATTGCTACTTTTAGCGTTGACATTCCTAATATAACCATATATATTTATATATGAACACATGCTCATATATAAATATTGAAGGGTAGGGTAAACTTTTATGGATGATAAATTAACAAGTTTAGAAGCACAGAAAAACGCTGATCAGCATTTAGATGAAGAAACACTATTTGTAGTATCTCAAACCTTTAAGGCATTAAGTGATCCAACTCGCATTCGAATTTTAAACTTACTATGCAAAGATGAACATTCTGTAAATGATATTGCGGAAATTTTAGATTTAGGGCAATCAACCGTTTCTCATCAATTACGCTTTCTAAAAAATTTACGGTTAGTGAAGTTTAGAAGAGAAGGAACAACACTGTATTATTCCAAGGACGACGATCACATTATGAATTTATTAAAGCAGGCAATTGAGCATGCAGCTCATAACTAAATGATGGGAGGAATAAAAATGGGACATCATCACGATCACGCTCATGATCATACTCATGGCGCAAATAAAAAAGTATTATTACTGTCATTTATTATTATTACAGGGTATATGATAGTTGAAGCGATTGGTGGCTTTTTAACAAATAGTTTGGCTCTATTATCAGACGCAGGGCATATGTTAAGTGACTCTATTTCTTTGGGCATTGCCATGTTAGCTTTTACGTTTGGAGAAAAAGCTGCTAGTTATAGTAAGACCTATGGTTATAAACGATTTGAAATATTAGCTGCAGTGCTGAATGGCATTACACTAATAGGTATAGCATTATTTATTTTTTACGAAGCGATTGAACGCTTTGCTAATCCTCCTGAAGTAGCTACTACAGGAATGCTTGTTATTAGCACAATTGGTTTGTTAATTAACATTTTAGTAGCATGGATTATGATGCGAGGTAGTGATACAAAGGATAATTTAAATATGCGTGGCGCTTTTTTACATGTGCTTAGTGATATGCTAGGGTCTGTAGGGGCTATTGTAGCGGCGCTATTGATTATGTTTTTTGGTTGGGGATGGGCAGATCCACTTGCAAGCGTTATTGTTGCTTTATTGGTAGTAAGAAGTGGCTACTATGTCACTAAAGCTGCCATTCATGTTTTAATGGAGGGAACACCTTCAAATGTAGATGTTCAGGAAATTATTCAGTTAATTGAACAAACTGAAGGAGTAGAGAGTATCCACGATTTACACATCTGGACAATTACTAGTGGAACAAATGCATTGTCCTGTCATGCAGTCGTTAATGATCAATTAAAAATAGCTGATAGTGAGCATATATTACGAAAAATTGAACATAATCTTGAGCATAAGGGCATTAAGCATGTAACGATTCAATTAGAAACAGCATCACATCAACATGAAAGTTCAATTTTATGCCAATTGAAAAATGACCATGAACATCATCATGAATAAAAAAAATTTGTAGCTTGCATACCCTTCGTGGGTATAGTATGATTGAAGTGAAATAGGAGGTGTAGTGAATGGAAGACATAGTAAATAAAGATGCTTGTCATACAGAGGAAACTACGTCTTGTCGAAAAAGTCATCATCCTGAGCGTGTAAAAAAGGATTTAACGACTCGATTAAACCGTATTGAAGGTCAAATTCGGGGCATAAAGGGAATGATTGAAAAAGACGTTTACTGTGATGATATTATTACGCAACTGTCTGCCACACAGTCAGCTTTAAATAGTGTAGCGAAAATATTATTAGAAGGGCATTTAAAGGGTTGTGTTGTAGATCGTCTATCAGAGGGCGATGAAGCAGTATTAGATGAATTAGTAGTAACGATTCAAAAGTTAATGAAAAAATAGATGTTTAAACTATTATTTAAAAGGAGAGATTTATTATGCAAAATGTAACGTTAAATGTACAAGGAATGTCATGTGGTCACTGTGTAAATGCAGTGGAAAAAAGTGTTGGTGCTTTAGCTGGTGTAGAACAAGTAAAAGTTAATTTAGCAGAAGGTTTAGTGGATGTTGCTTTTGATGAAGCACAAGTGTCACTTGACCAAATTAAAGAAACAATTGATGATCAAGGCTACGACGTAAAATAGTAGTATCAATAGAGTGCTCCTGTAGCACTCTCTTATTTTCAAATTTATATACCCCTGGTTGGTATAAGGAGAGGTGAAAGGTAAATGAGTTCTGATATAAAAGAGGCGAATTTGCAAATTACAGGTATGACATGTGCAGCCTGTGCCACTCGGATAGAAAAAGGTTTAAATAAAATGGATGGTGTAGAACAAGCAACGGTTAATTTAGCACTTGAAAAATCGTCTATTAAGTACGATCCAGCAAAGTTGAGTGAAGAAGATTTTGAAAAGAAAATAGAAGCACTTGGTTATGGTGTTGTTAAACAAAAAGCTGAACTTGAAATTACAGGGATGACGTGTGCAGCCTGTGCCACTCGCATTGAAAAAGGGTTAAATAAGCTAAGCGGTATCTCTTCTGCAAATGTAAACTTAGCACTTGAAAAGGCAATGATTGAGTTTAATCCATCAGAAGTATCCATCACAGATATCATTGTGAAGGTAGAGAAGCTAGGCTATGGGGCTCATCAAAAAGAAGAAGAGGCAGAAACGGTGGACCATCGAGAAAAAGCCATTAAACAGCAACAACGCAAATTTATTCTGTCGGCTATTCTTTCATTACCACTGCTTTGGACGATGGTTGGACATTTTTCCTTTACATCGTTTTTATATGTACCAGAATTTCTTATGAATCCTTGGGTTCAAATGGTGTTAGCAACACCAGTACAATTTATTATAGGTAAGCAATTTTATGTAGGAGCCTACAAAGCTTTACGTAACGGTAGTGCAAATATGGATGTACTTGTCGTCATGGGGACATCTGCTGCGTATTTCTATAGTGTCTATCAAGCAATCGTAACGATAGGGTCTCACCATGGCCCCCATCTTTATTTTGAAACGAGTGCGGTTTTAATTACATTAATTTTATTAGGGAAATTATTTGAGGCCAAAGCAAAGGGGCGTTCTTCTGAAGCCATAAAAAAACTGATGGGACTTCAAGCTAAAACGGCTGTGGTTGTACGTGACGGTGTAGAAAAAGAGGTTCCTTTAGAAGAAGTTATCATTGGCGATGTTATTCTAGTAAAACCAGGGGAGAAAATTCCTGTCGATGGAGAGGTATTAGAGGGATCAACAGCTGTTGATGAATCAATGCTTACAGGTGAAAGTCTGCCAGTTGATAAAAAACAGGGCGATCAATTATTTGGGTCCACTATTAATAAAAATGGTTTTATTAAAATGACAGCAACTAAGGTTGGTCGTGATACAGCGTTAGCACAAATCATTAAAGTGGTTGAAGATGCTCAAGGATCAAAAGCACCCATTCAACGCTTAGCAGACCAAATATCAGGGGTTTTTGTACCAATCGTTGTCGGTATTGCATTGGTAACATTTTTAGTTTGGATTATTTGGGTCCGCCCAGGAGAATTTACACCCGCTTTAGAGGTTTTAATTGCAGTTCTTGTCATTGCTTGTCCTTGTGCTCTTGGATTAGCAACGCCAACGTCTATCATGGCAGGTTCAGGTCGTGCAGCTGAATTTGGTATTTTATTTAAGGGTGGAGAACATTTAGAGCAAACGCAAAGTATTGATACAGTTGTTGTAGATAAAACAGGTACAGTGACACATGGTAAACCAGAGCTAACGGATGTTCTATTAGCTCCAGCACAAGATGAAGGACGCTTTTTATCATTAATTGGGGCAGCTGAGAAACAGTCAGAGCATCCACTTGCTGAAGCCATAGTACATGGTATAGAGGAACATGGTATAGCATTAGGTGAAGTCCAATTTTTCGAAGCAATCCCAGGTTATGGTGTGCAGGCGACTGTCGCAGGTCAGGGTGTTGTCATTGGAACACGTAAATTAATGCAGCAATATGGTATTCAAATTGATGATATTTTACCAACAATGGAGCAACTTGAGCGAAACGGTAAAACAGCAATGCTGGCTGCTATCAATGGTCAATATGCAGGTTTAGTAGCTGTCGCTGATACAGTTAAAGATACGTCAAAAGAAGCCATACATCGACTTCAGGATATGGGTATTACGGTCATTATGATGACGGGTGATAATGAACGTACTGCCCAGGCTATAGGAACAGAGGTAGGAGTAAATCATGTCATTGCTGAAGTCTTACCAGAAGGCAAGGCAGATGAGGTGAAAAAGCTACAAGCTCAAGGGAAAAAAGTAGCAATGGTGGGTGATGGCATTAATGATGCGCCTGCGCTGGCAACTGCCAATATCGGAATGGCCATTGGTACAGGAACTGATGTGGCGATGGAAGCGGCAGACATTACACTTATTCGTGGCGACTTAAATAGTATCGCAGATGCCATTCTGATGAGTCGCAAAACAATGCGTAATATCAAACAAAATCTATTTTGGGCTTTTGCATACAATACATTAGGTATTCCTATTGCTGCAATTGGTCTACTTGCTCCATGGGTAGCTGGTGCTGCGATGGCTTTCAGCTCGGTATCGGTAGTATTAAATGCATTACGATTACAGCGAGTAAAATTATAAAGTATGAAAGGCATTGAGAAGTATATTCTCGATGTCTTTTTTATTTATTTGGAGGAGAAATTTCACTTTTAAATTTACTAGAATAATAGGTTGATTCTGTTTTTCATTTTCCCACTATGATACAATGAACGGTACTGATTCATTTAATAAATGAGGTGTCAGCGAGCGGGGCACGATGATAGAATCCATAGAATAAAAGGAGGAACTTCTAGTGACGGTTCCATTTGTTACGGTAGAAGGTCCGATTGGTGTTGGTAAAACCTCTTTATCGAAAGAGATAGCAGCAACATTAAATTACCATCTATTAAAAGAAATTGTAGACGAAAACCCTTTTTTAAATAAATTTTATGAAAACATAGAGGAATGGAGTTTCCAAACCGAAATGTTCTTTCTTTGTAATCGTTATAAACAATTAACTGATATAAAAAAGTTTCGATTAGCAGAAGCCAAACCTGTTGTAGCAGACTACCATATTTTTAAAAATTTAATATTTGCCAAGCGAACATTGGCACCAACTGAGTACGAGAAATACGAGGAAATATATGGGATTTTAACAAAAGATATGCCTGTTCCAAATGTAGTGGTTTATTTACAAGCTAGCGTCGAAACATTAATGAAGCGTATCGCGATGCGTGGCCGAGAATTTGAAAAGATGATTTCACGTGATTATATGGAGCAGCTTGTGGCTGATTATCATTCGTTTATCGAGCATTTTGAGGAAATGCATCCTGAAATTCCAGTTATTCGATTTAATGGGGATCAGCTTGATTTTGTCAAAAATCCACATGATTTAAATTACGTTTTAAAGATAATTAAAGACACGTTACAACAAAGGAGTTTGCAATAATGAATTTAAGAGAGAAGTACGATATTCCTCCTCAAACCGTTATCACGATTGCTGGTACAGTGGGTGTAGGAAAATCAACGATGACAAAGGCGTTAGCAGAAGCACTAAATTTTCGTACATCATTTGAAAAAGTAGATACAAATCCATATCTTGATAAATTTTATGAGGACTTTGAAAAATGGAGCTTTCATTTACAAGTTTACTTTTTAGCAGAGCGTTTTAAAGAACAGAAGCGTATTTTTGAATATGGTGGAGGATTTATACAAGATCGATCCATTTATGAGGATACTGGCATTTTTGCTAAGATGCATTTTGATAAAGGGACAATGAGCCCAACTGATTATGAAACGTATACGAATCTGTTTGATGCTATGGTGATGACACCATATTTCCCACATCCCGATTTGCTTGTCTATCTTGAGGGACCAATTGATGCAGTTATTGGACGTATTCAAGAACGTGGACGAGCAATGGAGCAACAAACACCAAATGATTATTGGATAGAAATGCATGAACGCTATGAAAACTGGATTAATAATTTTAACTCCTGTCCAGTTCTACGTTTAGATATTAATGATTATGATTTATTAAAAAATCCTGATGCCATTGAATCAATTGTGAGCCGTATCAGTCATATGCTAAAACAAACAAGCCATTTACGAAAATAGAATTATAATAAATGACCAAAAAACGTGAGACAATATGTAGCTGATTGTTTCACGTTTTTTGAATAGGAGGGATTATTATAAGAATTGCAGTGTATTGTGGATCCGGTTTAGGGAAAAGTCCCATTTTTGCTGAAAAGGCCTCTGAGCTAGGTACTTCACTAGCGAAAAACGGCCATGGTGTTGTCTATGGTGGTTCTAAAACAGGATTAATGGGTAAGGTTGCAGATGCTGTTTTAGCAGCGGGTGGAGAAGTAATTGGTGTGATGCCAACTCACTTACAGAAGCGAGAATTGGCTCATGCCTCATTAACAGAGATTCATTTTGTAGATTCAATGCATATTCGTAAAGCAAAGATGGCAGAGTTGGCTGATGCATTTATCGCTCTTCCTGGGGGTGCAGGTACTTTAGATGAATACTTTGAGGTATTTACCTGGGCACAAATTGGACTTCATGCCAAGCCTGTCATTTTATATAATGTCCATGGATTTTATGATGCCCTCTTACAGCATTTCAAAATCATGTTGGAGGAAGGTTTTATACGTGCTGAACAAAAAGAACTTTTTTGCGTAGCTACTTCTTCGGAAGAGATATTGAGCTTATTAAAAAAACATGGGTGAAACATTACCCATGTTTTTTACCGAATATAAAAGTAAAATAAATTATTATAAGTAAAAAAATAGTAAAAGGGGTATTGTTTATGCACAGTGTAGAGGCTCAAGTAACGGATGATTTAGTAGTTCAAGCCATTGAACGTAATATTGCAATTATACGTTTTGATATGGATCGAAAAGTAGCCTATGTAAATGAGCTATTCGCTCAAACGCTAGGCTATACAGTACAAGAGATGCTAGGAAAGCATCATAAAGAATTTTGTCTCCCCGATTTCAGTAATAGTATGGAGTATGATAAGTTTTGGCGCAATTTAACAGTAGGAAACAGTTATCAGGATAAAATTGAGAGAATGGATGCGAATGGCAATATCATTTGGCTTGAGGCAACATATATGCCGGTTTTTGCAAACAATACAAGACAAGTAATTGGTGTCTCTAAAATTGCGACCAATATTACTGAGCGTCAAAATGAAATAGTAAATGTAGCAGACAAATTGAAAGGCATGTCTAAAGAGCTTTATCATCGTTCTGAGACAGGTATTCAAAATAGCCAAGACTTACTAAAAACAATTAAAGCGGTTTCACAAGAGTCTAATGAAAATGTTAGTAACCTCGTGAAGCTTCAAAAACAAGCAGATTCTATTAAAGGGATTGTGAAGACTATTCAAGAGATTGCCTCACAAACAAACTTATTAGCTTTAAATGCAGTATTGAAGCAGCTAGAGCAGGAGAATATGGTAGAGGTTTTGATGTCGTGGCCAAAGAGGTACGAAAGCTTTCAGTTAGGGTTGAGCAGTCCATTTCACAAGTGAAGGAGAATGTTGAGGGGATAGAACGGGAAATCGGACAAGTGACAGATAGTATTACAAGAATTGCTGAAAAAGTAGATAAGACGAATCAACAAATTACCGTCACGACAAATGATTTTAATGAAATTGCATCTGCTGCTGAAGCATTAGTTGAGCAATCAAAGCAGTTTATCGAAATCATTTAATAGTATCATTCATAAGAAAATATGGGCTTAACAAAAGTTTCCTTTAGTATCCGAGAAATATTGAAATAGTATATGGTTCTTATTTACAATAATAGGTGTAAGGCTTTCATCAATCATAATAATAGGGGTGTTATGTATGACAAAAGTGGAAGTAAGTTTTCAGCATCTACCAACGACAGCTATATCTGATGCGACAGGCGGGCATACCAATTTGCGAAGTGAAATTAAACCACTAGCCGATCATTTTAAAATAGCTGGACGAGCAGTAACTGTACGTTTACCAGATGGTGAGAATGGTGCAGTATTGGAAGCGATCAGAGCGGCCAATGAAGGGGATATCTTAGTAATTGATGCAAAAGGAAATACTAATCGAGCTGTAGCGGGCGATTTCGTTATTTCCTTAGCAAAGGGACTGGGCGTCCAAGGTTTTGTGGTGGATGGAGTGATCCGTGATATAGCAGCGATTCGAGAGTTGGATTTCCCTATTTTCGCTTTAGGTACAACAGTAGCAGCTGGCAACAAAAATGGTGGTGGCCAAGTAAATATTCCAATTGCCGTTGGAGGAGTAACCGTTCATCCTGGTGATTATATTATTGGGGATGTAGATGGCGTTATTGTCGTACCAATGGAAGATGCAGAAAGAATAGTAGCAGCCGCAGAGTCCAAACTTGAAAAAGATGCGGCACGTGCACAGGAGGCACATGCAAACGGAAAAGAATCGATCATTGCCTATTTAGATAAAGTGCTTGGAAAGTAAAAAAACCCTCACGATGCCATCCAACATCGTGAGAGTTTTTTTAAATTACGCTAAATTTTCATTATCTTTAAAGTAATTTTTCATCTTTTCGCGATCGAAACGGCCTTCCCATTTAGCCATAACTAATGATGCTAATGAGTTACCAATTACGTTCACAACAGTACGTCCCATATCAAGAATACGGTCAATACCAGCAATAAATGCTAGTCCTTCAAGTGGAATGCCGACAGTACCTAAAGTTGCTAGAAGTACTACGAATGATACGCCTGGAACACCTGCAATCCCTTTAGAAGTAACCATCAATACAAGCATTAACGTAATTTGTTCACCAATGCTTAGGTGAATACCGTACATTTGCGCAATAAATAATGCTGCAATCGCTTGGTATAGCGTGGATCCATCTAAGTTAAAGGAGTAACCTGTTGGAATAACAAAGGATACGATATCCTTTGGAGCACCCAATTTCTCCATTTTTAACATAATACGTGGTAATACAGCTTCAGAACTTGCTGTTGAAAAGGCTAAAATTAACTCATCTTTTAATACTTTAATTAAGTAGAAGATGCTGATTCCTGCAAATTTTGCTACAAGTCCAAGAACGACAAAGATAAAGAATAGCATCGTTGCATAAACAAGGATAGCTAATTTAGCAAGTGGTACCAGTGAAGCGAATCCATATTTGGAAACGGTTACACCAATTAAACCAAATACCCCAATTGGAGCAAATTTCATTACGAGGTTAGTTACCCAGAACATAGCGTCTGCTACCCCTTGGAAGAAGTCTAAGACTGGTTTTCCTCGTTCTCCAACTGCAGCAACCCCTAAACCAAAAATAACTGAGAAGAAAATAATCGCAAGCATATTACCTTCAGCCATAGACTGGATAATATTTGTTGGGACAATCCCTACAATAATATCAAATGGTCCCTCATGCTGTACTTCTTCAGTAGTTGTTACATATTTCGAAATATCCCCCTGAGATAGTTCACTCATGTTAATACCTGTACCAGGATGGAATAAGTTTGCGGAAAGTAATCCAACTACGATTGCTACTGTCGTAATAATCTCAAAGTAAATAATGGATTTCCCGCCTAATCGCCCAAGCTGTTTCATGTCTCCAGTACCAGCTACACCAACGATTAATGTAGAAATAATAATCGGTACAACAATCATCTTAATAAGATGTAAAAAGATATCCCCTAATGGTTGTAAATATGTCTCAATCTTGGGGTTCCCGTAAAAGATACCACCAATAATGATCCCTAAAATCAAACCGATTAAAATTTGAGCGGCTAGACTGATTTTAAATTTCTTCTTCAAACCCTTTGTACCCCCTAATATTAAATTTTTAGGACACGCCTTACTTTAATAATACGGAGGACTTATGGAATCCGACAAAATCCGAGAAAATTAATTTACTTTTGTTAAAATGTCTGAATATAACACTTGAATAAACTTCTTAATATTGACTTTTGCTTTACGATTATCATGGTCTTCAATCTGTGTCATGAGTTGACGAATTTCTTTAAAATCGAAGTAGCGCGGGGCATAGTATTCAAATTCGGAGTTAGTGTAATCAACAACACCTAAATTAGCGAGATTAATCATGGCAGCTAGTATTGTTCTACGCACACGCTGTTCTATAGCTTTACTTTCCTTCAAAATTTCATCAGGTGTAGCCTTTGTAACAGCGGCAATTTCCTCATAAAGCTCCTTTAATGGAGGAAGTGGTGCAATCTTATGCTGATGAGCAAGTAATGTTTCAATAATAGCTATAATATCTTCGCTACCAATTTCACCGACAATTCCCATATCGTTTAATATGGATTGAATATGGTCTCGGGATGTTGCTTTATTTGCCTTTTGTTCACTTAATTCAATATTTGTAAGTGATTGGCGTATAACTAACAGAGAATTTTTTAGTCGAAATTGTTCAGTAGTTTTTTTCAAAACATTTTCTACTTCTATTCGGTTAATTGGTTTATGAATGAAGAAATCGATTCCTTGTTCATAAGCCTCACCGACCATTTCCTTATTCACAACTTGTGAAATCATGATAAATTGCCCCTCGAAGCGATTTTGAATAAGGTGTTCGACTGTTGCTATTCCATCAAGTTTTGGCATCAGTAAATCAATCAGCACAAACTCTGGCTGAGTCATTAAAATTTGTGGTATGGCATCCTCACCATTACGAGCCTCACCAATAACTGTACCTAACCCACTATCTTCAATAATTTGTTTTAACATAACACGACTTGCACGATCATCGTCTACAATAAAATACCTCATTTAAGTCTCTCCCGTTTGAATAGTTTGCGTAGGAATTGTGATTTTAAACGTTGTGTATTGATTGTTTGATTCAACGGATATTGAGCCTTTTAATTTTTCTATTAGTTCAGCAACATGTGAAAGCCCAATGCCAGTTGCTGCTACACCATCATCATTATATTTTGTGGTGTATCCAGGTTCAAAGATAATAGATAAATCTTGTTGAGAAATTCCTTTTCCATTATCACATACTGTTATTACAGTATTATCCTCTTGGCGTTGAATAGCAATAGATATGATACCTTGTCCTTCGATAGCTTCAACTGCATTAGCAGATAAATTATTTAAAAGAGCAAGTAATGCAATATGTTCCTTTGTTTGAAAATCAAAGTCTATTGTTGTTTTGAATTGTATACTCTTACCAAGTAATTCAGCATACTTACTATTGCCTTCTTCAATATAATGTAATAATTCAGATAATACAAAAGGGCCGAAGTTCCTTTCGCCAACAATTTTAGAAATACCAGCATAAATACGCTGTGAATCCTTTTTCACTTCATGGATTTCCTGGGCAATATGAAGCGCTTGCAAACTTTCCGCTCGATAACCTTTAATTTTTAACTGTCGGTATAACTCAAATCCACTAGCTGTTATCGTTTCAATATGATTCATGGACTTTTTTAAATACAGGGTCTCTACATAGAGGTCGGATCCAATATTGAGCATTTCTTGTACACGCTTTTTTTGTTCTGCTATCAAAATAGAGCTATACACACCGACTACAAAAAAACTACGTAATAATGCGACCGCTAAAAGAATCAGGAGGTCATGAAGAAATAAAAAAGTATAGGTTTGTACAAAAAAGCGAAAAATTTGCTCTGCTAAATTACTAATGACCTCACTAAAGGCGACGAGTAAACCAAGCTTTAATGGTTTTTCTCTGTATTGTTGGATATCTAAAATTTGTAGGCATACTGCAAACAATACATAAAATAAAGCCGCTGGTAAATGGTTAAATATACTCTCTGAAATAGCAACATCATGTAATGAGGAAGTAAAAACACGGAAAAGGGTTGTCACTATACTTGTAGCAACACCAGCTAAAATAATGGGTGTAGGTTTAATTAATGTACATAAAAAGAATATGATGGTTCCTAAACCAAAACGGAAAGATGTATTAGCAAAAGGCATAATTTTAATCTCACTACCAATTGCAGTCATGACAGCAATAAGGAAAATCCAAGTAAGGGAAGCGCGCGTCATAAATAATTTCGATTGCATTGTAACTACCTCCCATCATTCATATAATAAAAAAATACCACAACCGAGGCGGAAGTGGTATCTAACAAGTAATACATACAATTTTGGCAAAAAAAAAACGGCTACATTCGTAGTCGGAAATTTAAAACTGGAGGAGGTAGAGGGATTCGAACCCCCGCGCGGTGTTACCCGCCTGTCGGTTTTCAAGACCGATCCCTTCAGCCAGACTTGGGTATACCTCCATGTTATATTGCTCTGTTGTCTTATCGACAAAAATAAATTTATCACAACTTGAGAAAGCCGTCAATATATTTTTTCAAAAAAATATAGGAAGATTAAAAATGATTTGGAAATAAATAATTTGTGCATTAAGTTGCAATTTATACAAACTGTCAGTATACTAGTTATTGCCGTGCTAGGTGGGAAGGTAGCGGTGTCCTGTAACTCGCAATCCGCTCTAGCGAGACTGAATTCCTTTTTCGAGGCTGTCCGTATTGTTTGGTCTGCCTTTTGCACGTAGTGTTGACGATTGGGTCCTGCGCAATGGATACCCATGAACCATGTCAGGTCCGGAAGGAAGCAGCATTAAGTGGTCTTATCCATGTGCCGCGGGGTTGCCTAATCCGAGCTAACGACAAGAGTAACGCTTATGTGCGGCTGTCAAGGAAAGGTGCACGGCATGAAATTGCCAATTCAAAGCATCCGTCTACTATAGGCGGGTGCTTTTTTATATTTAATCAATAACTTCATTTTCTATATAAGATAGCAAATGCTATAATAAAACTACTCAATTACATGGAAAAGGAGAGAGAAATATAGTGACGTATCAAGCATTTTATCGTGTGTATCGACCACAATCTTTTCGAGAAATGTCAGGTCAAGCTCATGTCAAAAGAACGCTACAGAATGCTCTCCTAGCGAATAAAACCACACATGCTTACTTATTCTCTGGGCCACGTGGTACTGGGAAAACAAGTACAGCTAAAATTTTTGCGAAAGCATTAAATTGTGAACATGCACCATCAAAAGAACCTTGCAATGAATGTGCTACTTGTCTAAGTATTACTGATGGATCTCATCCAGATGTCATTGAATTTGACGCTGCCTCGAATTCACGTGTTGAGGAAATTAGAGATATTATAGAGAAAGTACGTTTTGCTCCTGCTAGCAGTAGATACAAGGTGTACATCATTGATGAAGTACATATGCTTTCTACAAGTGCTTTTAATGCTCTTTTAAAAACTTTAGAAGAACCACCCCCTCACGCTGTATTTATTTTAGCAACGACAGAGCCTCATAAATTGCCTGCAACGATTATTTCTCGTTGTCAGCGCTTTGATTTTAAGCGACTTTCTACAAATGATATTATTGAACGAATGAAGGTTGTCTTAGAGGATATTGATTTACCATATGAAGAACAAGGCTTAAAGGTTATCGCACAATCTGCAGCTGGGGGAATGCGCGATGCTTTAAGTTTATTGGATCAAGTTGTGTCTTTCAGCGGAGAAAAGTTAAAGCTTGAGGATACGTTGTTAGTTACAGGTTCAATTAGTCAGGATGTTTTCTATGATTTAGCAGAGGCACTCAAGATGAAAGATGTTGCACAAATGCTTGCGCTTTTAGAGCAACTTATAGCCGATGGAAAGGACCCTTTGCGTCTTTCGGAGGATTTAATTACCTTTTTCCGTGATTTATTATTACTTCAAACAAGTGATGATTTAGCTGAACTCTTAGAGCTTGTGTCCCCCGAGGAACGTGTATTTACTTTAGCACATGAATTCGCGCCAGATATGCTTTATGGCTATATAGATATTCTCGCAAAAACACAGCAAGAGATGCGCTTCTCTCACCATACGAAAATTTACTTAGAAACAGCATTACTTAAAATGGTACAGTTTTCAGGAGGGGTCGCCCATTCAACGATGGCTACCAATGAAATGACGCAAAGCCCAGAGGTCACTCAAAAAATTGTTGCGCTTGAGCAGATGGTTCAGCAATTATCCTTACAATTGCAAACTGGGGCACCAGCACAAACATCACCAGCCCAAAAAGAGCAGCGGCCTCGTGCTAAAAGTCCGAATGGCTATAAAGCACCGACTGGTCGTATTCAAGAAATACTAAAAGATGCAACAAAACAAGATGTGCAACGTATAAAATCGGTGTGGGCGCAAGCATTAAGTCAAATGCAAAAATCACAATCTGCTCTTTTGGCAGAAGCCGAGCCTGTTGCGGCATCTTCGAGTGCTTTTGTGTTAAAATTCAAGTATGATATTCATTGTCAGATGGTTGCTGATAACCAATCTTTAAAGGCTCAATTTACACAACTAATTGCGGGACAAACTGGCACAATGTACGAGATGCTTTGTATACCGGAAGAATCCTGGTTAAAGATGCGTGAAGAATTTATTCGTGATCATGGTCTGCAGCAAAAGAAAACATTAACGGCTTCAGAACATGGGGAGGAATTATTAGAGCCACCACCGGCAGAAATGCCAGAAGAACCATTTATCGACGATGCTCAACCTCTTGCTTCACAAGACCCACTTGTGACAGAGGCTGAAAAACTCTTTGGTAAAGACTTTGTTGAAATTATTGAAGATTAAATTTTTAGGAGGAAAACATTTATGCGTGGAATGGGAAATATGCAAGGTATGATGAAAAAGATGCAAAAAATGCAAAAGGAAATGATGGAGGCTCAAGAAGCATTAAATGCTGAGCAATTTGAGGGTGTTGCAGGCGGCGGCATGGTAAAAGTAACTGTTTCAGGTCAGCGCGAGGTTGTATCCGTAAATCTTGATGAATCTGTGGTAGATCCTGAAGACATCGAAATGTTACAAGACCTAATTGTTATCGCTACAAATGAAGCGTTGAAAAAAGTAGAAGAAAAAACGAATTCAACAATGGGGAAATTCACTCAAGGCTTAAACCTTCCATTCTAGGAGGTATTCATTATGTACTACCCAGAACCAATATCTAAATTGATCGATAGTTTTATGAAATTGCCAGGTATCGGGCCGAAAACTGCGGCTCGTCTGGCGTTTTTTGTGTTATCAATGAAGGAAGACGATGTATTATCTTTCTCTAAAGCACTCATTGATGCTAAACGAAATCTGAGCTACTGTTCTGTTTGTGGCAATATAACGGATGTAGATCCATGTCATATTTGCTCAGATAAGCAACGAGATCATTCTATTATTTGTGTTGTACAAGATACAAAAGATGTTATTGCAATGGAAAAAATGCGTGACTATAACGGCATGTACCATGTACTTCAGGGAGCAATTTCGCCAATGGATGGCATCGGCCCAGAGGATATTAATGTTGCTTCCTTATTAGTGCGTTTGCAAGAT
>NZ_CP139094.1:0-70000 GCF_050817245.1 Lysinibacillus sp. FW12 | reverse complement strand
GTGAGGTAACCTTTTGGAGCCAGCCGCCGAAGGTGGGATAGATGATTGGGGTGAAGTCGTAACAAGGTAGCCGTATCGGAAGGTGCGGCTGGATCACCTCCTTTCTAAGGATTATTTCGGAATACAAACCTAGGGTTTGTAAGATTACGTTTTGCGTTCAGTTTTGAAGGTTCATTCTTCCGAATGAAATACTTCAA
The DNA here is from genome assembly GCF_050817245.1 of Lysinibacillus sp. FW12. Taxonomy (NCBI): domain Bacteria; kingdom Bacillati; phylum Bacillota; class Bacilli; order Caryophanales; family Bacillaceae; genus Lysinibacillus; species Lysinibacillus sp. FW12. The sequence goes on along the minus strand of NZ_CP139094.1, from coordinate 69,803 downwards.
AACTTGTTCTTTGAAAACTGGATAAAACGACATTGAAATTGTAACAAACACATTTATTTTTTAAGTTTTTTATAGGCTTAATAACATTAGTAAGGTTTCAAGACACAAGCAGTTCTAGGAAGCAATCGAGTGAATGAAGGAGCGTACTTCAGTACGTGACTGATTGAACGAGTGAAGCTGACAACGAAATGCGATGTGTATTGAAAGCTGTAGGTTAAGTTATTAAGGGCGCACGGCGAATGCCTTGGCACTAGGAGCCGAAGAAGGACGGCACTAACACCGATATGCTTCGGGGAGCTGTAAGTGAGCTTTGATCCGGAGATTTCCGAATGGGGGAACCCACTACGTTTAATCGCGTAGTATCTTGACGTGAATACATAGCGTCTTGAAGGCAGACCCAGGGAACTGAAACATCTAAGTACCTGGAGGAAGAGAAAGAAAAATCGATTCCCTGAGTAGCGGCGAGCGAAACGGGAAGAGCCCAAACCAAGAGGCTTGCCTCTTGGGGTTGTAGGACACTCTATACGGAGTTACAAAAGAGCGAGTTAGATGAAGCGACTTGGAAAGGTCCGCCAGAGCAGGTAAAAGCCCTGTAGTCGAAAGTTCGTTCTCTCCTGAGTGGATCCTGAGTACGGCGGAACACGTGAAATTCCGTCGGAATCCGGGAGGACCATCTCCCAAGGCTAAATACTACCTAGTGACCGATAGTGAACCAGTACCGTGAGGGAAAGGTGAAAAGCACCCCGGAAGGGGAGTGAAAGAGATCCTGAAACCGTGTGCCTACAAGTAGTTAGAGCCCGTTAATGGGTGATAGCGTGCCTTTTGTAGAATGAACCGGCGAGTTACGATTACGTGCAAGGTTAAGCTTTAGAAGGCGGAGCCGCAGCGAAAGCGAGTCTGAATAGGGCGAAATAGTACGTGGTCGTAGACCCGAAACCAGGTGATCTACCCATGTCCAGGGTGAAGGTAAGGTAACACTTACTGGAGGCCCGAACCCACGCACGTTGAAAAGTGCGGGGATGAGGTGTGGGTAGCGGAGAAATTCCAATCGAACTTGGAGATAGCTGGTTCTCTCCGAAATAGCTTTAGGGCTAGCCTCGTGATGAGAATACTGGAGGTAGAGCACTGTTTGGACTAGGGGGCCATCCCGGTTTACCGAATTCAGACAAACTCCGAATGCCAGATATTTATACACGGGAGTCAGACTGCGAGTGATAAGATCCGTAGTCAAAAGGGAAACAGCCCAGACCACCAGCTAAGGTCCCAAAGTAATCGTTAAGTGGAAAAGGATGTGGCGTTGCACAGACAACCAGGATGTTGGCTTAGAAGCAGCCATCATTTAAAGAGTGCGTAATAGCTCACTGGTCGAGTGACGCTGCGCCGAAAATGTATCGGGGCTAAACGATTCACCGAAGCTGTGGATTGACATCTACGATGTCAGTGGTAGGAGAGCGTTCTAAGTGCGTTGAAGTCAGACCGGAAGGACTGGTGGAGCGCTTAGAAGTGAGAATGCCGGTATGAGTAGCGAAAGACGGGTGAGAATCCCGTCCACCGTATGACTAAGGTTTCCTGAGGAAGGCTCGTCCGCTCAGGGTTAGTCGGGACCTAAGCCGAGGCCGACAGGCGTAGGCGATGGACAACAGGTTGATATTCCTGTACCACCTCCTCACCGTTTGAGAAATGGGGGGACGCAGTAGGATAGGGTAAGCGCGCTGTTGGTTATGCGCGTCCAAGCAGTAAGGCGTGTGTGTAGGAAAATCCGCACACTGTAACGTTGAGCTGTGATGGCGAGTCCGTATGGACGAAGTTCCTGATTTCACACTGCCAAGAAAAGCCTCTATCGAGGTGAGAGGTGCCCGTACCGCAAACCGACACAGGTAGTCGAGGAGAGAATCCTAAGGTGTGCGAGAGAACTCTCGTTAAGGAACTCGGCAAAATGACCCCGTAACTTCGGGAGAAGGGGTGCTCTTGAGCGTGCAAGCGCATGAGAGCCGCAGTGAATAGGCCCAGGCGACTGTTTAGCAAAAACACAGGTCTCTGCAAAACCGTAAGGTGACGTATAGGGGCTGACGCCTGCCCGGTGCTGGAAGGTTAAGAGGAGTGGTTAGCGCAAGCGAAGCTGCGAATTGAAGCCCCAGTAAACGGCGGCCGTAACTATAACGGTCCTAAGGTAGCGAAATTCCTTGTCGGGTAAGTTCCGACCCGCACGAAAGGCGTAACGATCTGGGCACTGTCTCAACGAGAGACTCGGTGAAATTATAGTACCTGTGAAGATGCAGGTTACCCGCGACAGGACGGAAAGACCCCGTGGAGCTTTACTGTAGCCTGATATTGAATTTTGGTACAACTTGTACAGGATAGGTAGGAGCCAGAGATCTCGGAGCGCCAGCTTCGAAGGAGGCGTCGGTGGGATACTACCCTGGTTGTATTGAAATTCTAACCCATGCCCCTTAGCGGGGCAGGAGACAGTGTCAGGCGGACAGTTTGACTGGGGCGGTCGCCTCCTAAAAGGTAACGGAGGCGCCCAAAGGTTCCCTCAGAATGGTTGGAAATCATTCGTAGAGTGTAAAGGCACAAGGGAGCTTGACTGCGAGACCTACAAGTCGAGCAGGGTCGAAAGACGGGCTTAGTGATCCGGTGGTTCCGCATGGAAGGGCCATCGCTCAACGGATAAAAGCTACCCCGGGGATAACAGGCTTATCTCCCCCAAGAGTCCACATCGACGGGGAGGTTTGGCACCTCGATGTCGGCTCATCGCATCCTGGGGCTGTAGTCGGTCCCAAGGGTTGGGCTGTTCGCCCATTAAAGCGGTACGCGAGCTGGGTTCAGAACGTCGTGAGACAGTTCGGTCCCTATCCGTCGTGGGCGTAGGAAATTTGAGAGGAGCTGTCCTTAGTACGAGAGGACCGGGATGGACACACCGCTGGTGTACCAGTTGTCTTGCCAAAGGCATCGCTGGGTAGCTATGTGTGGACGGGATAAGTGCTGAAAGCATCTAAGCATGAAGCCCCCCTCAAGATGAGATTTCCCATTACGCAAGTAAGTAAGATCCCTCAAAGACGATGAGGTAGATAGGTTCGAGGTGGAAGTGTGGTGACACATGGAGCTGACGAATACTAATCGATCGAGGACTTAACCAAATTGTTTGAAGCATTCAATGCGCCGTTTATCCAGTTTTGAAAGAACAATACTTTCAAAAATGAGAGCTTCAAGACACAAGTAGAACAAGGAAGCAACCGAGTGATTGAGGGAGCGTACTTCTGTACGTGACTGATTGAGCGAGAGCAGCTGACGCAGTAATACGCTGTGTATTGAAGATTGAATATAGTCTAGTGATGATGGCAAAGAGGTCACACCCGTTCCCATACCGAACACGGAAGTTAAGCTCTTTAGCGCCGATGGTAGTTGGGGGCTTCCCCCTGTGAGAGTAGGACGTCGCTAGGCAAAAAATAAACCGCTGAGAAATCAGTGGTTTTTTTATATTGAGCTTGAGGTTGCCGATTTCCTATTGTTGATTTGACAAGGATATTTTTCAAGTAAGGGTCAAATAACTGTTACATAAAAAACCTGGTGAAATTGCTTTTTAAACCCATAAAATGCTAAAGTTTAATGGAGTGATTAAAATTCACAAAGGGGTGCAGTGTAATGGCAACAGGGCAATATAGAAAGGATATTGAGGTAGAGAAAGAAAAATTAGAGAGTTTTATTCTAAATAAGGAACGTTGGGCTGTTTTAATACCAGGTTACTTACATCACGAATTACTAAATGAAAATGATATGATTTGGGTCTTCCAAGGTGATTTTGGCGTTATTCAAAAAGCTGTTAAAGTGAAACTTACTCAGACAAAATCAGAGGTTCATCAAGTATTTTTTGATTTAGAGGGGTTATCTGATCCGATTAATGGTGACGGTTCCTTTGAAATAAAACAAAATTCAGATGGATCATTTCTATTGATTGGAAGCTTATCAATGAAGGCTAGCGGTTTTCTAGCAGGGATAATGAATCCCATACTAGATAATTTTGTACCTCGACTCGTAGAACAATTAGTGGAAGAAATGGCGTTTACCGTGGCAAAGGAATAGCTTATGATTTTGATTTAAGAAGAGAACCGATTATTGAAGGTAATGACAATAATCGGTTTTTATATGGAATCAGTACATATTTTTGTTGATTAGAGTAAAGGTTCAACTGCAATAACAATGCAGCGACATTGAGGATAATAAGACATTTTGTTGAAATTTCTATAGGTAACAAATAAATATGGAATGCCTTGTCGAGGGATTGCTTTTTTATCGTGGTATAATCCCGTATAATTAAATGAGAATCTTAACGAAAATGGGTGTGTTTGTTTTGGATAAGAAAAAGCCAATTATAGAGGGATTAGAACGTTTTCGAAAACAACAAAATATTTCCTTTCACGTCCCAGGCCATAAGCATGGCGAGCTGTCCCACCTCCCTCAAGCATTTAAGGATGTTATGCGGTATGATGTAACTGAATTAACGGATCTGGATGATTTACATTATCCAGAGGGAATGATATTAGAAGCAGAAAATTTATTAGCAGATACATATGGAGCCAAAAAAAGCTTTTTTCTAGTAGGTGGCTCTACTGTTGGAAATTTAGCAATGATTTATGCCACTTGTCATAAGGGTGATACTATTATTGTTCAGCGAAATGCACATAAATCTATATTTCATGCCATTGAACTTGTTGGAGCAAAGCCTATATTTGTGTCACCAATATGGGATGACCGGACGTTAACGGCAACACATGTAACTTTTCATGATCTCAAAGAAGCAATAGATAATTATTCAGAAGCGAAAGCAGTAGTTTTAACATATCCTACTTATTATGGGGTCACTTCTAATGAAATACAGCAACAAATTGTTTATTGTCACGAGAAGAGAATCCCTGTATTAGTGGATGAAGCACATGGCGCTCATTTTAGTGCGTGTCATCTATTTCAACCATCTGCTTTGTCGTTTGGGGCAGATGTTGTTGTACAATCAGCGCATAAAACACTACCAGCTATGACAATGGCATCCTTTATGCATGTAAAGTCAGAATTGATAGATGCCGATAAAATACATCACTATTTACGTATGTTACAATCTAGCAGCCCATCTTATGTGCTATTGGCTTCATTAGATGATGCTCGCTACTATGTACAGACATATATGGAGAGTGATGGGGCATATATAATAGAAAAAAAGAAACAATGGGTTGAGGCTTTAAGGTCGATTGGTTCATTGGAAGTAATTGAGGTAGATGATCCATTAAAACTATTGTTACGTGTCGATGGTTATAGTGGTTTTCAGCTACAAGAAGCATTAGAGGCACAACATGTCTATGGGGAGCTAGCTGATGCGAATCAGGTCTTACTTATGTTACCTTTGCTGAAGCAAGGACATACCTACCCGTTTGCTGAAATAAGAGTCCGTATAAAAGAAGCAATAACAACGCTATTAGGCACAGCTAAAATAAATAGCAAAACAGTTTCTCAAACTGCCTATCATTTTGTACCAATTACAGAGCCTACCTTTACCTTTAGTGAGATTGCATCATTAGAAAAAGAATGGTTACCATATATGCGTACAATAGGTCGAATATCTACGAATATGATTATTCCTTATCCACCTGGTATACCGTTACTTGTTCCTGGAGAAAGAATAACAGTGGCAAAGCTAAGTCAATTGGAAGAGTTACTAGCTGCAGGTGCAACATTCCAAGGAAATCATTGTTTAGCAGAAAAAATGATTCAGGTCATTAAATAGTGGAGGCAAATAACAACATGAATAGCAATTTATTTATTACATTCGAAGGTCCAGAGGGGGCAGGAAAAACAACAGTCATTCAAATGATTGCAAAGCGACTTACTGAAAAGAATATTGATGTTCTAGCAACGAGAGAACCAGGTGGTATCGAGATTGCGGAGAAAATAAGAACGATTATTTTAAATCCTGAACATACGGCAATGGACGAACGGACAGAAGCCTTATTATATGCTGCTGCAAGAAGTCAGCATTACTTTGAAAAGGTACGACCTGCTTTAGATGCTGGGAAGTTAGTCATATGTGATCGTTTTATTGATTCATCTTTAGCTTATCAGGGTTTTGCAAGAGGAATAGGTGTCGATGAAGTTCTTTCTATTAATGAATTTGCTATCGGTAAAAAATTACCTGACTTGACCATTTTATTTGATCTTGCTCCAGAGGTAGGCTTAGCTCGTATTTATGCAACGGACAATCGGGAAGTAAATCGTTTAGATGTTGAAAGTTTGCCATTTCATCAGAAGGTACGTGAAGGATATTTACAATTAGTAGAACGATATCCAGAACGTATCCATGTAGTGAATGCAGACCAAGATATTGAAAGTGTTGTTGAAGATGTATGGTTATTATTATTGAAAGCAATGCAGTAAAAGCATGAAGTTGTCTACAACATTGTGATATAATGATACTATCCATTCATTTATCTTCATACGGATATCTATAGTGGATTATAAATGTTTATAAATGCTGATGCTTAGGAATAGTATTAAACCAAACTAGGTTAATTTTATAAAAGGGGTGAGTGCGAATGAAGTTAGTCGTAGCTGTAGTGCAAGATCAGGATAGCAACCGCTTATCAAATGCTTTAACGAAAAATCAGTTTCGCGCAACTAAATTAGCGAGCACAGGAGGATTTTTACGCTCAGGAAATACGACGTTTCTGATAGGAACTGAAGACTCTCTCATACCCAAACTTTTAGATATTATTCGGGATAATTGTCGAGCACGAGAGCAAATGGTTGCACCCGTTTCTCCATTAGGAGGAAATGCTGATTCCTATATACCTTATCCTGTGGAGGTAGAGGTAGGGGGAGCTACTGTGTTTGTTTTACCAATTGAACAATTCCATCATTTTTAAAATTAGCCTCCTATGTTAAACCACCAGAGGTCATTTAATTAAAGTAGGATAAATATGAAACTAAATAGAAAAGCTTCATATTTATCCTCATGCAATCACGCCAAGGAGAAATAGATAAAGATTAGTGGGGGCGAAACCACCTTGAAGATTAATCAAGATATACGTGTCGGGTTAAATACAAATCGCAAAGAGCCACTACAAAATAATAATCAAAATAACCGATTTGGGGATATGGTCGTCAAGCAAGGGAACAAGTTGCAAACAGAACAACTAACACGTTTGTTAGGAGATATATCGAGTGCAGGAGATCGCGTTGCAAGATCACGTAATTTACGAGAACTTGCTAGATTTAAAATGCTTGTGAAACGATTTCTACAAGAGACAGTAGAACATGGTATGGATTTAAAACAATCACATACATGGAATCGTTTTGGTGAAGGAAGACGCCTTAAAATTATTGAAACTATTGATACGCGTCTCGTTGAACTTGCCCAAGATATTTTAGATGAAGAAAAGGAAGCAATTGACCTCCTTGATAAAATCGGTGAGATTAAAGGCTTACTAATTAATTTATATATGTAAAACCCGTGTCTCGATCTTATTAGGCGCGGGCTTTTTTTCAAATTTGATTTTGGCAAATTGTCAATAATATAGGGACTACAGTAACGTTCCTTTACAGCAAGCAAGGATTGGAAACAATCACACTTTTGTTGTATATATAGGAAGGAAATTAAATTTATGGCCAAGAATGTTGAAGAGCTATTCACGCTACAACCAGTCGTAATGAAGCAACTTCAAACGATTTTTGACAAAAATAGATTAGCACATGCATATATTTTTGAAGGCGAAAAAGGGACAGGCAAGGCTGATATTATGCACTTTTTTGTCAAATTAATGCTATGTGAGCAACCTAGTGAAAATGTTCCATGTGAAACATGTCGAAATTGCAGACGTGTTGATTCAGGAAATCACCCAAATATTCATCATATTTATCCAGATGGTCAATTTATAAAAATTGATCAAATGCGAGAACTCATTGGAGAAATGAAAATGATGGGCGTAGAAGAAGGACGTAAAATCTATGTGCTTCATCATGCAGACCGTCTAAATATAGCTTCAGCAAATATGATACTTAAATTTTTAGAAGAGCCGGATGGAGAGGTTACTGCAATTTTATTAACAGAGCAAATGCAGTCAATTCTCCCAACAATCCGTTCTCGTTGCCAACATATTAAATTCCAAAAAATGCCGCGACATGTTTTACTCAAACATTTACAAGAAAATAATGTTTCGCATTCGATGGCTTCAACAGTAAGCATGATGACAAACGAGCTCGAAATGGCCATATTTTTGGCAAATGATGAGCAGTTTGCACTTGCTCGAAAAACAGTGTTAAAATTAGTAGATGCCATTCAACAAAATGTACATGAAGCGATGCTCGTTGTACATGAAGATTGGTTACCGAACTTTAAAGAAAAAGGCGAGATGGAGCAAGCATTGGATTTACTACTATTTGCTTACCGTGATATAGTGTCAATAAAAGCTAATCCCGAAGCAGCTTGTACTTATCCAGACATGTTACCACTATTTAAAGAAGTTGCGTTATATTCCACTTATGACCGATTATCAAGTCAGCTGGAATCTATTTTGCAAGCACGCGCCTCTTTACAACGTAACATGAATAGGACGTTATTGATGGAGCAGTTAATGCTAAATCTGCAGGAGGGATATACATTTGTATAATGTAGTAGGAGTCCGCTTTAAGAAGGCGGGTAAAATATATTATTTTGATCCGGCATCATTTCTACTAGAAAATAATCAATATGTTATTGTAGAGACAGCACGCGGTGTAGAATATGGAAAAGTAGTTGTCCCTCAAAAAGTGGTAGGTGATAATGATGTTGTATTACCACTCAAACAAGTACTTAGACCAGCCGATGATCGTGATCGTATTCAAGTTGAGGAAAATGCAGCAGAATCGAAACGTGCATTTGATCTCGCTAGTACTAAAATTATAGAGCATAATCTAGAAATGAAGCTTGTAGATGTTGAATATACATTTGATCGTAATAAAATTATTTTTTATTTTACAGCTGAAGGACGAGTTGACTTTAGGGATCTTGTAAAAGATTTAGCTTCAGTTTTTAGAACACGTATCGAACTTCGCCAAATCGGTGTGCGTGATGAAGCAAAATTATTAGGTGGCATTGGCCCGTGTGGAAGAATGCTTTGTTGTTCCACATTTTTAGGTGATTTTGAGCCAGTTTCTATTAAAATGGCTAAAGATCAAAACCTATCATTAAATCCTTCGAAAATATCAGGTCTTTGTGGACGTTTAATGTGTTGCTTAAAGTATGAAAATGATGAATATGAAGAAGCAAAAGAGGGCATGCCAGATATTGGTGAGGTAACGATGACACCAGATGGCCGCGGTAAAGTTGTAGGGTTAAATGTGCTAGAAAGACTGATACAAGTATATTTACAAGAGCAGGAACGCACAGTTGAGTATACACTAGAAGAACTACTAGCATGCGAAAAAAATCTTATTTAAGATAGAGAATTTAACGAGGTGGCTTGGGTGAAGGACCGTAATTTCTTAGATACCGTTATGGAGTTCGAACAACAGCTCGAAGCAATGCAGGAGCAATTCGGTGCATTGAAACAATTTGTAGCGTTAATGATGGAAGAGCATAAAGCGCTTGAGACAGAAAATCATCATCTTCGTACACGTCTAGAAGAACTACTTTCTAATACAAACTCCGTACAAGCTGCTGAAGTAAAGAAAGAGAGTCCGTTAGATATAGGTGAAGGTTATGATAATCTTGCTCGCTTATATCAGGAAGGCTTCCATGTTTGTCATGTTCATTTTGGAAGTTCACGTAAAGGTGAAGATTGTCTGTTTTGTCTATCATTTTTAAATAAACAAAATGCGTAATAGAAGGCTGATTCCCACTAAGGTGGTATCAGTCTTTTGTTTTGTAGAGTAGGAGGAATAAGCATGGAAAACTGGCTAAAGGATGATGAACGATTAGACTATTTGTTGGCTGAGAATTTGCGTATTATTCAAAGCCCCTCCGTCTTTTCGTTTTCATTAGATGCAGTATTGCTTTCAAAGTTTGTTAATATTCCCTACCATAAGGGGAATATTGTTGATTTATGTTCAGGGAATGGTGTAATCCCTCTCTTTTTAAGTGCACGTACAAAGGGACAAATAAAGGGAGTAGAAATTCAGCCACGTTTATTTGATATGGCAGAGAGAAGTATCCGTTATAATCAATTAGAACATCAAATTCAAATGATTCTTGGCGATGTAAAAGAAATACCGAAACAATTAGGCATTGAAAAGTATGATGTTGTTACCTGCAATCCACCTTATTTTTTGGCTCATGAGGCAAGTGATAAAAATCTCAGTGAACATCATGCCATTGCAAGACATGAACTATATTTAACATTAGAAGAAGCTATTCAATCAGCCAGTAAGTTATTAAAGCAAGGTGGCAAAGCTGCATTTGTGCATCGTCCAGGTCGATTATTAGATATTGTTACAGCGATGCGAGCAAATCGCTTAGAGCCTAAAAGGATGCAACTCATTTATCCGAAAGAAGGTAAAGAAGCCAATACGTTACTAATAGAAGGAATAAAAGATGGGAAGCCAGATTTAAAAATCTTGCCACCTTTGTATGTCTATGATGCCAATAATGAATATACAGAAGAAGTGAGAGAGATCCTTTATGGAAAAGAGCAATAATCACTACTTTTACGTACTAGAGTGTGCGGATCAAACACTTTATGCTGGGTATACAAATAATATAGAAAAACGTGTTGCTATACATAACGCTGGTAAAGGGGCAAAATATACAAGAGCTAGAGGTCCAGTGAAATGTATTTATAATGAAATGTTTGAGACAAAGCAAGAAGCTATGCGTGCTGAATATGCATTTAAGCAATTAACAAGAACACAGAAAATAAATTATATAAGGAGGGGTGAATCGTGAAATCTCAAAAAAGTACAATACACGATTTGACAGGCTGTTTATATCTGGTAGGAACACCTATTGGGAATTTAGAGGATATGAGTGTACGTGCATTGCGCATTTTAAAAGAGGCCGATATTATAGCAGCAGAAGATACAAGAAATACAAAGAAGCTATGTAATTACTTCGATATTGAAACCCCATTAATCAGCTACCATGAACATAATTTAGCAGTAGGTGGAGAAAAATTATTAACTTTACTACATGAAGGGAAAACAATTGCCTTAGTAAGTGATGCAGGCTTACCTTGTATTTCTGATCCGGGAGCGGATATAGTCGAAAAAGCAATTGCTGAAAACTTTCCTGTTGTGCCTGTACCAGGTCCGAATGCAGCGATATCAGCATTAATTGCTTCTGGATTGACGCCACAGCCATTTTTCTTTTATGGCTTTTTGAATCGTGGAAAAAAAGAACGTCGGCAGCAATTAGAGCAACTAAAAAAACGTCAAGAAACTATTTTATTATATGAGGCACCACATCGCTTAAAGGATACATTAAAAGATATGGAGGCTATACTCGGTAACCGTCGCATTGTCTTAGCCCGAGAGCTAACTAAGAAATTTGAAGAATTTTTACGTGGTACATTGGTTGAAGCTGTAGAATGGTCACAGACAGAGGAAATACGAGGAGAGTTTTGTATAGTCCTTGAAGGTAATAGCTCTGTCGAAGAGGAAAATGAAGAAGATGCCTATTGGCAAACGATGTCGGTTGTGGAACATGTAGATTACATTATTAATCAATCGAATGTTACATCAAAAGAGGCAATTAAGGAAGTAGCCAAGCTAAGACAAGTCGCGAAGAGAGATATTTATAATGAATATCATAGTTAATAATAGTAAAGGGTTACCTTATTAGGTAGCTCTTTATTTTAATTTGAAGCTTCTTGCTACAAAGCGTCGACATAACTAATTTTAAATTGATAAGAATTGTAAATAATAGTAACCTTGAGTAGAAAGGTCTGACATGGACATTATAAGGGGTATAGAAATTGGGTATATTAATTTGTATACAAATAGAAACACCTAAATCACTGAGTTGATTTAGGTGAGTAAGAAGTTATTTTTTTAAGTTAGCTTGGATTTCTTTTACTAACATTTCAGCGCCTTCTGGACTTAAAATTAATTTGCCTCCAACTAGACGGAAGTTATCATCTGAAACTTCACCAGTAACGGCACATGTCATATTAGGCATATATTTTTTTAAGATGATTTTATCATCATCGACATAGATTTCTAAAGCGTCCTTTTCAGCAATACCTAGCGTACGACGTAACTCGATAGGAATTACTACACGACCTAACTCATCGACTTTACGAACAATCCCTGTTGATTTCATAATAGATTTCCTCCTAATTTATAAAAGTTATATTTGTATTTCGTCAAATTTCGACATTATTTCCTTGTCTGATAGTTATCATACCAAGTAATGCCATAAACGTCAATTAATTAATACACTAATATTATGGTTTTAGAAAAAATTTTTTGAGAAGAATGCAGATATTTTAATTATTTTAAAAGGTTTTTAATAAATATTTTCTATAATAGTAAAAAAGGTTCTTATTTAAGTCATTTAATGGATTGAATATATTATTCGACAATTTTCGCATGTAATAAACTTTCATTGAAACGAATTTCGTACTTCGTTAGAATAGAGAGTATATTGTAGAACAATGGAGGCAGTTCTTGTGAGTGAACAACAAAAAACATTCTATATAACAACACCCATTTACTATCCAAGTGGGAAATTTCATATTGGTACGGCATATACAACAGTTGCATCTGATACTATTGCACGCTATAAACGTTTACGTGGCTATGATGTTCGTTTTTTAACAGGTATGGACGAGCATGGACAAAAAATACAGGAAAAAGCAGCAGAGGCAGGTAAGCACCCTCAAGATTATGTAAATGAAATCGCAGATGCTGCTAAAAAGCTATGGGCTTTAATGGATATTTCTTACGATGACTTTATTCAAACAACGCAAGAACGACATACTAAAGCTGTCGAAAAGATCTTCCAGAAGTTTTTAGATAATGGAGATATTTATAAAGGCGAATATGAGGGCTGGTATTGTACACCGTGTGAATCATTCTTTACAGAGACTCAATTAGTTGATGGAAATTGTCCAGACTGTGGTCGACCAGTGCACAAAGTAAAAGAAGAATCGTATTTCTTTAATATGAAGAAATATGCCGATCGTTTATTAGCTTATTATGAAGAAAATCTAGAATTCATTGAGCCCGAATCACGGAAAAATGAAATGATTAACAACTTTATTAAACCAGGACTTGAAGATTTATCTGTATCAAGAACTTCCTTCGATTGGGGAATTAAAGTACCTGGGGATCCAAAGCATGTCATTTATGTGTGGGTGGATGCATTAACGAATTATATTACATCTCTAGGATATCTTTCAGATGATGAGACATTGTTCAACAAATATTGGCCAGCAGATGTACATGTAGTAGGAAAAGATATTGTTCGCTTCCATACTATTTATTGGCCTATTTTCTTAATGGCATTAGATTTGCCATTACCAAAAAAGGTATTTGCCCATGGTTTTATTATGATGAAAGACGGTAAAATGTCTAAATCAAAAGGAAATGTCATTTATCCAGAAATGCTAATCGAGCGTTATGGCCTAGATGCGACACGTTATTTCCTTTTACGTGAATTGCCATTTGGCTCTGACGGGGTATTTTCTCCAGAATCATTTATCGAACGTACAAACTTTGATTTAGCAAATGATTTAGGTAATTTATTAAATCGAACTATTTCCATGATTAATAAATATTTTGATGGCATTATTCCTACAGAAAATCTTCAACAAACAGAATTTGATGCAGGTTTAAAAGAACAAGCTGAGTCAGTTCGTATTAAATATGAAGAAAGTATGGAAAAAATGCAATTTAGTGTCGTACTTGCTGATCTATGGACACTAGTTTCACGTACTAATAAATATATAGATGAAACCCAGCCTTGGGTATTAGCAAAAGAAGAAGCGGATAAGCCAAAACTAGGTGCTGTTATGCGAAATTTGGCAGAAAGCTTACACCAAATAGCTGTCATGTTACAACCATTTATGACAACAACACCAAAACGTATGATCGATCAGTTAGGTTTAGATGACAAATTCTTAGCATGGGATACAATTGAAACATTCGGCAATACTATTCCAGCAAACATTAAAGTGGTAGAAAAAGGGATACCTATTTTCCCACGCTTGGAAAATGAAGTTGAAATTGCTTATATTCGTGAGGAAATGCGTGGTTCTGTGAAAACACCACAAGAAGAAGAAACTAATAAGGTTGCCAAGTCTAACGAACATCCAGATATTCCTGAAATTACTATTGATGATTTTATGAAAATTGATTTGCGAGTGGCAACTGTAACTGCATGTGAAACCGTCCCAAAAGCTGATAAATTATTAAAGCTTCAAGTTGATCTAGGATACGAGCAACGCCAAGTTGTTTCAGGTATTGCGAAATTCTATAATCCCGATGAATTAATTGGTCAAAAGGTGATTGTCGTTGCGAATTTAAAACCAGTTAAATTACGTGGAGAGTTGTCACAAGGTATGATTTTAGCTGGTGAAAAAGATGGAATTTTAAAATTAGCATCAGTTGATCCGAAACTTGAAAATGGTGCAAAGGTAAAGTAAAAAAACTATGAAAGGCCTGCTGAATAGAAAATATTCGGCAGGCTTTTCAAATCTGGTTGTAAAAAGGACTATTTATTATTCTGAAATAGTTTGTGCGTTGTGAAATAAAGGGATTTTTAGGTATTTTGTATTATGAGTAGAGTTGTCGATTAAGTGTAATGTCACATTACCAAATAGTTTGTAACAAATTTGTAATGCTTACGAAAAATATGAAATAATAAATTTTAATAAAATCGATGTTAGGAGAATGAAGATGTTTATAGATAGCCATGTACATTTAAACGCAGATCAGTATGATGAAGACCTTCAGGCGGTAATAGATAGAGCCCTTGAAGCTAAAGTAGAGAAAATGGTTGTAATTGGTTTTGACCGTAAAACCATTGAAAGAACTATGCAATTGATAGAGCAATATGATTTTGTTTACGGTGTTATTGGCTGGCATCCAGTAGATGCCATTGATTGTACGCAAGAAGATTTGGAATGGATTGAAAAGTTAGCATCACATCCAAAAATAGTTGGCATTGGTGAAACTGGGTTGGACTACTATTGGGATAAATCCCCAAAAGACGTTCAACAAGCACTTTTCCGCAAACAGATTCATTTAGCACAAAAGACCGGTTTGCCAATTATTATTCATAACAGGGATGCAACAGGAGATGTTGTAAGAATATTACGCGAAGAAAACGCAGCATCAGTAGGAGGTGTTATGCACTGCTTTAGTGGGAGTGTAGAAACAGCGCGTGAATGTATAGCTATGAATTTTATGATTAGTCTTGGTGGACCAGTAACATTCAAAAATGCACGTCTGCCAAAGGAAGTGGCTACAGAAATACCTCTAGAGCACTTGATGATCGAAACAGATGCCCCTTACTTGGCGCCACATCCACATCGAGGTAAGCGCAATGAACCAGCATTTGTACCCTTAGTTGCGGAGGAAATTGCGCGTTTAAAAGGGTTGACAATTGAGGAAATTGGACAAGCAACTACAGACAATGCGAAAAAATTTTTTGGGATTGACAATTAACTAGCTTAGATGCCTCCAATACAGGGTTTATGGTTGGCAAAAACAAAGAAGTCAATTTTCAGAGAAATACTTTCGGGTTGACAGTGCCAAAACTAGTCCGTATAATCCAACCTTGTATTAAGGAGGCGTTTTTTCATGTCAAATAATTCCATGAAAAACTTGTTCTTAGGATCATTGAGGAGTAAGCAAACAGTGATAAGAATTATTTCACTTGTCCTGTTTGTATCTGTAATCTCTTTCGTACTCTACCAAGGTACGAAAAAAGCCGTAACGCTTGAAGCAAACGGAGAAACAATCGAAGTATCAACACATGCCAAAACTGTAGAACAATTATTACAAGATCAAAATATAGATGTAGCAGAGCATGACAAAATATCACCCTCTCTGAACACCAAAATTGTTAATGGATTAGCAATTCAATGGGAACAGGCAAAAGAAGTAACTATTTCAGTTGATGGAAATCAGTCAAAAGTTTGGACAACTGAAACACTTGTGAAAGACATTTTGAAGGAAGCAAATATTAAAGTATCTGAACATGACACTTTAGCACAGGGTCTAGATACTGAACTAGGTGCAGAAAACAAAATCGATATTCAAAAAGCGTTTCAAGTAGCGCTTGTCGATGGCGTAAATAAAAGACAAGTATGGTCCACTTCGACTACGGTCGCTAACTTTTTAAAACAACAAGGAATTCAGTTAAATGAATTCGATCGTGTCGAAAATAACCTGGAGGACGTTATTACTCCGGCGAGTAAAATCACAGTAGTTCGCGTAGAAAAGGTTATCGATGTAGTGGAAGACTCTTTAGATTTCGCAGTTGAAAAGAAGCAGGATGCTTCATTGCAAAAGGGTAAACAAAAGGTAGTGGCAACAGGCGAGAATGGCTCAGTTTCTCGTACGTATGAGATTGTCAAAGAAAATGGTAAGGTTGTAGCGAAAAATTTACAATCTGAAAAAGTTTTAAAAGAGCCGAAAAAGAAAGTCGTTGCAGTTGGCACTAAAACAGTTGTTGCAAGTGCACAAACTGTATCACGTGGTTCAGCAGAGCCAGCTAGCGGCAAAGAATTTTATGTAACGGCAACAGCTTATACACCATATTGTGACGGTTGTTCAGGTACATCAGCAACTGGTATAAACTTACGTTCAAATTCTGGATTAAAGGTAATTGCAGTTGACCCATCTGTTATTAAATTAGGCTCAAAAGTATGGGTTGAAGGCTACGGTACAGCTATTGCTGGGGATACTGGTGGCGCAATTAAGGGTAATAAGATCGATATACTTGTACAAACAGATGCCCAAGCACGTAACTGGGGACGTAAGAAAGTGCGTATTAAAGTATTAAATTAAAAAAATTGTAAAATTAATCAAAATGTTTTTTCACAAATGGAGCTTTCCTGTTTTGACTGGCAGGAAAGCTTTTTAATTTGACTATGAAAATTGATAATGCAAGGAAAAGAGTCAAGTACATAAGATTTTTTGTTCTTGAGGGGCAGGTATAGTAGAAAAAATCACGGGTTTTGCTGCGTATTTGCTGTCTCAATTCAATTAGCTTAACTGCTATTGGTCAGAAAAATCGGCACAAGCAAGGCAAGGCATTTTGAGCTATTTAGCAAAAGATTTTGTAAGCACTGTATAATGATAAACTCTGTAAGCTGAAATGATATTAGGCTCGTTCCAGCCTTGTATTTCTGTACAAACAGTATCATGCAGTTGTAAAATGGTCAGAAGATAAGGTAGATAGAAAAGAGGAGCCTTTTTGCAAATAAAAGAAATCATAGTTGTTGAAGGAAAAGATGATACGACTGCTATTAAGCGTGCCGTACATGCAGATACTATAGAAACAAATGGGTCTGCTATCTCTGAGGAAACATTGAAGCGAATTCAGCATGCCCAAGAAAAACGTGGTGTTATAGTATTTACGGATCCTGACTATCCAGGACGTCGAATACGTGCCATTATTGAAGAGCATGTTCAAGGTGTGAAACATGCCTTTTTACCAAAAGCCAAAACGATTGCCAAGAACGGTAAAGGGTTAGGGATTGAACATGCTGCTGACGAAGATATAAGAGAAGCTCTACAACATGTTTATACCCCTCAGCATGATGTGCCAAGTGAAGATGATATTACACTAGAAGATTTAATGACAGCACGATTGATTGGGCACCCTCAATCTAAGCAGCGTCGTGATCGTCTAGGAGAAATCTTAAATATTGGAGCAACAAACGGTAAACAGCTTCATAAAAGGTTAAAAATGTTTCAGATTACAGAAAAGCAATTTGGTGCGGCGGTCGCACAGCTAGATCAGGAGGAAAATAATGCATAAGGATATTGCAACACCTATTCGTACTCAAGAAATTTTAAAAAAGTATGGATTTTCATTTAAAAAAAGTTTAGGTCAAAATTTTTTAATTGACCCTAACATTTTAAGAAATATAGTGAGTCATGCAGATTTAACAGAAAACAGTGGTGCAATTGAAGTTGGTCCTGGTATTGGAGCATTAACAGAGCATCTGGCAAGAAGTGCAAAAAAGGTTGTTTCCTTTGAAATTGACCAACGCTTATTACCGGTACTAGAAGATACACTTAGTCCATATAATAATGTGTCTATTATTCATTCTGACATACTTAAGGCTGATGTCGCGAAGGTTATTGCAGATGAAATGCCAGGAATTGAAGATATTATGGTCGTTGCCAATCTACCGTATTATGTCACTACACCAATCTTAATGAAATTGCTCAATGATCGACTGCCAATTCGCGGTTTTGTTGTTATGATGCAAAAAGAGGTAGCTGATCGTATAACGGCTAAGCCAGGAACGAAGGAATATGGTTCATTATCTATTGCGATTCAGTATTATGTGAAGGCCGATATTGCTATGACTGTGCCAAAAACAGTTTTCATGCCACAACCAAATGTAGATTCAGCAGTACTTCGTCTTATCAAGCATGATGAACCACCTGTAAAAGTAATAGATGAGGACTTTTTATTTGTCGTGACTCGTGCTTCATTCGTACAGCGAAGAAAAACAATTTATAATAACCTACAATCAGGGTTGCCAAACGGTAAGGCACATAAGGATTCGATCTTAGAGGCATTAGAGGCAGCTAATATTGAACCAACTCGTCGTGGAGAAACACTTTCTATTCAAGAGTTTGGAAAATTAGCAGATGCACTGTATCCTGTGTTTGCAAAGTAAAAATTTTTGTTAACAATTTTTCTTTGATGTAAAAAAATATATATTTTTTATAAAAAATAAGTTGACAAGTTTTATAAGAGGCTGATAAAATATTATATTTTGTTGACATTTTTGGGCGTTTCGCTTATACTAGTTATTAGTGAGGTGTAAGCGAAAATGCCAAAAACTTTAGCGGACATTAAAAAGTCGTTGGATTGTCATTTGGGTAAACGTTTGCAATTAAAAGCAAACGGTGGTCGCAAGAAAACGGTTGAGTGTGCAGGGATATTACGTGAAACATATCGCGCTATCTTTGTAGTAGAGCTCGATCAAGAAGACAATACGTGCAAGCGCGTATCGTATAGTTACACAGATATTTTAACTGAAGCAGTAGAGATTACATTTTTAGACGAAGCAAAGGCTGCTGTCGCAAAATAGTTTCTAGTACTTATTTCTATATTTTCAAAACACTCATGTATGTTAAAAACTACATGAGTGTTTTGCGTTTTCGCGGGCATACTAAATTCGTCAGTTGTTAAAGGAGGAGTTTATATGCCTAGAAAAGGTATCATGTCACCTCGATTAAAAGAAGAGATCGCAAAAGAACTTGGATTTTATGATGTTGTGCAAAAGGAAGGCTGGGGCGGCATAAAAGCTCGAGATGCTGGTAATATGGTTAAACGTGCCATTGAAATGGCTGAACGGGCAAGTAGTGAGCAAGAGCGTAAGTAGGCTATTTTTGTTAAAGTAGGCGACTTATAAAGTTTCATTCAGCAGGGATGAAAATCCTTACTGACACAACAAATACAACTGACGAAAGAGAACCGATACACCGAAGAGGGTATACGGTTCTTTTTTTCCATTTTCGTATGCCCAATATGGTAAAATAAAATGAATAACCTTGCGCGAAAAAAAGGAACTGTTTATACGTGTAGCTATAAGGGAGGAAGAAATATGCTTTATGTAAAGGCGCCTGCAAAAATCAATTTAACATTAGATGTGCTTTATAAAAGACCAGATAATTTTCACGAAGTAGAGATGGTCATGACAACAGTCGATTTAGCTGATCGTATTAGTCTTGAATCTCGAGAAGATGGAGAAATCCAAATAATCTCTACTGATAATTTTGTACCAAACGATCATCGTAATTTTGCTTATCAGGCAGCGCGTCTCATTAAAGATACATACGGCATTAGACAAGGTGTATCCATTACAATTGAAAAGGAAATTCCCATTGCAGCAGGGCTAGCGGGCGGTAGTAGTGATGCAGCCGCTACTTTAAAGGGTCTCAATGAGCTGTGGGATTTAGGTTTATCGATAGATGAATTAGCAGAATTGGGAGCTAAAATTGGCTCTGATGTTTCATTTTGTGTCTATGGCGGCACAGCATTAGCTACAGGCCGTGGGGAAAAAATAAAGGAATTACCAGCCCCACCAAACTGTTGGGTGGTCTTAGCAAAGCCTAAAATTGGTGTATCTACAGCTGAGGTATATGGAGGATTGAAGGTTGAAGGCTTAGAACACCCAAATACTAAGCAGATGATACAGGCTATTGAAACAAAAGATTATGAGCTATTATGCTCTTCATTAGGTAATGTTCTGGAAACTGTAACATTTAAGTTACATCCAGAAGTTGTGATGTTAAAGGAACAAATGAAGCGTTTTGGTGCAGATGCCACATTGATGAGCGGAAGCGGTCCGACGGTGTTTGGTCTGGTGGATAGTGAAGCTCGAGTAAGCCGCATCTATAATGGTTTACGTGGTTTTTGTGAGGAAGTTTATGCAGTTCGGATTTTAGGTGAGCGAAATACACTTGCTTAGAAACGCAAATTTGTGTTAATTTTACCTATAAATATTCGTGTTTAGGAGAGGGTCGCATGAAATGGAAACGTAGTGAACGACTAGTTGATATGACGTACTATTTACTAGAACATCCACATCAGCTGATCCCGCTAACTTATTTTTCAGAATTATATCAATCTGCGAAGTCATCCATTAGTGAGGATTTAACGATTGTAAAAGAAACTTTCGAAGAAAAAGGAATCGGGTTATTGATGACAGTGCCGGGCGCCGCAGGAGGAGTAAAATATATTCCGAAAATGTCCGAGACTGAAGTACGTTTAGTAATTCAGGATTTAAAGGCAGAGCTTGAACATTCAGATCGATTATTACCAGGTGGGTACCTATTCATGACAGACTTGCTAGGGAACCCAGATTTAATTAATAGAGTAGGGAAGGTATTTGCCTCTGCTTTTGCTGATCAACAAATTGATGTCATAATGACTGTAGCAACAAAGGGTATTTCTATTGCTCACGCGATTGCAAGACATTTAAATGTACCAGTGGTTGTTGTGAGAAGAGATAGTAAAGTAACCGAGGGCTCTACAGTAAGTATTAACTATGTATCTGGTTCTTCCAGAAGAATTCAGACAATGGTATTATCAAAAAGAAGCATGAAAAGTGGACAACGTGTTTTAATTACTGACGACTTTATGAAGGTCGGTGGTACGATGAACGGTATGAAAAATCTATTAGAGGAGTTTGATTGTCAGTTAGCAGGTATAGCGGTGCTTGTAGAGGCTGAACATGCGGACGAAACTTTAGTAGATGATTATTATTCACTTGTAAAGCTTCATGAAGTTAATGAAAAAGATCGAACAATTGCATTAAGTGAAGGTAACTATTTTTCTAGAAGGGGACATGACAAATGAAAGTAGTAGCAACAACAAATGCACCAGCAGCAATTGGACCATACTCACAAGGAATTATTGTTAACGGAATGTTTTATAGCTCAGGGCAAATTCCATTAACAGCATCAGGGGAATTGGTAGAGGGCGATATAACAGCTCAAACAAATCAAGTTTTCGCTAATTTAAAAGCAGTTTTAGCAGAAGCAGGATCTTCTTTAGAAAATGTTGTAAAGACAACTGTTTTTATGAAGGATATGAATGACTTTGTAGCTATGAATGAGGTTTATGCAAGTCATTTTGGTGATCATAAACCAGCTCGTTCAGCGGTAGAGGTAGCTCGACTTCCGAAAGATGTAAAAGTAGAAATAGAAGTAATTGCTATCGTTAAATAAACATAAATTGATAAGCTCACTAAAGGGAACTACGCGTTCTGTTTAGTGAGCTTTTTTAATACTGACAAACAATTGTCAAAAATTCCGTATATAAGAAAAAATATTATTCTAATAAGTATTCAAATTTTTTAGAAAATTTGATAGACTATAAAAAGGAAAATATTCGGTAATCGAGAATATGATATTTTCAATTAGGCATCTAAGAAGAGAGGTGGTGAGAAAATGGAAGTTACTGATGTGAGATTACGTCGGGTACAGACGGATGGTCGCATGCGTGCGATTGCTTCCATTACACTTGACAATGAATTCGTTGTTCACGATATTCGTGTAATTGATGGAAATACTGGTTTATTCGTCGCAATGCCAAGTAAAAGGACGCCGGACGGGGAGTTTAGAGATATTGCACACCCAATTAATTCGGATACTCGCAATAAAATTCAGGAGATCATTTTAAACGAGTATCATAACTCTAGTGAAATAGAGGAAACGACTAAAGAAGAAGAATTAGAAGGAATTGGTGTCTAATCAAAAGGAAATAAATACCTCACTGGGGATTTGCTACAAAATGAATCTATGAAAAGATATAAAGAACTCTTCATGTATGAAGGGTTCTTTTTATTTTGATAAAAAGAGAATATGAGCTTTTTTAGGATATACTTCATGACATTCGAGCATATGGTGCAGTGGTTTTTGTAATTCATCTTTTTGTCAACTCTACATGCCTTGAAAATAGATGAATTTTGCTATATAGTCATAAGAGAAAATGAGCGTATTGGAGGACTTACAGATGAGCAATGTTTTTGCTGTCATTTTGGCTGCAGGTCAAGGTACACGTATGAAGTCCAAATTATATAAAGTGCTCCATCCAGTATGTGGGAAACCAATGGTACAACATGTGGTGGATCATATTCAAACGTTAGATGTAAATCGCATTGTAACGGTTGTAGGACATGGTGCAGAAAAAGTGCAATTACAGCTAGGAGATAAAAGTGAGTATGTTCTGCAGGCAGAACAGTTAGGGACAGCACATGCTGTTCAACAGGCTGAAGAAATTTTAGGTAATGAAGAAGGTACAACTTTAGTTGTCTGTGGAGACACACCCCTTATTCGACCTGAAACAATGCAGGCTTTATTCGAACATCACCAAGCTAAAAATGCTAAAGCAACAATTTTAACAGCGATTGCTGAAAATCCAACTGGCTATGGTCGTATTTTACGTGGCGAGAACGGACAGGTGGAACAAATTGTTGAGCAAAAGGACGCATCGGCAGAACAGCAATTAGTAAAAGAAATAAACACTGGCACATACTGCTTTGATAACAAACTGTTATTTGAAACATTAAAGCTTGTGAAAAATGATAATGCACAGGGCGAATTTTATTTACCTGATGTCATTGAAATTTTACAAAAACAAGGCGATATTGTAGAAGCATATGTGACGGATGATTTTGAAGAAACGTTAGGTGTCAATGATCGTGTAGCTTTGTCACAGGCAGAGACATTAATGCGTGCAAGAATTAATGAAAAACATATGCGTAATGGTGTGACGATTATCCACCCAGAAACAACTTATATTAGCGCAGATGCAGTAATTGGTCGTGATACAATCATTCAACCAGGTTCAATGATTGAGGGTGCTACTGTTATTGGTGAGGATTGCATTATTGGACCAAACACTCAAATTGCAGATAGTCGTATCGGTGATCGTACAACTGTACATTCCTCTGTAGTACGTGAAAGCGCTATTGCAGAAGATACAGCAATTGGACCATATGCTCATATTCGACCGCTTTCAGAGATCGGTAGTCATGTGAAAATTGGTAACTTTGTAGAAGTGAAGAAAAGCAAGCTAGATAATGACACGAAAGTATCGCATTTAAGTTATATTGGTGATGCTGAAATCGGTAGTAACGTCAATATTGGCTGTGGTTCCATTACAGTAAACTATGATGGAAAAAATAAGTTCAAAACGATTATTGAAGATGATGTATTTGTAGGATGTAATACTAACTTAGTAGCACCAGTGAAAGTTGGAAAAGGTTCATTTATTGCAGCAGGTTCTACAATTACAAAAGAAGTTCCTGAAGATGCACTTGCAATTGCGCGTGCAAGACAAGAAAACAAACCTAATTATGTAAGCAAATTAAATTCAAAATAATTATCAACTAAACAGGAGGCCATCATGCCGTATCATTATGCAAACTCACAATTAAAAATATTTTCTCTTAATTCTAATAATCCATTAGCTCAAGAAATTGCGCAGGAAATGGGTGTTGAATTAGGAAAATCTTCTGTTAAGCACTTCAGTGATGGAGAGATTCAAATTAGCATTGAAGAAAGTATTCGTGGTTGTGATGTGTTTATCGTGCAGTCTACTTCTGCACCTGTAAACGAACATTTAATGGAGCTTTTAATTATGGTGGATGCAGTTAAACGCGCATCTGCTCGTACAGTAAA
Source organism: Lysinibacillus sp. FW12 (assembly GCF_050817245.1). Lineage (NCBI taxonomy): Bacteria > Bacillati > Bacillota > Bacilli > Caryophanales > Bacillaceae > Lysinibacillus > Lysinibacillus sp. FW12. The sequence continues at coordinate 45,458 of NZ_CP139094.1, read as the reverse complement.
CGTTGTAATGCCTTATTATGGCTATGCACGCCAAGACCGAAAAGCAAAAGCGCGCGAGCCAATTACAGCTAAATTAGTGGCGAACCTTCTAGAGACTGCTGGTGCAACACGTGTAATCGTACTAGATTTACACGCACCTCAAATTCAAGGTTTCTTTGATATCTTAATCGACCACTTAATGGCAGTACCTTTATTATCAGATTACTTCAAATCTAAAGGTATTCCAGCAGAAGAAATCGTTGTTGTTTCACCTGACCATGGTGGGGTAACACGTGCTCGCAAAATGGCTGAACGTTTAAAAGCACCGATTGCAATTATTGACAAGCGACGTCCAAAACCAAATGTTGCGGAAGTTATGAACATTGTTGGTAATGTAGATGGTAAAGTGGCAATCTTGATTGATGATATTATTGACACAGCAGGTACGATTACAATTGGTGCTGACGCATTACGTGCTGCTGGTGCAAAGGAAGTTTATGCATGTTGTTCTCACCCTGTATTATCTGGTCCAGCAATCGAACGTATTGAAAACTCTGCTATTAAAGAGTTAGTTGTGACAAATACAATTCAGCTTGCAGACGAGAAAAAGTCTCCGAAAATTACTGAGCTTTCTGTAGCAAAATTGATGGCTGATGCGATTTCTCGCGTTTATGAAAACAAATCTGTAAGTACACTATTTGATTAATAATAAATATAGACAAATCCATCTTTTTAGATGGATTTGTTTTTTTTTATGTTAAATGATTCGGACATAAGTTCATCTTGGGAATAAATAATCGAGTGTTTTTTGTGTGATTCTTCATATAAAGGGGTATAATAGAAAATGTGACTTAATAATATTTACTCTATCAAATAATAAGAGATAAATATTATCATAGCCTACAACATATTGCTTGTTGATAAGGCGTAAATAATTTTCTTGGAAGGGGAATAAAGAAGTATGAGTACAGTATTAAGTGTTAAAAAGCGCGAAACTGGGCATCGTTCGACATTAACCCAACTTAGAAAAGGGGGAGCCATTCCTGCGGTTATTTACGGCTATAAATTAGATTCAACCCCAATTTCTATTTCTGCAAAAGAATTTGTTAAGTCCATTCAGAGAAATGGACAAAATAGTGTGTTTTCACTTGAGTTAGAGGGGCAAAAAGTGAATGCTGTTGTGTCAGAAATACAGCAATGTTCATTAAAGGATGAAGTAAATCATGTCGACTTTTTAGCCATTAATATGGCTGAGGAGTTAGAAGCTGATGTTCCGATTAAACTAATGGGTCAGTCAGTCGGTGTGAGTGAGGGCGGTATTTTAATGCAGCCTAACTTAGAATTGAAAGTGAAGGTAAAACCAGCAGAGTTACCTGAATCGATTGATGTTGATATTTCAACATTGAAAATTGGAGAATCCTTAACTGTAAAAGATATTCGAGATCATATACCTGTTGAAGTTATTGATGAAGATGATTATATATTAGTAACGATTATAGCGCCTGCTTCAGTAGAAGAAGAGACTATAGACGGTGTGGAAGAGCAAGATAAAAATAAATAATAGGTAAGGCTAGTAAGAAAGTTGAGCTTTCTTATTAGCCTTATTTTTTATGCGGTTTAAGAATTGTACAAAATGCTTTCTATGTGTGCTGTATGGTAAAATAATGACTATTAGATTGAAAGAAGAGAGGTACTTATGAAAATTATTGTTGGTTTAGGAAACCCAGGTAAACCTTATGAGCATACAAGACATAATATTGGCTTTGATGTAATTGATGCGATAGCAGAAAAATGGGGGACGCCTTTAACAAATTCAAAATTTAATGGAATGTACACAACTGTACATCGACCTGAAGGAAAGGTTCTACTTGTTAAACCTTTAACATATATGAATTTATCAGGGGAATGTATTGGTCCCCTTATGGATTATTTTGATATTGATGTAGAGGATTTAATTGTAATTTATGATGACTTAGATTTAGAAACAGGAAAATTGCGTCTGCGACAAAAAGGTAGTGCAGGCGGCCATAACGGCATTAAATCTTTAATTCAACATTTAGGTACCCAGGAATTTAATCGTATTCGAGTAGGAATTAATCGTCCACCTGCGGGCATGAAAGTTGCAGACTATGTCTTAGCGAAATTTTCAAAGGACGATCAGGTTCTTATGGAAGAAGCCATCGAAAAATCTGTAAATGCAGTCGAAGCATCTCTTTCAAAGCCGTTTCTTGATGTGATGAATCACTTTAACACTAGCAAATAAATGGAACACAACTAAAAAATTTTTGTTAAAGTCAATGGATAATTGGAATGGTTTAAGGATGAGCTACAATGTGCCTTATACTATAACCGCAGCTAAATGCTTGTTTTGAATAGTGTTAACTACAAGCACAAAATAATTCTCTAATTTTGAAGTGATTGCAATGTTGACGACATTGGAAAGTGCATAATCCTTTTTATAAATGTCTATACTTTAAGTAGAAAGTTGCTTAAAGGAGGATGATTTGGAGATGTCAGTTCGCTACCGATGTCGGCATTGTGAAGTAGAAATAGGGACACTACCATTTGATGCAGATGATACAATTCGAAAACTGCATATTTTCGAATTGGGAGAAGCAGATGATTATGTTGAGAAAGATCAACATGGACAAACGACTGTGCACTGCATTTGTGAGCAATGTGAGGATTCGCTGAGACAATATCCAGATTATCACGCACTCAATAAATGGATTCAATAATTGGAAGGATGCTTTGACGCACTCATGTGTGTTCAAGGCCTTTTTCCATTTTATAAAATAGCCAATAATAGAGATATTTAAAATAGCACTAGAGTAATAGAAAGACTACGCCTCGTTGCTATGTATAGAATTTTTCATGCTTGATCGAAAAATTCTGCGATCACACTGAAAAAATGAATACAAGTATCTTCCCTTATAGAAGTATGAGAAGAATACTGAAAAAAGATACAAATAGAAATTTATGCTGAAAGGAGCTTTTGACTGTGGAGGTTTTACGACAACTTGTGTCGCAGGATAAACATATTACATCATTTTTACAGGAAATTCAGAGCGGTCAAACTGCATCACAGCTTATTACAGGTTTAACAGGAAGCGCACGACCAGTAATGGTTGATGCGTTATTTGAATATGTTAAGAAGCCCATCTATATTGTTTCTCCTAATCTATTGCAGGCACAAAAAATGGTTGATGAGCTTGCTGGATTATTAGGTGAAGAATATGTACATTATTACCCTGCTGATGAATTCATTGCAGCAGATCTTTCTGTGGCATCACCTGAATTACGTGCAGAGCGAATTGCAACACTTGATTGTTTAGCTAGAGGTGAGAAGGCTATCTATGTAATACCCGTAGCAGGTTTAAGGAAAATTATGCAGCCAAAGGAACATTGGCAACAATATTTTTTACAAACAGCTATAGGTGATGATATCGAAATTGATAAGTGGTTACAAACATTAGTTGAGATGGGTTATGTTCGTAATTCAATGGTGACAACACCTGGAGAATTTGCGTTGCGTGGAGGCATTTTAGATATTTATCCTCCTTATTTAGAATCGCCTATTCGTATTGAATTGTTTGATACAGAGGTTGACTCTATACGGACATTTTCAGCAGACGACCAACGCTCTATTGATAAATTGCAAAAAATTCGTATTCTTCCTGCTGCAGAGGTTATTCTGACTAAAGCAGAAAGACAGTCGCTATCTGGTCGTTTGGAATCCGCCTTAGCAGCCAGCTTAAAGAAGGTCAAAAAACAGGAAACTAAGGAGTTACTGTATCAGCATATTCAGTATGATATTGAACTGTTACAACAAGGAAACTTACCTGATTACGTCAACAAATATGGTTCATTATTATACGATAAAACGGCCTATCTGGGAGATTACTTTGCACAGGATGGCATTGTGCTTTTCGATGAGCTTGGACGCATTCAAGAGGTTATGGATGCATGGGAACGTGAAGAGGATGAATGGTTTTTATCATTAATTGAAGAAGGAAAAATGGTTCATGATGTCAAACCCGCCTTCACGCTAAAAGAAATACTAGCGATGTTGCCACAACAAAAGCTTTCGTTTTCGTTATTTTCACGAACATTTTCAGGGATCACATTTAATAAAACAACTAATTTTTCTTGCAAGCCTATGCAGCAATTTCACGGGCAGATGGCATTGCTACAAAGTGAAGTAGAACGCTGGTTCCTTGGTAAATTTACGGTACTAATTGTTGCAAGGGATAAAGAACGTGTGAAACGGGTTCAGCAAATGCTTGAAGAATACGATATTCATACAACAATAGGTGAACCAGCAGAACCTGGGATTTATATTGTTGATGGTGGCTTATCGAGTGGCTTTGAATTACCGTTGCAGCGCTTAGCAATTGTGACAGAGGATGAGCTCTTTAAGCAGCAGGCAAAGAAAAAAGCGCGAACAAAAAAAATGACCAATGCTGAACGGATTAAGAGCTATACAGAAATTAAGCCGGGTGATTATGTTGTGCATGTTCATCATGGGATTGGTAAATATATTGGTGTGGAAACGCTAGAGGTCAATGGTACACATAAAGATTATTTGCATATTCGATACCGTGCTGACGATAAATTGTATGTACCTGTAGAGCAAATAGACTTAATCCAAAAATATGTGGCATCAGAAGATCGTGAACCAAAGCTACATAAATTAGGTGGAGCAGAGTGGAAAAAAACTAAGGCGAAGGTATCCTCTGCTGTACAGGATATTGCTGATGACTTAATTAAGCTTTATGCCAAGCGAGAAGCAGAGAAAGGGCATGCTTTTACACCTGATAATGATGATCAGCGTAATTTCGAGGCCATGTTCCCTTATGAAGAAACAGAGGATCAGCTTCGATCTATTGTTGAAGTAAAGCGAGATATGGAGCGAGAACGCCCCATGGATCGTTTAGTATGTGGTGATGTAGGCTATGGTAAAACAGAGGTAGCCATTCGCGCAGCATTTAAGGCTATTCAAGACGGTAAGCAGGTAGCTTTCCTTGTCCCTACTACTATTTTGGCCCAGCAGCATTATGAAACAATCCGTGAGCGCTTTCAGGACTTTGCTATTAATGTTGGATTATTATCCCGTTTCCGCACTAAAAAAGAGCAAACTGCAACATTAAAGGGTTTAAAAGAGGGGCAAGTCGATATAGTTATCGGAACACACCGAATTTTATCTAAAGATTTAATTTTCCAAGATCTTGGTTTGTTAATTGTTGATGAGGAACAGCGTTTTGGTGTGACACATAAGGAAAAAATTAAGCAATTAAAGACTAATGTCGATGTCTTAACTTTAACGGCTACACCAATCCCACGTACTCTTCATATGTCTATGGTAGGTGTTCGGGATTTGTCTGTTATTGAAACACCACCAGCCAATCGTTTCCCAGTCCAAACGTATGTAATGGAACATAGTGGAGCATTAGTGCGAGAAGCAATTGAGAGAGAAATGGCACGTGGCGGACAAGTGTTTTATTTATATAATCGAGTTGAAGATATGGCCCGTAAGGTAGAGGAGATTCAGGTACTCGTTCCTGAGGCGCGAATAGGTCATGCGCATGGAAAAATGACAGAGTCAGAATTGGAATCAGTGATTTTAGCCTTTTTAGAGGGTGACTATGATGTCCTTGTTACGACAACCATTATTGAGACAGGTGTTGATATACCGAATGTGAATACATTAATCGTCCATGATGCTGATCGAATGGGCTTGGCCCAGCTTTATCAGTTACGTGGACGGGTTGGACGTTCAAACCGGGTAGCATATGCGTACTTTATGTATCAAAGAGACAAAGTATTGACAGATGTAGCCGAGCAGCGTTTACAGGCAATTAAAGAGTTTACTGAGCTTGGCTCAGGCTTTAAAATTGCCATGCGGGATTTATCTATTCGAGGCGCAGGTAACTTACTCGGAGCGCAGCAACATGGCTTTATTGATTCAGTCGGCTTTGATTTATATTCTCAAATGCTTCAAGACGCCATTGCTGAACGACAAACAGGTGTAAAAAAAGAAGAGAAGCCAGATATCGAAATATTGCTAAGTGTTGATGCGTATATTCCTGACGTCTATATTCCGGATGGATATCAAAAAATCCAAATGTATAAACGCATTAAGGCAATGGATCAAGTAGAGGAATATGATGAAATCATGGAGGAATTAGAGGATCGATTTGGCGATCTTCCAATTGAAACAGAGCGTTTACTGCGAATAGCACGAATGAAGGTTTGGGGTCTTGGCGCAGGAGTAGTATCTGTAAAGGAAAAGCAAAAACTGATTACAATTCTGTTGTCTGAACAGGGAACAGCCAATGTTGATGGCAGTAAAATCATTGAAGAATCGATGAAATTTGAACGTGCTGTCGGTTTTGGTATGGACGGCATGCAGTTAAAATTAACAATAGATGAGCGAAAGTGTGGAAAATATCAACCATTTGATTTGTTGGAAGAGCTCATGCAAATTATTGATAAAGCAAAAAAACAGCACTAGCAAAAAGGCCGGTCTTATCTTTTTCGGAAAAGATAAGATGGCCTTTTTATATACATTTTTTATGAATTAATTATAGAAACTTATTCCTTGGGCAAACTAATATGGAGTTGATTGACGTAATAGCTTATGAAAAAAATTGTTGGTTGCGAAATCCTTTTTCATCAGTTTTTGCATAGATTACTTAAATAAAAACCATACTATAGTTGAATAAAAATTTCATTGTAGCGAAAGCGAGGCATTAGAATGAAGGCAACAGGAATTGTTCGTCGTATTGATGATTTAGGGCGTGTAGTTATTCCAAAAGAAATTCGTAGGACGCTACGTATTCGTGAAGGCGACCCTCTTGAAATTTATACGGACCGTGAAGGTGAAGTCATATTAAAAAAATATTCTCCTATCAATGATTTAGGGGAATTTGCAAGAGAATATGTTGAGACACTTTATGAAACATTAGGAACACCAGCATTTGTCACTGACCGTGATGAAGTAATTGCTGTAGCAGGGATTGGTAAAAAAGAATATATTAATCGTCGCATTACATCCTTTGCGGAAGGTTTCATGGAAGAGCGATCAACAAAAATTGAAAAAATGGAAACAACGATTGAAATTGTCCCTGGACAATATGAGCAGGTAAAATCGTATTGTGCGACACCTATTATGGTAAACGGTGATCCAATAGGCTGTATTATTGTCTTATCAAAAGTACACTTTGTCGGTGAGGTAGAAGTCAAAGTAGTGGAAACAGCTGCTAACTTCTTAGCTAAACAAATGAATAGTTGATGCATGGAAAAGTTATTGCGATGACCTTTTAGGCTGAACAATAACTTTTTTTGCGTACATAAATAAGTCATTATAGGAACAGTAGTGCTACCTGGCGCGTCAAACTTTGGAGATATGCTATACTATGGGCATTGTTAAGAAGGAAAGAGGGCAATTTATGTCGCAACGTTTTGGCATGAAAAGCTACATGAAGGGTGCAGCTTTATTGACAGTTGCTGCCCTTATTGTAAAGGTTCTTAGTGCAATTTATCGTGTACCTTTTCAAAATCTAGTTGGAGATGAAGGCTTTTATATCTATCAACAGGTGTATCCCGTTATATCAATTTTCGTTGTTTGGACATCTAGTGGCTTTGCTGTGGCCATTTCTAAAATGCTTGCAGATAATGATTGCATTGCTGATACAGTAGAACGTCAGAAACGACGAAACACCATTATGCGTGTGGTTTTCCGATATTTGACGATATTATCGCTATTATTTTTTGCAATTTTATTTGGAGGTGCTGAAATTATAGCCCAGTGGATGGGTGATGTTCAATTGGCACCTTTAATACGTACAGGCTCCCTTGTAGTATTGGTTATGCCAGCACTAGCAATTATGAAAGGTTGCTTTCAATCTAGAGGCATTATGGAGCCTATTGCATATGCCCAAGTTCTCGAACAAACGATTAGAGTAACTGTTATTTTAGTAGGCACCTTTATTATAATGACAACAACAAAATCACTTTATGATGCAGGGAAAATGGCTGTTATCGGTACAGTAATTGGTGAAGTTACGGCCCTGTTATTGCTTGCTTATATCTTTTATAAACGATTTGGACTTCGAAATAATCAACACCTACATCAGGTGAAAAGTATTTCAATTATTAAAGAAGTAACATGGTTGAGCTTAAGTGTCAGCATGAGTGGTCTGCTATTACTTGGATACCAGCTGGTCGATTCATTTACGATTTATACATCATTGATTGACAATGGTATGGCACCTACATTAGCGAAGGAAACGAAAGGTATTTATGATCGTGGACAGCCGTTAGTACAATTAGGGGTTGTTATCGCTTCTTCGTTGTCGCTTGCTATTGTGCCACTTGTTGCTCATTTGTCGAAAAAACAAGAGGGGCGAAGTGCTATACCATTTATACAGTTAACATACAAAGCATCAATACTATTTGGCTGGTCAGCCTCATTAGGTTTAATGCTTGTCATGCCTTATATAAATGAAATGCTTTTTAAAACCAATACTTTATCAGAAGTTTTAATCGTCTATGTATTCCAAATCGTCCCATTGTCAATTATTCTTACATTTACGGCAATCTTACAAGGATATGGTAAATTAAAAAAGCCAGCATTATTTTTAATCATTGGCTTTTTGTTAAAAATCATATTGAATGTACGGTTAATTGGCTGGTTGGGTGTATTAGGTGCAGCTGTTGCGAATGATATTGGATTATTAGTAACGGCCTTCTTGCTTATTGTTTATTTGAAAGGATTGACTGGTATTCAATTTGCATCAGGAGACTTTTATAAAAAAGTAGGGGTGGCATCATTAAGTATGGCAGCTGTTGTACTCGTATGGTTACAAATAGCATCAGCGTTTTTAAGCCATTTGATGTCTTCACGTTTGATGGCGGTGGTGGCAGGTCTAACAGCTGTATTTTTTGGTGCATTTGCTATGCTAACGATTATTGCTAAGAAACGAGTGTTAGTAGAAAAAGAGTGGTATTTATTGCCGTTTGGACGCAGAATGGCTGTCTACCAATTATGGCTAAATTCAAAGAAGTAGGTGTGAATATTGAATACATTAACAATTATAGGCTTAGGTGCGGGGGATTTTAATCAGCTGCAAATGGGCGTTTATAGAAAATTAAAGGCTGCTAAAAAATTATATGTACGAACAGTGGATCATCCAGTATTAAAGGAATTAGAAGCTGAGGGAGTACAATTCGAAAGCTTTGATAAGGTTTATGAAAAACATGATGCATTCCAGCCAGTCTATGCAGAAATTGCAGATGCTCTTATTGAAGCTACTGCTGTTGAGGATATTATGTATGCTGTGCCAGGCCACCCATTGGTTGCAGAACAAACAGTACAATTACTTATTGCAGCGGCTAATAATAGTCGAATTAATTTAGTCATTGAGGGTGGTCAAAGTTTCCTGGACCCAATCTTTGGCGCATTAAAAATTGACCCAATTGAAGGCTTCCAATTACTTGATGGTACTAGTTTTTCAATGCATGACATCAACATGCGTCAACATATCTTAATTGCTCAAGTATACGATACATTTAGTGCTTCAGAAGTGAAGCTAACATTGATGGAAAAATACGCTGATGAGTACCCTGTGACAGTTGTTACGGCTGCAGGGTCTTCACAAGAAAAGATTGTAACGGTACCTCTCTATGAGCTCGATCAAAGTGTCGAAGTAAATAATTTAACAACAGTGTACGTTCCGCCTGTAAAATCTCAGGAAGAAGCATTGAGAGATTGGACAACATTCCGCCAAATTATTGCCACGCTAAGAGGTCCGAATGGCTGTCCTTGGGATCAAAAACAAACACATGAGTCATTAAAAAAATATTTACTTGAAGAAGCACATGAATACTTGGCTGCTGTAGATGCTGAGGATGATTTTGCAATGATTGAGGAACTTGGTGATGTGCTATTACAAATATTTTTACATGCCCAAATTGGTGAAGATCAAGGCTACTTTACACTAGAGGATGTTTTAGCTTCAATTAGCGAAAAAATGATTCGTCGCCATCCGCATGTTTTTGGTGATGTAGCAGTAGAGGATGCTGATGCTGTAGTTGCCAATTGGGAGGTAATCAAAGCTAAGGAAAAGGGTACTAGCGATAAACCATTATTAAAAGAAGAGTATAGAGCATCCTCTTCATTACAGACAGCCTATAACTACCAAAAAAGAGCTGCCAAAGTAGGTTTTGATTGGCCTGATGTGGAGGGAGCATGGGATAAGTTTGCTGAGGAATGGCAGGAATTCCGCCATGAGGTGACAAAAGGCTCAAATGCCTCCCGTCTTGATGAGTTTGGTGATGTATTATTTACATTAGTGAACTTAGCACGTTTTTACAAGCTGTCTCCAGAAGAGGCCATGTTACATGCAAATGAGAAATTTGCTAGACGATTTGGTTATGTAGAGGAACAGGTGAAAATTAGTGGAAAATCATTTGCTGATTTTACATTAGAACAATTAGATGCATTCTGGAATGAAGCAAAGCAATTAGAAAGGGAGTAAAAAGATGAGACTAGATAAATTTTTAAAAGTATCCCGTTTAATAAAACGCCGCACTTTAGCTAAAGAGGTGGCAGATCAAGGGCGTATTACAGTCAATGGAAAGGTAGCAAAAGCTAGTAGTGCTATAAAAGCTGGGGATGAGCTAGCTATCCGTTTTGGTCAAAAAATAGTAACAGCTCGTGTTGAAGAATTACGTGATACAGTGAAAAAAGAAGATGCAGCAAAAATGTTTACAATTTTGAAAGAAGAAAGACTAGAAAAAGTTGAACCTGAATTTATCGATGATGAAGAATAGCGTTAATTTTATTTTCTAACTTACCTAATGTTGCCCTACCGTTCTTTTGTGGATGAAAGTAATGCACAACTTAAATAAAGTTTGTCATGCTTTGAAGGTTGTCCGCATAAAGTGAACAGAAGCTAGGACGACTAAAGGAGGAAGAAAATGACGCTACATCAAGAAAGTAATCGTTACACAATTCCATCTGGAGAGCATATTTTAACGATTCGTAATCGTAAAAGAATGGACATGACTTCTGTAAAATCAATTGAACGCTTTGATCAGGAAGAGTTTTTTATTAAGACGTCCCAAGGGCACTTGTTAATTCGTGGTGAGGAACTGCATATCGTTCATTTAGATGTTGACAAAGGATTATTGACACTTGAAGGAACTGTAAAAACCTTACAGTATGACGAGGAGGAAAGTGGCTTCTCGAAAGGTTTCCTTCATAAGTTATTTGGATGATTGTTAGTGAACAATTTTATCAATTAATTGTCATGGTTTTGAGCGGTATAGCAGTTGGTTTCATAATTGATAGTGTAAGACTTATTGTTTTTTCAACTCCAAAAAGGTCAAGCCTTCGCAAGTGGATGATGATTTTTGAAATATTAACATGGATTCTACTTGGAGGATTGACATATTATTTATTATTTTGGCTAAAAGACGGCGCTTGGCGGGCTTATGACCCGCTAGCGCAAATAGCCGGAATTTTTTTGTATCAATCGTTTTTTCAAACTTTTTTACGTTTCGTAGCTAGAATTTTGGTGAATATAACATGGAGGCCCTTCTGGTTCATTGTACGTTTCATTGTCACTGTAATTCGACATATTTTGCAGCTATTATTAAATATAGTAATGTTTGTTATAAGACCTTTTGTCAAAATTTATTCGTATTTGTCCTACACTTTTTTTAAAAAATTACGATATTTGAAGTATAATAAAAAGCAACAATAATTTTCGGAGGTGCGGGCATGACTAGACGTCATTCATCAAATGATGAACAACAGAACTTCACAAAGCTTGATAATGACTATGTCCGTAACACGGATAGAGCTATAAATCGCAAACAACAAGCTCGTAAACGTAAAATGCGTCGTATTGTCTTTTTTGCGATTGTACCAGTCATTATTATCGCTCTTCTCTTAAATGTGCTGTCACATCAAAATGAAACATTAGCGGCAAAAGAGAAATCAAAAGAAGAAGCGAATAAGCATCTCACTGAATTGAAAGAGGAACAAGAAACATTAAACCTTAAAATCAAACAATTACAGGATGATGAATATATCGCGAAACTACTAAGAAAAGAGTATTACTTATCCGAAAAAGGTGAAGTTATTTTCATTATGCCAGATAAGAAAGATAAAAAGGACGACTGAAAAGCTATGTATTGTTGACACTCTTTTATTGTTATATATAATGAAAAGAGAAGCTTATAGTAGTAAAAGGTTTGATTAAATTGATTACATGGCTCAAAAGAGTCGCTTAATTTTTAAGGAGGAGCATTTTTTTTATGTCAATTGAAGTAGGCAGCAAGGTACAAGGTAAAGTAACAGGAATCACAAATTTTGGAGCATTCGTTGAGCTGCCAGATGGCAAAACAGGCTTAGTTCACATTAGTGAAGTTGCTGACAATTATGTAAAAGATATCAATGAGCATCTAAAAGTTGGAGATGAAGTTGAAGTAAAAGTGATGAATGTTGAAGCGGACGGAAAGATTGGTCTTTCAATCCGTAAAGCAAAGCCTCAAGCTGAGAGACCAGAGCGACCAGCACGCCCACGTCGTGAGAATCGTTCTAATGATCGCAACGAACGCCACCAGCCAAAAGAAAATTTTGAGCAAAAAATGGCACGCTTCTTAAAAGATAGTGATGAACGTCTAGCAACACTTAAACGTGCTACAGAATCAAAACGCGGAGGTCGCGGAGCTAGAAGAGGGTAGTTTGCTGACTGTTTTAATCGTAGAAAAAGTGTATGAAATAGAGTTGGGATTAGCTTGTTCATAGCTAATCCCTTTTTTCATGTCCCTATAGAGTAGAAGAAGGCCTTCTCTTCTTTTTTATAGGTGTTATATCCTTTTCGTCAGCAGGAGCGATAATTGCCTTTTCTGCTGGATGGGTCACCATTTTGACAAGTAAAAAAACACCATATATACTTACCGCAAGTCCGCAAAGTAATAGTGCTATTTGAACAAAAAAAGGTAAATTAATAAGAATTGAAATTAAAATAATCATCGAGCCGCTCCCACAAATTAAAGCAGCCTTCGTTAATGCGCCCAAGGAAAATGAACCCCCCTAAAAATAAATCTTTTATTTAGTATGCCATATTTTAAACTTTGTTACATAGAATTTTCAACGTAATGAGTGGATTCTAGGAGCCCATAGCTTACATTTTTAGAATAAAAATAGGCGCCTCAGAAGTAGATTCTGAGACGCCTATTTGAGATGACCCGTACGGGATTCGAACCCGTGTTACCGCCGTGAAAGGGCGGTGTCTTAACCACTTGACCAACGGGCCTACTATGGTGGCGGCCGAGGGGATCGAACCCCCGACCTTACGGGTATGAACCGTACGCTCTAGCCAGCTGAGCTAGGCCGCCAATATAGTAAATGGAGCGGAAGACGAGGTTCGAACTCGCGACCCCCACCTTGGCAAGGTGGTGTTCTACCACTGAACTACTTCCGCATGTCGTTAAGCAACAAGTTAAATAATACAAGCCAATTGCGTTAGTGTCAAGTAAGTTTATTAAAAAAATAATAAAAAATATAATTAATAAAAATTAGTGTAGAAGTGTTATTTTAGCGGATTTTTTGTTCTTACGTAGAAATGTATCGGTGCAGTAGTTTAATGAAGTACGAGATAGTACATAGAATGCCATTTAAGTATGGTGAGGGTAAAAGTATAGACATTATTATTTTGTATCAATAAGGTGGTTTTTCAACGTTTTTCATAAATATAAGGCAACTGTGAAAGAAATTGTTGCCAGTTCTCGTATTTATGTATATCTATTAGTCGAAATATTTTAATTTTTTTCTGTCAACGTCAGACAATCTTTCCACACATAATTTTTTATAATAGCCAAAAGTGCGGAAAGGGGAAAGTTATATGACAAGTATTGAATGGTATAATACAACGAATGTAGAAGGCCGAAAAATAGGTATAAAAAAGAAACAAATACTGATAGGCTCTCTATTTTTCTTAACCGCTTTTTTTCTAGCTCAATCCGTTGTGTTCGAAGCAGCTGTACCGTTCTCAGTTCCTTTTTGGGCCATCATTCGAACGAAATATAGGGAGTATGCAAAATATGTTCTATTTGGTAGTTTAGTTGGTTGTTTTTTCCTTGGCTTTGGACAAGTCCTTATTCTAGCTTTACAGATCGTTATGTATGAATGTATTATGCGTTTCCGTTACTGGCAGCTGCCACAAAGCATTGCCGTATCTTTAGCTGTATTGCTAGTACAAATAATGTGGCAAGGAGTGATGTATCAAGGCTTACCACCAGTGCTTGTACAATTTTATGTAGGCTGTGAGGTAGCTCTAGCTCTTATTATGACGCTGTTTATGCAAGTGCTGTTTGTTAACTCGTATGAATGGTTTACGAGTCATTGGACATATGAGAAGCTGGGTTCTGGATTAGTGGTGTTTGCCGCCATGCTTACAGGGATGCAAGCAGTTGTGTTTAGCTATTTTTCTCTCCCCATTTTTTTATTGCAACTCTTTATCTGTTTTGGTGCATTAGTTGGGAGTGTTCCCTTGGCAACTGTAATCGGGGCTGTGCTAGGGACGCTAATCGGTGTGGCAAAGCTTTCATTTACCGGCATGCTCTCAGTTGCAACTTTAACAGGGCTGTGTGCGGGTATGGGAGCGAAGGGTGGTAGATTTGGGGTTGCCATCGGAAGTATTTTACCAAGTGTGTTCTTTTTATTTTATGACGCCACATTGCCTTTAGATAGCGTTTATTTTACCTCTATTGCTATTGGTAGTCTTCTTTTTCTAATGATTCCTAAAAAATATTCAGATAAGGTAAGGGACAAGCTCTTCCCACAACGTGAGGAGGTTTTACTGGCACGTCAGAACTGGTTAACAGATCATGTAACATATAAGTTAGAGCATTTTCAGCATTTTGTTCAATTCATGAAGGAGCTTGTGTTTGATCGTTTTATGACGGCACCGGTTGAAGAAGCGAAGGAAGTTTCTCCAATGAATACTTGTTTAAGTTGTTTCAGATACGAACATTGCTGGGGAGCTAAAAATAATGGGATGGACAAGCTGATGACTGATTGGTTTCATATGAAAGGAGTAGGTAAAGAATCAGCTATCCACCGTGTAGAAGAACAAATACGCTATAAATGTGTGAAATCGACGAAGATTTTTGAGGAGTTAGATACGGAGCTCTATAGAGAACGGATTAACGGGCAGTATTTCCATGGCAAAAAAATGATTGCTCTGCAACTTCGTGATATGAGTAATCATTTAAACCAGTTAATTGCTGAGATGAAGGAGGATACGATTTCATTTGTAAGTGTTGAAAAAGACATCGCTGAACGTTTAAAGGAGGCCCATATTGAATGTTTTCAACTTGATGTGCTTAGCAATAAGCCAGGAGCAAGAAAAATTGTCTGTGCTTTAGCGCCAGCACGGGTCAACTGGGAGGAAGATACGACACTAGCTGAACGTATGATATTGCCAATTCTTTATGAAATTTTTGATGAACCTTTTGAAATTGAAAAAGTAACAGCCTGTGAAATACCGTTTCGTCATGTACAAATATGCTTTAGATCAGCTATTAGCTTTGAAGTAGAGTATGATATATATAGCATGTCTAAAAATGCTACCTTATACTCTGGGGATTCACATGCCCTCTTCCAATTGCATCCAGGGTTATTTGCGATATTGTTGTCTGATGGTATGGGGCAAAGTAAAGAAGCACAACATGAAAGTAGAAAATTGATACATTTGATGAGAGAGTGTCTCAATTACAATATGAATCCGGAAACTGCGATGCATACATTGCATTATGTCATGTCATTAAAGCAACAAGATGATATGTACGCAACACTTGATTTTGCTCTCGTTGATTTACAGCATGGTGATTTGTGGTCGTGGAAGGCTGGAGGAATGTCGACCTATATTTTACGTGGGAAAGAAGTACTGAAAGTTGAAAGTAATGCAGCACCTGTAGGATTCTTATCAATTTCAGCAGTGGAGGCTGAGAAAAGGAAACTGAAGGCAGGAGACGTCATTTTAATGCATTCAGATGGTCTATTTTCAAGCGTAGCTGATTGGAGTGAGCAGGAGGAGGCGTTTTTAGCTTTTGCACAGCAGGTCGCAAGTACAAATAAAACCATTCAAGAAAAGTTAACTACGATTATGCAATCATTCCAAAGTTATTATGACATTGAGGACGATTGTACAGTACTAATGTTAGAGGTGACACATGTTGTACCGACATGGTCTGTTTTTAGACCAGCTCAATATTCTATGAGTCACTGATAATCAATAACAACGAAAAGGGGAGGAGAAGCGTTTGTCATTTGAATTAAAGGTCAAAACATTTATTGAAGAAGAGCAATTATTACAGCAAGGCGACCATCTTCTCATCGCCGTTTCGGGTGGAGTGGACTCAATGGCATTACTCCATTACTTTGTACAGACACAGGAGCAGTGGAATATTCAAGTAGAAGCAGTGCATGTTGACCATATGTTGAGAGGACAAGCTTCAGCTGAAGATAGAGCGTTTGTCCAAAAGTATTGTGACGACAATGGTGTTTCCTTACATGCTACCGAGATTCCAGTACCTGCAATTATGGCACAGGAAAATGGTAATACACAGCTCATTTGTCGTAGAGAAAGGTATCGATATTTCAAAGAAATCTTGGGAAAAATAAATGCAAATAAGCTTGTAACTGCACATCATGCGGATGACCAACTGGAGTCAGTATTAATGGCCCTTACGAAAAACGCAACAATGAATAGTATGCAAGGCATACGTCCCCAACGACTTTTTGAAGGAAAATCATTAATTCGTCCGTTTTTAACGGTTACAAAGTCTGAAATAAGGGAATATTTACTTAGAAAAGGTTTGGATTATCGAGAAGATGCTAGCAATTCCAAAGATACTTATGTACGCAATCGATTTAGACATCATGTAGTGCCTTTACTGGAGGCGGAAAATCCTCGGGTAACTGAACAAATCACCCATTTTACAAAGCATTTACAAGTAGACGACGCCTTTTTAATGTCATTAGCCCAAGATGTATTTTCTCAAACCGTAATAAGAAGTAACGAAAATACATATAGCCTAGAAATTGAGGCTTTTCAATTGATACCACTTGCTTTACAAAGGAGGCTCATTTTAATACTATTAAACTATCTTTACAAAGATTCAAATACGATACAAAGTTTTGCTTTATTGACTTCAATTTTAAAGCTTTGTGATACAACAGCAGGGTATGCTGAAATTCACTTGCCTGAAGATTTTCTAGCAGTTCGCCGTTACGGGAAATTAACGATTCAGAAGAATAAACCATTAGAGGATCAAACATCTCCTGAGAAACAGATTATTTCAATTGCTAATGGATGGACAACACTGATAAATGGTGAACGCTTATGCGTAGTCAATTTGCATGATTTATCGTCTGAATTGCTGACGGATACTGCACAACTTTTTTATTTTAACGCTAGCAAACTCCATCTACCGCTTTACATTCGAGCACGGAAGGATGGAGATAAAATGCTGTTAAAAGGAATGGATCAGCCAAAACGCTTATCTCGCCTTTTTATAGATGAAAAGATTCCTTTAAATGAGCGAAATAGCTGGCCGTTACTGATTTCTCAAACTGATGAGGTGGTAGCGGTAATTGGTGTGCGTATGGGAATATTTTTTTCAACCACTCCGCAACCAAACGATGATACAGTGCTCATCGTAGACTAAGGTCTTTGTAAAATATTTCAACGTAATAGGTTGAAGATTTTTTGATACATCACGAGGAGGAATCGATATGTTACAAAATGACATCGAAAAAATTATGATTACAGAAGAACAATTGCAAGAAAGAATTGCAGACTTAGGAGCACAACTAACAGCGGAATACAAAGATGCATTCCCATTAGCTGTAGGTGTTCTTAAAGGGGCAATGCCATTTATGACTGATTTAATGAAACGTTTCGATTCTTTCATTGAATTAGATTTTATGGATGTTTCTAGTTATGGTAACGCTACTGTTTCTTCTGGTGAAGTAAAGATTTTAAAGGATTTAAATACAAGCGTTGAGGGACGTGACGTATTAATCATCGAGGATATTATTGATAGTGGTTTAACGTTAAGCTATCTAGTGGATTTATTTAAATATCGCAAAGCAAAATCCATCAAAATTGTTACATTACTTGATAAACCATCAGGTCGCAAAGTAAACCTATCTGCTGATTATGTTGGCTTTGAAGTGCCAGATGGCTTCGTTGTAGGGTATGGTTTAGATTACGCAGAAAAATATCGCAACTTACCTTATATTGGTATCTTGAAGCCTGAAGTTTATTCTTTCTAAGATACAAAAAGACCAGCTATTAAAGTAAGACCTCCAGCGCAAGTCACGTATTTTTCGTTATGTTTAACATAATTCAAAATCTTGACACAATGTTCAGCTAAATCAAGTCCAAGGAACAGGTACAATTACGCTGGGACGTATAAAGATGGCCTAAAAACTGTTTTGATAACGGCAAAAAGTGAACGAAACATTTTTTAAGTAGGGCTTTTCGTTGTATGATGAAATCATGATATGTTAAGATTTTACTTATAATTTTTCTGTTTGTAATGAGGAGGCTGGAGATGAATCGAATATTTCGATATACCATATTCTATCTACTGATTTTCCTAGTGATTATCGGTATTTTTGGTACTTTCAATGGTGGAAATTCACCAACGAAAGAATTATCTTATCATGAGTTTCAAGAAGCTCTAGATAAAAAAGAAATAACAAGTGCAACAATTCAACCTGATAAATCAGTTTACGTCGTTGAAGGTACACTGAAAGGTTATGAAAAGGGTCAAAGCTTTACAACGAATATCCCTCGTGATAACCAATCTTTAATGGACCGTATCGATGAGGCTGCTAGGGATAAAGATAGTAATATTAGTTATTTAGCAGCACCAGAAACAAGTGGATGGATTCAATTCTTTACGGGAATTATTCCTTTCATTATCATCATTTTCTTATTCTTCTTCCTAATGAGTCAATCTCAAGGCGGCGGAAATAAAGTGATGAGCTTTGGTAAAAGTAAAGCTAAGCTTTATGACGATCAAAAGAAAAAAGTACGTTTTACAGATGTAGCAGGTGCTGATGAAGAGAAAGCAGAGCTTGTTGAGGTTGTAGAATTTTTAAAAGACCATCGCAAGTTTACTGAAATTGGTGCGCGTATTCCAAAAGGTATCTTACTTGTAGGTCCTCCAGGTACAGGTAAAACATTACTTGCCCGTGCAGTAGCAGGTGAAGCAGGCGTTCCTTTCTTCTCAATTTCGGGTTCTGATTTCGTAGAAATGTTTGTAGGTGTCGGTGCATCACGTGTCCGTGATTTATTCGAAAATGCTAAGAAAAACGCACCATGTATCATCTTTATTGATGAGATTGATGCGGTTGGTCGTCAACGTGGCGCAGGTCTTGGTGGTGGACATGATGAGCGTGAACAAACACTTAACCAATTGTTAGTTGAAATGGATGGTTTCGGAGCAAACGAAGGTATTATTATTATCGCTGCAACAAACCGCCCAGATATTTTAGATAAAGCGTTATTACGTCCTGGTCGATTTGACCGTCAAATTACAGTAGGACATCCTGATGTAAAAGGACGTGAGGCGATTCTTAAAGTACATGCACGCAATAAGCCATTAGCAGATACAGTTGATTTAGCAGCAGTTGCACAACGTACGCCAGGTTTCTCAGGTGCAGATTTAGAAAACTTATTAAACGAAGCAGCGCTTGTTGCGGCTCGTAAAAGTAAACGCACCATCAATATGGCAGATATCGATGAAGCTTCTGACCGTGTAATCGCTGGTCCAGCTAAAGCTAGCCGTGTATATTCAGCCAAGGAGAAGAAACTTGTATCCTTCCATGAAGCCGGCCACGTAGTTGTTGGTCTTGAGCTTGATGAAGCAGATACAGTACACAAAGTAACAATTGTTCCGCGTGGTCAAGCGGGTGGGTATGCGATTATGTTACCGAAGGAAGAGCGCTTCTTTACAACAAAGCAAGAGCTTTTAGATCGTATTGCAGGTCTCCTTGGTGGTCGTGTAGCTGAAGAAATTGTTCTTGGTGAAGTTTCTACTGGGGCACATAATGATTTCCAAAAGGTTACAAGCATTGCTCGTGCAATGGTTACTGAATACGGAATGAGTGAAAACCTTGGTGCTATGCAATTTGGTTCAAGTCAGGGCGGTAATGTATTCCTTGGTCGCGACTTTAATTCAGACCAAAACTACTCTGATTCTGTAGCTTATGAAATCGATAAAGAAATGCAAAAAATTATTGATACTCAATATGAGCGTACAAAACGTATCCTAACGGAAAAACGTGAGCTGCTTGATTTAATTGCCAATACTTTAATGGAGAAAGAAACGTTAAATGCACAGGAAATCGAGCATTTGCGTGACCATGGTGTTTTACCAGAGCCAGAGGCTGTAGAAAAAATTGAGGATAATACGCCGAAAATTGAAGCGAAGCCAACATTAGATACAATTGGTAAACCAGTTGTTGAAAAAGAGCTACTGAGTAAAGAGCCGAATCCAACAACTCTTGATTTAGCTAAAGAAAATAAAGAACAACAAAATGATGCTCCTAAAGGTATCGATGAAAAACGTGATTAAAAGTAGGAAGACTGTTTACTAATTTGGTAAGCAGTCTTTTTCTTTGCCTTTTATTACTAATAAGCATTAGGATATAGGAGTGAAAGATAAGCTCTATACGAATCTTCGTTAGAGGATATTTTATAGATAGGAGTGTTTAAGCATGGGAAATGTAACATTGAATAATGGACTTAAAATGCCTTTAGTTGGTTATGGCGTTTTTAGAGTACCTGAAGGAGATGACTTAGCTGAAGCTGTAAAAACAGCAATTGCAAAGGGTTATCGTAGCATTGATACAGCACAGGTATATCGTAATGAAGAAAGTGTTGGACGAGGAATACGTGCAGCCATAGAAGAAGGTTTAGTAACTCGTGATGAACTATTTATCACATCAAAAGTTTGGAACGATGGTCTTTCCTATGACGAAACACTTGCTGCTTACGATAGTAGTTTAGAAAAAATCGGGTTAGACTATTTGGATTTGTATTTAGTGCACTGGCCAGGGATTGACGAAAATTACATTGAAGTTTATAAAGCACTAGAAAAAATATATCAAGATGATCGAGTACGTTCAATTGGGGTTAGTAATTTCCACGTACACCATTTAGAAAAGCTTTTGAAGGAAACTACTGTTGTCCCTGTTATTAATCAAATCGAATTCCATCCGCATTTAACACAAGAGGAAGTTCGTGCTTATTGTCAGGATAAAGGCATACAGGTGGAGGCGTGGTCTCCATTGATGAATGGTTCCCTACTAGAGGAAGCCTTAATTCAAGAGTTAGCATCTAAATACGATAAAACGCCTGCGCAGATTGTATTACGCTATGATGTACAACATAATGTAGTTACGATTCCAAAAACGATGACACCTACACGTATGGTCGAAAATCTAGATGTTTTTAACTTTTCTTTAACAGATGAGGAAATGGCGCAGTTAGATGCGTTAAATGATGGATTACGTTGCGGTCCAGATCCAGAAACATTTAATTTCAAATAATTTCAATGGGGCTTCCTACTTTAAGGAAGCTCCTTTTTAAAGAACAATGTTTTTTGATTACTCTTCAAAATTTATGACATTCATAAGAGGTATTGAGGTAAATGTGGGCTTTTGACGGTGTTCCGTTTTTCTGCGTGTGTTTGACAACTGATTATCAAACAAAAAGCGTTCATTTCCACCATTTAGACGAGAGGGACATCTGCTGAATCAAGATAAAAAGTGTGGTATCATTTTCTAAAGTATATTCACTTTTTTTAGACAAAAGTTGTAACAATAGAGTGGCGAAAGTTACAATGACGATATGGGAGGTGTTAGCCTTGATTTTAGTTTTAGATGCAGGGAATTCTAATATTGTATTAGGTGTCTACAATGACAACGATCAATTAGCCTTCCATTGG
This sequence comes from Lysinibacillus sp. FW12, assembly GCF_050817245.1. Lineage (NCBI taxonomy): Bacteria > Bacillati > Bacillota > Bacilli > Caryophanales > Bacillaceae > Lysinibacillus > Lysinibacillus sp. FW12. The sequence continues at coordinate 23,435 of NZ_CP139094.1, read as the reverse complement.
CGTATGGTAACAGACCTTCATAAAACAGAAGATGAATATGCTATGCAAGTTCTTTCTTTTTTTAATCACGCAGGCATTTCATTTGAACAAATTACAGGCATTATTATATCCTCAGTTGTGCCACCAATTATGTTTTCATTAGAGGCAATGTGTCAGAAATATTTTCAAAAAAGGCCTTTGGTAGTTGGTCCTGGTGTAAAAACAGGTTTAAATATTAAATACGAAAATCCGCGTGAGGTAGGGTCTGACCGCATTGTGAATGCCATAGCAGCTCTTGATTTATATAAAGCCCCTTGTATCATAGTTGATTTTGGTACAGCGACAACCTATTGTTATTTGAACGAAAAGGGCGATTACATGGGTGGTGCTATTGCACCGGGCATAACTATTTCTACAGAGGCTCTTTATACACAAGCTGCGAGATTGCCGCGTATTGAAATAGTTCGACCTACACATATTATCGGGAAAACGACCGTTTCTGCCATGCAGGCAGGAATTTTTTATGGCTTTGTAGGACAAGTGGAGGGCATTGTAAACCGAATGAAAGCACAAAGTAAAGAGGAGCCGTTAGTGATTGCTACAGGTGGACTAGCAAATCTGATCGCAGGGGAGACACAAATAATTGATGTTGTGGATCCATTTCTAACTTTAAAGGGTTTATATAAGCTATATAAACGTAACCAATAGGAAATGAGGGACATTCTATTTATGAATGATTATTTAGTAAGAGGTTTAGGTTTTAATGGTCAAGTACGTGTATTTGCAGCCCGTACAACAGCCACAGTAGGAGAAGCACAACGTCGTCATAATACATGGCCGGTTGTATCAGCAGCTTTAGGTCGTTCAATGACAGCCGCTGTCATGATGGGAGCTATGTTAAAAGGCGAAGAGAAAATCACTATAAAAATTGAGGGTAATGGCCCAATTGGACCAATGGTGATTGATAGTAATGCACATGGTGAAGTACGTGGGTTTGTGACAAATCCTCATGTTCACTTTGATTTAAACGAACATGGTAAGTTAGATGTTCGTGCAGGTGTTGGAACAGAAGGAGCTCTTACAATCGTAAAAGATCTTGGATTAAGAGATATGTTCTCTGGACAAACACCAATTGTTTCGGGTGAAATTGCTGAAGATTTTACTTATTATTTTGCTACTTCTGAGCAAGTACCGTCATCTGTTGGATTAGGTGTACTCGTTAATCCAGACAACACTATTCTTGCAGCTGGTGGATTTATTTTACAATTAATGCCTGGTTGTGAGGAAGAAACGATCAAAGAAATTGAACAACACCTTGCTACAATAGAGCCTGTTTCAAAAATGATTGAAAAAGGGTTTACGCCAGAGCAAATTCTAGAAGCTGTTTTAGGAAATGGTCACCTGCAAATTTTAGATTCCATGCCAATTGAATTTAAATGTCAATGTTCTAAAGAGCGGTTTGGTGCAGCAATTTTAGGTTTAGGAACTGCAGAAATTAAAGAAATGATTGAAGAGGATGGCGGAGCTGAAGCAGAGTGTCATTTCTGCTTAGAAAAATACAGCTTCTCTAAAGATGAGTTAGAAGGGTTTATCGATGAGCTCAACGCGTAATCGAAGACCCTCAACCACTGTATCACCAAACCAAACGCCTTTAATGCAACGTCGTTTAAAGACAAAACCTGCTTTAGCTGTTATATCGATTTTGTTATTAGGAAATATTTTGTGGTTCATTAGTTGGTTGATCCCGAATAAAGGTCAGGAAATTGGTAGCGATGAGCAGGTCGCTACCATTGACGGGGATGTAATTACACGCCAAGAATGGATGATTGCCATGGAAGAACGATATGGTAAAGAAACACTCCAAAATTTAGTGAATGAATCGGTCATGGAAAAGGCAGCTAAAACATATAAAATAAAAGTTACAGACAAAGAAATTGACCTTGAACTAGCGCTAATGCGTTCTGCTCAAGATAAGTTTGATACGGCCATGCAAAATCTTTCAGCAGAGCAGCTACGCCAAAAAATTCGATCACAGCTTATATTGGATAAAGTACTCACAAAGGACGTAGTGATAGAAGAAGAAAGTGTTGAAAAGTATTATGAGGAAAATCAAGGATTATATAATACAAAAACAAGCTATCGTACCAATTTTATTGAAGTCGATTCAAAAAAGGCTGCTGACGAAGCATTGGGTGAATTAAAAAATGGCTCTGATTTTATGGTGCTGGCACGTGAAATTTCCGTTGATAGTGCCTCAGCTAGTCTAGGGGGAGATATTGGCTACCTTACAGAGAATCAGGAAAATATAGACCCCGCAATTATTAATGCTGTGAAATCTCTTAAGACAAAAGAGGTAAGTAAGGCCTTTAAATTAGATAATGGTCATTACGGAATTGTTCAAGTGCAAGAGGTATTAGAAGGACAATCCTTTACATATGACGATGTGAAAGAACATATAGAGCGGGAATTGGCTTTAGAGCAATTACCACAATCCGTAACACCAGAAGCATTTTGGTCTGAATTTAATGCTACTTGGTATTATGGTGAGTCTAAAAAGGAAAAGTGATAAACGAAAAGAGTCTGCAATTTTTTGTGGGTACAACGAGTCTGATCAAACTTGCAGGCATTTGTAGTGACAAACCCAAATAAAAGAGGCAGATTCTTTTTATCTTTATTTAAAAACAAAGTATCAGATAAATATTCTGAAAATATACGGTTTATTTATTGACAATCGAATGGAAAAATTGATAAAATACAAAATAAGTAAAACCTATAAAAATAGTAGGGATTGGGAGTGGATTATTAAATGAGTAAAATAGCAAACTCAGTAGCTGAATTAGTTGGTAAAACACCAATCGTAAAATTAAATCATGCAACAAGTGAAAATGAAGGTACTGTATATGTAAAATTAGAATATTTTAATCCAGGTAGTTCAGTAAAAGACCGTTTAGCCTTAGCAATGATTGAGGCGGCCGAAAAAGATGGGACATTAAAACCTGGCGGTACAATTATTGAGCCGACATCCGGTAATACAGGTATTGGTCTTGCAATGATTGCAGCTGCTAAAGGATATAAAGCCATTTTAGTTATGCCAGAAACAATGAGCTTAGAGCGTCGTAACCTTTTACGAGCTTATGGCGCAGAGCTAGTGTTAACTCCAGGTCCAGCAGGTATGAAAGGTGCAATCGCTAAAGCAGAAGAATTATCTGCAGAGCACGGCTACTTCCTGCCACAACAATTTACAAACCCAGCGAACGCTGTTATTCACCGTCTAACAACTGGTCCTGAAATTGTAGAAGCATTTGATGGTCTAACACTAGATGCATTTGTAGCTGGTGTTGGTACGGGTGGTACAATTACGGGTGCTGGTGCTGTATTAAAAGAAAAGTATCCAAACATTGAAATCATTGCAGTTGAGCCAAAGGATTCACCAGTACTTTCTGGTGGTCAACCAGGGCCACATAAAATTCAAGGTATTGGTGCTGGATTTGTTCCAGCAGTATTAGATACTGACATCTATTCTTCAGTATTCCCTGTTGAAAATGAGATTGCTTTTGAAGTAGCGCGTAAAGTGGCTCGTGAAGAAGGGATTTTATGTGGTATCTCATCTGGTGCTGCTATCTATGCTGCAATTGAAGCAGCAAAACGTTTAGGTAAGGGTTCAAATGTTCTTGCGATCGTTCCTTCAAACGGTGAGCGTTATCTATCAACACCTTTATACCAATTTGAAGATTAATTTTTAATTTTTATGTTAGGACTCCTTTATAAAAGGGGTCCTTTTTAATGCCTAGAAATGGACACTATTAAAATTATAAAAATATTCGCTTCTATGTACTATTCAAGTTAAGATGGAATCACATCATATGTTTAAAGGGGAAAGAAGACTTGAAGACTATACTTACGAAAACATTAACGATGGATGCAGATTCATTTTTTTATAGCTACAAGAAACAAACAGAGACACAACAAGCACATGTATTTTTAGAAAGTGGACGTGGTGGACATTTTACGATTGCTGCTTGGAATCCATTAGCCATTGCACAATCGGTAGAGGATGGACTGTCAGTCAATTGGAGAAATGGTAGACACGAAGTTTTACAGGGTGAATCTCTGGCCTTACTGGAAGAGCTCGTGGCAGAATATAAAATTCCTTATCATGCGGAGCTTCCTGTTTTTCAAGGGGGAGCCATTGGATTTGTCACATATGATTATGCACGTAAAATTGAAGTGCTTCCTAATACAGCGAAGAATGACTTAGAAATACCAGACAACTATTTTTATATATTTGATTGCTGGGCAGTGCATGATGTGAAGACCAATATAGTGACGCTTATGAAGATAGACGAAAGTGATGTTAACTTGGAACAGTGGGCTCATAACTGGCAGGTTGCAGCACAAGATGGACTAGCTACGCGAAAATTTGAAAAAACAAACGCTGTAGAAGTTATCAATGATGAAAATGAACTACTTGTTTCATTTGCTGGAACAGATTTTGAGGCAGCCGTAAAAAAAATACAAACCTATATAGCACAGGGTGATGTGTTTCAAGTGAATTTGTCTGTTCGACAGTCCAAGAAATTAAATGCTTCAGCTATGGATGTCTATGAGGCATTACGAGCATTTAATCCATCACCGTACATGGCTTATATTGAAGCACCAGATTTTGCTGTTGTTTCTGGATCCCCGGAGTTATTAGTCAAACGCCATGGAAATGAATTATCTACAAGGCCAATTGCTGGTACTCGACCAAGAGGGAAATCAGAGGCGGAAGATTTAGCATTAGCACAAGAATTAATTGATAATGATAAAGAACGTGCTGAGCATGTGATGCTAGTGGATTTAGAGCGCAATGATTTAGGTCGGGTGTCAACCTATGGAACAGTGGAAGTGGACGAGTTTATGGTCATTGAGCGCTATTCTCATGTAATGCATATTGTGTCGAATGTACGAGGCGAAATAGCGGAAGGTAAAACAAATGCGGATGTTATTCGTGCAATGTTCCCAGGAGGGACAATTACAGGAGCTCCGAAGATCCGCACTATGGAAATTATTGAGGAACTAGAGCCTGTGCGCCGTGGTTTATATACAGGTTCGATTGGTTGGCTCGGCTTTACAGGTGACATGGAGTTTAATATTGTCATTCGGACAGCGTTTATAAAAGATGGAGTTTCACATATCCAGGCAGGGGCAGGCATTGTCATTGACTCTGTTCCCGAAAGAGAGTATCAGGAATCGTTAAATAAAGCGAAGGCAATGTGGCAGGCAAAGGCAATGGCAGAGGAGCGAGCAAAATGATTTTAATGATTGATAATTATGATTCTTTTATCTATAATATCGTCCAATATTTGGGTGAATTTGGTCATGAGATAGTGGTGAAGCGCAATGATGTTATAACGGTAGAGGAGATAGAACAACTAGCACCAGATATAATTGTTATTTCACCGGGACCATGTAGCCCAAATGAAGCAGGTGAAAGCTTGAACATTATTAAATATTTCGCAGGAAATATTCCGATTTTGGGTGTTTGTCTTGGTCATCAGGCGCTTGCACAGGTATTTGGCGGCAATGTCATACGGGCCGAGCGTCTAATGCACGGAAAGACATCACCTGTACTCCACGCTGAAGTAGGTTTGCATAAAGGCATGCCAAATCCATTCCTGGCGACTCGCTACCACTCCCTTATTGTAGAGAAAGAGACATTACCAGCTTGTCTTGAAATCACAGCTTGGACTGAGGAGGGAGAAATTATGGGGCTACGTCATAAAGAATATCCAATTGAGGGTGTACAATATCATCCAGAATCCATTATGACTGAGCAAGGTAAAAGACTCCTTCGCCAATTTATAGAAACCCACGTCGAAGGGGTGAAATAGATGCAATGCTGGATGAATGGGCACTATGTGGCTGCACGGGATTTGCGTATTTCTCCATTTGATCATGGATTTTTGTACGGATTGGGTTTTTTTGAAACGTTTCGGACATATGGAGGTCAGGTATTTGGCTGGGAAGAACATATGGAAAGATTACAGCTTGCATTATCACAATACCACATTCATTTAACCTATCCTGAAAATGTTTTACTAGAGGTAGTGCAGCAATTAAATGAACTTGCAGGCGGGCAAGATGGCTACTTCCGTTTAAATGTATCAGCTGGAGAGCATAATATTGGACTACAGCCAACCGAATATAAACAACCCAATGTCATCATCTTTCGTAAAGAACTTCAGGACATACCGCGGGGGACTGAGAAAATAGCCCAATGGCTTTCAACTCCACGCAATACACCTGAACAAGGATTACGTGTTAAATCACATCATTATGGCAATAACGTACTCGGTCGCTTTGAAATGCCGTCATTGGCACAGCAAGAAGGTTTCTTTTTAACGCAAGAGGGTTATGTAGCTGAAGGGGTAACATCAAATGTTTTTTGGGTAAAAAATGATATACTATATACGCCTTCTTTAGAGACAGGCATTTTACCAGGGATTATTCGAGCATGGGTCTTAGAGAAGGCCAATGCTCTTGGTCTTAAGGTGATGGAAGGCTTTTATACAAAAGAAGAGTTACTACGAAGTACAGAATGCTTCATTACCAATTCTGTGCAAGAGCTTGTGCCTATAAGTAGCTTAGAAAACCTACAATTTTTAGGCAATAAAGGGCCAATTTATTCGTGTTTACATGAAGCATTTGTTCAAGAAGTGGAGCAAGGATAGAAGGAGCGTTTTCATGCTAGAAAAATATACGAAACCATTAACCATTAATGGTATTACATTAGACTATACAAAAGAAACATTTGTTATGGGCATTCTAAATGTTACACCAGATTCCTTCTCAGATGGTGGCAAGTATAACAATGTTGAAGCTGCTGTTGCTCAAGCGAAAAAAATGGTTGCTGATGGAGCTAAAATAATTGACGTTGGTGGGGAATCTACTCGTCCAGGGTATGAACGAATTTCAGATGAAGATGAGATTGCACGGATCGTACCTGTTATTCAAGCGTTAGCCAAAGAAGTAAAGGCGATTATTTCCGTTGATACGTATAAAGCAAATGTAGCACGTGCCGCAATTGAAGCGGGGGCACACATCATTAATGATATATGGGGAGCAAAAGCGGAGCCGGAAATTGCCCAAGTTGCTGCAGATTTGCATGTTCCCATTATTTTAATGCACAATCGTGAAAATATGGACTATGGTATTGATTTTTGGGCCTCGGCAAAAGCGGATTTAGAAAGAAGTATCGCTATTGCACATCAAGCCGGCGTTCCTGATCATCATATCATCTTAGACCCAGGTATCGGCTTTGCTAAAAACACTGCACAAAATATTGCTATGATGCAACATTTAAGGGATTTAGTAGCTATGGGCTATCCAGTGTTATTAGCGACATCACGGAAATCAATGATTGGCAATGTCTTGAACCTACCTGTCGAGGAGCGTCTTGAAGGGACTGCTGCAACAGTAGTTTACGGTATTGAAAAGGGTTGTCATATGATAAGAGTTCATGATGTAAAAGAAATGGCACGTGCCACGCATATGACTGATATTTTAGTAGGAAAACGTTTGTTTAAGGAGGAAGCGTGATGGATTATATTCACTTAAAGGACATGCAGTTTTACGGCTATCATGGTGTATTAGCAGCAGAAACGACTCTTGGTCAACGCTTCAGAGCAAATGTTTCTCTTGCTGTAGATATGACAAAGGCTGGGGAAACTGATGATCTCTCTTATACAGTCAATTATGCAGAGGTATATGCGATATGTCGTGATATCGTAGAGGGCGATCCATTAAAGCTTATTGAAGCTCTTGTTGTGAAAATAGCGAATGCAGTATTAACAACCTACCCTGATAAAGTAAAGGGCGTTCGAGTAGAGCTAATTAAACCAGACCCACCTATTCATGGTTATTATAAAGAGGTGTCTGTTGAGGTAACGAGAGGTGATTTCTAATGAAGGATGTCTACCTATCTATCGGAACTAATATGGGAGAGAGATATGAGAATCTTCAGCATGCCGTTGCCCTATTAAAGGAAAAAAGTAATATTGAGGTTGTTCGTATTTCATCTGTTTATGAAACAGCTGCAGTGGGGTACACAGATCAGGCAGATTTTTTAAATATAGCTGTTCATATAAAAACGAATGTCTCATCTGCTGATATGTTGGAGATTTGCCAATCAATTGAACAGGAATTAGGGCGTATAAGAGAATTCCGCTGGGGCCCACGAATCATTGACCTTGACATTTTGCTTTACAATCACGAAAATATTAAAACTGAGAGCTTAATTGTTCCCCATCCAAGAATGTACGAGCGAGCGTTTGTCTTAGTACCCTTAGTTGAGATTACACCATCACCTCTTGGTGAACAACTACAACAAGCACATAATCTGTTGCAGCAAATGGATTGCGAAAATGAAGGTGTAACCTTATGGAAAACGTTTAAAGAACCTTCGACGGTACATTAAGCTATAGAAATACAGTATCAATGAATTTTAATGCACAGCATTAACATAGATAGCGAAGAAGAGGAAAGAGCCTTTAGAGGAGGAAGACAACGTTGAGTCATACAACAGAGAAGCCATTTCAAATTGGCGATATTGTTATGGACAATCGAGTAGTTTTAGCGCCCATGGCAGGGATTTGTAACTCTGCTTTCCGATTAACAGTTAAAGAGTTCGGAGCAGGGCTTGTCTATGCCGAAATGATTAGTGATAAGGGCATTGTCCAAAAAAATGAGAAAACATTAGGTATGCTTTATATCGATGAACGTGAAAATCCTCTGTCACTACAAATTTTTGGTGGAGATAAAGCAACCTTAGTGGAAGCGGCGAAGTATGTGGATGAAAATACTACTGCTGATATTATTGATATCAACATGGGGTGCCCAGTTAATAAAATTATAAAATGTGAAGCAGGAGCTCGCTTGTTATTAGATCCAAATAAAGTATATGAAATGGTGGCAGCTGTTGTTGATGCAGTTAAAAAACCTGTCAGCGTAAAAATGCGTATTGGCTGGGATGATGAGCATATTTTTGCCATTGAAAATGCACAAGCTGTTGAGCGTGCAGGTGCCTCTGCAGTAGCAGTCCATGGACGTACTCGTGTACAAATGTACGAGGGTAAGGCGAATTGGGATATCATTCGCCAAGTAAAGGACAACGTGAAGATTCCTGTGCTTGGTAATGGTGACGTGGAAACGCCACAAGATGCTAAACGGATGCTCGATACAACAGGAGTAGATGCTGTTATGATTGGTCGTGCAGCATTAGGTAATCCATGGATGATTTATCGTACCGTTCAATACCTAGAAACTGGTGAGCTAAAGGAAGAACCGAGTATCCGTGAAAAGATAGATGTATGTCTATTGCACTTTGAACGTTTACTCCAGTTAAAGGGCGAAGGAATAGCAGTACGTGAAATGCGTAAACATGCTTCATGGTACTTAAAAGGAATTCGCGGTAATGGTAAAGCGCGTAATGCGATTAATCAAACTGAAACAGCAGCGGATCTTCGTGTACTATTAAATAGTCTTGTACAGGAATATGAAGAGGTCGAATCTAATTTAATCGTTCCTGAAGCAAAAGAATTAATAATATAGTTTTTTATGGCGTCTCACTATTATAAGAGACGCCTTTTTGTGCTGACTTTAATTTTTAGAATTATTAATCATCTTGTGTTGAATTGAAAATAAACTGAAAGAGATGATTACAGCACTAAAATTGTGTACAATAGAAATATTATGGACGTAAACACGGACAATTTACTTAAGGAGTGAAACAAGTGTCAAATATAGAAGAATTAAATGATCAGCTATTGGTGAGACGCCAAAAAATGACGACGATACTAGAAAACGGACAAGATCCATTTGGAAGCCGTTTTGAGCGTACACATTTATCTGCAGAAGTACGTGAACAATTTGCAGACCAAACAAAAGAACAACTTGAAGAAAACCTTCAAGAGGTGATTATTGCGGGACGTATTATGACGAAACGCGGTAAAGGAAAAGCTGGTTTTGCCCATATTCAAGATTTAGCAGGACAAATCCAAATTTATGTTCGCCAAGATCATGTAGGTGAAGAAGCATATGAGTTGTTTAAACAGGCTGACTTAGGGGATATCGTAGGTGTACGTGGAAATGTATTCCGTACGCAAGTTGGAGAGCTTTCAGTAAAAGCTGAGGACTTCACATTCCTTACAAAAGCTTTACGTCCTATGCCGGAGAAATTCCACGGCTTACAGGATGTTGAGCAACGTTATCGCCAACGTTATTTAGATCTAATGACAAATGAAGATAGCAAAAAAACGTTTATCACTCGTTCTAAAATTATCCGTGCAATCCGAAATTATTTAGATAACGCTGGATATTTAGAAGTAGAAACACCAATGCTTCATACAATTGCTGGTGGCGCAGCTGCTCGTCCATTTATTACGCATCATAATGCACTTGATATGGAATTATATATGCGAATCGCCATCGAATTGCATTTAAAACGTTTAATAGTTGGTGGTTTAGAAAAGGTTTACGAAATTGGTCGTGTGTTCCGTAACGAAGGAATCTCTACACGTCACAATCCAGAGTTTACAATGATTGAGCTATATGAAGCATATGCTGATTATCAAGATATCATGTCTCTAACTGAAAACCTTATTGCACATGTTGCTCAAGAAGTGCTTGGTACAACAACGGTTCAATATGGAGAAGATGAGATCAACCTTGCAGTAGGCTGGAAACGAGTTCATATGGTAGACGCTGTAAAAGAGGCAACTGGTGTGGACTTCTGGCAGCCAATGACAAAAGAACAAGCTCAAACACTTGCTAAAGAGCATGGAGTAGAAGTAAAAGATGTTCATGAAGTAGGTCATATTATCAATGAATTCTTTGAACAAAAGGTAGAAGAGACACTTGTACAACCTACATTTGTATATGGCCACCCAGTAGAAATCTCTCCTCTAGCGAAGAAAAATCCAGAGGACGAGCGTTTCACAGATCGCTTTGAGTTATTTATCGTTCGTCGTGAGCATGCAAATGCCTTCACAGAGCTAAATGATCCTATCGACCAACGCCAACGTTTTGAAGCACAATTAGCAGAAAAAGCGGCAGGTAACGATGAGGCACATGAAATGGACAATGATTTCATTGAAGCGTTGGAATACGGTATGCCTCCAACAGGTGGTTTAGGAATCGGTATTGACCGTTTAATTATGCTCCTTACAAATTCACCATCAATTCGTGACGTATTATTGTTCCCAACAATGCGCCATATTACAAAGTAGTTGGTTTTTTTCATAGAGCAATAAAACAAAAGAAATAAATAAAGAGGAGAATTCACGGGATAAGTGGGTTCTCTTTTTTTATGCTTTGAAAAAAATTAAGTTGTTTAAAGGTTGATTAAATTTAGGTTATACTTTTATAGTTCTATGTTTTTTAAATTACTAAGTAAAAAAAGAAGTATTTTATTGGGGGCTTATAATGAATTACAAAATTATTAACAAACAAGTGTTTGAACAGGCACAATTACGATCAGTTTCTGATGTTCCATTTACTGAAGAAGAACTTGAGCATGGTATGAAATTAGTAGTGGCTAAGAAAGACGAAAACCTTACATTATATTTAGTGGAGATAGACGGTCAGAAGAAATTCGACGTGCGTTGGGATGATTCGTCGGAAATTTTCAGTGGCTGGTATTCCGCTTGGGATAATTTCTTATGGTGCTTAAATATAGTTGATCCTCAAAGTGACGATTTAAAATAGGACATAATAGAAATAAGCGCTAAAGTGTAGTAAAAGCACTTTAGCGCTTATTTTCGATACGGTACATATAAAACGTGTACATGTAAATACGTTGTTGCCTTGAATGAAAAAAGTTTGTATGAAATGAACGACACAATAACATTTGCTCTATCGAAAGCCTTTAGTTTTCTAGAGGTTTTCTTATATAGTAAACTGTAATGCACTTTTGATTTGAAAAATAGTAGGATAAAATGTTGTGATTTGAAAGAAAGAGATGTATAGTAAAACAAATAATTAAGTGGGCAAAGGAGAATATATAATTTCCGTATTCTCGTAAATGCGTAAAATAGCTTATTAATTCGTTATTTTTAAATAAAGTAGATTTTGTTTAAAAAAACACTTGCGATGTCTAAGTTAACATGATAAATTATTACTTGTCGTTAAGACGATGCAAGAAACAACATCAAAGAAATTTAGATGAAAAAGATGTTGACTTACGAAAATGATTATGATATAGTTTAAGAGTTGTCTCTTCGGACTTAAAAACTTTTTAAAAAAGATGTTGACAACGAAAAACGAAATATGTTATAATTTAAAAGTTGCTGTCGATGAGATGGTTAACAAAATGAACCTTGAAAACTGAACAAGCAAAACGTAATCAATAAAGTTTTAAGTAACTAGTTTCGGCTAGTGAACAAAACAAAATTTTGGACATCAAAATTGATGCCAGCAAAACAATTTGAGCTAATCAAATTTCTTTTTATGGAGAGTTTGATCCTGGCTCAGGACGAACGCTGGCGGCGTGCCTAATACATGCAAGTCGAGCGAACAGAGAAGGAGCTTGCTCCTTTGACGTTAGCGGCGGACGGGTGAGTAACACGTGGGCAACCTACCTTATAGTTTGGGATAACTCCGGGAAACCGGGGCTAATACCGAATAATCTGTTCCACCTCATGGTGGAACACTGAAAGACGGCATCTCGCTGTCGCTATAAGATGGGCCCGCGGCGCATTAGCTAGTTGGTGAGGTAACGGCTCACCAAGGCGACGATGCGTAGCCGACCTGAGAGGGTGATCGGCCACACTGGGACTGAGACACGGCCCAGACTCCTACGGGAGGCAGCAGTAGGGAATCTTCCACAATGGGCGAAAGCCTGATGGAGCAACGCCGCGTGAGTGAAGAAGGTTTTCGGATCGTAAAACTCTGTTGTAAGGGAAGAACAAGTACAGTAGTAACTGGCTGTACCTTGACGGTACCTTATTAGAAAGCCACGGCTAACTACGTGCCAGCAGCCGCGGTAATACGTAGGTGGCAAGCGTTGTCCGGAATTATTGGGCGTAAAGCGCGCGCAGGCGGTCCTTTAAGTCTGATGTGAAAGCCCACGGCTCAACCGTGGAGGGTCATTGGAAACTGGGGGACTTGAGTGCAGAAGAGGAAAGTGGAATTCCAAGTGTAGCGGTGAAATGCGTAGAGATTTGGAGGAACACCAGTGGCGAAGGCGACTTTCTGGTCTGTAACTGACGCTGAGGCGCGAAAGCGTGGGGAGCAAACAGGATTAGATACCCTGGTAGTCCACGCCGTAAACGATGAGTGCTAAGTGTTAGGGGGTTTCCGCCCCTTAGTGCTGCAGCTAACGCATTAAGCACTCCGCCTGGGGAGTACGGTCGCAAGACTGAAACTCAAAGGAATTGACGGGGGCCCGCACAAGCGGTGGAGCATGTGGTTTAATTCGAAGCAACGCGAAGAACCTTACCAGGTCTTGACATCCCGTTGACCACTGTAGAGATATAGTTTCCCCTTCGGGGGCAACGGTGACAGGTGGTGCATGGTTGTCGTCAGCTCGTGTCGTGAGATGTTGGGTTAAGTCCCGCAACGAGCGCAACCCTTGATCTTAGTTGCCATCATTTAGTTGGGCACTCTAAGGTGACTGCCGGTGACAAACCGGAGGAAGGTGGGGATGACGTCAAATCATCATGCCCCTTATGACCTGGGCTACACACGTGCTACAATGGACGATACAAACGGTTGCCAACTCGCGAGAGGGAGCTAATCCGATAAAGTCGTTCTCAGTTCGGATTGTAGGCTGCAACTCGCCTACATGAAGCCGGAATCGCTAGTAATCGCGGATCAGCATGCCGCGGTGAATACGTTCCCGGGCCTTGTACACACCGCCCGTCACACCACGAGAGTTTGTAACACCCGAAGTCGGTGAGGTAACCTTTTGGAGCCAGCCGCCGAAGGTGGGATAGATGATTGGGGTGAAGTCGTAACAAGGTAGCCGTATCGGAAGGTGCGGCTGGATCACCTCCTTTCTAAGGATTATTTCGGAATACAAACCTTGGGTTTGTAAGATTACGTTTTGCGTTCAGTTTTGAAGGTTCATTCTTCCGAATGAAATACTTCAAAACTTGTTCTTTGAAAACTGGATAAAACGACATTGAAATTGTAACAAACACATTTATTTTTTAAGTTTTTTATAGGCTTAATAACTTGGTTAAGTTATTAAGGGCGCACGGCGAATGCCTTGGCACTAGGAGCCGAAGAAGGACGGCACTAACACCGATATGCTTCGGGGAGCTGTAAGTGAGCTTTGATCCGGAGATTTCCGAATGGGGGAACCCACTACGTTTAATCGCGTAGTATCTTGACGTGAATACATAGCGTCTTGAAGGCAGACCCAGGGAACTGAAACATCTAAGTACCTGGAGGAAGAGAAAGAAAAATCGATTCCCTGAGTAGCGGCGAGCGAAACGGGAAGAGCCCAAACCAAGAGGCTTGCCTCTTGGGGTTGTAGGACACTCTATACGGAGTTACAAAAGAGCGAGTTAGATGAAGCGACTTGGAAAGGTCCGCCAGAGCAGGTAAAAGCCCTGTAGTCGAAAGTTCGTTCTCTCCTGAGTGGATCCTGAGTACGGCGGAACACGTGAAATTCCGTCGGAATCCGGGAGGACCATCTCCCAAGGCTAAATACTACCTAGTGACCGATAGTGAACCAGTACCGTGAGGGAAAGGTGAAAAGCACCCCGGAAGGGGAGTGAAAGAGATCCTGAAACCGTGTGCCTACAAGTAGTTAGAGCCCGTTAATGGGTGATAGCGTGCCTTTTGTAGAATGAACCGGCGAGTTACGATTACGTGCAAGGTTAAGCTTTAGAAGGCGGAGCCGCAGCGAAAGCGAGTCTGAATAGGGCGAAATAGTACGTGGTCGTAGACCCGAAACCAGGTGATCTACCCATGTCCAGGGTGAAGGTAAGGTAACACTTACTGGAGGCCCGAACCCACGCACGTTGAAAAGTGCGGGGATGAGGTGTGGGTAGCGGAGAAATTCCAATCGAACTTGGAGATAGCTGGTTCTCTCCGAAATAGCTTTAGGGCTAGCCTCGTGATGAGAATACTGGAGGTAGAGCACTGTTTGGACTAGGGGGCCATCCCGGTTTACCGAATTCAGACAAACTCCGAATGCCAGATATTTATACACGGGAGTCAGACTGCGAGTGATAAGATCCGTAGTCAAAAGGGAAACAGCCCAGACCACCAGCTAAGGTCCCAAAGTAATCGTTAAGTGGAAAAGGATGTGGCGTTGCACAGACAACCAGGATGTTGGCTTAGAAGCAGCCATCATTTAAAGAGTGCGTAATAGCTCACTGGTCGAGTGACGCTGCGCCGAAAATGTATCGGGGCTAAACGATTCACCGAAGCTGTGGATTGACATCTACGATGTCAGTGGTAGGAGAGCGTTCTAAGTGCGTTGAAGTCAGACCGGAAGGACTGGTGGAGCGCTTAGAAGTGAGAATGCCGGTATGAGTAGCGAAAGACGGGTGAGAATCCCGTCCACCGTATGACTAAGGTTTCCTGAGGAAGGCTCGTCCGCTCAGGGTTAGTCGGGACCTAAGCCGAGGCCGACAGGCGTAGGCGATGGACAACAGGTTGATATTCCTGTACCACCTCCTCACCGTTTGAGAAATGGGGGGACGCAGTAGGATAGGGTAAGCGCGCTGTTGGTTATGCGCGTCCAAGCAGTAAGGCGTGTGTGTAGGCAAATCCGCACACTGTAACGTTGAGCTGTGATGGCGAGTCCGTATGGACGAAGTTCCTGATTTCACACTGCCAAGAAAAGCCTCTATCGAGGTGAGAGGTGCCCGTACCGCAAACCGACACAGGTAGTCGAGGAGAGAATCCTAAGGTGTGCGAGAGAACTCTCGTTAAGGAACTCGGCAAAATGACCCCGTAACTTCGGGAGAAGGGGTGCTCTTGAGCGTGCAAGCGCATGAGAGCCGCAGTGAATAGGCCCAGGCGACTGTTTAGCAAAAACACAGGTCTCTGCAAAACCGTAAGGTGACGTATAGGGGCTGACGCCTGCCCGGTGCTGGAAGGTTAAGAGGAGTGGTTAGCGCAAGCGAAGCTGCGAATTGAAGCCCCAGTAAACGGCGGCCGTAACTATAACGGTCCTAAGGTAGCGAAATTCCTTGTCGGGTAAGTTCCGACCCGCACGAAAGGCGTAACGATCTGGGCACTGTCTCAACGAGAGACTCGGTGAAATTATAGTACCTGTGAAGATGCAGGTTACCCGCGACAGGACGGAAAGACCCCGTGGAGCTTTACTGTAGCCTGATATTGAATTTTGGTACAACTTGTACAGGATAGGTAGGAGCCAGAGATCTCGGAGCGCCAGCTTCGAAGGAGGCGTCGGTGGGATACTACCCTGGTTGTATTGAAATTCTAACCCATGCCCCTTAGCGGGGCAGGAGACAGTGTCAGGCGGACAGTTTGACTGGGGCGGTCGCCTCCTAAAAGGTAACGGAGGCGCCCAAAGGTTCCCTCAGAATGGTTGGAAATCATTCGTAGAGTGTAAAGGCACAAGGGAGCTTGACTGCGAGACCTACAAGTCGAGCAGGGTCGAAAGACGGGCTTAGTGATCCGGTGGTTCCGCATGGAAGGGCCATCGCTCAACGGATAAAAGCTACCCCGGGGATAACAGGCTTATCTCCCCCAAGAGTCCACATCGACGGGGAGGTTTGGCACCTCGATGTCGGCTCATCGCATCCTGGGGCTGTAGTCGGTCCCAAGGGTTGGGCTGTTCGCCCATTAAAGCGGTACGCGAGCTGGGTTCAGAACGTCGTGAGACAGTTCGGTCCCTATCCGTCGTGGGCGTAGGAAATTTGAGAGGAGCTGTCCTTAGTACGAGAGGACCGGGATGGACACACCGCTGGTGTACCAGTTGTCTTGCCAAAGGCATCGCTGGGTAGCTATGTGTGGACGGGATAAGTGCTGAAAGCATCTAAGCATGAAGCCCCCCTCAAGATGAGATTTCCCATTACGCAAGTAAGTAAGATCCCTCAAAGACGATGAGGTAGATAGGTTCGAGGTGGAAGTGTGGTGACACATGGAGCTGACGAATACTAATCGATCGAGGACTTAACCAAATTGTTTGAAGCAGTCAATGCACCGTTTATCCAGTTTTGAAAGAACAAGAAAGTTTTAAAAAAAGCTTGTATTTATAACGAAATATGTTATAATAAATCTTGTCTTTTAAAAAGTCTAGTGATGATGGCAAAGAGGTCACACCCGTTCCCATACCGAACACGGAAGTTAAGCTCTTTAGCGCCGATGGTAGTTGGGGGCTTCCCCCTGCGAGAGTAGGACGTCGCTAGGCATAATACCCAGGAGGATTAGCTCAGCTGGGAGAGCACCTGCCTTACAAGCAGGGGGTCGGCGGTTCGAGCCCGTCATCCTCCACCATATGCCGGTTTAGCTCAGCAGGTAGAGCAACTGACTTGTAATCAGTAGGTCGTGGGTTCGATTCCTATAGCCGGCACCATTTTTTCGAGCCATTAGCTCAGTTGGTAGAGCATCTGACTTTTAATCAGAGGGTCGAAGGTTCGAGTCCTTCATGGCTCACCATTTTGAAATAATAATAAGCGGGTGTGGCGGAATTGGCAGACGCACTAGACTTAGGATCTAGCGCCGCAAGGCGTGGGGGTTCGACTCCCTTCACCCGCACCATTATTTTCATTGCCAGATAAAAAAACTTATGCACATGCGGAAGTAGTTCAGTGGTAGAACACCACCTTGCCAAGGTGGGGGTCGCGAGTTCGAACCTCGTCTTCCGCTCCAAATGTGCCGGGGTGGCGGAACTGGCAGACGCACAGGACTTAAAATCCTGCGGTAGGTGACTACCGTACCGGTTCGATTCCGGTCCTCGGCACCATTATTATGCGCCCGTAGCTCAATTGGATAGAGCGTCTGACTACGGATCAGAAGGTTATGGGTTCGACTCCTGTCGGGCGCGCCAAAAGAACGAACGGGAAGTAGCTCAGCTTGGTAGAGCACTTGGTTTGGGACCAAGGGGTCGCAGGTTCGAATCCTGTCTTCCCGACCATTTCCTAAATTTATGGGGCCTTAGCTCAGCTGGGAGAGCGCCTGCCTTGCACGCAGGAGGTCAGCGGTTCGATCCCGCTAGGCTCCACCAATTCAATTAAATGAACCTTGAAAACTGAACAAGCAAAACGTAATCAATAAAGTTTTAAGTAACTAGTTTCGGCTAGTGAACGAAACAAAATTTTGGACATCAAAATTGATGCCAGCAAAACAATTTGAGCTAATCAAATTTCTTTTATGGAGAGTTTGATCCTGGCTCAGGACGAACGCTGGCGGCGTGCCTAATACATGCAAGTCGAGCGAACAGAGAAGGAGCTTGCTCCTTTGACGTTAGCGGCGGACGGGTGAGTAACACGTGGGCAACCTACCTTATAGTTTGGGATAACTCCGGGAAACCGGGGCTAATACCGAATAATCTGTTCCACCTCATGGTGGAACACTGAAAGACGGTTTCGGCTGTCGCTATAAGATGGGCCCGCGGCGCATTAGCTAGTTGGTGAGGTAACGGCTCACCAAGGCGACGATGCGTAGCCGACCTGAGAGGGTGATCGGCCACACTGGGACTGAGACACGGCCCAGACTCCTACGGGAGGCAGCAGTAGGGAATCTTCCACAATGGGCGAAAGCCTGATGGAGCAACGCCGCGTGAGTGAAGAAGGTTTTCGGATCGTAAAACTCTGTTGTAAGGGAAGAACAAGTACAGTAGTAACTGGCTGTACCTTGACGGTACCTTATTAGAAAGCCACGGCTAACTACGTGCCAGCAGCCGCGGTAATACGTAGGTGGCAAGCGTTGTCCGGAATTATTGGGCGTAAAGCGCGCGCAGGCGGTCCTTTAAGTCTGATGTGAAAGCCCACGGCTCAACCGTGGAGGGTCATTGGAAACTGGGGGACTTGAGTGCAGAAGAGGAAAGTGGAATTCCAAGTGTAGCGGTGAAATGCGTAGAGATTTGGAGGAACACCAGTGGCGAAGGCGACTTTCTGGTCTGTAACTGACGCTGAGGCGCGAAAGCGTGGGGAGCAAACAGGATTAGATACCCTGGTAGTCCACGCCGTAAACGATGAGTGCTAAGTGTTAGGGGGTTTCCGCCCCTTAGTGCTGCAGCTAACGCATTAAGCACTCCGCCTGGGGAGTACGGTCGCAAGACTGAAACTCAAAGGAATTGACGGGGGCCCGCACAAGCGGTGGAGCATGTGGTTTAATTCGAAGCAACGCGAAGAACCTTACCAGGTCTTGACATCCCGTTGACCACTGTAGAGATATAGTTTCCCCTTCGGGGGCAACGGTGACAGGTGGTGCATGGTTGTCGTCAGCTCGTGTCGTGAGATGTTGGGTTAAGTCCCGCAACGAGCGCAACCCTTGATCTTAGTTGCCATCATTTAGTTGGGCACTCTAAGGTGACTGCCGGTGACAAACCGGAGGAAGGTGGGGATGACGTCAAATCATCATGCCCCTTATGACCTGGGCTACACACGTGCTACAATGGACGATACAAACGGTTGCCAACTCGCGAGAGGGAGCTAATCCGATAAAGTCGTTCTCAGTTCGGATTGTAGGCTGCAACTCGCCTACATGAAGCCGGAATCGCTAGTAATCGCGGATCAGCATGCCGCGGTGAATACGTTCCCGGGCCTTGTACACACCGCCCGTCACACCACGAGAGTTTGTAACACCCGAAGTCGGTGAGGTAACCTTTTGGAGCCAGCCGCCGAAGGTGGGATAGATGATTGGGGTGAAGTCGTAACAAGGTAGCCGTATCGGAAGGTGCGGCTGGATCACCTCCTTTCTAAGGATTATTTCGGAATACAAACCTTGGGTTTGTAAGATTACGTTTTGCGTTCAGTTTTGAAGGTTTATGAAATATTATAAAACTTCCAAGAGGGCCTATAGCTCAGCTGGTTAGAGCGCACGCCTGATAAGCGTGAGGTCGATGGTTCGAGTCCATTTAGGCCCACCATATATACCTCTTGGGGCCTTAGCTCAGCTGGGAGAGCGCCTGCCTTGCACGCAGGAGGTCAGCGGTTCGATCCCGCTAGGCTCCACCAATTTTGTTCTTTGAAAACTGGATAAAACGACATTGAAATTGTAACAAACACATTTATTTTTTAAGTTTTTTATAGGCTTAATAACTTGGTTAAGTTATTAAGGGCGCACGGCGAATGCCTTGGCACTAGGAGCCGAAGAAGGACGGCACTAACACCGATATGCTTCGGGGAGCTGTAAGTGAGCTTTGATCCGGAGATTTCCGAATGGGGGAACCCACTACGTTTAATCGCGTAGTATCTTGACGTGAATACATAGCGTCTTGAAGGCAGACCCAGGGAACTGAAACATCTAAGTACCTGGAGGAAGAGAAAGAAAAATCGATTCCCTGAGTAGCGGCGAGCGAAACGGGAAGAGCCCAAACCAAGAGGCTTGCCTCTTGGGGTTGTAGGACACTCTATACGGAGTTACAAAAGAGCGAGTTAGATGAAGCGACTTGGAAAGGTCCGCCAGAGCAGGTAAAAGCCCTGTAGTCGAAAGTTCGTTCTCTCCTGAGTGGATCCTGAGTACGGCGGAACACGTGAAATTCCGTCGGAATCCGGGAGGACCATCTCCCAAGGCTAAATACTACCTAGTGACCGATAGTGAACCAGTACCGTGAGGGAAAGGTGAAAAGCACCCCGGAAGGGGAGTGAAAGAGATCCTGAAACCGTGTGCCTACAAGTAGTTAGAGCCCGTTAATGGGTGATAGCGTGCCTTTTGTAGAATGAACCGGCGAGTTACGATTACGTGCAAGGTTAAGCTTTAGAAGGCGGAGCCGCAGCGAAAGCGAGTCTGAATAGGGCGAAATAGTACGTGGTCGTAGACCCGAAACCAGGTGATCTACCCATGTCCAGGGTGAAGGTAAGGTAACACTTACTGGAGGCCCGAACCCACGCACGTTGAAAAGTGCGGGGATGAGGTGTGGGTAGCGGAGAAATTCCAATCGAACTTGGAGATAGCTGGTTCTCTCCGAAATAGCTTTAGGGCTAGCCTCGTGATGAGAATACTGGAGGTAGAGCACTGTTTGGACTAGGGGGCCATCCCGGTTTACCGAATTCAGACAAACTCCGAATGCCAGATATTTATACACGGGAGTCAGACTGCGAGTGATAAGATCCGTAGTCAAAAGGGAAACAGCCCAGACCACCAGCTAAGGTCCCAAAGTAATCGTTAAGTGGAAAAGGATGTGGCGTTGCACAGACAACCAGGATGTTGGCTTAGAAGCAGCCATCATTTAAAGAGTGCGTAATAGCTCACTGGTCGAGTGACGCTGCGCCGAAAATGTATCGGGGCTAAACGATTCACCGAAGCTGTGGATTGACATCTACGATGTCAGTGGTAGGAGAGCGTTCTAAGTGCGTTGAAGTCAGACCGGAAGGACTGGTGGAGCGCTTAGAAGTGAGAATGCCGGTATGAGTAGCGAAAGACGGGTGAGAATCCCGTCCACCGTATGACTAAGGTTTCCTGAGGAAGGCTCGTCCGCTCAGGGTTAGTCGGGACCTAAGCCGAGGCCGACAGGCGTAGGCGATGGACAACAGGTTGATATTCCTGTACCACCTCCTCACCGTTTGAGAAATGGGGGGACGCAGTAGGATAGGGTAAGCGCGCTGTTGGTTATGCGCGTCCAAGCAGTAAGGCGTGTGTGTAGGCAAATCCGCACACTGTAACGTTGAGCTGTGATGGCGAGTCCGTATGGACGAAGTTCCTGATTTCACACTGCCAAGAAAAGCCTCTATCGAGGTGAGAGGTGCCCGTACCGCAAACCGACACAGGTAGTCGAGGAGAGAATCCTAAGGTGTGCGAGAGAACTCTCGTTAAGGAACTCGGCAAAATGACCCCGTAACTTCGGGAGAAGGGGTGCTCTTGAGCGTGCAAGCGCATGAGAGCCGCAGTGAATAGGCCCAGGCGACTGTTTAGCAAAAACACAGGTCTCTGCAAAACCGTAAGGTGACGTATAGGGGCTGACGCCTGCCCGGTGCTGGAAGGTTAAGAGGAGTGGTTAGCGCAAGCGAAGCTGCGAATTGAAGCCCCAGTAAACGGCGGCCGTAACTATAACGGTCCTAAGGTAGCGAAATTCCTTGTCGGGTAAGTTCCGACCCGCACGAAAGGCGTAACGATCTGGGCACTGTCTCAACGAGAGACTCGGTGAAATTATAGTACCTGTGAAGATGCAGGTTACCCGCGACAGGACGGAAAGACCCCGTGGAGCTTTACTGTAGCCTGATATTGAATTTTGGTACAACTTGTACAGGATAGGTAGGAGCCAGAGATCTCGGAGCGCCAGCTTCGAAGGAGGCGTCGGTGGGATACTACCCTGGTTGTATTGAAATTCTAACCCATGCCCCTTAGCGGGGCAGGAGACAGTGTCAGGCGGACAGTTTGACTGGGGCGGTCGCCTCCTAAAAGGTAACGGAGGCGCCCAAAGGTTCCCTCAGAATGGTTGGAAATCATTCGTAGAGTGTAAAGGCACAAGGGAGCTTGACTGCGAGACCTACAAGTCGAGCAGGGTCGAAAGACGGGCTTAGTGATCCGGTGGTTCCGCATGGAAGGGCCATCGCTCAACGGATAAAAGCTACCCCGGGGATAACAGGCTTATCTCCCCCAAGAGTCCACATCGACGGGGAGGTTTGGCACCTCGATGTCGGCTCATCGCATCCTGGGGCTGTAGTCGGTCCCAAGGGTTGGGCTGTTCGCCCATTAAAGCGGTACGCGAGCTGGGTTCAGAACGTCGTGAGACAGTTCGGTCCCTATCCGTCGTGGGCGTAGGAAATTTGAGAGGAGCTGTCCTTAGTACGAGAGGACCGGGATGGACACACCGCTGGTGTACCAGTTGTCTTGCCAAAGGCATCGCTGGGTAGCTATGTGTGGACGGGATAAGTGCTGAAAGCATCTAAGCATGAAGCCCCCCTCAAGATGAGATTTCCCATTACGCAAGTAAGTAAGATCCCTCAAAGACGATGAGGTAGATAGGTTCGAGGTGGAAGTGTGGTGACACATGGAGCTGACGAATACTAATCGATCGAGGACTTAACCAAATTGTTTGAAGCAGTCAATGCACCGTTTATCCAGTTTTGAAAGAACAATACTTTCAAAAATGAGAGCTTCAAGACACAAGTAGAACAAGGAAGCAATCGAGTGATTGAGGGAGCGTACTATTGTACGTGACTGATTGAGCGAGAGCAGCTGACGCAGTAATACGCCGTGTATTGAAGGTCGAACATAGTCTAGTGATGATGGCAAAGAGGTCACACCCGTTCCCATACCGAACACGGAAGTTAAGCTCTTTAGCGCCGATGGTAGTTGGGGGCTTCCCCCTGTGAGAGTAGGACGTC